>JBMOMR010000025.1:0-16937 GCA_049324715.1 Chloroflexota bacterium | reverse complement strand
GAGCGCGTAATAAATGAGGGCGGTGGCCACCATTCCCATGGGCGGGAGCAGGAAATCGTATCCGCTGAGGAAACCTTTCAGGAAGAGAAGCAGGCCGACGGTCAGATAGAAGCGAGTTTCCGAGAGGGCGCGGCCGCGCGATTCACGGTCCAGCAGATAGAGGGCAACCACCATCGGGAGGAAGTAGTCCCATACCGAGTAAAAAAGATTGCGGCCATAGAGCGTCAGCCACTGCGAGACGAGACTGGTGAACAGAACCGTGAGCGCGGTGACGAGACCGAATTGCGAGTCGAACCAGAGCACCAGCGCGGCCAGCGTGAGGGCGGTGAGAAGCGCGGTGAAGATGCGGAAGAGGCGCAGGTTGGTGGAGGCAGAAAAGGGGCTGAACGTGTCGAGCAGGCTGAAGAGCCAGGCCTGTCCCCCGCTCTGGGATCTGTAGAGCATGTACGTTTGGAATTCGCCGTCGGCAAGATAGGTCTTGTATTGATAATCGAACTCCGCATCGCCGATGATGGGCGTGGGGGCGTCACCTGTGCCAAGCAGGGCGCCATCGGCAAAGAAGCCGTGCTGCCCCGCCCAGACGATGCGCCCGATGACGAGGCTCTCGCTCCCCTTGTCGAAGTTGGCGAATGCCTCGGCGGGGACAAGGTGCAGGTAGTTGCGGTCGAAGCCGAGGAATAGCAGGATGGTGGAAAGGAGGAAGAGGAGGAGAGGGCGAAGTTTCATGGAGGATGGTTAATGGAAGGTGGCAAGGATGAGTTATTCAATTATACTTGTTCCATATCCCACAATGTGAGAGGTTCCCATGACAAATCAAGAAAGCACGGAATCGGCCAGCCTGAATTCTCCCAAGCCGCGCAGTAAAGCCCTGCTGGCATGGATGATCGTTTCCCAGATTCTGGGCATCCTGACCATTCTTGCCGCGGCGGCTATCGGGGTGTTTGGCTATCTTTTGGATGGAAAGGTATCCTTCGGAATGTTCGCCATATTCCTTTCGCCCCTGTTGATGCTCATTCCACTGGCGGCTTCGTGGTTCGCGTATGCCAAACGGAAGGAAAAACAGGCATGGATTCTGACGTCGCTTCCCATTGTGTATGTGTGCCTTGATGTTGGAATCATGGCGGCGGGGATCACATTGGGGTTGTGAGCAAGTCTCCCCTATTTACTGAACCACAACCCGCTGATCTGATGCGGATCGGCGAGGCGGAACACCACACGGACGAGGACTTCCGCTTCTTTCTCAAATTTGGCGGTGTACACCACCACGTAGAAGTCGTCCTGCTGATAGACGTCCGTGACGGTGCGGGAGATGTAGGTGCCGACCTTTTCATCCCGATCGGCTTTGAGGGCGTCGAACTGGGCGGAGGTCATGGCCTTGAGCATATCGGCATCGAAGTCACGCGAGAAGACGGCGTAGTCGCCCGCTGTCAAGCCTGCCAGCAGGTTATCGGTCATGGATTCGGAGAAGGCAAGGACGGCTTCGCGGTCGGCGCCTGTCAGGATGACGGGTTTGGGAGCGCAGGAGGAGAGAAGGAAGACGACGAGCAATAGAGAGAGTATTTTGGTTTTCATGGTTTTTTCCTTGGGGGCTATTTTACTACCGCTCGTTCATTTGGCATTCTGCCATATAATAAGCCCATCTCACCATTCCACTTCCATAGCGAGGACACCCATGTCTCAGACCGACGGTTCCGCTTCCGCAAAGACGCCGCACGGCAAGGCTCTGCTGGCGTGGATGATCGTCTCTCAACTTATTGCGCTTCTCCCCATTCTGGCCGCGGCGCCATTTCCTACCCCAATCCCACTTCCTTCCACCAATAGCCGCCCACGCCGATCGCGGACAGTACCGCCGACCCGATCAGCGCCTCGCTCCACGAGACATCCAATGCGAAGATTCCAATGGCAAACAGGAGCAGAAAAACAAGGAGGAAAGCGATAATGTAGGGGTGGTTACGGACATAATTCAACATATGATTCACCTTTGCGAGAAGGCTCTCAATGAGATGATTCCAGGCTCTTGCGTTCTGGAAACTCTCAATTCATGCCGCTTTCCCATTCATACTGTTCCACCAAAATCCATTTGGTATCCTGACGCTGTTTTAGATAATCGTCAATATCACTCATGCGCTTTTGCTGTTCAGCATGGACGGGTTTCCTGCGGGCATCCGCCAGAAATTCAGCCTTGTGGCTGTCGTTCAAGCGGACAAACTCTTCCTTGTTGAAAATGCCCACATAGTCGAAATAGAGCGTGCTGTCAACGCTTTCACGAAATCCAGGGATGGCATCTTCGTGCCCGATTTCTTGAACATACTTTTCCACTGGCCACCATAAAACGTGATCCACGACCCAAACTTCACGATTTCCCTGCACGGGTACTCCGATAATTCTAATTCTCGTTGCCATTATTAATCCTTGGTAATGGTTCAGTGTAAGTGATGGCTTTTGTGGTGCGGGATGGAATCCCGCCAAATCACGGGTATGCGGAATACCATCACCTGCACTTGCGCCAGGTGCAAGTGTCCGCACCACATCACTTACTTATTGCCACTACCTTTTATTCCTCTTCCACTTCGAGGATCATCCGCACCACGCGCACCCGCCGTCCCGATGCAATTGGCGCCTGGCTGATGGCATCCCATTCCCCGCTGGAGAACAGGACGCGGCCATCGCGGAAGACGGGAGTGAGCGTCTCACCCACCGCGCCGACGTACTTGCGGCTGGGTTCGTGCGCGTCAGGCCCGCCCAGTTTTTTGAGTTCCCCTTTGTCGATGAAGGGGATGAGCAGGATGATGCCAGGTCCCTTATCGCCGATGTACCGTCCAAGACGGTAGACGGAGAGACGCGCATCCTCACGGACGATGCGCATACTGGCCGCGATGAAGGCGCTCACGACTAGAAAAAATACGCCGATGAAACAAATCAAAGAGGCAATGGTGATTTCCATTTTATCAATTCCTTCGATCTGCAATGGAAGCACAGGGGCGCCGTCTCCACTGGGGCAGGTGCGAGAACGGCGCCCGGTTCAGGTTGATCGCGTAGAGACTGCTATTTTACTGCCATATACACTTCCACTGTGTACAACTGCTGGCTGGGCAAAAGCGGGCAGGCTGAAATTGGCTGATTGGTCGGGCAATTCGCGCTCTGGTCAGGATTCCAATGAACAGAAACATGCGCCAGGGAATTCCCATTCCGATAGCCAGCGACTCCCCCGGTTGGACCGCTTGCTGCATACCGTGCATCCGGGATGTAGCCTGTGAGGGTCGAAGCAATGTTCGACACGACATCGCCAACAAAGACAAAATCATCGCCTGTGCCAAAGGCACGTATGACGCAGGCAGTGCCTGACACGCCGTCGATGTCGGTAAACGGTTCGATTGATACCGAAAAAGTGATCGTAGGATATATGGATTGCAGGTTCTGCTGGACGGTCAGGCAGGTGCTGTTCGCAACAGGCTGATAGGCCCCGCCGCTGGTGCCGCCCCCGCTGTTGGCGCCCTGCACGCGGATCTCGGTGTAGAAGATGTTATTCACGCCGTTCGAAATGGGGACGAGCACGCCGCTGGCATTGCGCAGGCTCCAGTTACTGCGGTAGGTGCCAGGGTCCAGGGTCACGTTGTAGGCGGCGGTGATATCCACCGTCTGGCCGGGCGCCACCGTGGTACTGAGGTAGAGTTTCGTGTTCATGGGCAGGAGCGGACCGTTCTCGTACTGGACGTACATGGCGGCCCGCACCGGGCAGAACGAAGGCGCGGTGGACCTGGGCATCAAGGAACTGCGCGACGCGCTCATCTTTTTCAACCGCTCTGGGCGCGCCGTCAAGGTCGAAGGGCTGGGAACCTGAGGTCCGAACATCGAACTTGACGGGAGCCTCGACGTGAAATATATTGCCGATAGTACCCTCAAGAATCGTCTCAACGATTCAGGCACTTTCGCAGGAAATGTCAAGAACCGCGAAAACATCGGCAAGACCCCCGATGAACTCGTCCAACTCTGGAATAAAACAGCACCCTGAAGACCCTGTCGAAACCGCCGAAGACTAGGGCGCATCACCCCATCTTTTCGCCCACCATTACAGAGACCGTCCGCCCGGGCGGTCTCTGTAATGGTGGGCGAAATTACTGCTATGTATTGCTTGATAGGAAGAGAGATTCGATCGCTCCGATGAAATCAGATCTTCATGATGATTGTTTGTTCTCTTTATCCATCTTCAATTCTGGTAAATCATCACGATAACGATAGATCAGCGCCCGGCTGAAATTCTGCCATTGGTCAAATTCCTCTTGTCTATTTTTAGGTCGCTCGATCTCCAATGCTTCCCGTAATTTTGGTATGAATACATCAAAAGCTGCCTTCACCAGTTCACCCCACTCCAACGCTGAACTTGTAGCCCACACAGGTGCTATGGTTGCCAATACATACAATAGCCCTACAACCCACCAATTCAATGTCTGACCGGTCGCAAATACCAATCCAACATACTCAATTTGTAAAAATATAAAGACCACCCCAAGGTTCACCCAAAGATCCACATACGCCTTTGCACCATCAATCAGCTCAAAATACTCTTTAGGGACAACGGCCAGTAGCCGTCCCCAAGCCGGGATTGAATCCAGCCCATACATAACGCGAGGGAAACTTTCGAAAGAGCGTAATGCGTTCCCAAAGGGTGTAGGCAAAAGGAGTTCTTCCTGCTCCGGGAACTCCACCGCCAGACGGCTCACCAACTCGTCCCGCTTCCTGCTTGACTCCACAGGGAACGCCTGCCCGCTTTTTGCGCAGGATTGATATTCATTCTCCAAATCTTCCAATTTTCTCCAAATGGCTCGATAGCGTCTTATTTCGAACCCCTTAAACCACTTTAAAGGGTTAAGGCCATAACCTTCCATGAAGCGATACAGCCCGCGGTTCGCAGCGAGGAACACGATACCGCCGATCAAACAGGCCATGCCGAATACAGTTGTCCACACCAGGTAGTCAATTTGTTCAAAACCTGAGAGATCAAACCTATAAATATACTGATGAATCAAAAGCAGGGATGCAGAAAACCAGACGAACACTGGGAGGAAGAACCCCACGGCAAAATTTCGATCAAACAACTTGGAGATATCACCAAACATGCGACCTCACAAAAGGAACAACAAAAGGATATGCAAGATCATGCAGGCGCATTTTATCTAACCATACTTTTTTTCAAGATCCTGTTTTCCTCGATGTTTTCCTTTGCGACCTTCCCCACGAGGTTCGCTTTGCTGACATACATATCAGGGCTTTTGATGGGCGACGAAATGACAGAGACATCCAAGTCAGCTTCCTGTATGATAGTGCCTTTCTTTATTGGTTTTTTCGTTTGAATTACAAGTGTGCTACCAGGGGGAAGCTTTAATTCAGAGACAGATGTCGAAGGGGTTCCAGCAAGGAGAACCGAGGCAATTAAACTGTAGGCTGGTATGTTTTTCTTTGCAACCGTTCCCAAAGGGATATTCTTGTTGATAGCCATATCTGGGCTTGTCAATGGCTCCGAGATTACATATGCATCTAGATCCACTTTCTTTATAACAGCACCTTTTGGGATCTCCTTCTTCGCCAAGATAACGAGGGATGTTCCAGGCTTGCCCGCCAGAGAAGCAATTGCGTCTCCATCAAGAGAAGTCGCGACTTTGCCCGCAAGTACCGTAGCTGCATTACCTGCCAGCGCTGCCCTCATAAGCGATCTTTCGCCAGGTATTTTTTCACCTGGCGTAAAAAGGGAGGTCCCTTTATTCCCGGCTAGATTTGTCGTCGTATTTCCTGCCAAACTTACACTGACACACCCCTCCCTCTTCGGTCTTTGCCTCCTGACTAGAGTTTTCCTGGGTGTATCTTCGAGTTGCCTGATACCATCAATGTTATTTTTCTCTTCGAGCGAATTTTGTTTTGGGTGTTTTTTTTTCATGGTAGGCCTCTTCTCCTATTACGACAGATCGGAGTTCTTCTCCGCAAATATTTTCCAAAGTTTGTCCGCAAACATCCACGCAAAGGAGGCTAATCCGCCTTCGCGGTCGTCACTGTTATATAATCCGTCTGTCATGTTCTCCAAGTGGTGATAAAACTCATGAAAGACAGTCCGCAGGTGAGCGCGGGGAAACAGCAACACGGTCCCTGTCTCGTACTCATATAAAGCGTTTTCCTTGCTTCCATTTGGTATTTTTTTAAGTTTTGGTGCAGAAATCTGGTATGCTTCGGATAAGATATCTAAAACTTTTGTTGCCGTGTTATGGTCCACCCGAAAATAGTAGCCTGTCCGATTGGGGAAAAGTCTTTTTAGTTTATCAGGACATCTCACGTCCCAACTTCCATCGTTAGCTTTCATTTTTACCTCTTCAATTCGAGGCTTTTAGAATACGGTAATCTATAAAATAAATCCTGAACTCACCGTCTACGACCTTTGAATATAGGCCAGCGAAGAAATTCGCCGGGTTCATCTTCCGGTTATATGTGAAATCTTTGATATATTCCTCCAAAATAGTGGTTTTCTTGGCACAGTAATGTGCCCAGCGAGAATAGAGAGGCGTATCCATGGTGTCGAATATCACATCTTTCAATTCGGCAGGAAATGCCTGTTTCAAATCTTCGACCGTTAGGTATTCTTTCTCACCGTCAAAAAGTTTCCGTATGAGGTATGCCCAAACCCACTTTGTGGCTAGTTCGAATTCATCCCCCCTTAAACCGCAGCATACCGGTGAATCGCTCAACGCCCTATAGTTGGCTGTATAGAATTCCATGCCCCGCAAGTGGGCATGTTCCCTGATATAAGTGAACAACTCCACTACATCCAGATCTTCCACATCGTCGGGACCAACTATTTCAAGGACTGATGGATCCCTGATAGCCCCCCAACTCAGGAGGGAGATGGATACGCCATCCGCCACATCGGAGATCATGTCTAAGAAACGATTAATCTCAGAGAGAGCAAAAAGACCCTTTCCATTTTTGGATTTGTAAAATTCAGGGATGAATGGCTGCCACCGGATGATGACTTTCTTGAAAGCGCCGCGAGGAATTTGATCAAGCCTTTCTCGCGGCTTACTAGTATTTCTTTCCAGAAATCTTATATCCCCGGTTCTGTGCGACACCAATGAGATGCCCAATATATAATTTCCCTGGGCGAGGAGATCCGCAGGAAGTTCTGCGGTGTTTTTGGTGCTGATGTAAACTGGATAGTTTACCTGATTGCACAATTCGAGAAACTTTCGCGTATTTAGCACCTTTTGCTCGAGCCCCCTTGGAAATGGGTCGGCTTTTGCACCTAATTGAACCGGGTGTTTTTTACTCACCAAGTACTCGATCATCGGGTTTCGAATACTATAACCGCCTAGTACCCTTTCCCAAGACGTAAGCGAGGTAGGGCGTATACCTTCCCGTCGATGTTCCCCTCGATTTTGCCTATCATATTGAGGGTTAGCAAAACAATACCGGCAACCCGAGGTGCAGCCTTCGTACGTATCTATCGAAAGGAACAACGGACAATGCAGGAATTGACCGCTTATCTCTAGTTTATTACGCTTCTGGGTCATTGGAAATCATTTCCCCTGGTTATAGAAAACGTCCCCGTTGTTGAATTGAACGATTAGGTCGCCAAGAACGTCTTCAAATTCAAGCCCGAGTTTATTGCAGTTTTTCTTAAACAGTAACCATTCGTCCTTGAAGTGAGCCGGCATTAATAACTTCATTGTGAAGAGTTCTTGCTTTCTTACAAGGAACTCGTTTTCAGGAGTGCTTATTGTTCTAGCGTTTTCCTTTTTCATTGACTGCTCCGCACCCGAGGTTCTTCGCATCATATTTTCTCTTATCCTAGAACCTTATGAAAACAGCCCACAATAACAAGCATACATACTATACAATATATCTACACAAGTTTCAAGCACCAGATGATGTAATTTTTGTCTCAGTCTGTCGGCGCAGAAGAACGGATGCACTCCGCCACCAACTCCAACGGATGCCTCGCCTCGTTCCCTGTCCCCTGCGTAACTTGCATCCTGCACGCTGCGCCAGAGCACACAAGCCCCTCCCCATCCCTCCCCAAACTCTTCGAATTTGGGGAGGATGTCCCGAAGGGACGGGTGGGGCCGCTACTCTCTGTTCCCTGCACTCTGATCATCTTGAACACCCTCTCCCCCACCTTCATGGATAACTCATAATGCTCGGCTTCGTAGCCAAACGTCCCAGCCATGCCGCAACAGCCCGCGTCCAGCATCTCCACGTCCAGGCCCAAGGACTGCAACAGGGACAAGGTGGCGGCTGAGCCGATCGGCAGGCCGTCCGCGGCGGGGGCTTCGGCGCGCTGGTGGCAGTGTGGCTGTAGTTTGATTTTTGATTGAATGCTTTTTGAAGAAATATGATTGGTTATATTGGCTACACGCAAATTATTAAACGCGTCCGAGCGCAAAAGGAACTCGTCCAGCAACCAGGTGCGGGCGGAGAGTGAAGCGGTCTCTTCGGCGTGGGACGGCAACAGATCGGCGTAATCGTTCTTCAGGCAGTAGACTTCGGGCGGTTCGATCCCCACCACCGGGAGGACGCCTTCGGGATCGAGTCTCGTCAACACCGCCAGCACGCTGCGCGCGTGACGTTGAGCGGATTCGAAAAACGATTTGCTCACCAGCCCCGCCCCTGCCCCAACGACGGGCAGGACCAAGACCTGGTAACCGCATGCGGCCAGGACATCGAAGGCGGCCTGCTCCACCTGCGGCTCAATGTAACGGGAGAACGCGTCGGAAAGGAAGATGACCTGTGGAGCGGGATGGCATCCCACTGTATTTTGCGGATTGCCAACACCTGCACTTGCGTGCGGCGCAAGTGTCCGCACCACTTTTGCCCGCTTCCAATTAAATTTCGGGAACGGACGATGCGGTGTGATCTGCAAAATCGTCGCAGCAAGTTGTTTGACGAACGGGATATCGGTGGCCCAATTGACGAGCGGAGCGAACACCGATAAGACCCGCGCCGTGATGTGGAAATACCCGAACAGATAATCGCGCAACAACCTGCGATGCGTCTTGTAATACTCGTGCATGAACTCGAACTTGAGTTTCGCCATGTCCACACTCGAGGGGCATTCGGATTTACAGCCCTTGCAAGCGAGGCATAGATCCAACGACTGGAAAACAGCGTCTGATTGCTGAGCGTTAAACGTTGAACGTTCAACGTTTAACGAGATCATCGCCCGCAACAGATTCGCCCGTCCCCGCGTGGAGTTTGCTTCCTCCCGCGTGGCCTGATACGACGGACACATCACGCCTGTCGTCTTGCGGCAAACGCCCTGTCCGTTGCATTGCTCGATGGCCGTCTGCAATCCGCCGTTCCGACGGAAATCCAGCGCGGGCATCCATGCTTGCGCGGCGTACTCTGTGCCGTAACGCAGATGCGAATCCATCGGCGGCGCGTCGAACATCTTGTGCGGATTCAAAATTCCGTGCGGATCGGCGGCGCACTTCAACAGGCGCATGGCCTCGGTCACTTCTTCGCCGTAGGTCTGCTTCAGCCACTCGGCGCGGGCGATGCCGTCCCCATGTTCACTGCTCATCGAGCCGCCCAATTGCAATGTCAACGCCAGCACCTGCTCGGCAATGCTCCGCAGGGAACGCATCCCCTCGCCCGATCTCAGATCCAAAATGGGACGGATATGCAAACAGCCCGCCGAAGCGTGGGCATAGATGCCGCCCTCCGTGCCGTGCGCTTTGATGATCCTTTCCACTTCGCGCACGAATCCACCCAGCCGTTCCACGGGGATGGCGCAGTCTTCGATGAACGCCACGGGACGCGCCGACTGCGGACGCGAATCCAGGATCCCCAGGCCCACCTTGCGGATGTTCCAGATGCGGGGCTGGTCTTCGGGAGATTCGGCAATGTAAAACAAATCATCCCGACGCTGTGCTGAGCGGAGCGAGCCATCAGGCGAGCGCAGTCGAAGCACCGTTTCTTTCAGGACCTCGGGGCGGTCCCCGCTGAATTCGACCACGAGTATCGCTGACGGGTCACCCTCCAGCCATCCCATCTGACGCGCGTACGCTGGCACGCCGCGCGCCAATCGAAGGATCATCTGCGGGATCAACTCCACCGCGCTCGGATGGAATTCCAGCAGGCGCGGCACATCGTCACAGGCGGCGGGGATGCTGTCGTAAGCGAGAACGCCCAGGATCGTATGCTTTGGTTTGGGAACCAGGTTCAGCTTGACGCGGCGGATGACGGCAAGAGTCCCTTCGGAGCCAGCCAATATAGAAGGATGAAGGCTGAAGGATGAAGGATGAATGGAGGGATAGTCACCTTCCCAAAATGGCGGTGTCGAATGGGAGAAGGGCAAAAGATAATTGAGGCGATAACCAGCGGAGTTACGCCAGGATTTGGGGAAATGTTGTTCAATGGCATCGGAATATTTAGTGCGAATTTGATCGATGGAATCGTAAATCAAGGTTAATGGATCATGGTTTCCGCCCTCCATTCTCCATCCTCCATCCTCCATGACCCATTCTCCAAACTTCGCCAAACTCCCATCACTCAAAATCACGTCCGCTTCGAGCAAATGGTCGGCCGCCATACCATATAGGATGGAATGTGCGCCCGTGGCATTGTTGCCGATCACACCGCCCATGGTGGCACGTTCTGCGGAGGCGGGGTCGGGACCAAATTGCAGGCCGTACTTCGATGCGGCACGATTTAGATCCGCAAGGACGACGCCAGGCTCCACGATGGCTGTCCGCTCTTCTGGGTTGATCGCCACGATGGAATCCAGCCAGCGCGAGCAATCCAAAATCAGCGCCTCGCCAATGGCCTGCCCCGCGAGGGACGATCCCGCACCGCGCGGCAGAATGGGGACGCGAACTTTTGCGGCCAGTTCCACGGCGGCATGCAGGTCCTCCTGCGTTCTGGGGATGGCAACCCCCAGCGGCTCGATCTGGTAGATGGACGCGTCGGTGGAATAGAGAACGCGCGAGGCGGCATCCAAGCGGATGTCGCCTGCGAAATGTTTTTTTAGTTCGTGAAGGAAATCAGGGGAAAGGGACATGCGTCGATTCTAACGCATGTGTAAGAAACCAGGTTTCTGCGAGAAACCTGGTTTCTTAATTTACGGCGCGGTCGGCCGCGGAGGCAGGCGCATGATGAGCGTTGCCACGTCTCTCCCGAAGACGGCCAGCGTATCACCCGCCTGAAAAATGGAAGGGTCAATGGCGTTCCCATTCTCATCGGTATAACGCGTATCGGCATTGACGGAAATGGTGAACTGTCGCTGCGGGCCTTCGATCACAATCGTGTCCGCTGTTTTTGAGACAAAGCGTCCCATCAGATCAGCAGGCCAGGTAGGCGCGCCAGGAGGTCCGCTCGCGGGGTTGAGTCCGTTCGGGTTGGGCTGTCCGTTGGCGGGTCCAGAAGGAAGCGGGTTGTCGGCGGGCAGTCCGCTATTTTGGGGCTGGGACCGCAGGCCGTCCACGTAGCCGCGCTGGCCGAGGTAAAGTCCAGCCGAGAACGAGGCTCCCGCAACGACAAGGATGAGGATGGCGGCGGCAAAGCCGATGAGGATGGGTTTCGTCTGCATGAAGTCTCCTTTGTTGTGTGTGTTATACAAGGAAATGGTTAAGAAGTGGAGTAGAAACGGACGATTTTGGGTAAAATTAGGCCATGCCAGCCATTGACCAGATCATCCAAGACGCCATCGCACGCGGTGAATTCGACAATTTGCCCGGCGCAGGCAAACCTATTGACCTTTCGGCCTACTTCAACACGCCCGAGGAAATTCGGGTGGCCTACTCGGTTTTGAAGAATGCAGGGATATTGCCGCAAGAGGCGGAGTTGTTGCGAGAAATGGCGGTATTAAAGGAAGAAGCCGAAACAACGAAAGAACCGACCCAGCGGGCGCGTCTATTGAAGGAGATCGAGCAGAAGCGGCTGGAATTCAACCTGATGATGGAGCGCCAGAAGCGCCAGTCAAAAGCATAGACAATTCGCTCCAGCCCTGCTATACTCGTGAAAACGTTGAATTTCCCTGCCTTTGGCAGTTTTGTGTGGCACAACTCATGTTGCACGTGAACACCCCGGCAGAACGATGGTCGGGGCGAAGTTTAATTGCATACGGTTACCGCAAAGAAACGAAGACCGCGAAGATGCCAATCTCCGCGGTGTAAAAGCATGGAACTTAACCGCCAATGGCGGATAAAAAATTTTTGAAACTAGAGGTTATACAATCTAATGAGTAAGAAAGAAAAATTGAGGATTATCCCTCTCGGGGGCCTGGGAGAGGTCGGCAAGAATATGACCGCCTACGAATTTGGCGGTGATATTCTTATTGTGGATGCGGGCATCATGTTCCCTGAGAACGACATGCTCGGCATCGATTACATCATTCCAGACTTCGACTACCTGCTGGATAAAGCCAACCGCGTGCGCGGACTGGTGATCACGCACGGACACGAAGACCACATCGGCGCCGTGCGCCACGTGTTGGAGCAGATCCCCGTCCCCATCTTCGCCACTCCCCTGACCCTGGGGTTGATCGAGGGCAAACTCGCGCGGAACGGCTACGCTGGCAAGGCGGACCTGCGCAAAATTCAGGCAGGCGCCAAAATCCAGATCGGCAAGTTCCAGGTGGAGACGTTCCACGTGTCCCATTCCATCCCCGATGCGGTCGGGCTGGCGATCACCACCGGCGCAGGGCTGGTCATTCACATGAGCGACTTCAAGCTGGATCATACGCCCGTGGATGGTTGGCCTACTGACTACGCGAAGTTGGCGGAATTCTCCCAACGGGGCGTAGACCTGCTCCTGAGCGACTCGACCAACGCGGAACGTCCGGGCTGGACGCCGTCCGAGAAAGTGATCGGCCCCGCCTTCGACAAGGTGATCGCCGAGGCCAAAGGACGCGTCATCATCGCCACCTTCGCGTCGCTGATCTCGCGCATCCAACAGGTGGCGGATTCGGCGGTCAAGAACAAACGCAAACTGGCCTTCGCGGGCACCAGCATGGTGGAAAACGCCAAGATCGCCCGCAACCTCGGCTACCTGACCGTCCCAGACGAAACACTGGTTCCCATCGACCAGGCGCTTAACCTGCCCGACCATAAGGTCGTCATCATGTGCACGGGGTCGCAGGGCGAACCGTCCTCAATCATCGGACGGCTGTCCACGGGCTCGAACCGCCAGTTTGACGTCAAACCAGGGGATACGATCGTGCTTTCCTCGCACCCCATCCCCGGCAACGAAGAGACCGTCAGCCGCGCCATCAACCGCATCATGCGCTTCGGGGCAACCGTCATTTATGATGCGATCGCGCCCATCCACGTTTCGGGACATGCCGCGCAAGAGGAACAGAAACTCCTGATCAACCTGGTGAAACCGAAGCACTTCCTCCCCATCCACGGCGAACTGCGGCAGTTGAAGCGTCACGCCTGGCTGGCGGAACAGGTCGGCGTCCCGACCGAAAACATCGTGGTCGTTGAAAACGGCCAGATCGTGGAACTGGCCGACGGCAAACTGAAACTCGGCGAACGCATCCCTGGCGGATACGTCTTCGTGGACGGCGAATCGATCGGTGATATCGACCATGACGTTATGAAGGAGCGTGGACAATTGGCGCGCAACGGCATCGTCATTATCGACCTGAGCGTGGACAAGGTGCGCGGACAATTGCTCCACGAGCCCGAGGTCCTGACGCGCGGCTTTCTCGCCCCCGAGGATGTGGAGCGTCTCGTCCCAGGAATCCGCAAACGCGTGATGACGGTGGTCAGCAACGGCGGATTGGACAATGAAAAGGACATCGCGGGCGCGGTCAAAAGTTATCTCTACGAACAGACCAAACGCAAGCCGATGGTGTTCGTCACCATGAGCAGAACATAATCCACCCACGTTTCGCAACCGCAAAACCAGGTTTCCATACGGAACCTGGTTTTTAATTATATTTTTCCCTTGACATACTGTATTATACACAGTATAATACAGTAAAGGATAAGAGATATGGCAAACCTATCAACCGAAAATGTCGCATTGGAGTTGCGCCGTGGCGTGATCGTACTGGCAACCCTCAGCCGCCTCAACGAGGCGCAGTACGGCTACTCCCTGCTGAAAGACCTGGCCGACCTCGGGCTGGAAGTGGATCAGGGTACGCTGTACCCGCTCCTCCGTCGGCTCGAAGCGCAAGGATTGCTCGAATCGGTCTGGAAGCTCGAAGAAGCCCGCCCGCGTCGCTACTACGTCATCAGCGCGGAAGGAAAGAAAGCCCTTCCCAAACTGAAAGAAGAATGGAACAGCATCGTTGCTGTCATGAAGAAAATGCTTGCATAACAGAAGGAGAATGAAATGAACCTCATCGATCGCTATGTCCGCGAGATCGGACGAAAACTGCCCCAAAAGACCCGCACCGACATCGAGAAGGAGATCCGCTCGGCGCTGGAGGATATGCTCGAAGACCGCTCCAGGAGGGAAGGCCGCGCCGTGGACGAAGAATTGACCATCGCGGTACTGAAGGAATACGGCAATCCCGAAACGGTGGCCGCTTCCTATCTGCCCGAACAATACCTCATCGGCCCGCAGCTCTTCCCCATTTTCTGGCTGGTGACGAAGATTGTCTTTGCGGTGCTGACCACGCTCACCGTCATCGCAATGGGATTTGTCCTGGTCGGGTCGAACGCCACACCTGCTGAATTTTGGGGCGATTTCTTCAAACTGCTGGGACAGTACTTCAGCGGAATGATGGCCGCCTTCGGGAACATCATCCTCGTGTTCGCCCTCATCCAGCGCTTCGGCACGGGCTGGGAATTCACCAGCAAAGACGAAGACAAGGATTGGAATCCCCGCGACCTGCCCGACGTGGAAGACGCGGACCAGGTGAAAATTGGCGAACACGTGGCGGAAATGGTCTTCATCGTGCTTGGACTAATCCTGTTCAACTTCTATCCCCAGTACATCGGCATCTACGGCTTCACAGATAACCAGCGATTCTTCGCTCCGCTTCTCTCCGATGCGTTCTTCAGTTACATGCCGTGGATCAACCTGTTGTGGGGCTTGCAATTCGCTCTGGATGTCTGGCTGATCCAGCAACGACGCTGGCAATTCGGTTCCCGCCTGATATTGATGGCTGTCAAGGCTGGGAACGCCGTACTGGCATACGCCATGCTGAAAGGCCCGTCCATCGTCGGCTTGACCGCGGATGTGCTGGTGAGCGAAATGCACTTCACAGCGGACGCGGCCCAATCGCTGGCCATGCTCATCGCCCAGGTCGTCAAATGGGGCTTGATCATCGGCATCATCGCAGGCGCAGTGGACGCGATCAAAACGTTCGTCCAGATGATAAAGTCGCAAAGGGTATCCGTCACAGCGTAGTGCAAGATAGCAATCCAAACAAAAGAGACGTCCACATTTCTATGGACGTCTCTTTTGTTATTTTATGTCTTTGGTTTTATTTCACACGTCAAAATACAGACTCATCTCATACGGGTGCGGACGGTTGCGCACAGGGAAGTATTCCTGATTGCGCTTGAAGTCCACCCATTGCTGGATGAGTTCCTCGTTGAAGACATCGCCTTCCAGCAGGAAATCGTGGTCGGCTTCAAGGGATTTGAGCGCCTCGTTCAGTGACGACGGCAGGGACTTGATGCTGGCGCGCTTGGCGTCGTCCCAGGCGAAGATGTTCGCGTCGATGGGACCGAATCCCGCTTCGGTTGGGTCGATGCGGTTCTTGATCCCGTCCAATCCCGCCATCAGCATGGCAGACAGCGCAAGATATACATTGCCCGTCGCATCGGGGGGACGGAATTCGATGCGCGCCGTATCGGGTTGGTTGGCATACTTCGGGATGCGCACCGCCGCGCTGCGATTTCCCAGCGAGAAAAAGGCGTTGACGGGCGCTTCAAAACCAGGCACGAGTCGGCGATACGAATTGGTGGACGGATTGGTGAACGCCAAGATCGCCGCGCCGTGCGAGAGCAGTCCGCCCACGTACCAGAGCGCTTCCTTGCTCAACGCGCCGTAGCCATCTTTGGCGTAGAAAAGATTCTTCCCCGCCTTGAACAGGTGCTGGTGGAAGTGCATCCCGCTTCCCGCTTCGCCATACAGCGGCTTGGGCATGAACGTGACCGTCTGTCCGCGCAGGTGCGCCACCATCTTGGTGACGTATTTGATCATCATGGTCGCGTCGCCCGATTGGATCAGCCCCATCATCGGCGTCTCGATTTCCACCTGGCCTGGTCCGCCCACCTCGTGATGATGATATTTGACGGGGACGCCCATCGTCTCCAGCCGCCGCGAAATTTCCTGACGCAGGTTGAATAACTGATCTTTGGGCGGGATGGCGTGATAGCCGCCGTGCATCGGGATGTAGTGACCGTGTCCGCCCTCTTGTGCGCTATTCCAATCCGCCTCACGGCTCAGGACCTCGTAACTGGCGCGGTTGACCCCTGACTCGTATCGCACGCTGTCGAAAACGTAGAACTCGAATTCGGGTCCCCAGCGGCTCTCGTCCGCGATGCCCGAAGCGTGCATATAGTCTTCGGCGCGGCGAGCGATGTTACGCGGGTCGTTCGGGAAGGAGGCGTGCGTGTCCGCTTCGAACGTCGTGCAGATGAGGCTCAGGGTCGGCGCGTCCCAGAACGGGTCCAGGAAACCCGAGGCGAGGTCGGGGATGAGTACCATGTCCCCCGATTTGACGGATTTGAGTCCGACGGAGGAGCCGTCGAAGCCAACGCCCTGTTCCATCAGTTCATCGGTGAATTGGCTGGCGGGGATGGTCAGGTGATGCCAGCGTCCCCACAAGTCGCAGAACTTCAGATCCACGGCCTCGATCTTGTTTTCGTCCACATACTTGCGTGCCTGTTGAAAGTTTTGAAACATGGATGCTCCACAGCAAATTGAATTCCCGAAGCAACACTTCGGGATGTTTGGATAGGTTTTCATCTCAATTTAGCATGAAAACCCAA
>JBMOMR010000024.1:0-274654 GCA_049324715.1 Chloroflexota bacterium | reverse complement strand
TGCCAGCATTTGTTCAAAGGTGCTGCGCTGAACACCCGTGCAGCGTTTGAAGTCTTCATCATTGAGTTTTTGTACGGTTTCGTATCGCATGTGCCTATTATGGCACACTTATGCAAGAGGTCTAATACAGGAACCAGGTTTCTTGGAGAAACCTGGTTCCTTTAGAAAACTTAAGGGGCAACGACGGTCATCGAGCCGACCATGCCAGCCATGAAATGGCCTTCGGTGCCACAGACGATCTGATACTCCCCCGCTTCGGGAGCAACGAAAGTGGCAGTGACGGTCTCGCCTGGTTGGGCTTCCACTTCCCAATAGATGTTCTCTTCATCCTCGTCGCCAAAATCTTCGCCGACGGTGGTGCCGAGTTTCATGATGACGAACTCATGTTCCACCGCGCCCGCGTTTTTGGCGGTGATGGTGATCTCCTGGCCTGCGGGAACAACGAAAACATCGGGCGTGAAAGTGAAATCGGCGAATTCCACTTTCAGGTCTGTGGTGGGGGCGTTGCCTGCGCCGCAAGCCGAAAGGACAAGCGACATCGCAATTACCAGTAACAGGAACGGTTTTTTCATTTGCATTCTCCTTTGGTCGAATAAGTATCGTGAGTATATAGGAAACGCATGGTGATATTCAAGCGCCATAAAGGGTGATTCACGTATCGCCCCGTCCATGTGATTCCGCGGGCTTAAATGAAAGAAACCCGTTTCATGCAAAACGGGTTTCTGCCTTTCAATCGGTTCGCCTAGCCGCGGGCGGCCTTGGCTTCGTCTGTATCGTTTGCCTTGTAGCCAGGACCCGACTGGAAATAGGCGGCGTTGGCTTCGATATCGGGAGTAAGGTCCACCACCTCGCCAGCCTCAAGTTGTTTGACGGAATCAAGGACGACCTGAACGCCGTGGTCGTTTGTGCCCTCATAATGGCCCGTCAAGCCAACACGGGAGATAAATTCGCCACCTTTGGCAGTATAGGCCGCAGGCACATCGTCAGCGGGGAAAATGGCATTGTAGGGGCAGGCTGGGACGCAAGCGCCGCAGTCAATACAGGTATCGGGATCGATGTAGTACCAGGGATTCTCGCCCTGCGGCACGCCAGGCACGATGCAGTCCACCGGGCAGACTTCCACACATCCGCTGTCGCGCAGGCACAGACTGGTAATTACGTGAGTCATAAGTGTTCTCCTTTGTTGAAAATAAAAAGCCAGATAAATTTATTATATCTGGCTTCTTGTTTATGACAAGATAAATATTGGAGAGGGATTAACCGTTGAAGCGGCGGGCGACCTCATCCCAATTGACCACGTTCCACCAATTGGTCACGTATTCGGGGCGGCGGTTCTGGTACTTGAGATAGTAGGCGTGCTCCCAAACGTCAATGCCAAGGACGGGGGTCAGTCCCTCGGACATGGGATTATCCTGATTGGCAGTGGAGACGATGGCCAGTCCACTGCCCTTTTTGACGAGCCACGCCCAGCCCGATCCGAAGCGACCGTTGGCGGCCTTCTCGAACTCACCTTTGAACGCGTCGAACGAACCGAAGGCCGCGTCCACCGCTTTAGCCAGTTCACCCTTCGGCGCGCCGCCCGCTTTGGGGGCCATGATCTCCCAGAACATGGAGTGATTCCACGAACCGCCGCCGTGATTACGGACGGCCACGCGGATATCCTCGGGAACCGTGTTCAGGTCCGCGAGCAGGGATTCGAGCGATTTGTTCGCCAGTTCGGGATGCTTCTCGATGGCGCCGTTAAGATTGGTGACATAAGCCTGATGGTGTTTGTCGTGATGTATCGTCATGGTCTGCGCGTCGATGTAGGGTTCGAGCGCGTCCACGGCATAAGAAAGTTTAGGAAGTTCGTAATACATCTTTTTTTCTCCTTGAGTTGGTGATGGCATTGTACCTGTTTATCTGTCAATGTCAAGAATTTGGGTGATATTTATACAATTATCTAATAAATTTGACGCATCAAACTGCAAAAACTTACGTATATCTTCGTGAAACTAAAAACCTGGAGGTACCCATGTCCACACAAAAACAACCGCTTCGCCGCTCCAAATCCAACCGCATGATCGCGGGCGTCTGCGGCGGACTGTCCGAATTCTTTGGTATCAGTTCATTCTGGTTCCGACTCGCATTCCTCATCGCCTTGATCCCAGGCGGCGTGCCAGGGATTGTCATCTACCTGATCATGTGGATGGTCGTGCCGAGCGAATGAGCCAGTGATCAGTCGTCAGTTTGGAGACCTCCGAGACCAACATCTCGGAGGTTTTCGCGCTTGCCTTCCCATCTTTTTCCATCTACAATCTCCCGCCAGACCATCCGACCATCCAACCAACAGACTACCATGCCCAAATCCCGCGTCGCGCTTGCCATATTCATCGCCATCCTCGCCGTCTCCACCGCGAGCATCTTCATCCGATTCGCGCAACAGGACGCGCCCTCACTGGTCATCGCGGCGGTACGTCTGACGCTCGCCAGCCTCGCCCTGGCGCCCTTCGCCCTGTTCCAACATCGGGACGAAATCCGCTCGCTCACGCGCCGCGAGTGGCTTCTCGCCGCCCTCTCAGGCCTCTTCCTCTCCATCCATTTCGCCTCGTGGATCACCTCGCTCGAATACACCACCGTCGTCTCGTCGGTCGTCCTCGTCAGCACGGGGCCGTTGTGGGTCGCGCTCCTCTCTCCCGTCTTCCTAAAAGAGACTCCCTCGCGCTGGGTCTGGATCGGCATGACTCTCGCCCTCCTCGGCGGACTCATTGTTGGATACAGTGATTCATGTACCCTTGCCCTGAGCGGAGTGAGCGAAGCGAACGCAGTCGAAGGGTGCCCGCCTCTTACTGACCTTTTAGCGGGTTCTGCTTTCTGGGGCAATTTCCTCGCCCTCCTCGGCGCGTGGACGGTGGCTGGCTACCTGATGATCGGACGCAACCTGCGCGCCAAAATCAGCCTCGTCCCCTACATTTTCATCGTCTATGGGATTGCATCCATCGCGCTGCTTGGATACGTGACCTTTGCAAAGCAATCCCTCCTTGGCTACCCGCAGTTGACCTATCTCTGGATGCTCTGTCTCGCCCTCATCCCGCAACTGATCGGACATTCTACCTACAATTGGGCGTTGCGCTACATGCCCGCCTCGCTGGTCTCCATCACCACGCTGGGCGAACCCATTGGCTCCGCGATACTGGCATTCTTCCTCCTCGGCGAATCTCCCTCTGCGCTGACGCTCCTCGGCGGCGCGTTCATTTTGGCAGGAATCTACCTGGCGTCAATCACAAAGAAATAATCGCCGCTCCACAATTACAGCTTCCCGTCGCCGACGCCGTGGGGTTGTCCTGGTCATTACACTGTACCCCGTGCGGCATACACATCGCACAGTCCAACTTGCTCGCATCATAATCCCAGTCACAGCTTGTCCCACTAGCCACACACTGCGCCACATCCCCATTCGCCGACCCACATTCTTGAAGACCATTATCCCACTTCAAACAAGTCACTGATCCATGCGTACAGTCTAGCGCCATAACCCTTTGGTTCCCCCCGACCCAGAGCCCCAGTAGTAGCAGTATCGCTCCCGTTACTCTCCTCATGGTTCGCCCCCAAATACTATTTCACCACCCATCACGCTCTCCATCGCTCCTCTTACTTTTGCCAGGCTCTCCCCCCGCTCCCCGCTGGCTAGCCCAAATGCCCAGCACCCCGTCACGATCCCATTTAATCTCGCTGGGGCATTCTCTACCCCGTACCGCGCGATCAGGCGGTTATAGTCTACATCTAGCGTCACTACCGCAATACTTCGAGCCAAATAGGTTTGGGGTACCAAACACCCCGTCATTGGTTCCTTGGTTTCGGTATTTACACTCCACAGACCATACTGTTGACTCTGTAGCCCCTCCCGCACCACAACTACCAGATACGGCTGGTAAACCCCCGCCGCCTCCCTCCCACTCGCTACCATCTGCGAAAGCAGTGCCTTGTCTTGTACCCGTAGTCCCTTCCCGATCATCAAATACCCTCTGCCGATTTGCACTCCTTCGCTCCACCCCCAAACTCCCCCAATTATTATCAAACTCACCAACAACACTCCCCACCACTTTTTCATCCCTTTCACTATAACAAAAATTCATGCCCAAACTCAAATTCTGATCTACTCAAACCAAATCTCTTCTCCATTTATCTTTCGCGGATCGGTCGGAAATCTAGCAGTCCCAGCAATGACCGAAATTATACTCATGTCCGGAGTCAGATCATCAGGACTTCGCAAATCTAAATCCTTCTCGGTAAATTGTGTGCTCGCCCGCAGAAGAGTTTCCAACATTGCAGTAATAACTGCCGTATTATCCGCGCCCTCTCCTCCTATCATCACCCTATCAAAACCTAATTTTCTTGAAGGATCTGGAATATATGAACTCCCCCCCACAAACACCAACTCCACCAATCCCGTCTCATCGTTATTTACTGCTATCCATCCATACACCTCTGCTGGACTATATGCCGTCTTCCCACTGGTTACTATTGGCTTACTACTTATTTGTTTATCAATCTGCGCTCTCCACCAGTCCTTTATCTCGCTCCAATTATCTGGTGAGATCACCACGGTTCGTATATTTGCCAGGCTCACCCCACCCGCATCCGTAATCACTTTATTTGTCTTAAATTCTGGGTATCCAGGGTTGCCCACGATCCAAACAAACTCGACACCTTTCGGGCTCGCCGCAGGCAGAAAATAGTCATGTTCGGCCAGCCAGGTTTGTATCTCTACGCGAGTGGGGTTAGATTTACCCAAAGTATCGGCCCAATAATCCGCGTTAGCTGGCCCATCTGCCAGCGCGTCAATCACTCTTTGCCATAATCCATGTGGGTCTTTTGGTTCCAGGCCAAGGCACCATGCCTCCACGTCTTCTGGGTGTAGACACGTTACTGTTTGGGGACGTAATTCAAGCACCGATTCAGGGGTTGAAGTGACAGTCACTTCGGAAGTGATTGTCACTTCGGTGGCCGTTGGGGTGGCATCCACGGTCGTTAATACCTCAGGAGTCTGCACGGACGCAGGGGCGCAGGCGCTGAAAAGCAAGGCAAAGAGAGACAAAATCGCTACACGACGAGACATGGGATGCTCCACGATGACAGGAAATTGCTCAAGGAATTAAGTAATTATAGCCGCTCAATCTTCGCTCGCTCCAGAATTACGGCATTGACATTTTAGCCCATCTGTTCTAATATTGTTTCATGGACACAATTGGACGCCTGAAACTGCTCTCCTCTCAAATGTCCTTCGAATCGGATGTGGAGAATAACCGTTGGTCAAGCAATGCATCGAGCCTGTCGAGATGTAGCCACGAAGTGGCGTATCGAGACCAACACTATACGCACGGTGGTCTCGATACGTCGCTCGGAGTACCTCGCGACTACTCGACCACCGACTCCTCTCCGCAAAAACCCGCCTGTTTCACACCCAAAGAAAAAGACCAGGCCTTCGTCCACCCCGCACAACTCCCCAACGGAAAACAGATCCTCCTGCTGAAGACCCTGCTCTCCTCCGCCTGCGAACGGGACTGCTTCTACTGTCCCTTCCGCGCGGGACGGGATTTTCGCCGCGCCACCTTCAAGCCCGAGGAGTTCGCCAACCTGTTCTCCAAACTAAATCAGTCCCATGCGGCGGAGGGACTCTTCATCAGTTCTGGTCTGGCGGGCGGAGGCTCGCGCACGCAGGACAAATTGCTCGACACCGCCGACATTCTGCGAAACAAACTCGGCTTCCGCGGCTACATCCACTTGAAGATCATGCCAGGCGCGGAAAAGGAACAGGTCTTTCGCGCCATGCAACTGGCGGACCGCGTCTCAGTCAATCTTGAAGCGCCGAACACAAATCGCCTTGCCAAACTCGCGCCGCACAAAGTGTTCCTCGAAGAACTACTCCAGCCGTTGAAATGGGTGGAAGAAATCCGCAAGACTGTCCCTGCCTATAAAGGCTGGAACGGACGCTGGCCCTCGTCCGTGACTCAATTTGTGGCGGGCGGCGCGGACGAATCCGATCTCGAACTGCTGACCACCACCGAGTGGCTGCACAAAAACGTCCGCTTGAGCCGCGCGTATTTTTCCGCGTTCTCCCCCATCCCCGATACGCCGCTCGAAAACAAAACCGCGACGCATCCCCTGCGCGAGCATCGTCTGTATCAGGCGTCGTTCCTGTTGCGCGATTACGGATTCGACCTCGAGGAACTTCCCTTCGTGGACGGCGGCAACCTTCCACTCGCGTCCGATCCCAAACTAGCATGGGCGCGGCAGAACCTGTCCGAGCGGCCCGTGGAAATTAATCGGGCAGAGAAACGCGAGTTACTGCGCGTCCCAGGCATCGGTCCGAAAGGAGCCGAGGCGATTCTCCGCGCGCGCCGCGAGGGACGTCTGCATGAATTGTCCAATTTGCGAAAACTCGGCGTCGCCGTCCAACGCGCCGCGCCTTTTGTGCTGGTCAACGGAAAGCGGAGTCCGCAACAAATCCAGATGTTTTAGCGATTATGTGGAAATCATAAGAGGGGTAAGAAAAAGCGGGGATGATTAATCTAAGGCTTAATCTTGAACTGTATATTCTGCCAAACTTTAATACTGGAGGAGCCATGAGCTTTATCGAGAGAGTCATTCATGCCTTAACAGAAGTGCATCCGCTACATCCCATGCTGGTGCATTTCCCCATTGCGCTCACAGGCGCGGCGGCATTTTTTATTTTGCTGGCGCTGTGGCGAAAGAGCAAATCCCTGGAACAAGCCGCATTCGCAAACATGGTGCTTGCAACTTTTGGCACCATCGCCGCTGGCCTGACGGGCATGATGGACAACATCAATACCTACGAGGGTTCCGCGCCCAACGCAGGCGCTAAAGTAATTTTGGCATTTACATTGCTGATCGTGACCGCGGCCACCAGCATCGCCCGCTGGCGAAATCCCAATCTGTTCGACACCAAAGCAAAATCCATCTATGCCGCCGCGTACTTTATCAGTTTCGCGCTGGCTCTCGTGCTGGCCTTCCTCGGCGGCGTCATCTTATACGGATTTTAATGGAGACAAAATGACCAAACCCACCCTGATCGTATTTACTCTGTTCGCGATTTTCCTGACTGCCTGCGGCGCGAGCGCGACCACCATACCTGCGACCGAACCGCCCACCCCCGCCTCTCTCCCGACCGAAACGCTGGTCCCGTCCATCGAGCCGACCGCCACCCTGGCCCTCCCCACTGACACCTCCGCCCCCGCCGCATCGGACACGCCCGCGGCCGCGGCAGCCGTCAGTTTTGCGAACGATGTGATGCCCATCCTGCAAAGCCGCTGTTTTAACTGCCACGGCGGAGACGACATAAAAGAGGGGCTGAGTTTCGCATCCTACGACACGTTGATGGCTGGCTCTATCAATGGCGCGGTGCTCATCCCAGGTGATCCCGCCAATAGTTTACTCATCCAGCAGATTCAAAACGGCAAGATGCCCAAGCGCGGCCCCAAGTTGACCCCTGCCCAGTTGCAAATTTTGATCGACTGGATCCTGGCTGGCGCGCCGAACAATTAAACGAACAGACCCCGTCCATTCAACTGGACGGGGTCTGTTGTTATTCATCATGCCTTCAAAGTTTTGTACGCGCCTTCCCACGGCTTGCCGAGGCGGTGATTGTCACTGACCTGCACCTTGCCCAGCTTCCCCGCGATCTGCGGCAGGAGCATGGCAACGGCGCCCCAGTCATCGGCCAGAACGGCGGTTTTCATTTTTTCGGCGATTGATCCTGCCCACATCCATTCCATGCGGAATTTATCGGCCTTCACCCAGTAACCGCGTTTCTCCCATGCGGCTACGGAGGCGTCAATTCCATCCGTGATGGCGAATAATGCCAGGGCAATGAACGCGGCCAGGTCGCGCGCGGCCGTTGTCGGTTCGGATTGTTTCGCCAGTTCGCGAATGGCGAGCACGATGGCTTTGGTCAGTCGGGTGCGATCTTTCCCCGCAGAGTCTGGATTGATAACGCGGCTCAAAGAAATTCTCCAATGTCAAGGCTGTGAAACGCGGCGGGATTATACCTGCAAAAAACCTTGCTTGACAATCCATTCATCCGCTAGTAAAATTCCGCACGCTTAACAATCAAATAAGTCTGGCCGAGATAGCTCAGTTGGTAGAGCACGCGACTGAAAATCGCGGTGTCCCCAGTTCGATCCTGGGTCTCGGCACTCTCGGCCAGAAAGCAAGGCCGAAACCGCGGGCGTGGTTCAGTGGTAGAACGTCTCCTTGCCAAGGAGAAGGTCGTGGGTTCGAATCCCATCGCCCGCTCTTGTTTTTAACGAATGGCGTCGTGGCCAAGTGGTAAGGCAAGGGTCTGCAAAACCCTCACCACGGGTTCGAATCCCGTCGACGCCTCAAAATCCAGAACGTTGACAGACGCTGCAAGGCGTCTTTTGCTTTTGTTACAGCCCCAAAGCGCGATGCAACTTCCCTGCAATCTCCAAAAAATCTAATGCGTAAAAACGCTTCTGGACTATAATACTTTTATGGGTCCTAACGAAGACTTTTATCAATCCATTTTTAACACCACGACACAAGGGGTCTTTCAATTCTCGACAAGGGGAACTTGTTTACGCGTAAATTCGGTTATGGCAAAAATGTTCAGTTACGAAACGCCTTCCGAGATGATAAAGATGGTGAAAAGTGTTGCCAAACAGGTTTTTGCCCAGGCAGAATCATACAAGCAGTTCAAAAATGAATTGGAACAAAATAACGCCGTCCAGGAACTTGAGGTGCAGGCAAAACAAAAAGACGGGACAATTTTCTGGATTTCGATCACCGCCCAAACTGTGCGCGATGCGGCGGGCAAAGTGCAATACTATTTCGGGTTTGTGCGGAACTTAAATCAGCGGGAATTGATAGCCAATCCGCACAGGCTGGCCGAGGTGCAATTTCGAACGCTCGTGGAACAATCGCCAGTAGCCGTCTACATAGAAGCGCCGCAAGACAATCTTCATTCCACAATTTATATCAGTCCGCAAATCGAGACGATCACGGGGTACGTGCCAGCCGAATGGAAATCGATAGGGTTTTGGTATGCCGCCGTCCACCCTGAAAATCAGAAACAATTTGCCGAAGAAAACGAGCACACCAACGCCACCGGTGAACCGTTTGACATGGAGTATCAAATCGTTCACAGAGACGGGCACACTGTCTGGGTGCGGGACCTTGCCAAACTGACCCGAGACGCGAACGGCAATCCGCTTTACTGGCAGGGCACGCTGATCGACATCACCGACCAGAAAAAACTTCAGGCCAGCATTCGTCAAAGCGAAGACCGCTTCCGAAAGGCATTCCAGGCAAGCCCCATCGCCACTTGCATAACGACACTAAAAGAGGGACTTTTTCTGGATGTAAACGAAGCATATCTGCGCCTCTCGGGTTTTCAACGGGATCAAATCGTTGGACGCACTGCAACGGAAATGATCTTCCTGGATGCCAGGACGCGCGAAACGTGGATAAAGGAATTCACGGAAGCGGGGTTTTCCATGCAAAGCCAGAGCGCTGCGTTTACCACCGCCAGCGGACAACAACTGGAAGCCATCGCGTTCTACGAAGGCATTCAGGTGGACGGCAAAGATGCCATCCTGTCCATGTTCTACGATATTACCAATCAAAGACGCGCAGAAATCGCCCTGAAGGAAAGCGAATCGCGGTATCGAGCACTGGTGGAACACATCCCTGCCATTTTTTACATGGACGATGTTGACAAGGACCAAACCACCATCTACATTAGTCCACAAGTGGAGACCATCACAGGATACACGCCGCGAGAATGGACGGAAGACCCTCACTTTTGGGAGAATCACATTCATCCCGATGACCGTAAACGCGTGACTAGAAACGACACGCTGACCAACCAAAGCGGCAAGCCCTTCAGTGAGGAGTATCGCTTCATCACAAAGGGAGGACGGGAAATTTGGATACAAGAGGAATCCACGCTGATACGGGACGATGCGGGAACGCCCCTCTTCTGGCAGGGATTCATGCTCGACATTACCAGCAAGAAAGAGGCGCAAACTGCCCTGGGAGAGATCGCGAGCGCGTATCGAGGTCTGTTCGACAGCGTGACAGACGCCATCTACATCCAGGATTGGGCAGGGCGTTTTCTGGATGTAAACCTCGGCGCAGTCAACATGTATGGCTACCCACGGGAATTCTTCCTCGGAAAAACACCTGATTTCCTAAGTGCACCGGGTAAAAACGACATGGAAGCGTTAAAAAAGGCGCTGGAACGCGCTTTTGAAGGTAAGCATCAACAACTCGAGTTTTGGGGCTTACGCAAGAACGGTGAAATTTTCCCAAAGGATTTACGTCTTTACAAAGGATCTTATTTCGGCCAGAAGGTCATCTTTGCCATTGCACGCGATATCACCGACAGGCGAAAAGCACAGGACGCGCGCGAGCGCCAACTAAAGGAATTATCCATCCTCCACACCCTCGCCACTGAAGTGACTCGCGCCGCGGACGAAGATCAGCTGATCGAAAAAGCAACCGAGATCATTGGCTACACGCTTTACACAAATAGTCTGGGCTTCCTGATGGTCAGCGAGGATGGTGCAAACTTTTATCCACATCCATCCTATAAGGGCAGATTCGACCCAGAGAAAGAACGGCTATATCCCGTCGGTCGGGGCGTTGCGGGCAGAGTCATAACCAACGGCAAGCCGCTAAACATCCACAACGTACACAAGATCAAGAATTACATCGAAATCAGCCCAAGCACAAAATCTGAATTATGCGTTCCCATGAAAATCGGAAAACGTGTAATTGGGGTCATCAACGTCGAAAGCGATGAGATTGGATTCTTCACCCCCGATGATGAGCGACTTCTGGTCACCATTGCAGGACAAGTGGCAACTGGCATTGAGCGATTACGCACCGAACGGGCGGAACACGAACAGCGCGTCCTGGCGGAGGCCTTGCGGGAGATCGCATCGGCGCTTAATAGCACGCTCGACTTCAACACGGTCATGGATTTGATCCTCGAAAATATTGACCGCGTTGTGCCAAGCGAAACCGCCATGATCATGCTCGTTCAAAACGGCGTTGCCATCCCCATTCGCCAGCGTGGATTCAAAAAACGCGGCCTGGTAAAGTGGATCAACGACCTGCGTCTTTCGTGCGAGGAGATCCCTGATATCAAGCGCGCCGTCACCACCTATGAGCCTCAACTCATTTCCGACACAGCCTCCTACCCTGAGTGGGTCGGGTTCCCCGAAACGCGTTGGATTCGTTCGTACCTGCTCGCTCCCATCATCGCAGAGAAGAAAGTGATCGGCCTGATCGCGCTCAACCATTACAAACCAGGATTCTTCACAAAACGGGATGCGGATCGGTTGATGGCATTTGCCAACCAGGCCGCCTCCGCCATCGAGAACGCGCGCCTTTTCGAGGAGGAAAGCCGCCGCGCAAGGATCATCGAGGCGCTGGCCGAGATCGCAAACGTGATCGCCACCTCGCGCGAAATTGCCGCTGCGCTGGATGAGATCGCAGAGCGCTCCCTAAAACTCCTCAACGCACGCAATATTGCAATTTACCTGCTCCAGGACGACAACAAGACCCTGAAGATCGTCACGGCCAAAGGCACCTACAAGAGCAAACTCCTCTCCCACACCATTCGCGTCGGGGATGGGATCACCGGGGATGTGGTAGCCACTGGCAAGCCAGAGATCGTTACAAACATGCTGGATGACCGCCGCCGCATCAGGGTGCCTGGCACACCAGAAAAGGACAGCGAGGTCGAAACCATGATGTCTGCCCCGCTCATCCTGAGAGAAAAACCCATTGGCGCGATCAACGCCTGGAGATTGCGGACCAACGGACTATTCAACGAAACAGAACTGAACTTTTTGATCGGTATCGCCCACCAGGTATCCATAGCGATCGAATCGGGCCGAATGGTCGAAGAGATCAGCCGTCGGGCACGGGAGACCGCCGCCATCGCCGAGGTCGGCCGCGACATTTCATCCACGCTGAAACTGGACGTCGTGCTCGAGCGAATTGCCGCCTACGCCAAGGACCTGCTGAGAGCAGAGACGAGCGCGGTCTACCTGACACAACCCAGCTCCAATCAATTGCGCGCCATTGCCGCGATAGGTGTAGATACTGACGAAATCAAGAGTGACCCCATCTGGCTGGGCACGGGCATCCTGGGAAACATCGCAACGCGTTTGACCGGGGAGATCGTCAACGATACGATCTCCGATCCGCGCGCCATCACCATTAAAGGAACAGAATCGATACCATTCGAGCATATCATGGGCGTTCCTGTCCTCACAAAAAGCCAATTGATGGGACTGCTGGTGGTATGGCGCATTGGCGAAGGGCTGGATTTTAAACCGACGGAACTAAGTTTCCTCGACAGCCTTGCCCAACAGGCGGCAATCGCCATCGAGAATGCCCGTCTCTTCCACGCCGAACAACAACGACGCATCGAGGCTGAGACGCTACGCGAGGCCATGGCAGTGGTGGCAACGACCCTGGAACGCGAACGCGCCATCGAACTGATCCTCAACCAACTGGAACGCGTCCTGAAATATGACAGCGCATCCATCCAACTCCTGCGCGAGGGCTACCTCGAAATCGTGGGCGGGCGCGGCTGGCAATCGGAAATGTCCGTTCTGGGACTGCGATTCCCCATCCCTGGCAATAATCCAAACACGGTTGTCATCCAGGAGCGGCGGCCCGTCATCCTCAGCAATACAGCCGACCATTTCGAACCGTTCCGCGCAGAGCCGCACAGTCACATTCGCTCGTGGCTGGGCGCGCCGCTGATCGCACACGGCAACGTCATCGGGATGCTGTCGGTGGATAGCGTGGAAGAAGGATACTTTAGCGAAGAACACATCCGCCTCGTCACGGCTTACGCCAACCAGGCCGCCATCGCAATCGACAATGCGCAACTGCACGAAAAAAGCGAAAACCAGATTCGACGCCTGACCGCCCTGCGGGATGTGGATACCGCCATCGCATCCAGCCTGGACCTGCGCGTGACTCTCAACATCCTGATGGATAACGCCGCCTCACAACTCCGCGCCGACGCGATGTCCATTCTCATCTACAACAACAACCTCCAGATCCTCGAGACCGTCGCCGCGCTCGGATTCCAAGGCGGACTCGCGCGCCGACAGTTCCGCATTGGAGAAGGCCTGGCTGGCAGGATCGCCATCACTCGTCAGCCGCTCCATATCAAGACCCTGCAACAGGCGCACGAATACTCGCGTCTCCTTTGGCTGGCCGATGAAAAGTTCGTTTCCTACATCGGCTATCCCCTGATCGGAAAAGGACAAGTCAAAGGAGTGATGGAGGCGTATTTCCGTTCTCCCTTCTCGCCTGATACCGACTGGCAGGAATTCATGCAAACCATGGCTGGACAGGCCGCCATCGCCATTGACAACGCACAATTATTCGAAAACCTCCAGCGATCCAACCAGGAACTTTCCCTGGCTTACGACACCACCCTCGAAGGCTGGGGTAAGGCGCTCGAATTGCGCGACAAGGAAACCCAGGGACATACCCGCCGCGTAGTCGAAATGACCGTCCGCCTGGCACGCCGAATGAACATCAGCGACAGCGAGATCACGCACATCTATCGCGGCGTGCTTCTGCATGACATCGGCAAGATGGGCGTACCCGACCAGATCTTGCACAAAACTGGTCCCCTGAACGAGTCGGAGTGGGAACAGATGCGCAGGCATCCCCAATACGCATACGACCTCCTCTTCCCCATTGCCTACCTGCGCCCCGCACTCGACATCCCCTACTGCCACCACGAAAAATGGGACGGCACAGGCTATCCCCGCGGCATTAAAGGCGAAGAGATCCCGCTCGCCGCCCGTATATTCGCCATCGTGGACGTGTGGGATGCCCTCCTCTCGGATCGTCCCTACCGAAAGACGTGGACCAAAAAAGAAACCATCGAATACATTCTGAGAGAATCGGGGACCCGCTTTGACCCAAAGATTGTGAAAATCTTCCTCGAAATGATGTCCGAGGCCGAATAAAAAAGTGATGGACCAACAGGCCCATCACTTTTTTGTCATTTCACGCGCATGAAGCGGCGCTTGCCCACCTGCAAGACCCCTGCATGCGGGAACGGAGCGTCAGCCCGATCCAGCGTCTCGCCATCCAGACGGACGCCCTTTTGATCGATCAACGCCCGCGCCTTGCTCTTGCTCTCGGCCAGACCCGCGTCCATCAGGACTTCCAGCACGGTCTGCCCCGACTTGAGACTGTATTCCTCCATCTCGGCGGGAATCTCCCGCTGTTGGAAGGTGCGGACAAAATTCTCCTGCGCCGCGTTCGCCGCCGCGTCCCCGTGGAAAATGGACACGATCTCGAGCGCCAACTTCATCTTCCCATCGCGCGGATGCAGAGTGCCCGCGGCGAGCGACTTCTCGATGGCGTCGATCTCGTGCGGACCGAAACGCGTCACAAGCCGATAGTACAAGCCCATGGCCGCATCGGGAATGGACATCACCTTGCCGTACATGTCGTCGGCGTTGGTGTTAATCGGGATGACGTTGCCCGTGGATTTGGACATGCGCTGTACGCCGTCCGTCCCAGGGAGAATCCCACAAATGACGCCTACCAGCGGCTTCTGGCCCAACGCTTCCTGCAATTTGCGTCCCGCCACGATGATATTGAACAACTGGTCCGTGCCGCCCACCTGCACATCGGTCTGCATGGCGGTCGCGTCGTAGCCCTGCATCAGCGCGTAGAACGTCTCATGCAGGAAGATCGGCTCGCCCTTCTCGAGTCGGGTGGCGAAATTATCGCGCGCCAAAAACTGCTGGACGGTGAAATTCTGTCCGAGCCGAATCAGGTCCACGAGGGAAAGTTCCGAAAGCCACTCGCCGTTGTAGCGGACCTTCGTTTTCGCGCGGTCGAGCACGCGAAACGCCTGGTCGGCGTAGGTGGCCGCGTTGGCCGCGACCTGCTCCTGGGTCAGGATGGGCCGCGCTTTGTTCTTGTCAGATGGATCGCCCACCAGCGCAGTGTAATTCCCGATCAGGAACGTCACCTCATGTCCGAGGTCCTGAAACTGACGAAGTTTCCGCATCGTGATGGTATGGCCAAGATGCAGGTCAGTGGAGGTCGGGTCGTAGCCGCAATAGACGCGCAAAGGCCTGCCCTCTTTTTGGGCCATGAGCAATCGCTCGCGCAGTTCAGCGGTCATGGCTTTTTTCAAATCCTCGTCGCCATACTCCGTGCCCAGCATCAAAAGTTCGACTTGTTCTTCAATGTTCATATGGACCTCCACAAGCAGTAACGCAAGGTCAACCTTGCGGCACAAAAAAATACGCACCACGTTTTACGACGTGATGCGTTAGTCGTAAAACAGAATCGTCAGGCGCGGGCGTAATATACCATGCCGTCTTTCTCAGCCGTGACTTTCATATCGCAATTCTTCAGAACCGCATCCAAAATTTCCTGTCCATCGGCAAAACCTGTGCGGAATTGCTGGGCCCCAATGGTGGATTCTCCCATTGTCTTGAACGTGAAATGCGACTGCGCACTCTGGACCTGTACCCGTTTGCCGAGCCGCGTCTGGACAATCGCCACATTCTGGACCTCGGGCCACGTCAGCCACACCGAGCGGACTCCATTCTCGAAGGCGATCCCGTCCGCATCCAAACGGATGAGGGAGCGGCGATCCATCCAGTTGCCCAGTGAAATACTGAACGCCGAAAACAGAAGCAAGCCTGCGAACAGCCAAAAGACAAAGGGAACCTCACCCCACCGATTGATTCCCAGGTACAAGCCAACCATCATACCAATGCCCGCCACCCAGGCCATGATCTCTCCGCGACGGGACAGTAACACAGGACGAAATTCTCGTGACATGCGCCCGATTATACCGCGACCATTCAAGAAGGCGGGAATTCCATTTTCTCGCCGCAAACGGCATGGGACAAAAAAATCCGCCCCAGTTTTCTGGAGCGGATTGGACTTTCGCACAACTGATTCCCTGACGGATTAGGGGCCGACTCTGTCGATCTCGTCGCCGGCCTGTTGCATAAGGCCAATGACGACCTGCAACTCGTCCAGTGAAGCAAGCATGGCGTCGCCATCACCGGCATCAAGCGCATCTTTCATTGTCGTGGTGAACACCGTGGTCTGGTCGCTTACCTGCACGAGAATGTTATCAAGATTGGCCCATTTCTCGGGAACCTGATCGGCGGGGGTGGAGACCAGGGCCTGCCCCGCGGCATCGAGACGATCCAATGCGGCGAAGGTGGCATCCTTCCAAGCCTGATCCTCCAAAATTGATGCGTCACGGCCTTCGAACTGGGCGGCAACCCCATTCATCGCATCGCTATATTCAGTGACGGCGGCGTTCAGGTTGTCGAAATACACTTCTTCAGCGCTTGGCCCACAGCCTGTTGCCACAAGGGCAAGAGTTAGGGTCAAAAGGACAAGGATGGAACGTTTCAATGTTTGCATATTGATCTCCTGATTGTGAAAGTATTCGCAATATATCACCTTCCCAGCCGCGCACAAATTAATATCTCTCTACATTTTTGTAAGAACAACGACTCGATCCACCCTCAAAACGCGGATCGCGGACTTCAATTCTTGGAAGTCCGCGATCCGCCATATCCATACGCGAGAAAAGACTCAGTGTGTGTACAAATCCTGCAATGCCTGAACGAGGGTGGGATACTGAAACTTGAAGCCCATGTCGACCAGGCGCTTCGGCTGGGCGGGACGTCCCTCCAGCACCATGGTGCTCATCTCGCCAAGGACGAGGCGCATGAGAAAAGCGGGAACTGGAAACCAGTAGGGACGCTTGAGTTGTTTGGTGAGGGCGCGAGCGAATTCAGCGTTGGAAGTGGAATCGGGGGCGATCAAGTTGAAGGGTCCACGCGCCCGCTCATCGGTCAGGAGGAAGCGAATGGCGCGGATTTCGTCGGCGATGTGGATCCACGGAAGGGTCTGTTCGCCAGAGCCGAGACGTCCGCCCACGAAGAGTCGCACGGGAAGTTCCATCAATTTCATGATGATGTTGTCGCGCGAAAGCACAACGGACGTGCGGACGACCGCGCGACGGACGCCGAGTTCTTCCACAGGCTGGCTGGAAAGTTCCCAGGCCACGGTGAGGCGCGCCAGAAAATCATCGGCTGGCGGCGTGGATTCGTCTGCCAGGGAGCCGCGCAGGCCGTAATGGTTGATGCCCGAGGATTGGATCAGCACTGCAGGCCGTTTCTTCGCCAGGCGGACCGCCTCAGCCACCGCCTGCCCCGCCCAGACGCGGCTGTTCCAGAAGGATTGCTTGCGCTTCTCGGTCCACGGCCAGGACGCGGTGTTGACGCCCGCCAGATTGACGACCGCGTCCATCTCGTTGACGAGTTCACCCCAGCCCTGCGCAGTGCGCCCGTCCCAGCCGACGGCCGTGCATCCCAACGGCAGGATGGCCTGCTCGGGTGAACGCGTCAAAATCCAGATTTTGCTGCCATCCGCGAGGAGCGATTTTGCGAGGGCACGGCCGATCAGGCCTGTTCCACCTGCGATGAGTACGTTCATTTTGATTCCTTGAATCCATTCTCAGCGATTGTCAAAACAAGCGGTATAATCGTGCAAATTGCGGAGGGCTCCATGCAAGAGCCAGTCTTGGTGCTAAATGCCAATTTCGAGCCTATCAACATCTGCAACACGCGGCGCGCCATCGGATTGATCCTATCGGGGAAAGCGGCGATGGTGGTGAATGGACGTGGAAGTATCCGCGCGGTCTCACAGGTTTTTCCGCGGCCATCGGTCATCCGATTGGAGGATATGATCCGCCGCCCGCGTCCCCGCGTCAAGTTGACTCGCCGCGAGGTCTTTCGTCGGGACAATTATACCTGCCAGTACTGCGGCCGCAGGGACGGCAACCTGACGTTGGATCACGTCATGCCGCGGCACATGGGCGGTGAGCACATCTGGACGAACGTGGTGGCGGCCTGCCCCGCCTGCAATCACCGCAAGGGCGGACGGAAGCCAGAAGAGGCTCACATGCACCTGCATCAACCGCCTCTGGAACCACCCGCCAACGCGGCCTACATCTTTGGCCGCCATTTGACCGAGTATGACGAATGGGAGCCCTACATCAAAGGTTGGTAAACAAAACCGTTTTCAAAGCGAAAACGGTTTTGTTTTTAGAATTCCAGTGTTGTGAAATCTTCGGCGAGGGCGACCCGTCCCTGGAAGTGGGATTGGGCCTCCGCAACCAGGTCCGAGGTCCGATGCGAACCGTTGGGATAATGAATGAGATACAGGTCCGAAACGTCCGCCCGAGTGGCGATGTCCCCTGCCTGGGCGGCGGAGGAATGTCCTTCCGTGGCGCCAGAGGATTCGTGCAATAGCACATCCGCATGATCGGCCAGACGGATTACCTGCCCGCATGGCTCGGTGTCGCAGGAATAGGCGAAGATCCTTTGGCTGGGGAACTCCATCCGCAGGCCGATGGTCGGGATGAGATGTTTGACGGGGGAAGAGACGATCTTGAAATCGGGGCAATTCAGCACAAGAGCAAGTTCGGTCGCGGGCACGCGGTAGAAAGAGACGGGATAAAAATTCGGCCATCGGTCCCAGCCATACAGCGCCATCATTTTTTCGAGACGGTCGAGCGTGTCTTCCAATCCGTAAATTTTGAGCGGAGCCTGCCTCCCCAACAGCCACATTTCCATGAGAAAGATCGGTACACCCGAAACATGGTCGGGATGAAAGTGTGTAACGATCAGGTCGGTGACAGTGTTGGAGTCCACGCCCGCGTGTTCGAGACGTAGAATCGGATTGCTGGGACAATCCACCAATGCAACGCGTTCGTTTCCCACCGCGACAAGATGGGTGTGTTCGTGTGCATTATCTGAGATGGCGTTGGCCGAGCCGAGGATGATTATTTTAGCCATGTTGACTTGATGGCGTCAAACGCGCACGTCATCCAGGTAGCGATGGGCGCGTCGGGCGAAGTGACTGCACAACCCAGCATGTGAGGGGTGAATTGTGATTCGATGATCGCCGCGATCAACAACATGGGGATGACCAATCCGAGGACGACGCGCGCCCAATCGGCCAGCGCCTCGAGCAGGACCTCCCCGATGGTCCGTCCCGCCTGCGGCGTGACCAGCACCAGTCCAATGTTTAGCACCGCCGCGCACGAGAGAAGCAGGGCGGGAATCTCGAATATCCCGTGCGGCACGATCCCAGCCAGGACGATCGGCAGAGGAGCGTATCCTATCAATTTGACGAATCCCATCAATCCGCCGATGATGCTGGTGTTCAAGAGGTAAAGGATCACCCCAAGCACGCCGAACGAAAACATGCCGAAGAACGCGATCAAAAGCGTGGACTGTACATTGTGGAAAAACAGATAGGAGACAGTCAACTGGTCGGCAACGCCAGATATACCATCGGTGTGAATGAGTTGTTTTTGAATCTCGTCCAATTGCTCGGGCTTGTAGGCATCGAGATAGGTTTGCAGATTCCCCAGCGACCAGAAGTAAGCAATGCCGCCGCCCGCAACGGCAAGGAAAACCAGCAGCAGGATGGGCTTCCACAATTTCCGCAGAGTCGCGCCGACCGAGACACGGTACCAGCCAAAGAACGAACGCGCGTCGCCTTTGAAATATTTCCAGAACGTGCGCGCCATCCAGCGGATGTTGAGCACGTCGATCTCGCGCCCGAGCAAGTATTCGCGCTGGAAGTGTGCCAATCCGAGACGGATGATCAATCCCGCCATGATGAGCACCGCGACGACGGCCAGCCAAAGCACCTGGTTGTTGCCCCAAAACAATAGTGCCGTCTCACCCTGCATCAGGATCGCCACAGGGATGATGATGAACGAAGCCATCAGGTTGGCGGCTTTCACAGAAGTGGACTGGATCGAAAACACAATTGCCGCGCTGACCATCAACACCGCGTGCGCGGCGGTCAACAAGAATAACTGCGCAAAGACCCCCGCGTCGGGCATGTTAATATCCTGGCGCTGGACAATCGCCAGATAAATGCTGATCGACAATAGGCTGGAAAACAGCGGGGTGGTGATCCCCACGATCAATTTACCAAGATACAACTGCCAGTCTGCAAGCGGCGTGCCCAGCAACGGCTCGATGGTGCCGCGTTCCTTCTCCCCCACAAAAGATTCGAGCGCGCCGAGAAGAGAAATCGTCAGCGGGAAGAAGCCGATGATCAGGACAGAAAACGGCACGAGCCTGTCCACGATCAGGTTGCCGCCGTATTGGTTCGCGAACGCCACCGCCTCGTGTGCGACCGCGTTCATCAGGAAGGGAAAACCGAGGGTGAGGATCACCAGCGGCGTAAGGATGCGCCAATCGCGCAACTGATCGCGCAATTCGCGTCGAGCAAGCAACCAGACAGGGCGCAGAGACACTTTCATCGCTTCCTACCTGACCTCGGGCTGGGGACGCACAGCCTGCGCGTCGGCCATCACTTTGAGATAGACCTGCTCCAGCGTGCGCGGCGACTCGGACACGGAAACGATGGGAGCCTTGTTCGCTGAAAGTTGATGGATCAATTTGGGATTTGCCACACACGGATCCTTCACTCGAAAACGCATCCGATCGGATGCCTGATCGCTAAGCGTGACATCCTCGGGCAGGACGAGTCCACTCGCATCCCAGTTTTGCGCCAGACGCACCTCGTACTCGCTCGGACCGAGGACGGAGTCCTTCAATTCATCCAGCGTCCCGCTGACGAGGATCCTGCCGCGGTAGATGACGGCAACCACGTCTGCGAGGGCTTCGGCTTCAGCGAGGTTGTGCGTGCAGATGATGATCGTCCGCTGGGAGGATTTTAGGCTGGCGATCTGGTCACGGACGAGGCGTGCCGATTCGGGGTCCATGGCGGAGGTCGGCTCGTCGAGCAGGAGCACGGGCGGGTTGTGGATGAGAGCGCGCGCCAGCGCCAGTTTCTGCTTCATGCCCTTGGAATATTCCCCGATGCGGCGATGGGCGGCTTCGGCCAGCCCAAAGTATTCGAGCAGGCGCTTCCGCTCCGCGTGGTGAGATTCGCCATCCACGCCGTAGAGTTCACCGAAGAAATCGAGATACTCGATCCCGCTCATCCGCATGTAGAGTCCGTGCTGTTCCGTCAAAACGCCGATGGAGCCGCGGACCTTGGCGCCGTCAGCCACGATATCGTATCCGTTGACACGCGCCCAGCCGCGGGTCGGATAAAGAAGCGCCGTCAACATGCGGACGGTGGTCGTCTTGCCCGCGCCGTTCTGCCCAAGCAGGGCGAGAATTTGTCCAGGCTTGACGGTCAACGAGACGCCGTCCACTGCCCAGAAGTCATTGTTGAATTGCTTGCTCAGGTCGTGTGTTTCGATCATAGTGTGTTGTAGAACAAGTCGATAGACTTGTTCTACGCAGTACGGCGGTGACGAATGAACAGTGCAACCGCCGCGATGACCGCCACGATCGCCATGAAGGTCTGATTGGCGTTGAGGCCACCGAGTTCGGAGGCGTCGAGGCGGAGGAAATCGAGCAGGAAGCGGCCGACGGGATAGGTGATGAGGTACGTCAACATGACGTCACCAACCTTCAAGCGGTCGGCGAAGCGACGCGAAAGCCAGATCAGGAAGAACATGCTGGCGAGGTTCCAAAGTGATTCGTACAGGAAGAGCGGATGGAAATATTCGTACTGTTCAAAGCCGCTGACGCGGAAACGCGGCTCGATGTAGATCTTCCACGGCAGGTTCGTGGGCGCGCCGTAGAGTTCCTGGTTGACGTAGTTGCCCCAACGTCCAATGGCCTGACCGAGCGCAAGCGATGGTGCGGCGATGTCGGCCCATTCCATGAAATTCATCTTGTGCTTGCGCGTGTAAAAATAAAGCGCGACCGCGCCACCGATGACCGCGCCTGGAATGCCAAGTCCGCCTTTGCGGAGATTGATGAGGTCGAGCGGATGAGTCAGATAATAAGCGGTGGTAATGCCCTGCTCAATGGACGAGGGCGGAGGGGTGAACACGTGCCAGAGACGCGCACCGATCACGCCGCCGATGATGAGATAGACGAGCAAATCCCAGACGACTTCGGGGTCGCCGCCGCGCCGCTTGACCTCGCGGGCGGCCAGCCAGGCTCCCGCCACCGCGCCCAACATCAGGATGACGCCGTACCAGGCCAGTAAACGCCACGGATCGCCGTTGGCTGGGAAGATGTAAATACCGTCCATGAAAAACCGAATCATTGAATGCTCCTTTGGAGAATGGTATCACCGATTGGAATCAAATTTCTGCACAGATTTGTAAACCTGCTTCAAACCCTTGCCTTGAACCGTCCAGATATTTTACTGCTGAGGTCCAGCGTTCTCAGGCGGTGCATTCTTCCTTGCGTGCGCCTGCGCACGGACAAAGAATATTCTCTGCAACGCGGTGAAATTGGCGAAGATGGCGATGAACCACACCGCCCAAATGGGGCGGTTGAACAACAACAGCGGGCCGAGCACAAGATATCGCTCGACGCGCGTCAGGAAGCCGACCTTGGCCGTGAATCCCACCGCCTCGGCGCGGGCCTTAACGTACGAGACGAGCACCGTCCCTGCGGCGGCGGCAAATGTGGCCACCGCGGAAAGCCAATCACCAGTGGTGGCAAAATAATAGGATAAACCACCGAGGATGGCCAATTCCGTATAACGGTCGGTGACCGAGTCCACGAAGGCACCCCAGTCGCTGGCGTCGCCGCGCAGACGCGCCATTTGCCCGTCCAGCGCGTCGAACGGAGTAGTGATGAGCATGATCAAACCGCCCGTGGACATCCGTCCCGTCGCGACAAAATAGGCGGCCACGAAATTTCCAGCCAGCCCCATCAACGTCATCGTGTTGGGAGTCAAACCGATACGGTTGAAAAACCCTGCAACAGGGTCGAGAAACCACTTGAACCAGATACGCAAGCGGTCACTGAAGGCAATTTTAGGTTTGGGTTCCAGGTTCTCCAAGTCAAATCCTTTTAAACTTCAAAATCGAACCGCGAAGTCCGCAAAGAGCGCGAAGAAAACGGACCAGACCTTCGCGGCCTTCGCGTGCTTTGCGGTTAAATCTATTCTTCCATTTCGTCATCGGGACTGACCAGCACGTCCCGTTCGCGGCCGCCGCCCTGCGATTCGCCGACGATGCCCATCTCCTCGAGTTGATCGAGCAGACGCGCGGCGCGGGGATAGCCGATCCGCAACCGCCTCTGCAACAACGACGCGGAGGCTCGCTGCGTCTCGCGGACGATGGTGATGGCCTGCTCCACGAGACCGTCATCCTCGCCCTCGTCTGGTTCGGAGAGCAATTTCTCCCACGGAGGCTGTTCCTCCGAGTAGGTTGTCATCTTCTGCCAATGGCTGATGAGTTTTTCGATCTCCTGGTCGGTGACCAGTACGCCCTGCGCGCGGGTGGGATTCCCAACTTCGGGGTTGAGGAAGAGCATGTCGCCGCGGCCAAGCAAAGTCTCCGCGCCGCCCGTATCGAGGATGACGCGCGAGTCGATGCCCGAGGCCATCGCGAACGAAATACGCGCAGGGAAGTTGGCTTTGATGAGCCCCGTCACCACATCGGTGGAAGGACGCTGGGTCGCGACGACGAGATGAATCCCCGTGGCGCGCGCCATCTGCGCGAGGCGGACGAGGTTGTGCTCGGTCACATCAGGTGCGGACATCATCAGGTCGGCCAACTCGTCAATGATGACGACGATGCGCGGCAGGGGCGTCACACCATCCTTGCGGCGCGACAGTTTACGGTTGTACGAATTCAGGTCGCGCGCGTGGGCGCCTTCGAGCAGGCGGTAGCGATGTTCCATCTCCACCACCACCCAACGCAGAACACCAAGGATGCGCTGGATGTCCGTCTCCACCTTGCCAAAGAGATGCGGCAAGCCGTTGAAGCGGAGCAACTCGACCATTTTCGAGTCGATCATCACCAGACGCAGATCTTCGGGCGCGTTGTTCGCGGCGAGACAAGCCGCGATGGAGGTGATGCAGACCGACTTGCCCGAGCCCGTTGCGCCCGCGACGAGCAGATGCGGCATGCGCGACAAGTCCGCGACGAGGGGTTGTCCCGACACATCGCGACCGAGGGCGATCGCCAACGGCGAGCTGACCTTGTAAAACGCGTCCGTCTCCAGGATGGGGCGGAGCCGAACCACCGAGGTGCGCGAGTTCGGCACTTCGATGCCCACGTACGGTTTGCCTGGCACGGGCGCTTCGATGCGGAGACGTTCCGCCGAGAGCGCGAGGGTCAGGTCCTTTTCAAGCGCGGCGATCTGCGCCACGCGCACTTTCATTTGCTGCGCGTCCTCTTCGTTGGAGCCTGCTTTTTTGATGAATCCAGGCTGGACGGCGAATTGCGTCACAGCGGGACCGACGCGGTAGCCGATCACCTGCGCGGGGATGCCAAACTCGGAGAGGGTCTTCATGAGGAGGCCCGCGGTCTGGTTGATCGTCCGTTCGTCGGGGCGGGCGGACTGCTCGGTGGAGAATAGATTCAGCGGCGGCAGGCGTTCACTGCGCGGCTGAGGTTTGACAGGCTTCTCGTCCTTTGTCTCTTGCGGACGAAGCGAGGTGCGAAATTCGGGAGGGATGGCGGGAGCGCGCTTTTTTGGCTCACGAGGTTTCGCCTCGACCTTCGTCTCTTTTTCTTTTTCCTGCGGGTCCACAAAATGCGGCGCGGGTTCCCCCTCGGCCAGAAGATGCAGGCGTTTTTCCACCCACGCCCAAACGTTTAAGGCGCCGAGTGTGAAGAACAGCCACAGCAGTGCAAGGAGAACGATGCCCCAAACGGGGCCAGCCAAAATTGTGAAAAACGTCCCCAGGCCCCAGCCGATCTTGCCCCCGTCCATGCCGAGTTCGGCGCGGGCGAGATCAAAGCCTCCGAAAGCCGCGAGCAGGCCCAAGGTCAGTAAGGAGGCGAGTTCGAATGAAATGACCCATCCGAAATGAATCGGTTCGTCATCCCGACGGAAAAGATAAAGTCCAGCCAGAACCAGCCCCAACACGAGCAAAAGACTGCCCCACCCCAGCCAGAGCTCGAGGAAGTTGGCCCACGGCGTAAGCAGGGCTCCGCTCGTGATGCCCCACAGCGCCATCAGAGTCATCGCCGCGAGGGCAAGCAGGATCACCCCGCCCACATCGCGCAGGAAACGGCCGAAATGCGCGTTGAAACGCTCGAGGCGGTCGAGCCAGTCGTTTTTCGGTTCCTCTTGCGGGGCGTGATTTTGAGACGGCATGAAGACTAGTTGACCTGTTGAGGATGCAGGTGCAAACTGAGGCCCATGCGCTGGTGGGCGGCGTCCACGTGCAGGACGCGCACATCGAGACGCTGACCCTCTTTCAGCACATCCTTGACCGTGCTCCCCGCATCGAGACTCATCTCGGAGGCGTGGATCAGGCCCTCGACGCCGATATCCAGACGGGCGAACGCGCCATACGACAGGACGGCGGTTACGGTGGCAGGGACGATCTGGTCCACGGCGAAATCGCGTTCGATGGACAGCCACGGATTCTGATGAAGCCGTTTGAGGCTGAGCGCCACACGACAACGCTCGGCGGCGATATCCATCACCAGCACTTCCACTTCCTGCCCGAGGTTGACGATGTGGCTGGGATGCGCCACGCGTCCCCACGAAAGTTCGGAGATGTGGATGAGGCCTTCCACGCCACCCAGGTCCACGAACACGCCGAAGTCGGTAATGTTGGTGACCAGACCCGTCACTTTTTGACCGGGTTGCAGACTGCCAAAGATCTTGGAACGGCGGCCTGGCTCGGCTTGTGCGGCGCGCTCGGAGAAGACCACACGTCCATCTTCAGGCACGCATTCGATCACTTTCAACGAAAGTGAACGCCCCACGTAATCGCCAAGCGCCTTGTCGCGGTCGGCAGGCTCGCTCCCCGCCAGTTCCACCAAATGCGAGAACGGGACAAAACCGAACAGCCCATCGCCCTCCACCAGCAGGCCGCCGCGGTTGTAGCCCGTGACCATCAAATTGACGATCTCGTCACTGTGGAACAGCTTCTGGATCTGCGGCCAGTCGGCAGGTGGCTTGTCCTGCACCTCGATGATCTTCGGCGTCCGCTCGGCGGACTTTTCGACGGTCCGACTTTTGGACCCCGCCTGTGGACGCGCCCCACCGTTTCGTTCTGGCCCGACTTTGAGCGGCCGCGGCGGAACGGACGTTTTGTGCCGCTCCTCTTCCGCCAGCACGGAAGCCCACCAGCGTTCATCCACAGGAGCGGGCGGTTCCATCGGTTTCGTTTGACCAGTCATACAACCTCCTCATACCTCAATAATTGTTTTTCAGATTCCATTTCAAGAATGGCACGAGCCACGGCTTCCACCGCGACCCGTTGTTTACGATATAGATCCGCTTCAGACATGGCCAGTCGGGATGCCACTTCGCGCACTTTACGTCCCTCGATGAATTTCATCTCAAGAATATTGAACAAGATCCATTCACTGGTAAAGCGGCGCTCCCCTTCGGGTTTCACCTGGTCCACGGCCTTGCGGAGCAGGGCGCGCAGGGCGTTGGCGGAATTGCCTTCATAGTCATCCGCGAGTTCCTGCACCACCTGCAATTTGATGAGCGGACTTTGAGTCAATTTCGGGCCACCCCAATAATGAGTGAGTGCATCCTTGACCCAGTTGGCGAGGTCCGATTCGGGGGGAAGTTCCTCGGTCAGCAGGTTGACGCGGCTGTCATAACGGCCGACCGCGCGCAACCGCTGGAGCATGTCCACTTTGGGCTGCAGATCTTCGAGCGAGCGGAAAAGTTGACGTTGGAGTTGCCGATCTTCGAGAGCCAGTCCCGCGCGTTCGGCCAACAGCCAGAGCGCGTCGCGCTGATCCGCATCCAGTGCCTGCTCGGAGCGGTGCGCCACACCGAGCAGTCCGAGAATGGCAGGGACTTCATCGGGGTCCATGTCTCCGCGCTTGCGCTGACGGATCGGCAAAATCCAGAAATCGCCCCAGATGAACTCGCGCCGTCCTTTTTTGTCTTCGTGCTGTTCGGCGACCTGCAACGCATCAGACAGGTTTTCCTGTTCCATTAAATTGCGGTTGCCCGCCGTCACGATCAGCGACAGTTCGTCGCCGTCCAGCGCGGCGATGAATGCGGACGGTGATTGCATATGGTCGCGCACCGCGGCCAGCACACTTTCCAAAAATTGCTGCAAGTCTCCGCGCGTCAACAGGCGTTCTTCGATATTTTGCAGGAGGGTCAATTCGGTGCGGTCACGTCCAAAAAAGAGCCAGCGTTCCCAGAAAGGCGCGGTCAATGTGATGGCGTGTTCCAGAAGAAGCACCACCACCACCACGGAAAGCGGGACAAAGGCATTGTATTCCGCACCCAACAAAGCGCCGCCGCGTCGGACGACGGTCATCACGCCGAGAGCCACCGAAGCCGTGACAGGTCCGCGCATGATCCACTTGACGAGGCGACTCTTCACCACGCGGTCAGGCCACGAGACGCCGAAAAACGCCACGGCATATGCCATGATGACGACCAGGCCGCCAACCAAAAGATTGATGACCGTTGCCGCAGTCCAGAACAGGTAGGGATGTTCCGCCGCTACGGAGAATCCGTAAAGCATGTACGGATAGGAACCCAGCGCGGGCGCAGTGGCGCCAGCCATCAGGTAGAACATGCGGCGACGGCCTGAACGGGTGAGCATCCGTCCGTAGGCGCGCGCAAAATTAATCCACGCCCAGACCATCGTCACGATGTAGTAAAGGGTGAAGACCTCCGTCCATAGGGTGCGCTGAAGGTGAGGGGCAGGCTTCCCGTCTGGGACAAGCGGCCCAAGCAGGTGACCAGTGGCGAGCAGGATGAGGAAAAAGGCCGAGAAAAGATACGTCAATCGGACGGCGATCCGCCTGCGTCCACGCGAGGGGCGGCCAGCCGTCACCAGCAAGGCATCCGAAAGATGGAGATAGGCCGCGGGCAGGAAGACGATACCAATCCATTGCAGGCGCAACAGACTGTCTATCCATAAATCCAACATCCCCTTGCTTTGCAGGGCTTCGGTGGTGAATACGACAACGACCCCCAAAAGGATGATGGCAAAGGAACGCGCCACCCGATCACGCAAATTGAACGAAAGGGCGTATAGAAACAGCGAAAAGGCCGTAATTGCGATACCGGCCGTAAGAATCTGGTTGACCGTCTGGATCCCCGCCAGCAGGCTTTCCGTCCAACCGTTAAACATATGCCTTCCCGAAATAAAGTGGTTTCGGCGGCAAAATTGCCGCTTGGAGACGATAAGGATCTACTTCAATGCGCGGCCAAAAAACAATGCAACATCTTGATTGGCGTAATAGTGGTCATTATACCCGCAGAATTCCAACCCAGCCTTCTGTGCCATGCGGATGGCCGGCTGGTTTTTAGCCTGCATCTCAAAAATGAGCATGGAACTGCCGCGCTCGCGCGCCCAATCCTGTGCGGATTTCAAGAGCAGGGAACCGATCCCCTGGCGGCGCTGATGCGGGTCCACGACCAGGTCGGTCACCCACACGACTGTGGCCGCGCTCTGCTCCGTAATGCAGACATATCCGATGATGTTCACATCCGAGGCCACCAGCACGACAGAACGTCTCTGCCACTCATCGGCCAGGGCGTAGGGATTGCGTGGATACGCCACCGAGACCGGGCGCGGCAGGCGCACTTCGTGCAGGCTGGCCGAGACCTGTCCGCTTTCGCGGCGCAAATCCAACTGCCAGACATATTCACTGACAACCGAATGATCCATCCCCATCATGCGAGACAGGTCGGTGGAAACGGCAGGACGTATTTCGATGGGCATGTGCGTTATTGTCCTTTAATGCGGAGGGTGATGATACAGGTCCCGATGACCTGCGTGGAATTATCCAAAACGACCACGCGCAGCAGGTAATCGCCGGGTGTGAGCACGGCGGTGTTCAAAACCCCCAGTTCCTCGTTCCTCTTCGCTTCACTCTGCGCTGAAATGGTGCTCCAGACGTCCGTCCCCCGCAAGGCTACTTCATATTTATAAAAGCCGAAATTTGGGAGATCGACCGTGCCGACCAGTGTGATGATACCGCTGACCTCGTCCCCGGGCTTCGGCGAGGTGACTTCCAACTGACCGGGCACGCATCCCTGTGACCCGGCAACCGGCGCGACCGCAACGGGCGTCATCGGTGCGAGCGCGTTCGCGGCGGGATTCCCAGAGACGGGTGTAGCCAGCAGATCGATGGTGGGCGTGGGCAGGATGTCGGAAACGGGAATTGTGGGGACAACGAACGTGGCAACGATGAAAATGCCGCACATCAAAACCAGCACCAACGTCGAGGCGGCTACCCATTGCGCCATCCTGCGCATGGTGAATTCGCGTTCCAGACCGAAATAGGCTTCCCGCCATTCTTTCCAAGCCTTCCATGCCCTACGGAAGGCATACACTCCTGCCAGTAACAAAAGCAGGTAGAAGAGACCCGCGTACTTTCCGAGAAATAATGCAACTTGCGACATTTTAATCCAGCGTTAAAGGGAACGCAGAACTCCGCGAATGACTTTTTCCATCTTGGGTGTGATGACGCGTCCCGCCTCCATCACTTCCTCGTGGGTGGTGACGGTCGAGCCGTCGAGATTGGCCTTGTTGCTGATGCCAGAGAAGCCCAGCACGCGCATCCCGCCGTGACGCGCCACCGTCACCTCAGGGACAGTGGACATGCCCACCGCGTCCGCACCAGCCACGCGCAGGAAGCGCAGGTCGGCGGGCGTCTCGAAGGAGGGACCGCTCAGCCCGGCGTAGACTCCCTCTCGAAGGGAGATGTCCGCTTTTTTTGCCGCGCCCCGCGCCAGATCCAGGAGGATGCGGTCGTAGGCTTGACTCATATCGGGGAAGCGCGGTCCGATCTCGTCCAGGTTCGGCCCGATGAGCGGATTCAGTCCTGCCATGCCGGCCAGGTTGAGGTGGTCGGTGATCAACATCACATCGCCCGGCGCAAAATTGGGATTGATGCCGCCCGCGGCGTTGGTCACCATCAAGATTTCGATCTTCAACATCTGCATCACGCGCACCGGCAGGGTGACTTGCGCCATGCTATAGCCTTCATAATAATGAACGCGTCCCTGCATGACGAAAACGGGCTGGCCTTCCAGATTGCCGACCACCAACTGTCCGCTGTGCCCCATGACAGTGGAAAGAGGCCAGTGCGGTAGTTCGCGAAAGGGTATAATCTGTGCGTTTTCCACTGAGTCAGCCAGGGCATTCAAGCCCGAACCGAGGATAAGTCCCACACGCGGAGCAACGGTAAGGCGAGAGCGGACTTCTGCCGCTACTTCCTTGATTTGTTCCAGGGTAATTTTTTCAAACATTGGCATTCCTAATGAAGTTTTGATACCTGACAAGTTGTCGGAAGATGTTTGGCCCCGCCAGACCACTCTCCCGAGCGGCGAAAATTATAACAGAGATTTCCACAGCGCGGCCGCACCCGCGCCTGATTCGTAACCAATGGCTTGCAAATGTAGCCAACTATTCTTATTTATGCTATCCTCGAACCACGATGAATCGCCGCGCGCTTGATACCCTCCTCGCACTGGTTGCAGGCATTGTGCTTGTAACCGGGCAGGGCTTCCTGCTCATCCCCCAACATTTTGCAGAGATTCTCGCCGGCCTCTCCGCTTCCTCCACACTCATTATTGGATTTCTTTTTCACTTTCTGGCCATGGGCGGCCTTGCGCAGACAGTCCACCCGATTCACACGTGGAAGAACCAACTTATCTCCATCCTTCTGGCTGTTGCATTGGGCGGGCTGGCGTATTTATACAGCAGAAACGGATGGAGCGTGGAGACGTTCCTTTTCTGCGGGCTGATCCTCACGCTTGCCATTTCCACCTTCCAAAAAGAACGACAGGAACTAGCCGAGCGACGCCTGCTGATGGCTCTCGCCTCCATCCTGAACTTTGTGATCGGCGCGGGACTTTTGGCCTTTCCAACTCTGCAAGCGGCCGCGCCCCACACAGAAAATTTTCGCGTTATCGTCGGCGTGACTTTTTTGCTTACCGCGCTCCTGGGGGGAGTTTCGCTGTGGAATTCCAGGACGCAGGTCAACCGCTTGATCGTCAGGCTGATGGCAATTCCCTGGCTCGGATGGGGACTCTCCTCCGCACTCGCCAGGAACGTCCCCAGCCTGATCCCCTCCTTATCCGTAGCCGTGGCCCTGCTCGCAGTGGGCATCATTCCCTGGGGCAGGCTCAAACTTCCCGTCAATGACTTGCTGGGAAAACGGTTCATCTTTCTCACCGCCTTTCTGCAAACCATTTTCCTCATCGCAGTCATCTTCCTGCTGGATAGCGCAGAGATCTCAAATGTGTCGAGCGTGCGCGGCTGGGGATTACTCCATCTAAATAACCGCGAACTGGCCTTCCTGCTCGTCCTGGGAGCGGAATCACTATTGGTATATGGATTGGTCTCGTTGGTGGCCATCCTCAACGGACTGGCACTGAAATTTTCGGGAGACCGAAGTACCGCCACCCTTCAATCGCGAGAGACAGAAGAAAGTGCCAATTGGAATAAACGCGTCGAACGCCTGCTGGCTCCCCTTGCAACCTTCCCAGACACACACCAGCGCGTGGAGTTGCAAGCCCAGCAAATACAGACCATGAGCGATCAACTCGCCGCGGAAAAGCGTCGCACCGCCCAATTGACCTTACTGACAGAACTCAGCCAGCAACTGGAAAACCAACTGGATGCGCCAGTCGCATCGCAACTGGCCGTCAACACCCTGCAACGTTCCCTCAACTGCTCGCTGGTTGTCATCTACATCCATGAGCCAGAAAAACGCGAATTGGTGGCGCTTGCGGTGGCAGGGACGCACGTCAGCATCCTTCCACCGGGATACCGTCAGAGTGTGAACGTCGGCATCCTCGGTCGGACGGCGCGACTGCGAAAGACACAGGTGGTGAGCGACTCGAGATTGGAACCTGATTTCATCAAATTGGACGACGAGGGAACCCTCTCCACGGTCGCGGTCCCTTTGATCGACCACGGTCATCTAAAAGCCCTGCTCGAGATCAGCGATGACCGAATAAACGCGTTCAGCAGTTCGGACGTTCAGATCGCCGAGGCGGTCGCAGCGGAACTGTTGAGGGCGTGGGAGCGGTCGGAGTATCACCAGCGGCTGACGGAGGTGATCCAGGCGGGCATTTCCCTCACCACCCAACCCGATCCACAGGCCGCGGTGGAGGAAGTGGCGGCCATCGCCAGGCAGACTCTGCGCGCCCGCTTCGCCTTCGTCACGCTCCTCGACCAGGAAGGGAACTTCACCCGCACCGCTTCTGCTGGCAACGCTCCTCGACTTTTGAAATCGCTCAGGCAAAACCCAAACACCGAGCCTTTGATGCAGGCCGCGCTCAATTCCAGCCAATCGTTCCGCGTGCGCGACATCCGCAAATACAAGCGCGCCTCGCACATCGACATTGACTTCCCCTCCCTGCGGAGCATGATCGCCATTCCCATCCGCATGCACCGCCTGAGCGTGGGAGCCATGCTGGCGTTCGGCAAACAAGGCGAAGTGTTCTTCACAGAAAACGACGAGTCGCTGGCCAGTCTGTTATCGTCACAGGCCGCGGCCGCCATCGAAAGCGCGTGGCTCTCGCACGAACTACGGAGCAACCTGACCAGCGCCACCCAGTTGTACCAATTAAGTTTCCACATTATCCAGGCACAGGAATTGAGCGAGGCAGCGCGCTATATCGCAGAGACGGCGCAAAAGGTCAGCTCGGCCAATTCCACAGGCATCATCCTGCTGACCCCCGATAACAAGATCGAAGCCGAAGCACAATTGGATAACAACGGGATACATATTGCCCCCGCGCACCCCATGAGCCTGGTCCAGCGCGCCATCGACAGCGGACAGAGTATTTTCATCTCGTCTGAGAACGACACGTCCAGCATATGTTTTCCGCTCAAAACACCCATGCGCACATTCGGGGCGCTATGGCTGATCCTGCCAGACCGCAACAGTTCGCGTTTTGCCACCAATCTGCAGACGCTTGCCAACCAGGCCGCGGTCGCGTTGGAGCGCTCCATCCTGCTGGCAGAGTCCCGTCAACAGGCGCGCGAACTGGAAGCCGCCTATCGCGAGTTGGAAACCACCTACGACCACACGCTGGTGGCGCTCATGTCCGCGCTGGACGCACGCGACCGCGAAACCGAGGGACACAGTTCGCGCGTAGCCCACATTGCGCGCAAACTTGGCGAATGCCTCGACCTGACCGCAACGCAAATCAAGGCGCTCGAGCGCGGCTCCCTGCTTCATGACATTGGAAAGATCGGCATCAGCGATACCATCCTGCATAAACCAGGTCCGCTGGACGCGGCGGAGTGGAAGATCATGCGTCTGCATCCCGATATCGGCGCGCGCATCGTGGAGGGGATTCCCTTCCTGCAGGATACGCTGGCCGTCGTCCGCTACCACCAGGAACGTTGGGACGGAAGCGGGTATCCTGTCGGCTTGAGCGGCAAGGACATCCCCTATCTGGCGCGCATCTTCGCTGTGGCGGACGCCTTCGACGCGCTGACGAGCGACCGTCCGTATCGCTCGAAGATCGACAAGGAAGAAGCACTTCAATACCTGCGCGAACAGTCCAGCGTGTTATTCGACCCGCAGATGGTCCAGGCCCTGGAGACGTTGGACTCCCAAGGTCTGCTCGACGGAGATCAATCCGAATGACGCGGCAGACCACCAATCTGCGCGAATTGACCTCGCAGGAATATCGCAGGTTCATCCTGCCCACCGCGTTGGTGGGAGTGCTGCTCTTCCTCACGCTCCTGATCAATATCTGGACCGATACAAGGGTCCCCGCGGTGGACAAGGACGGGCTCACGATCGTGGTCATCGCGTCCGCGATCTATGTGACCGCCTACGGCCTCTACTTGATCCCCACACACAAACATAAAGATGGGCTGATCTGGGCAAACGCCATTTTTAGCGGCATCGGACTTGTGGCCTATGCCATTTTTCTTCCCGAACATCTCAGCATTTATTTCGATTTGCTCATGCTTCTAACGGTCATCTCCGTTGCCATCTTCTCGGGGAGACTACCCACCTTCGTTTTGATCGCGATCGCCACCAGCATAGATATCATTCACCATTTTAATGTTATGGACTCAGTCATCGAGTGGGTGGAGCATCTTGGCGTGCCCGCCATATCCCTGCTTCTATCTGAAATGATCAACCGCGTCCAGAACGTCTCGCGCGAACAGGTGCACCGACTCGAGGTCATCAACACATTCAGCCGCCAGGTGGCCGCGGCCCGCGATCGGCAACAGGTCTTCGACCAATTGAATTCCGCCATCCCCAACGCGCTGGTCGCCGATTCCTATTATGTTTCGGCCATCGAGAACGACGAAGTTCACGTCATCATTTTCTATGACGAAGGCGAGTACTTCAACGGCATCCGCACCCCCGCAGAGGGAACGCTCACCAACTGGGTGGTGCAAAACCAGAAGGAATTGTTCCTGCCCGACCTGAGACAGCCACTCAACCTCGAGGGGATCGAACTCATCGTCGTCGGCAAGGATAAGACCAGCCTTTCGTGGATCGGTGTGCCGATGAACGGCTACAACTTCCGAGGCGTGCTGGCGCTTGGCTCTTACGAACCAAACGCCTTCAACCGAGGCGACCTGGAACTGCTTTCCAACCTGGCCCGACACGCCGCGCTGGCTCTCGAAAACGTGGACCGTCAGGCGGAATTAGAGGAGCGCGCCCGCCTCGACAGCCTGACGAACGTGCTCAACCACGGCTACTTCCTTGATGTGCTGACAAAGCAGGCGAACGAAACTCTCGCGCAGGAAAATTCGCTCAGCATCATCATGCTGGACGTGGATTACTTCAAAACGTATAACGATACCTACGGTCACCTGGCGGGGGACAAAATTTTGACCCTGCTGTGCAAAGCCATCCGCGGCCACATCAAAAGCACCGACGCAGTCGGGCGCTGGGGAGGCGAGGAGTTCGTCATCTCGCTCCCCAACACCAACGCAGTACAGGCAGAAAGCGTGGCGCAGCGCATCGGCAAATCGATGCGCGAACTCGTCATTACCGACCGCGACGGCCTGCCCATCCCCGCACCCACCGTCAGTCAGGGGATCGCCGTCTTCCCCCAGGAGGCGGACAACATCTTCGGTCTGATCGATCTCGCAGACCAGCGTCTCTACGCGGCGAAAAATCGCGGCCGCGACCAGATCGAATCGGCCCTCCCTACCCAACCACTTCCTTGAAAGCCGCAGTCGCCTGATCCACGCCCGCGTCGGTGATCTCGTAATGCGTCACCAGACGGAACTGGCGCGCACCAACCACGCCGACGAGCACGCCGCGCTCTTTCAGTTTCTCTGCCACTTCTTTGGCGAACATGGGAACGGACTCCGCGAGTGAGAGGAAAAGCATATTCGTGGCGGGACCGCCCATATCAATGACCAGTCCACGCATCTTTCCTAGACGTTCGGCGAGCGCGCGCGCCCGAGCGTGATCCTCGCTGAGACGTTCCACCATCGTCTCGAGAGCCACGATCCCCGCGGCGGCTAGAATCCCCGCCTGACGCATGCCGCCGCCGAGCATCTTGCGTTGACGGTGGACACGCTGGATGAAATCGCGCGTGCCGCAGATGAGCGAGCCAACGGGCGCGGCCAACCCTTTGCTGAGACAGAACGTGAGCGAATCGACATGCTGGGTGAACTCCTTCACGTCCACACCCTGCACGACGGAGGCGTTGAAAATGCGGGCGCCGTCGAGATGGAGTTTGAGCCCGTGAGAGTGGGCGAATTCGCTCACCTGGCGGAAATAGGCGGGCGTCTGGTAGGTGCCGCCGCAACGGTTGTGGGTGTTTTCGAGCGAGATGAGACGCGAGGGCGGGAAGTGAGAATCGGGTCCCCGCAACCCCTCCTCCAGTTCAGAGAGAAGAAGCGAGCCGTCGGGTTGATTCGTCAACTGGCGTGAGTGAATCCCGCCGAGGACGGAGATCCCTCCCGCTTCATAGAGGAAGGTGTGCGATTTGTCGCCGAGCATCACTTCGTCGCCGCGCTGACAGTGCGCAAGGATGGAGGCGAGGTTGCCCATGGTGCCGCTTGGGACGTAGAGGGCGGCTTCCTTGCCCGTACGGGCGGCGGCCATTTCCTGCAAACGGTTGACGGTGGGGTCTTCGGCGTAGACGTCGTCGCCGACTTCGGCTTTGGCCATGGCTTCGCGCATGGCGGAGGTGGGACGGGTGACGGTATCGGAGCGGAGGTCTATTGTCATCATCGAAATTCCTTATTGAAAAATCTTTGGAATGGTTGTATAGTGGAAAAATTACAGGAACGATGTGTAACATCTTACGCAGGCAGATTATACCGAAAGTGGTTATCCAGAAAGGCACCAAATGATGGACATCGTTACATTGACTTGTCCAAGTTGCGGCGGCAAGTTGCAGATCGGCAAAGATTTGGAGAGATTCGCGTGTGAATTTTGCGGCAATGAGCATGTTGTAAAGCGAGGTGGGGGAGTTGTGTCACTTGCGCCCGTAATGGATAGTCTTGCAAAGATCGAAGCAAGGGTCGACAAGGCCGAATCTGAATTAGCAGTAAGAAGATTGAGGGAGGAAATTGCTGGACTAGATAAAAAATTGAACAATGCCGATTTTGCGAATATGGTTACCTTTGGCATAGCCTTGATAATTATTGGCTTTATATCGATAATCGGGGGAGCATCTATTAGTTACATCTTTGTTCCGCTGGGATTGACCTGCGTGATCATTGGCGTAGGCGTATTTGGTAACGGGATGAAAATAACGAACCAAGAAAGAAAATTGGAGCAGGTAGTTAAGGAGAAAAAAGCAGAATTGAAGCATCATGAAAGTTTTTTGAACCAGCAATAATGAATCTGACTTTGAGTTTCTTCTGCTCCCAAGCATCGTCCACGCCCGGCCACACGTGCCCGTAAAGGGCATAATGCAAACCGTTAGCCCGCCATGTGAATATCAAATACCGGACATTTCCGGTCAAAAACGAGAGGAAATGATATGTCTCTTAAGCGGATGGACAATGTCGGCATCGTAGTAGAATCCCTCGATACCGCCATCTCTTTTTTCACCGAGCTTGGCCTGAAGCTCGAAGGGCGAGCCACGGTCGAAGGAGAATGGGCAGGGCGCGTTACCGGACTGGGCACTCAGCGCGTCGAGATCGCCATGATGGTCACCCCTGACGGCCATAGCCGGCTCGAGATTTCGCGATTTCTCACCCCACCTGTCGTCGCCGATCACCGGAGCGCCCCAGTGAACGCTCTTGGCTACTTGCGCGTCATGTTCACCGTGGACAACATCGACGAGACGCTCGCCAGGTTACTCAAGCGCGGAGCAGAACTCGTCGGTGAAGTGGTTCAGTACGAGGACTCGTATCGGCTCTGCTACATCCGCGGCCCCGAAGGACTGCTCATCGGGCTCGCCGAACAGCTCGGGTAATGAAAGTCTCAAACAGCGGGCTAACACCGTTAACCCATTTCTTGTGAAAGAGACGTTTAACTCAATGAAGAATCCAGCGTATCAAATACTCAGTCATACATTCGCCACACTTTTTGGTTTCTTTCTGGCTTTATTCGTTATCTCGTTCGTGATGTCTGGGATTGCAGCGTTCATTTTGGCAATTCTGGGTGGAATAACAAGTTCACTCTTTCTCAGGCTTGCCAAGTTTCGACTGAAATCCTTTTTGCCTGGGTTGATACTTGGGCATGTTATTTGCCTCGGCGTTCTTGTGTGGCTTGGTGAGCATTGGGAGCTTTCAGTTAACTTATGGGCAAGTACCATCTATGTTCTTGTTTTAGGGTTAACGCGAGTATTCCTTTCTGACGATTTGCTCATTAAATGGCTTGGTCACCGTTTTCCCAAAACCGAAAATTCGGTCAAGCATTTGCAGTGACAAAGCAGCCTGTTCATGCAAATCCCACATCATCTTCTAAGTCGTCAGGAACAGGCAGATGGTGAAATTTCGGAAAAACAAAAATAGATCCACCAGAAAAACGGGCTGCCGATAAACAGCAGCGTCATGGATTAGACGCCCGCGTATTTAAAATTGGCCTGTGTCCAGGAAAAGCGGCTTCGAGTTTTTCCTTCTCCCAAGCAGAATCCACGCCCGCCCGCGGACGTCAATGCAAACCGTTCGGCGGCTATCTTTTGGAAAAGCATATGCAAAGAGATAAAATCGTTCAAATCTGCGATGGTCAAGTCCTTGAAATAGCAACCGCGCGATTTGGCATTCGCAAGGATGAATTAAAGATATTTCCAGAATATGAAGGAGCGGCAAATCTTGTCTACGAGTACGAAATCGATAAAAAGCCTCTAATTTTGAGAGTGTCCTTCACACCTAAAAGAACCCTTGAACAAATTCAGGCAGAATTACATTTTGTCAATTACCTATCCGAAAATGGCGTCAATGTTTCCAAACCCGTACTTTCCCAAAATGGAAATTGGGTTGAAACCGTTTGGGCGGCGGGTATTCCATTCCACATCGTAACATTTGTCAAAGGCAAAGGAATGCGAGTGCCTGATAATGAGTATCGCTACAGAACTGACGCACCTATTGAAGAATATTTTCGCAATTGGGGGAAAATACTTGGGCAAATGCACGCGCTAACAAAGAAGTATCACCCAGAAGGTGATGTTATAAAACGTCCAGAATGGTTTGACCTGCACAAAAGCAGATTGGCACTGGTTACTCAATTGCCAGAGCGTCTACATCGTGTTCAGGCACAAATACAATTTCTTTTGGACAAACTGAAATCCTTGCCAAGAGACAAGGATTCTTTTGGCTTGATCCATGGAGATTTTAACGACGGCAACTTCGCCGTAGATTATACAAACGGAGATATTACAGTTTTCGACTTTGACGATTCCTGTTATTTTTGGTTTATGTACGAGATTGCCGCGGCCTGGGAAGGTGGAATAGGAAGAACAATGTTTCGCGGATTGAGCGAGCGCAAGTCATTTATGCAACACTACATGGAACAGGTGATGGAAGGATACAATCGTGAGAACTCGTTGTCTGCTGAATGGCTGGAGCGCTTACCCCTGTTTATCAGATTGATTCAAGTCGAGGAATTCTTACATTACGCCCAATATCTTGACCAACCAGATGATGAGTTGCAAAGCGAATTGAACTACAAGATAAAATGCATTGAAGATGGAATACCCTATATGGGCTTCTTTGATGAAATATACTCACCAGAAAAACCGTTCTCGCTCTAATCTTTTCTACCTACTCCAAAAACCGCCGAACAAGGCGTTCTGTGGATTGACAGGATTCGAGCTTTTTTCCCTGGGCAATGTCACCTTCGGCAGGCTGGCTTCGGGTTTTTCCTGATTACAAGCAGAGTCCACACCCATTCCGTGGACGTCAACGCGATTCGTTAATCCACAAACGGCAAGCCTGTCAATACGCACAAGAAGAAGGATGAAATGAAAACCAGAGTTTTTGTTTTCCTTTCCATCATAGTTCTGTTGTTCCTAGGCTCATGTTCCAATGCTTTTACTCCAGTGCCTAACACCCCAACACCTACCACAACTTTTACGCCCGAACCGACTGGAACTCCAACACCGACTCCGTTTCCTACTCCATTACGGGGCAAAGGCAGTGTATCTGCGCAAATTTCCTGTATCGTAGCAGTCACTCCTCAGGGACAGTCTCTTACTACGCTTATGGGCAGTGGACATACCATCTCGCTCATTGTGGTTCATAGTCAAGGCCTGAAATATTCTTTTGTAGCAAAAGCCGTGACAGATACAGAGAGCCGGGTATTTTTCAATAATATTGACCCGGGGGGCTATCATTTAGCCTTTGGTGATGCATCCATCACATATTCCATACCCGCTTCTTCGTTACTACCTTTCGTGGGCGTTGTAGAAAACGAAATGCGAGACTTGGGCAAGGTCGAGGTGATCCTCTCCAGTGTTGATTGCGTCACCCTATCCCAGTAAACATGAAGTGAACTCGAAATCGGTTGTATTGCAATTAAAGAATGTCAGCCGCCGATAAACAGCGGCGTCACTTCCAAAGGGGTGTCTTTTCCGCTCGCGCTATATCCCCAACTCCCCCTGCTTGCCCTCTTTCTTCTTGGCCTTGCCCGCCTGCTTGAACGTCCCGAAAGCGGACGGGGGGCATGGAAATCTCTTTTCCGTTCAGCAGGCCGTCAATCGTCAAGATTTGGATGCGGGGGTAGTCCTTGTCCCAGACGGAGGAATGATGAAGCCAGAGGAAGCGGCTTCGGTGAGCATGTCCCGCGTCGGTTCTTCGAACGTGATGAAAACGCCGAGGGCGGCTTCGTCGCGTTCGACCAAGCCGCGCAGGTCACGGATGTCGTCGCTTTTGACATGTTCGCTCTTGACCTGAATCAGGACGCGCTGGAGTTTGCCCTGCTTGGGGTCGTCCACGAAGTTCAGCACGCTGTCCACGCCCTGAGGGTGTTGACTTCGTCCTCGTTTTTTTGTATCATGAAATCGGACATTGTCCAATTTCCAGAAGGTACCCTGGGGGGCGGCACACGACGAAGACAATAACGCAAGCCGTTGAGCGTTTGATAACTATCACCAGGATATCATAAAGAGGTAAAAGATGTACTGGAACAAAAAGTCCCGCCGAATAGTCAGCGTATACTTACTGCTGACCTTAATCGGGTGTAGTGTTTCCGTACCTACTCCAAATATGACACCAGGACAAGTTAAAGGTGTGCTATTGAATACCAGTCAACAACCAGTCACTGGAGTAACGGTTGGGCTTCTCAGGATCGCGCGCTCGGGAGATGAAGCCCAAAACGCAGTTGCAACTCCTCAAAGCGGAGTCGTAGTTCAGCGGTATATCACAATAAATGGCGAATACACAAAAGTAGTGGATACCGGAATAAAAACAAAGACTGATAACTCAGGAGTATTCTTTTTTGACAGCGTGCCGCCAGGCAAATACACCCTATATGCACAATCCACAAACCAACCCGTAATAAAAGACGACAAAGGAGAACCCATCGTCTTCGAGTTACTACCAGGCCAGGTTGTTGACCTCACAATCCAATTGCAACAGTAAGAGATTCTGCCCGCTTTATTAGTTGGTTGATTGTCCGTTTTTTAACGATCTACCTGCCAACCGTTAGAGCGATGCCGTTAGCCGCCCGACGTGAATTAGGTTGTTTCCCAGATTTCAGAATCATGCGGTTTTGCTGAGGAGAATGCGATGAATCAACTGAAGCACGAGAAATTGTTCCTGCGAATAATTGGCCTAATATTGGTCTTGGTGTTCTTGGTAGCATGTGGTGCGTTCGGTCTTACACCTACGCCTCATACGTCAACGGCAATACCACCAACGGCAACACAGCCAACGGCGGTACCGCCCACGGCAACACCAACACAAACGCCATCCCTCGTTCCGGGCATTGACGAACCTATTACTCTTGAAGAACGAGGCATTAAATTTCTGATTCTGGGTGTGGATTTAGAGGCTGGCCAAGAAGCTGGACACATCAAACTAATCCTAAAGTACGGGCCCCCTTTTGACCTTTCGGATGCGGAATGGATTGCAAGCAATTCCCAATTAATTTGCGGCGCCACGACTTACTCGCCCCGCTCTATGGGTTTTTTCGTTGGAGATGCGGGCAGAATAGAACATTTTCGGTTAATTTTTGATGTAATGGAAGTTGTCAACCTCCTGGAATGCAAACTCCAAGTGGCTGATGGTATTGAAATCCCTCTTGCCTCGTTGTCTAAGTGAGAACTGTCAGACCCGAATCAACCGAGAGCGTGGCTGCGTAAAAAAAGGGAACAGAGATAAAACAAGTTGTTGATCCTGCGTCCAAACCCATTTGCCCAAAATGCGGAACTGTTGGACAGCCCAAAGACAGATTTTGTAGAAAATGCGGAAATCCATTGAAATAGGAAATTTACGTTTGATTTCGAGTTTCCTCTCCGCCCAAGCAGAGTCCACGCCCGCATGCAGGTACATTAAAGAGTACTTCGCGAACGCAAGCCGTTAGGCGCAAAAAAGAAGCGCTACCATTCGATCAATGGAGATTCAAATGAATAAATACAATAAAGCCACATGGTTGATATTTGTACCATTGTTTTTATTGATCTCCATCGCCTGTCGTCTGACGAGTCCACTTGCGGGCGAAAAGACCCCATCAGCTACTCCACTACCCTACCCGGCAGACTGGCAATTATTACTTGCAGACGATTTTAATGATAATAGCAATGAGTGGGCAAGCATGGTGCCCGACACTGAAGCAGGGAGTATAAGTTCCAAGGTGGAAAACGGGGTATTAGATGTGACATTGAGATCCAAAGACCAGGTCGCAAGGAATACCGTATTTCAATCCAAAGTCACTCACTTGATGGATTTTTATATTTCGTTCGAAGCGGAACAAAAGGAACTGGGAAATGATGCATATTTTGGCCTGGAGTTTAGAACGATCAATCTTCAGGGCTATGTGTTCATGATCGATCAGAAACATAGCCAGTATTCACTGGCCTTTACAGATGCAGGCTGGCATCCGATCATCGACTTTACAACTTCAACGGCAATCAACAGTGACAAACCGAACAAGATCGGGCTGTTGCTTAATGGAGCGACAATCACCATGTTCATCAATGACCAGGAGATTGCAAAAATCTCCGACTCGCGTTCAGCGTGGGGTACTTTCGGTTTTACGGTAGGCTCATTTAACCCAAACGAAATGACGAATATTACATTTGACAATCTGCAAATCTATGGGCCATCTACACTGGGCCAGGTGCCTACGCTAATGGCGCCAAGAATCACTTACACACCGGCTACTTACGTGCCACCGGTGATGCCAACCGTTGTCACTAGGGAACAAATAACAATGACGTCCGGGGGCGCCGTGCTGGAAGATCAACTTCTTTACTTCCGATCTATATCCCTTCCACTTGCTACTGCAGTCCCAAAGAATCCGAACGACACATTTCTGGTCATCTTGTTGGCTCTTCCATCGAATTCAACACTTTACCCGGCAGATTTGGATTGGACTGTTCTGGATGAAACAAAACGTGAGTTTAAATCTGTTGGAATCAGTGTCCCCAAGGTAATCGAAGAGCAGCCAGAGGGCCCTGTTGTCATCACCTTTTTTGGGAGGCTGATGTATGGCACGGTCAATGCCAACTCAAATCGTGACTATACGCTCATTGCATTGATATATGTTGTCCCCAAAGAGATAGAAGGAGTGACCCTGCTGAACCCTCAGAAGCAACAATACAGCGTAACAATCCTTCCCGGACCCTTTAGTTTGGAAGGCGGACTGAAACCCAATCTCTCATTCAATCCTTCCAGCTTCAAGCAGCCCGATGGAAGTGAAGATTGGACATTCACACCTTAAAAATAGAAATTGATTCAATCCTATTCCATCTGCGCACCATTCGCTGGATCGTATCGCGTATCGACGCACCAAAATCTGTAGCGTTAAAGCGCCCACCGACAAACAGCCGTGTCAAGCCCGAAGGGGTGCTTCGCGAATGCAAACCGTTGGGGGCATATGGGAAGTGAATATGAACTTGAGAAACTTGTATCTCATTCTGTCAATCACTCTGGTCTTACTATCAGGTTGCACTCCTCATGCATCCGAGCCCCAATGGACTACCTATACGACAAAAGACGGATTGGCATCGAATCAGATTACCTCGATTGTAGTTGGTCCCGACAGTGCTTTGTGGTTTGGCACCATAAGAGGCGGAGTCTCGCGTTTTTACAGCGGAAATTGGACCTCATATGCTATCAATCAGGATCCATCGGATAATCTTAATCACATCATGACGATGGATTTCGATTCAAACGGAACGCTTTGGATGGGCACTCTCTGTGCCGGTGTTCTTAGCTTCAATGGAGAATCTTGGACTGGTTATACTACCGCTTCCACGCATGGTACGCTGGCAGGCAACTGCATCCTTGCGGTTAAGATAGCTCCAGATGATGCTGTATGGATCGGTACTGAGTATCAAGAAGTTCCAGGCGACAGTCCACAAATTGTCGGTGGTGGTGTATCTCTCTGGGATGGCAAAGGTTGGTCGACCTATATGCGCGACCTATCCATAACGAGTATAGTTGTGGATGCCAAAGATGAACTTTGGTTCGGCACCAGTGCTGGGGCGGTCCGCTTTGGAGAGACATCGACCACTTATCTAGCTGGAGAGCACATTCCATGTCTAGCAATGGCCCCTGATGATGCCTTATGGTTTTGTGTCGATCACTCAGGCGTATCACGTTTCAACGGAAAAAGTTGGATCAACTATTCCAGCGCTGATGGTTTGGCCAGTGAAAGTTTAACAAGCCTTGCCATCACATCAGGTGGCGATATCTGGGTTGGAACAAGGGATGCTGGAGTTTCATGCTTTGATGGTGATACATGGTATACATACACTGTCCGTGATGGGTTAGCGAGCAATAGAATAACCTCCATTGCAATAGCTCCTGATGAAACGATCTGGTTTGGCACTTGGGACAGTGGTGTCTCAAAGCTGGCTGGACGGTGTGGAACGAAATAGCAAAACTCTGACGCAGAAATATTGCGTACCGACAGGTAACAGCAGTATCAAGGGGAATTGAACAAGTGGCCTAAAAAGACCCTTCGATTTTGTTCTCGAAGTCGATAAACGCTTTAAAATTTCTCGCTTTGACCTCCCTGTGCTCTGGGGGTGTTTGACATCATCCCTGTTTTTTGTATAATGGCCTCTTTATCGTCTGCCGTTAGTAGTACTCCGCTCGGGGGCGGTGGTGCGAACCGTTGGGCGGCTTCGAAAGCATATTTACAAATAAGGAAACGCCAGCAGGAGTATTGGATAGAGGAGATCACGATGAAAATCGATGAAGTCAAGCTGCTGTATGATTACAATGACTGGGCTGATGCGCGCATCCTGGCGGCCTGCGCCAGGGTGCGCCCGGAGCAGTACGCCGCCCCGACCTCCATTGGCACCGGGCGCGGAGGGCTGCGCGCAACGATGGTCCATTTGCTGGACAGTATGTGGCAGGATCGGATCACACTCCAGGGGTATTACAGGGAACCCCTGGCAGACGATGCAGCCTATGACGCGACCGAGCTCCACGAAGATGCCTTTCCAACACTCGCCGCATTGCAAGAGCGCTGGACGATGGAACGACAAGAGATGCAGGCTTATCTCAACAGATTGACCGAGGAAACGCTGAACAGCACGATCCGCTACGTTATCCCCGGTGTGATACGCGAACGTTTTGTGTGGCACTTCCTCCTGGCGGCCATCCTCCACAACATGCAGCACCGCAGCGAGGCGGCCGTGCTGCTGACCTCCTACGGCCAGTCACCCGGTGAGTTGGAACTCGTTCTGTTCCTGAATGAGCGCGCTGAAGGAAAATCCTGATCCGTTCCCCAAAGCGGCCCGCCGACAAACAGCAGTGCCAAGGGGAAGCGAAAAACATCCACCCGCCAGCGGAAATCCCACGGGCGCTTCCCCCTTCGGGAGTGCTTCGCGATTCCCTTCGGGGACGATGCGCGAACGCAAGCCGTTCTGCGCCCTCCTACCCATCAAACAGTTTACAGGAGTCTTTAACGATGAACAACAAGCGTAACAATCGAATTTTCCAAATGAAATTTGCAAATGTTTACCCACTATACGTCCAAAAAGCCGAACGTAAAAACCGCACGAAAGAAGAAGTTGACCAAATCATCTCCTGGCTGACTGGCTATACCCACGCAGGTCTGCAAAAGCAGATCAAGCAGGGAAATGATGTTGAAACCTTTTTTGCACAGGCACCCGCCTTCAATGCAAACAGTTCGCTGATCAAAGGCGTGGTGTGCGGCGTGCGCGTGGAAGAGATCGAAGACCCGCTGATGCAAAAGGTCCGCTATTTGGACAAACTGATCGACGAACTCGCAAAGGGAAAAGCGATGGAGAAAATTCTACGGTCAGCCGACGCCTGAGCCTTTTCTGGCAAAATAACTCTATAGGAAACCCTGCAATGGAACAATCCCCTCGATTAAGCAACCGCGAAAGGGAAACCTTACGGCTTTTAATGAAAGGCAAAAGCAACAAATTGATCGCGCTGGACATGAAGGTCTCCGAGCGGACGGTTGAATTCCATTTGAAAAATATCTACTCGAAGTTTCAGGTAAATTCGAGAATGGAATTGGCCCTGAGACTGAAAAACGACGCAAATTGGCTCGAATCGGAAAAACTAGGGGATTCCACAGTTGCGGACAAGGGAATTCCCGCCGAAAATGGCGACGGACTCAATTTACCGAATTGGGTTACAACGTTGAGAGAAGCCGTCGCCAAAATCGGCAAGGAGTTAAAAATGAGTGTTTCCAATTTAAAAACCGACAACGAAACAGGTTCGATGACATTTTTCGAATCGATCCTCAAATGCCTGACAAAATACGCAGAGTTCGACGGGCGAGCGTCACGTTCGGAATTCTGGTGGTTTGCACTGTTTATCGTTCTCTGTACTTCAGCGTTCACGCTCTTGCATGAGACGTTGGCGAGCGTATTTCTGCTTGCCGTCTTATTGCCCCTGCTGGCAGTTGGTTCACGCCGACTCCGCGATGTCGGCAAAAGCGCATGGTGGCTATTATATCTACTGGTTCCAGTGGGCGGCATTGTCATAGTAGGCGCTTTATGGGCATTGCCATCCGTGGATTCGTTGTCAGAGAAAAGTACGCTTTCGTGATAAACAGCAGTGTCAAGGATAAAGCACCTGAAAATTGAAGGCTGATGTTTTCCCAAACCGCCGCGTTGCTCCAACGCGGCGGTTTTTTGCAATATCTGATAATTGACTCCGCCCCTTTCCTCCGCTACACTAGAAGCATCCCACAGAGGAGAAGTGCAATGGAACAGAAATCAGGCGCGCAGATCAGCCAGAAGGCATTCATCCAATCCGCGGTCATCCTGCTGGTGCTGATGATCGTGGCGGGCGTCCTCACCCTCGTCATCCCCGCGGGGCAATTTCAACGCGTCGAAACGGACGGGCGCGAGACTATCGTCCCCAATTCGTTCGCATTCACCGAGCGTCCCGACTATCCCATCTGGCAATGGTTCACCGCTCCGCTCGAAGTGCTGGCAGGCCCCGACAACCTGACCATCATCGTCATCATCGTCTTTATCCTCATGGTCGGCGTGGCCTTCGCCATCATGGACAAGAGCGGCATCCTCAAGGCCGCGTTGGCGCGCATCGTCCGCAGGTTTGGCGGACAAAAATACGTGCTCCTGTTGGTCATCACCTTCTTCTTCATGGCGCTGGGATCGTTCTTCGGTATCTTCGAGGAGGTCGTTCCCCTCGTCCCGTTGATGATCGCGCTGGCCTACTCCCTAGGCTGGGACACGCTGACGGGCCTCGGCATGTCCATCCTTGCCACCAACGTGGGGTTTTCCGCCGCCATCACCAATCCCTTCACCATCGGCGTCGCGCAGGGACTGGCGGAACTCCCCGCCTTTTCTGGCGCGGGCTATCGCATCTCCATCTTCCTCGTCATGTATCTCCTGCTGGCAGTTTTTCTCACCCGTCACGCCCGCAAAGTGGAAAAGAATCCGCAGGCCTCGCCCGTTTTCACCGAGGAACAGGCCACGCGTCAAAAATACAGCCATTTCAGCGCGGCCTCCATTGCGCACGAAACAAAAGGCACCACGCCCGCCATCTACTTCCTGCTCGCCTGCATGGTGTTGATCTTCGCCACGCTCTTCGCGGGACCGTTCATCCCTGCCATCAGTGACTATGCCCTGCCTATCGTCGGTCTGCTCTTCCTCATGGCGGGCGTCGGCGCGGGATTGATCGCGGGCGTGGGCAAAGACGCGTGGAAGGCCGCGGCTGACGGCCTCGCGGGTATCGCTCCCGCCATTCCGCTCATCCTGATGGCCGCCAGCGTCAAATTCATCATCGCTTCGGGCGGCATCCTCGACACCATCCTGAACAGCGCGGCAAGCGCCTTCGCGGGCGCGAACCCCGTCACCGCCGCGTTGCTCATCTACGCGCTCACCCTCGGCATCGAGTTCTTCGTCTCCAGCGGCTCGGCCAAAGCCTTTTTGCTCATGCCCATCCTCATCCCGTTGGCGGACCTCGTTGGCATCACCCGCCAAACCGCGGTGCTGGCCTACGTCTTCGGCGACGGCTTCTCGAACCTGGCCTACCCCACCAGCGCGGTGCTCCTCATCTGCCTCAGCCTCACCGCCGTCACCTACCCCAAGTGGCTTCGCTGGGTCCTGGGCTTGTGGATCTGGGTGATTCTCGTCTCGTTGATTTTCCTTGCGATCGGTGTGTGGACGAATTACGGACCGTTCTAATTGGGCTTCGGTGGTCGAGTAGGCGGCGGGGTCTCGATATAGACTTCGTCTTACTCGACCGCCGCCGTATCGAGACCAAATGGCGACCATTCCCCCAACATACGAAGTTTCGCGTGACCACTTCCGCGCCTCGCTCGCTTCCTTCCTTGACCTGTGGCCTGCCGCGCGTTTAACCAGCATTCCACTCGCTGACGACCCCGCGCTAACGATCGACGTCATCTCTGCCGAAGCGATCCGCACCAAACAAAAGCGCCTCATCCTGACGACTGGCCTGCACGGAATCGAAGGTTACGTAGGCGCGGGCATTTTGCAACTCTTCGCCGAGGAGTTCCTGCCGCGCCTCGACCCCGAAACGACGGGTGTCACCGTGGTGCATCCCATCAATCCATACGGGATGAAACATCGTCAGCGAGTGAACAAAAATAACGTTGACCTGAACCGCAACTTCGAAGAAGATCTGGAAAAACTCAAGAGTCTCAACCCGCACTACGAGTCATTGGCCGCGCTGATCAACCCCGCCCGTTCACTCAAACATCCACTATACGAAAAGCTGGCCTTTTTCTGGAACGTCGCCAAAGCCCTGCCCAAAGGAGCGTCCCACATCCGCGAGGCCGCGCTGATGGGACAGTACCGCGTGGATGCTGGAATTTACTTCGGCGGGTTCGCTCCACAGGAAGAAACCCTGCGGATGAAAGAACTCTTCCGTTCCACCGTCTCTGGCTACGCGCAAATTCTGATGCTGGATATCCACACAGGATACGGCCCCCGCTGGCAGGTGACGCTGGTCAATCCCCCGTCCGCGAAGGAAACGGCCTCAGAAACCGCGGCCCGCTTCCAGGTCCCGCGCGTGGCGGGGACAAATCTCGAAGAGTTTTACACCATCCACGGTGACATGACGGATTTCGTCCAGTCGCTGATCGAATCCGAAAAAGTCCCGTCTTATGTCGGTGCGTTTGAGTTCGGGACCTACGGCGATTCGCTCTGGCAGGGAATCCACAGCCTGCGCACGACCGTGCTGGAAAATTGCCTGCGCCACTTCGGCGGGAGCGACGCGGCGCGCCAATGGATGCGGCGCGAGTACGACGAGTTGTTCGTCCCTTCGGACGCGAAGTGGTGGGATAAGGCGCAGGCTGACGCGCGCCAATATTTCAATGGGATCCTGTCGGCGGAAGGATTTTTCGATTCGGCTAGCGCGTCTCAGTGACCTTGCGGATACTGCGCGGCTGTTCGGTATCGTAGCCTTTGGCGCGCGTGAGATGGTAGGCGAATAACTGCGCGGGCAGAATGTTGACAATCGGCGAAAGCCATTCGGGGACTTCGGCTGGAATTTTCAGCGGCACCTGCGCCAGCGAGAGGGCGCGTTTGTCGTTGGAGATCACCACCAGTTCGGCAGAAATATCCGAGCGCAGGCGCTTGAGCATTTCCAGCATGGAGTTGAAAACCTTCCCCTTGGCCGCCACCGCAAAGACGGGGTAACCGCTCTCCACCATGGCGATGGGACCGTGCGCGAAATCGGCGGAGGAATACGGCTCGGCGATGATGTACGTCAACTCTTTCAGTTTCAAGGCCCACTCAAAGGCGGTCGCGTAATTGAAGCCGCGCCCCAGCACAACGGTCTGATCAATGTAGCGATAACGCTGGGCGGCCTGCGCGATGAAGTCATTTTGGGTCAGCGCCTCTTTCATCCAGCCAGCCACTTTGCCCAATTCTTTCCATCGTCTTTCACTGCCGCTCAGAGCAGCGGAGAGCATCGCCACCGACATCAACTCGGTGGTGTAGGTTTTCGTCGCCGCAACGGCTTTTTCGGGGCCAGCCTGAATGTCCAGCAGGAAATCCGAAGTTCGGGCGAGTGGGGAATCAGGCTCGTTGGTGATCGCCAGCGTGGTGCATCCCTGCCTTCTCCCCTCCTCCAGCACGCTGACGATGTCGGGTGATTTACCCGATTGCGAAATTCCCACGACCAGCGCATTTTTCAGTTTCGGCGGCTGTTTGTAATACGTGAACAACGAGGGCGTGGCCAGCGCGATCGGGATGCCGTTCTGCGCACCGAGCAGGTAATTGGCGTATCGCCCCGCGTTGTCGGATGTGCCGCGCGCCGCGAGGAAGACGTATCGAATATCGCGCTTCTGGATTTCGAAGGCGACGCGCTCCACGGTCTTTTTTTGCGAAGCCAACAGGGAGCGGATGCGTTCTGGTTGTTCGTTGATTTCAGAATGAAGGCTCATAAACCTATTTTACTCCCTTGACAGAATGTTGCCAGCTGGCTACAATAATTTAGGTATAACTAAATTATCGGTTAGATCAAACTTATTACTGGAGATGACATGACCACTATATCACGACGCAACCTCTTTAAACTCGGCGGCATGGCTTTGGCAGGTGCGGCGGGCTCCCTGCTCGTCGGCCAGACAAAGACACGCGCCGCTCATTCGATCCAGGTCCATGCGCAAATGGGACATGGCGGCGAGACCCTTCCGGGCACGGGTGATGTGAATTTTGAAAAGAACGGCTTCGACCCTTCGAAGATCCTCACCGATTTCGATTACGGCGAAGTATCCACACTCCCAGACGGACGCACCCTGCGAGAGTACAAAGTTGTGGCGATCAATAAAAACATCGAACTCGTGCCTGGCATCGAATTCCCCGCGTGGACGTACAATGGGCGCATTCCCGGGCCAAGCCTGCGCGCCACCGAGGGCGACCTGATCCGCATCCATTTCACAAACGGGAGCAACCACCCGCACTCGATGCATTTCCACGGTTTTCATCCAGGCGTAATGGACGGCGTGCCAGGTACTGGGCCTGGCGGGAACGTACAGCCAGGCGAGACATTTACGTATGAATTCGATGCCGAACCGTTCGGACTTCATCTCTATCACTGCCACGTTTTTCCGCTGGCCCGCCACATCGCCAAGGGACTCTACGGCACGTTCATCATCGACCCGAAGCAGGGACGTCCACACGTTGACCACGAATTTATCATGGTAATGAGCGGCTTCGACGTGGACTTCGACGACGAAAACGATTTCTATGCGGTCAACGCGATCCCGTTCTACTATCAAAACCACCCGATCCAGATCCGCGTCGGCGAGAAAGTGCGCATCTACCTTGTCAACATTCTCGAATTCGACCTGCTCAATTCCTTCCACCTCCACGCCAATTTTTTCCACTACTACCCCACTGGCACGAGCCTGACTCCCGCCGAGTTTACCGACACGATCATCCAGGGTCAGGCTCAGCGCGGCATCCTCGAATTTTCGTACAAGTATCCTGGCATGTACATGTTCCACGCGCACGTGACTGAGTTCGCGGAACTGGGCTGGAACGGGATGTTCGAGGTGACGGAATGACTCAACCAACCCCCCGCCTCTCCATCCGAACGATCGGCCTGCTCCTCGTCCCGATCATTCTCCTCGCTGGAGTGATCGCGCTCTTCCTAGCCACGGGCGGCGGACTCGCCCTCAAATCGGCCGCGCCCGTTGAAGGTCTAAACATCGAACGCTACCACCTCGAGCGCGGCAGGATCGAAATCAACGTCCGCAACACGAGTCCCGAAGAAATGACCATTGCCCAAGTGGTTGTCAATGCCGCGGTCATGCCGTTCACGGTGGAACCCTCCGTAACGATCCCGCGTCTTGGCAAGGCCGTCATCCGCATCGACTATCCCTGGTCATACGGGGAGGCCTACGCCATCACGATCTTTTCCAGCAACGCGATTGCCTTCAACGTAGAGATCCCTGTCGCGTTCGAAACGCCCCAACCTTCCTCGGAAACATTCTGGGGATTCACGTTGATCGGCGTGTACGTCGGCGTCATTCCAATCTTCCTCGGCATCTTTTGGTTCCCCGCGCTGCGTCAACTCGGCCGCCGCGCCATGACCTTCCTCATGGCGATTACCGCAGGCCTGCTCATCTTCCTCGGGCTGGATACGATTGCCGAGGCGCTGGAAGTGGCCGCGGAAGTTCCCTCCGCATTCCAGGGCATCGGGTTGATCGGCATCGGCGCGGTGGCGACCTTCCTCCTGCTGGACGCCATCTCGAAACGTCAGGCCGAAGCGACAGGCAACGAGACCGACCGTCGACTTTCCATTGCGTTCATGATCGCGGTGGGAATCGGCTTCCACAACCTCGGCGAGGGGCTGGCAATCGGTGCGGCGTACAACGTCGGCGAGATCGCGCTGGGCACATTCCTCGTGGTCGGCTTCATCATCCAGAACATCACCGAGGGACTGGGCATTATCGCCCCCATCCTGCGCGACCGACCGGGCATCGGGCGACTCGGCTTGATGGGATTGATCGGCGGCGCGCCCGCCATCCTCGGCGCGTGGATCGGCGGTTACACCCCCTCCCCGTTTCTGGCGGTGCTCTTCCTCGCCATCGGCACGGGCGCGATCTTCGAAGTTGCGTATGAAATCGCAAAATTAATCCAGCGCGACACGGTCAAACAGCCCATGCCGTTGACCGTTTTCAGCGGTGTGCTGACGGGGATGCTGCTGCTCTGGGTGACGGGCTTGTTGATCAAATAGGCAAAACGAATGGTAGATACGCTTACACGCTCCACACAGGATTACCTGAAACACATCTATGAGTTGACCGGTTGCGGCCAGCCCGCCAGCACGAACGACCTGGCGCGCGAACTCAAGGTCAAGCCCGCCTCAGTTACAGGCATGATCCAAAAAATGGCGGAGGAAAAACCCGCGCTGGTCGCGTACCAAAAGCATCAGGGCGTCACGCTCACCCCCGCAGGGAAAAAAGCCGCGCTGGAGGTCATCCGTCACCACCGCCTGCTGGAAACCTGGCTGGTGCAGACCCTCGGCTACACATGGGACGAAGTCCACGAGGAAGCGGAACGGCTGGAGCACGCCATCTCGGAGGACCTGGAAGCCCGCATCGCCGCCGCGCTCGGACATCCCACGCGTGATCCGCACGGCGAACTCATTCCCTCCGCCGACCTGACCATGCCCGCAGACGAGTCGACTCCGCTCTCATCCCTGCGCCCACCCCAGACCGCCACCATCCAACGCGTCGACGCCGCGGACCCGAACCTGCTCCGCCATCTCGAAAGCCTCGGCCTCATCCCCGGCGCGGACGTGGAAGTGACCGCGTATTCCGAGTTCGATCACAACCTGACGGTGCGGGTTGGAACAAAATTGAATGTGCTTGGATTGAATATCACGACGAAGATCTTCGTGGAACAAATGTAAACAAATACACAGGTACACAAGTAAACATGTTCAAGCGCGACCTGTGTTCGTGTCTACGCATACCCTGTACATACACACTTAGAGGTAAACATGCAATCTGAAACCACCTTCCGTATCCTTGCCGCGCTCATCTTTTTCACAGGCGTAGGCATCTCCACTTACTACCGCCGCAAAGCGGACCGCGACTCTGGCGAAAAACTTTCCCGTCAAGCCGACGGCACACCAATGATGAACGTCATCCGCATCGGCGGTTTGCTCCTGTGGCTCAGCCCGATCGTGTACCTGATCAACCCCGCCTGGATGGCCTGGTCGAAACTCGGCCTGCCTGAACCCGCACGTTGGTTTGGGGTTGCGCTTGGCCTGACCTGCGTCCCGCTCATCTACTGGCTGTTCAGCAGCATCGGACGCGGCATCACCCCCGTCAGCGCGACGCGCAAGGAGCACACACTCGTCACGCACGGCATCTATCGCTGGGTGCGGCATCCGCTTTACACGATCGGCTCCTCGCTCATCGCCTCCTTCGGCTTGATGGCCGACAACTGGTTCATCATCGCGCTCGCCCTGCTAGCCTTCATCGCCATGGCGATCCGCACGCCGAAAGAGGAAGCCAATCTCATCGAGAAGTTCGGTGACGAATATCGCCAGTACATGAAGCGGACGGGACGCTTTTTGCCGAGGTTGAGATAAGAAGGTAAACAGGTAAACACGTACACAGGTAAACACGTTTTATTCGCTACATGTGTACTTGTATACGTACCAAAAAGGAACCCTATGAACCCAACTTACTTGCTCATAGCACTTGCAGTAATTCTGCTCGTTACGTTCCTCCCCCGCGTGGGATTGTTCGCACAATACAAATCGTACCGTGTCGCACAGGAACGCGAACGGATGGAGGACGCGCTCAAACATCTCATTGACCGCGAACAGCAGGGACGGCATGCCTCGCCCGAGTCATTGGGTGGGACCCTGAACCTGCCGCGGCCAACAGTGACGCGTCTCATCGAGGGGATGGAGACGAAGGGTCTACTCGAATCGCGCGGCGACCAACTTCATCTCACCGCCGAGGGCGAACGCTGGGCGCTGCACGTGGTGCGCGCGCACCGTCTGTGGGAACGCTATCTGGCAGACGAGGCGCGTATGCCGCTGGGACAGATCCATAACGAGGCGCATCACCGTGAACATCATCTCACCGACGCGCAACTCGATGAACTGGACGCGGCGCTCGGCCACCCGACGCGTGATCCCCACGGCGATCCCATCCCGACGCGTGAGGGGACTCTGCCCAAGGAGCAGGGAACGCCCGTGACGGCGTGGCAGGCCGATCGTCCCGCGCGAATCGTCCACCTGGAGGACGAACCCGCCCTGGCCTACGAACAGATCCTGGCGGCAGGCCTCCGCCTGGGACAAGACATCCGCATTCTCGAACGCACGCCGCAACGCGTCGTCTTGAGTGACGGCGAAAATGAATATCGGCTCGCGCCCGCGGTGGCATCGAACATCAGCGTGACCGCGTTGCCCGAAAGCGAACTGCTCAAGCGCGAGGCCGTCCCGTTGACCGAACTTCCGCACGACCGCCGCGCCGAGATCGTCACGCTCGACGAGGCGGTGCAGGGCTTCACCCGCCGCAGATTTTTGGACCTGGGTCTCACGCCTGGAACCGTCATCTATCCCGAACTGCAAAACTTCTTCGGCGACCCGCGCGGCTACCGCGTGCGCGGCACGTTGATCGCGTTGCGAAAAGATCAGGCCGCGCAGATTTGGGTCAAACCACAATCGTGAATTTTTTCTACACAACCAACGAGGCACCACCATGACACTCAACGTACTCGGTCTCAGTTTGCTGGCTGGCTTGGGGACTGGCCTGGGCGGATGGCTTGCCGTTTTGCGACAACCTGGCAAGCGCACATTCGGCTTGTTGATGGGCATCGCCGCGGGGGTGATGATCACGCTCTCATTCGTGGACCTGGTGAACCACGCCATCGAACTGGCTGGCGTGTGGACGGCCATGATCGGCTTTGGACTCGGTGCGTGCTTCATGCTCCTCATTGACATGACCACGCCGCACATCCGCTTCGGTGAAAAGGAATTCGATGGCTTTTGGAACAAGATCATCCGCAAGCCGCAAACTCCTGAATCCCCTGAAAGGGTTGGGCATGGCCGTCACGGTTGGCGCTGGCGAAACGACACCACGAAGATCACGGACCCTGGCCTGCTGAAAACGGGACTGCTGGTGGCGTTGGGCATTGCCATTCACAACACGCCCGAAGGAATCGCGGTCGGCGCAGGATACGCACACACTCCCGCCTTCGGAATTTACATCGCCATTGCCATCACCTTGCACAACATTCCCGAAGGCATTGCCACCGCCCTGCCGCTTTACAAGGCAGGAATGTCCAAAGGGAGAGCGGCGCGTTTCGCATTTCTCTCTGGCTTAACCGAACCGATCGGCGCGTTGCTGGCCTCGCTGGTGCTGTTCTCCAATACGTCGCTTGTCCCTGCGGCGCTGGCATTTGCGGCGGGCGTGATGGTCTTCATCACACTCGACGAACTCATCCCCGTGGCGCGTGAACATGGTCACCAACACTACACTGCCGTTGGAATCATTCTCGGAGCAATTTTTGTTTTCATGCTCTCGGGTTTATTTGAAATTTAGGTAAGCAGGTAGATACATAAACATATACACACGTAGACACGTACACACGTTCATTGCAAACCTGTGTACGTTTAGGAGAAACCATGACAAAAACAAATACCAAAATCGCCCTCCCCACCGAGCACTGCGAAACCTGTCCCGCGTACGCACAACTCGAACAGATGGGGATCACGGTCGGCGATTTCGACCGCGTGGTGGCGCTGGCGGGCAACCCGAACACGGGCAAGTCCACGCTCTTCAACTCGTTGACGGGACTCAAACAACACACGGGCAACTGGCCTGGCAAGACCGTGACCCGCGCCGAGGGCGGCTATCAATTCAACAGCGTGAAATACAAACTGGTTGACCTGCCTGGTACATACTCGCTTCTCTCCGCTTCGCAAGACGAAGAAGTAGCGCGCGACTTTATTCTCTTCGGCCAGCCTGACTGCACCATCGTTGTCACCGACGCGACCGCGCTGGAACGCAACTTGAACCTGGTCATGCAGGTGATGGAGATCACCGATAAGGTCGTGGTCGCCGTCAACCTGATGGACGAAGCGCGCCGCAAGGGACTCGAAGTGGACACCCGTTCGCTCGCGCGTGACCTGGGCGTGCCCGCCATCCCGATCACTGCGCGGACGGGTGAGGGTATGTCCACCTTGCTGACGACAGTCTCCGAAGTGATCGAAGGACTGGTCGCCACCAAACCACTGCGCGTCCACGGCACGCCTGAGTTCCAGAAAGCCGTCAACGAACTCGCGCCGATGATCGAGCAAATGGCGCCTGGCATCCCCAACGCGCGCTGGCTGGCGATCCGTCTGCTCGACGGCGACGCGCGTGTGCAGAAAGCGTTGTCCGGCGGCGAACTTGGCGATATCGTCGGGCGCCAGCAACGCGCCGACGTGTCGTTCAGCAAGAAGATGTCGGTGGAAGGAAGACAATAACTCCCTAGTGCAACACGCTAGTCGAGTAGCCCTGAGCGCCAGCGAAGGGCGTACCGAGACTAGCAGGTAACCAGCAAATAATTGTTGGATGATTAGGACTGGATGTGGTCTCGATACGCCCCGACTTGCACGGGGCTACTCGACCACCACTTGAATTGGATAAATTATGAACACAACTATTCAACCCAATGACGTACTCGCAAAAGCCGAAACCCTTCGCAACAATTTATCGTCAGGGTTCCGAGATGAGATCGTAAAGTCGTTGTACTCCGAGGCCGAGACCATCGCGCGGCGCGCCGTGAAGACCGCCTCCGAAAAGAAATACGACTTCGACCAAAAAGTTGACCGCCTCGTCACCTCGCCCATCACGGGTCTGCCCATCATGTTGATCCTGCTCGCCATCATCATCTGGCTGACCGTCTCTGGTGCGAACGTGGTCTCGGAATGGATCGCCACCGTCCTCTTCGGCTTTGGGGACTGGGCACGCGCCTTATTCGTCGCGTGGAACGTCCCGTGGTGGATCACGGGCTTTATCTGGGACGGCGTCTATCGCGGCCTGGCGTGGGTCGTCAGCGTCATGCTCCCGCCAATGATGATCTTCTTCCCCGCCTTCACCTTCCTCGAAGACCTCGGCTACCTGCCGCGCGTGGCCTTCAATATGGACTGGCTCTTCAAAAAAGCAGGCGCGCACGGCAAGCAATCACTCACCATGGCAATGGGATTTGGCTGCAACGCGGCGGGCGTGGTCGCCACCCGCGTCATCGACTCGCCGCGCGAACGCCTGATCGCCATTCTCACCAACAACTTCGTCCCCTGCAACGGGCGCTTCCCGACCCTCATCATGCTGGCGACAGTCTTCGTCGCGGCAGGCTACGGCGGGTTTACCTCGTCCATCATCGCGGCGGGAACGGTCGTTGGCGTGGTGCTGATCGGCGTCGGCTTCACCTTCCTTATGTCGTGGGTTTTATCCAGAACCGTATTGAAAGGCGAAGCGTCCGCGTTCACGCTCGAACTGCCTCCCTACCGCCGACCCAACGTCAGCCGCATCCTCTACACATCCATCATTGACCGCACCATCTTCGTCCTCTGGCGCGCCATGCAGACGGCCGCCCCCGCCGGAGCGCTGATCTGGATCCTTGCAAACGTTCCTTTCGGAACCTCGAACCTGGCCGCGGCCATCGCGAACTGGCTCAACCCCTTCGGCGTTCTCCTCGGACTGGACGGCGTGATCCTGCTTTCGTACATCATCGCCATCCCCGCCAATGAGATCGTCGTCCCGACCATGATGATGATGTACACAGGCGCGGGCATGATGGTCAACGGCCCTGGCACGAGCGACGCCATCCGCACCCTGCTCATCGACCAGAACGGCTGGACGATGCTGACCGCCATCAACCTGATGCTGTTTGCCCTGCTCCACAATCCCTGCGCGACCACGATCATGACCATCTATAAAGAAACGAAATCATGGAAGTGGGCAACGGTCAGTGTGGTCATCACACTGGGAGTCGCATTCCTCGTCACATTCCTGACGGCCAGCGCGGCGCGATTACTGGGCTGGGCATAGGAAAAAGGACTCTCGGTCATCCGATCCGAGAGTCCTTCATTTCTGTCTTCTGCGTTCTACCTTCCGCTTACTTCCCCTCTCGTTCCCACAACTCTTTCGCGATCTTCTCCTGATCCACGGGCAGACGATCTACGCGCACACCCACCGCGTTGTAGATGGCGTTCGTGATGGCAGGCGTCGTCGGGATGGACGAGACCTCCCCCACTCCCTTCGCACCGAACGGTCCCGCCGAAACGGGATGCTCCACGATGATGGACGTGATCTCAGGCGTGAGCATAATACCAGGGACGCGGTAGCGAGCCAGATGATCCGTGACCACGTTGCCATTGTCAACGATGAACTCCTCGGTGAGACAGTTGCCGAGTCCCATCATCACGCCGCCTTCCACCTGTCCCTGCAGACCGAGCGGATTGATGGCCGCGCCCACGTCGTTGGCGGAGATGACGCGCAGGACTTTCACTTCGCCTGTCAGTTTGTTCACTTCCACTTCGGCGGCTTGAGCGGCGAACGAAAAGGCAAAGTGCATGTCGCCGCCATCGCCGAGCGGTTTGGTCTTCGGTGCTTCATACTCGTAGCGGACCTTCGGCTGCTGGCCGAGGGCGGTCATCTCCTTGAAGACATCGGCATACGAAAGTGAATGCCCGTTGACGTGAACAATTGCATTCTCGAATCGAATCTGTTCGGGGCGGACATCGAACTTCTCCGCCATCGCGGCCGTGATCTGGTCGCGCAGTGTTTTCGCGGCATAGCGTGACGCGTTGCCCGTGACGAAAGTTTGGCGCGAAGCCGTGGTCGGGCCGCCATTGGGGGCCAGGTCAGTGTCCATGACGAGCACAGCCACCTGCTCAGGCGGGACGGACATCTCCTCCGCGACGATCAGCCGCATCACGGTGACGAGTCCCTGTCCCAACTCCGCCGCGGAACTGCGGACCTGGAACGTGCCGTCCGCGTAGAGTTCCACGTCCGCGCCAGAGATGTCAGGCGCGCCGCCGCCGAGTCCCGTGTTCTTGTAGGCCGCGGCAAAACCCCATGAGCGCACCAAGTGCGGGGTGTCAGGTATCAGGTGGGGCTTGAACACTTCGTCAAGACTCAAACCTGACACCTGACACATGACACTTGACACCTTATCAATACATTCCGTCAGGCCGACCGACTCGGTCAAAACCTGTCCTGTGTTGGTGACACTGCCCACGTGCAACGCGTTCATGCGGCGCAGTTCGATGCGTTCCATGCCAAGTTTTTCGGCCAGCATGTCCATCATGGACTCGACCGCGAAGGCCGATTGCGTCACGCCGAAGCCGCGGAACGCGCCCGCGGGTGGATTGTTGGTGTACATGGCATAGCAGTCGGCGCGCACATGCTCGATGTCGTACGGGCCCGCCGAGTGCGTGGTGGCGCGCGTCATCACCTTTTCACCGAGCGAAGCGTACGCGCCTGTGTCACCATAGAGTTCGGTTTCCATCGCCACGATGCGGCCGTCGTTCTTCGCGCCGACCTTCACGCGGATCTGTGTGGCGTGGCGCTTCGGGTGGACGATCAAGCTGTCGCGGCGGTCGAACAGCAATTTCACGGGACGCTGTGTGACATTCGCCAGCATCGCCACATGGATCTGTCCCATCACGTCTTCCTTACCGCCGAAGCCGCCGCCCATGAGTTGGCCGACAACGCGCACGCGTTCCTCAGGCCAACCCATCACGCGTGCCACCTGCGTGCGGTCCTGATATGGGATTTGCGAGCCGACATAAATTTCCATGCGGCCATCCGCCAGCGGCACGCCGATCGAGCACTCAGGCTCCATAAAGGCATGGTCGGTGGTCGGCGTGTGGAAGGTGTGCTCGAGAATGACATCGGCGTCGGCGAAACCCTTGTCCATATCGCCCTTGCGGACTTTGATGTGTTTGAGCAGGTTCCCCTTCTCGTGGAGTTGCGGGACGTCCCCCCGACGCGCCATGACGGGATTCGTGATGACGGGCTGTGGATCAAACTCCGCTTCGATCAGACCGACGGCGGTCTCCGCGATCTCGGACGTTTCCGCGGCCACGATGGCGAGCGCGTCTCCCACGTAGCGGACGCGTTCTCCGACGCCGACCATCACAGGCCAGTCGAAGATGACCAGTCCGTGATTTTTCTCCGCGGGGACATCTTCGGCAGTCAGAACGGCCACAACACCTTTCAACTCCTTCGCTTTGGAAATATCCAATTTCTTCAAGAAGCCATGGGGAATCATGGCGCGCTTGACCTTGGCAAACAACATGCCATCGAATGTCAAGTCGTCGGTGTACTTGGCCTCGCCCGTGACTTTCTCCACCGCTTCGGGACGCAGATGCGAATGTCCGACCGTTTTGTGGCTGTAGACCGAATCGGGGATGTGCGTCGGCTTCTGGACGGGTTCACCCGTACGAAGCGCCTGCGCCGCGGCGATGATGGCGTTTTCAATGGACGGGTAACCCGCGCAACGGCAGAGCGTGTCCTTGAGTGCGAAACGAATTTCATCGCTATTGGGATTCGGATTCCGCTTGAGCAACGCGTACGCTGTCATGATCTGCCCAGGGATGCAGAATCCGCACTGGACGGCGCCGTGCTCCACGAAGGCTTCCTGCAACGGATGCAATTTCATTTCTTCATGCTCTCGTTGCGCGAGTCCTTCGATGGTGACAATGGTCTTTCCATCCGCGCGCTCTGCGGGATAGACGCACGACATCATCGGCTCGCCGTCCACAAGGACGGTACACGCACCGCACTCGGCCTCTTCACAGCCGATCTTCGTTCCCGTCAAGCGCAGGCGTTCGCGGAGGAGAGTGGATAAAGTTTCGCCAGGGACAGCGTCGAGAGAATATTGTTGATCATTGACAGTGAGATTTATTTTTGACATACCGATAATCCTATTCTGCGCGTTTCCACGCGGTCTCCAACACATCCTTGAACAACCCGCCCACGATGTGACGACGATAGTCAGCGCTGGCGCGGCGGGCGGAGTTGCGGAATTTGGCCTGCGAAAGCAACGCGTCTAGTGTACGAGAGAAAGTCTCCTCGGTGAGGGGCTGGCCGCGCAGGGTGGACTCGGCATCCGTGGCACGGAAGGGAGTCCCGCCGCCGGGGCCAACAGCGATGTGAATGTCCGCAACTTTGTCGGCGGCGCGGGCGAGCCAGATGGCGCAATTCAAGATGGGAAGAGCGACGCCTTGGGGGCGCATGATCCGCTTGAAACACGAGGAGACCCTAAAGGTTTCAGAAACCTTTAAGGTCTTTCCCGCTGGAATATAAAAGCCGACAATGATCTCTTTGGTCTTGTCCACAGCCGATTTGCCCGGGCCGAGGAAGAGAGAAGTGAATGGCATTTTCCGCGTGCCTGAAACGCTGGCAACTTCGACGACGGCGTCGAGGGCGGTGAGGGCAATCGTCCCATCGGCGGCGGGGAGTGCGTGGGCCACGTTTCCGCCGAGGGTGGCGGTGTTGCGCACTTGCGGTCCCGCGATCAGATTCGCAGCCTCGGTCAACGCCTGGGCGTGCGCGCCCACCAACGGGTCCCGCGCGACGCGGCTGACGGGGACGACCGCGCCGATGTAGAGCGAGTCCCCGCGCAGTTCGAGCGCGGACATCTCCGGGATGAAGGTCAAGTCAACTAACGTGTGGACGGGGGAATGGTTGCCCTGTCGCAGGTCGAGGATCAGATCGGTGCCGCCCGCGATGGGAAGCGCGGGGCCAGATGCAGTTGTTAGATCGCGAACAGCCTCCGCAATGGATGTGGGTCGTTTGTAATCCTGCCAAAGGTTCACGTGGTGTCCTTTCTTTCAAAGCGGCGGCACTTTTCGATGGGTCGTAGGGTGTCCCAACGCCGTGACATGGGTTTCGATAAACTCAACCAGCGCACGACCACCGAACCGATGGATATTTATTTTACAACAGACGCGCTCTCTTCGGGATGCACGCCTGCCATCAGCAAGCCAAGTTTTTCGGGCGTGGCGTTTTCGCGCGGGACGATGTCCATCACCTGTCCTTCGTAAAGGACGGCGATGCGGTCGGAGAGGGCGAGGATCTCATCGAGGTCTTCCGAGATGAGCATGACGGCCGTGCCCTTGCGCCGCTGTTCGAGCAACTGTTCGCGCACGTATTCCGTCGCGCCGATGTCGAGTCCGCGCGTGGGCTGTGCGGCTAGGATGACGCGCGGGTTGCGCGAGAGTTCGCGCGCCAGCACCACTTTTTGAATGTTACCGCCAGAAAGGTTTTTCGCGAGCGTGTCGCGCGAGGGAGTCTTCACGCGGAATTTTTTGATCAATGCATCCGAATGACTGGCGATGCCGCGCAAGTTCAAAAGTCCATTGCGTGAATAGGGCTGTTTGTGGTGCTCGCGCAAGATCATATTTTCTGCGACGGAAAATTCCTTGATCATGCCGTCGCGCATCCGTTCTTCGGGGATGTAGGAAAGCATCCGTTCGGTGAGTTCGCCAGGCGGGAAGTTGGTGACTTCCTTCCCCTCGAGGTGGACGCGTCCGCTCGTGATCTTTCTTAGACCTGTGATGGACTCTGCCAATTCGCGTTGACCGTTGCCCGAGACGCCCGCGATCCCGAGGATCTCACCCGAGCGCAATTCGAGGCTGATGCCGCGCAGGCCAGGGGTGCCGCGGTCGCTTCCGCAGTGGACGTCTTCCAGTTGGAGGCGCGCCTCCCCGAGGTCCGATTTGCCGCGGTCGGGGGCAAAACCCACCTCGCGTCCGACCATCCAGTTGGCGAGGTCCTGCTTGGTGATCTCAGAGGTGGGACGCGTGCCGATCCTATGTCCATCGCGCAGGACCGTGACGCGGTGGCTGATCTCGACGACTTCGTGCAGTTTATGGGAAATGAAAATGAGGGCGTGGCCGTCTCGCACCATCTGTTTCATGATGACGAACAACTCGTCCACTTCCTGCGGGGTGAGGACGGCGGTCGGTTCGTCGAGGATGAGGAGGGCCGCGCCGCGATAGAGGGCCTTGATGATCTCCACGCGTTGCTGCTGACCGACGGAAAGTTGCCAGACGTAGGCATCAGGGTCGATTTTCAGGCCGTAGATATTGGCAAGTTCCAAAATGCGTTTCGTGACGCGGTCGAGGTCGGTAAGCGCGCCGCGGGAGGATGGCAGTCCGAGCGCAACGTTTTCGGCCACGGTGAGGGTCGGCACGAGCATGAAATGTTGATGGATCATGCCAATGCCAAGGTTGATCGAATCGGTGGGAGAGGAAATTGTGACGGGCTCTCCGTTGAGGAGGATCTTTCCCTCGTCGGGATGATACAGGCCGTAAAGGATCTTCATCAACGTGCTTTTGCCCGCGCCGTTCTCGCCCAACAGGGCGTGGACTTCGCCGGTATGCACGTCGAAATCGCACTTATTATTGGCGAGCACGCCAGGGAAACGTTTGGTGATGCCGCACATCTCCAGGCTCTCGATGCGAGGCTTGCCTGATGGGAGCAAATTCGATTCGGTCATGAGTGCCATCCTTCTTGTAAGCCCTGACAGGTCGTGACGACCTGTCAGGGCTGTAGAATCCTATCGATTACGGCAGGGTGATGGTGATGGTACCGTCAATGATTCCCTGAATGGTGCTTTCAGCAAGCGCCTTGACCTCGTCGGTGAGGGCGTAATCAGGATTGAATTCGATCACTTCGCCGCCGTTCTTGAGATTGGCCGTGAAGGACTGCCCGCCAAGCGTTCCCTCTTTGATGAGGGAGATCATCTCGCGCAGGGCAATTTCCCAGTGATAGACCTGGCTGGCGACAACGATACTCGGGGCCAGGGAAGTCTGGTTGGACTGCGTGCCGAACCACAGGGCTTTGGCTTCTTCAGCCTTGCCAATGGCGCCCACAACCATCTGGGCGGTGCCGGTCAAGACGTCCGCGCCAGCGGAGAGGTGAGTCGAGGCGGCCTCGGAGGCCAGCGCAACGTCGGAGAACGAACCGATGTAGTTAACGTTCACAGTGACGTTGGGATTGGTCGCGGCAACACCAGCCTTGAATCCGTCCACGTACAGTTTCGCGTCGCCGGTCTCGATCGGGCCGACCACGCCGATGGTCCCAGTCTGGGAGAGGGTCGCGGCCAAAACGCCGTTCACGTAGCCGCCTTCCTGAGAGGCAGCCTCATAGGCAAAGATATTGGGCTGGCCAAAGGTGTCCACCGTGGTGCCCCAGGCGAAGGCAGTCTCGGGGAAGTCGGGGGCGATTTCCTGAAGGGAGGAACCGTACTGCGAGCCATGGCCGATCACCAGGTTATAACCCTGGGAGGCGTAGTCGCGGAGGGCCGCGGCGGCGTCATCCACCACGAACATGTTCTCGGAATAGACGAACTCGAAATATTCGGGGCCGCCCATTTCTTCCTGGATGCGGAGGAGGGCGTCGTACATGCTTTGGCTGAAGGCCAGGTCATTGATGGCGCTCGGCATGACAACGGCTACGCGGAACGGTTCCGCCGCGGGAACTTCGGTCGCGACAACGGGCTCTTCCGTCGCAACTACAACGGGGGCTTCCGTGGGTTGCGGCGCTTCCGTGGCCTTGGGGCCGCAGGCGCTCAAAACGAGGGAAAGGGTTAACACAAAGGTCAACAACAAAGCAAACTTTTTCATCTTCTTCTCCTTATGAAGGTATTTGGATATTGATCGTCAAAGACATTTCGCAAGTTGATATAACTCTTTACGGACGACCTCCTTCTAAATCAATCTTCCCGTTCAAAGGGCTTCGTCAACGCAGAGGGCGCACGAACCCTTGAAACAGTAGCAACCAAAACCAGGATCGTGAGAACATAGGGCATCATGACCGCAATATCAGAGGGGACGGGAATGCCCAGAACCTGGATCCACAATTGCAACGAGTTAACCATGCTGAACAACAGCGCACCAGCCAGAACGCCGCCGGGTTTCCACGCGCCGAAATACACCAGCGCCACAGCAATGAAACCCAATCCGCTCGTCATGTTCTGTTGGAACACGTTCAACAGCGCGATCGAAAGCGACGCGCCCGCCACCCCGGAGAGAGTCCCGCCGAGGATGATGGTGAAGTAGCGAATGCGCGCCACGCTCACGCCGAGCGAATCCGCCGCGTCGGGATTCTCACCCACCGCACGGATTTTCAACCCGAGCGTGGTTTTGTTCAAAACAAACCAGGCCAGTGGCACAAGCAGGTACGCAAGATAGACGAGGATATTCTGGCTGAAGAAAATTTCGCCGATGCCGGGGATGTCGCTTAATCCTTTAATATAGATCTTCGAAAAACCTTCCACCGTCTCCACCGTGCCGAGCAGGCGCTTGAAGAGCAAGTCGCTCATTCCCAGGCCGAAGAGGTAGAAGCCGATTCCGCTGATGCCCTGTTGCGCGTGCAGGTTCACCGTGACAAAAGCCATCGCCAGCCCCATTGCCGCGCCAACGATCATCGCGGCCAGCAGGCCGAGCCACAAGTTCCCCGTCGTAAACGACACATAGAACGCGGCGAAACAACCGAGCAGCATCTGCCCTTCCACACCCAAATTGAGCACGCCGCTTTTCTGGCTGAACGTCTCACCGATGGCGGCATACAGATAGGGAGTCGCGAGACGGATGCCCGAGGCCAAAATACCGATCAGGACTGTGGTGGTGAACAAATCGGAAATCATTGCGCCGCCTCCTTCTGGACCTGGGACGGGTCTGGCTTCGATGGGGTTTCGTCCTCCCTCGCGGCGGACAGCCTGCGTCTCTGCCTGCGTTTGCGCCAGATCTCGCTACTGACGACAAAGACCACCACCAGGCCGTTCAGTGCGGTGATCAACGCCGAAGGGACCTGGATCGCCCTTTGCATGCTGTTCGCGCCGACGAGCAACGCTCCGAACAAAATGGACGCGGGGATCGACCAGATGGGATGCAACTGTCCGAAGAGTGCGGCTACGATCCCGTTGAAACCTGCACTTCCTGTAAAGCCTGAAGAGGAACCGTCAGTGATCATGCGGTAGTTCACGCCGTAGACTTGCACCGCGCCTGCCAGTCCCGCGAAGGCGCCGCTCAGCAAAAGCGCCAGCACGATATAGCGCGGCACCTTGATGCCCGCATAGCGCGAAGCGTTCGGATTCTGTCCCACCGCGCGGATGCGGTATCCCCAGGTGGTGCGCCAGAGCAGAACATATACCAAAAACGCCAGGGCGACGGCGATCAACGCGCCAGCGTGCAAGCGTGTGGGAGACCAGCGTTCCAGGTGAAAAGCGTCGATCAGGCGGGCCGTTTGCGGAATTTTCGAGGCCAGTTCCGCCTGCGAGGGATCGATCATCGGACCGCGCAGGAGAAAGTTCATCAACTGCACCGCAATGGCGTTCATCATTACCGTGCTGAGGATCTCGTTCACGTTGAAATAAGCCTTGAGGAAACCAGGAATCCCGCCCCAAATGGCCCCGCCAACAAAGCCCATGACCATCGCCACGGTGATGATCAGCCACCCCGGCGACTCGGTGAACGTCAACCCGACCCATGTGGCGAGGATCGCGCCGATGATCATCTGTCCTTCGCCGCCAATGTTGATCACGTCCCCGCGGAAGGAGATGCAGATCCCGAGCGCGACCAGCAGAAGAGGCGTCGCCTTGACAAGCGTCTCTGCGAAGGCGTTGGTGCTTCCGAATGCCCCTTCCCAAAGCGCGGCGTATGCTTCAATGGGGTTGACCCGAAGAATCAGCAACATCACCGCCCCCACGGCAAGCGCGGCCAGTGTGGCAATGACCGGCAGTAGAGCGTCAAAAAGGGTGTTCAATCTAGTTCGCATGGGCCCTCGTCTCCTCAGCGTCCATATTTGCGATCTCAACAAACCATCAATCTTAATTCCAAGCCTGTACCAAACTCAGGCGAAGAAATGAATCGTCGAAGTAATTCACACCCAGCGCCAGGGGCATGTTATCCCGGGCGTAAAAGGCCACCTGCAATTCCAAAATGGTGCGGCCCGGGTCGCCTTTCAACAGGTCGAACGTCTCTTTTCCGATCACCATCGAGCGTATATCAGTGATGGCAAATCCGATCCTCTGGTGAAAATATTTATGCAAAATCTCGCGGATGTGGAGCGTGCCGTCAATGGATTCCATTGGCTCGCGCAGAAGAACATAGGGAGTGACGTTATTCGCCAGGATCGCCGGCTTTCCATCGGCAAGAAAAAGGCGCCGCATACTAAGGAGATCGTCGCCTGGCTCCACTGCCAGGATAACGGCTTCCTTTTCTGTGGCGGGCCTTTTTTCAATCGCAAGGGATTGAATGGAAGGTCTGTAGCCATTGCTGGTGATAAGTTCCACCAAATCCCACAAATTTCCAGAGTGGGCATTCACCTCGCGCACGCGCGCATTGACGTAAGTTCCATCCCCCTGTTTGCGAATAATCAGGCCGTTGATCGCCAATTTCGCCAGCACGGTGCGCACCGTCGCGCGACTGACCCCCAATTCGTCAGACAACTCGCTTTCTGAAGGCATGCGACTGCCAGCAGGATAGGAACCATCCCGTATGCGTTCCAGGAGGATTTCGTCAACCTGATCTACAACCGTTTTCGATTGAAGAATGTGCATGAAAATCCAATTTGTTGGATGATAATCGTCTGACGTTTCTCCGTTTGTACCATATATCACATACTCTGAATAGTGTCATTTGACACAATATTTATTATTCAGATTCGAATGGGACACCCAATGCTGCCGGGGGCGAGGCCCGCATTGCCCGCAGAGCCTTGACCGCCACCCGCCGCGTCCCCTCTGGCATGGCCGCCAGCCACCGCTGGACCCACTCCGCGTCACCGATGTTGACCAGCAACAGGGTCAAGATCATGAGCGGGAAAGGCGCCACTTGCAAGACCTGCGAGGGGATGCCCGGCAAACTGGGTTGGAGTACCAGCCCGAGCCACTGCAACAACGCGAACAGGTACGCGCCAAAGGCCGCCCGCAGGGGATTCCAGCCGCCAAAAATGGCGATCGAAAGGGCGATCCAGCCCAACCCGTCCAGGCCGGTTTGCGTCCCCATCCAGCCGGGTTTTACATTCAACGTGTAGGCGGGGCCAGCCAAACCCGCGATCGCTCCGCCAAGCATCGTATACAGATAGCGCAATCGGTTTACATTCGCGCCGCGCACAAACGCCGCGGCGGGACGTTCCCCAATGCCCTGCAGCATCAGGCCGGGACGCGTCCGAAAGACCCATAGCCACGCCAAAAAGATCAGAATGAAACTGAGATAGGTAATGAGGTCCAGGCGGAAGAACAAAGTCCCTAAAATGGGAATATCCTTCAAAACCGGGATGGACCAGTTTGGCAGGGTCGGCCCAGGGATGTTCATATAGGGGACGCCAAGGAAATACGCCAGGTCGCGAGCCGCCAACGCCAGCACAAACCCAATTGCCACCTGCGATTGGCGGAGAGTGATGCTGCCAAAAGCGACCACGAATGCCACCATCGCCCCGATCAACATGCCAGCGAGGAAGCCCATTGCCAGGCTTTGGGTGTTATACGCAACCGCAAAACCACCCATCGCTGAGAGTAGGATGGTTCCATTCAGGGAGAGGTTGATGATTCCCGCCCGCTCTGTGATCGTCTCGCCGATTACCGCAAATAGAACGGGCGCGGCGGCCGCCAAAACACCTGCCAGACCAATCAATGTTGTGTTTTCCATGGTAATCCCTACACCTTCTTCAAGAAACGCTCGCGCACACCCTGGCCGAGCACAACCAACAGCACGAGGAAGTCCTGCAACACACCGGCAAAGGAAGAATCCATCTTATAGATGATCTGCAATTGAACGCTTCCAACATTCAGCGCCGCAAAGAAAAATGCAATCGGAATGACCCAGATCGCCTGATAGTTGATCAGCATCGCCACTAGAAGGCCAAGGAAGCCATAGCCATTTGAAATGTTCGGCAGCAAGCGATGATAGACGGACGCCACCTGAATAGCGCCAGCCAGCCCGGCAAACGCGCCGCAAAGTAGAAAAGCGAACATGCTATATTGCCAGGTGGGGATGCCCAGCATAAAAGCGGATTTCATATTCTTGCCGACGGCCTTCAACTTCAGTCCAAAGTACGTCCCGCGCAACAAGAAGTAGACGATCACCACCACCAGGATGGATATCCCCAACCCCCAGGCACTCAGCCCTGTCCCAGGCAAGGTGGGAAGCCATAACCTCTCGTCGAACGGTTGTGTGCCAGACATGGACCCGACGCCCGGTCGCTTCCAGGGACCAAAAACCAGGTAGATCGTCAAGGCAGTGGCGACGAAGTTAAGTCCCAGGCCGCCGAAGATCTCGTTCACCCCGCCAAAGGTTTTCAATGCTCCTGCCAGTGCGGCCCACAATGCGCCTCCGATCATGCCGAAAAGAATGCCCAGAATGATGATCAAGGCCGGGGGGAGGCTGGTATCCTGAAGCATGCGTAACATCCAGGTGGCGAAAATGGCACCGAGTGTCATTTGTCCTTCCACGCCAATGTTCCAGAGCCCCGCGGCAAAGGTGATTAAGACGCCGGCTGTGGTCAGCAGCAGCGGGGACCAGGTGATCAGCACCGCCACCAGGTTTTTCTGCGTACCGAAGGCACCGCTCAAAATACTTCCGTATGCTTTGAAAGGCGGAGCCCCCGCCGCGACCAGGATCAAGGTGGTTATGAGCAATGCAATGAGCAACGCCCCAACCTGAAATCCGATGTTCGTCCACAGGTTCTTTTTCATAGGTCTTTTCCCGAGTTAAGGTTTTCCCAGCCCATGCCACCGATCAACTCGCCAAGTCTTTCCGTGGTCAGGGAAGCGGCATCCAGCGGGGGTGTTGTTTTTCCACTAAAGAACACTACCACCCGATCACTGTATTGCAAAATCTCTTCGAGATCGGAGGAAATAAAAATGATCGCAGAGCCCTGTTTACAGCGCTCCTTGAGTTTGCTCCAAATGTAGATGGTCGATTCGATATCCAGACCACGCGTTGGATGTTCCAGCAGGACCACCGAAAGCGGCGTTTGAAGCAATGCCAGCAAGGCGCGCTGCTGGTTGCCTCCCGAAAGCGACTCGACCGTGCTGGCCGGCGTGCCGCGGATATTGAACGTTTTGATGCGCTCTTCGGCAAGGTTGATGCCGCGTTCGCGGTCGATGAACAGGCCGCGAGGCTCCTCCGCCAGAACGAAATGCTCGGTGAGGCTCAAGCCGGGCACCAATCCCTCTTCCATGCGGGAGGCTGGCATGAAAGAAACACCTTCTCTCTTGTAAACATGGTAGGATTTTCCGGTCAGATCGTGGTTATTCACCAGTACCTGCCCGTTGACCGGACGCATCAGCCCGGCGCAGGCCCGGATGAACGGTCCCTGACCGCTCCCCTCCATACCCGCCAGGCCAATCACCTCTCCAGCGTGGACTTTGAGGTCGATCCCGGAAAGACGCAAGCGGACATCCTCAACAGCAAGGCCGCGTAGTTCCAGGGCTGTTTCTTCACGCGTCAACGTCTGCCGTTCGCCCAAGGGAACTTCCTTGCCGAACATCATTTCCACCAATTTTTTCTTGTCGAGAGGCCTTTTCATTTCTCCAATGAGTTTGCCCTGCCGCAACACCGCCACCTGGTCGCAAAGATTTTCCACATCTTCGAGTTTATGAGAGACAAAAATGACAGTGATGGATTGCTCGGGGAATTTTTTCAATGTATCGAAGAGTTTTACCTTCTGTGCGGCACTGATGCCGGTCGTCGGCTCATCGAGGATGAATATCCGTGCGCCTAAAAACAAAAGGCGCATGATCTCGATCTGTTGACGTTCGCCCACAGTCAGGGAATCGACATAACTTTCCGGGTCGAGCGAGAACCCAAATTCCCTGGCAAGCAGATTGAAGTCCTGCGCGGCTTCTTTGCGGTTCGGAAAAAGATTGCCAGGCATCCCGAGCAGGAAGTTATCCAGCAGGCGCAGAGGCGGAAAATCCAGCGAATCCTGGTGCAACATTCCCACACCGTGACGGAGCGCGTCGGCCGGCGATTTGATGAAGACTGGTTTGTCGTCCAAAAGGATCTCCCCCCCATCCGCGTGGAAAAACCCGGAAAGGATCTTCATCAATGTGCTTTTACCTGCTCCATTTTCCCCAAGTATTCCTTGAATAGTGCCAGAGGGAATGTTGAGCGAGATGTTATCGTTGGCGTGGACTTTTCCAAAATTCTTGTCGATGTTGCGAAGTTCTACCTTCATCGGCTATCCTTTTGCTCGGAACCGCTCATATAAAACGAGTGGACGAATGAATTTAAAAACAGGGGAAGGCATTCTGCCTTCCCCTGTCCATTGGATGGGTTTACTCGGAAACGCTCTGGCCTTCCATGCCTTCGAGCAATTGCGGCAGGTACCAGACTTGCAGATCGGTGGCGGCCTCGCCATCGGCGAGATAAGCAGTACCATCCTGCAGGTTGATGGGGCCAGTCCACAGGTTCAGGCCGCCAGCCAGCGCGGCGATGAACTCATCCAGTTTGGCAGAGGCTTCATCGCTCAGGCCGGGGCCCTTGATGAAACCAACAGCACTGGTGTCTGGATTGTTAATGTCGGCCCAATCGGGGCTGTTCCACTGGAAGCCTTCCTGCCAGGTGCCATCGATGGCAGTTTGGAAAATCTGAAGGTAAGCGGGACCCCAGTTGAAGTACGGCACGCCCAGGCAGACTTCAGGAGCAACGCTGCAGTTTTCCTTGTAGTCATAGGCCAGCGCGTAGGTGTCCTTGCCAGCGTCGTGCATCTTCTTGGCTTCCACCAAAGCCTCGGTGGTATCGATGCCCGAGATGACCACATCGTAACCGCTGTTGAAGAAGTCGTCCGCAACCTGAGTCGGATCAGACGTAACACCGGGGATGTTGAACCAGAAGCCGATCCAGGTGACCTTGAATTTCAAGGAAGCGGCATCTTTTCCAAGGATATCGGTCCAGCAATACTGGGCGCCGAGATAGGCCGAAGCGGCCAGGCGGCGGGTCTCGTCATTGATCAGCGGGCCGAGGTAGCCGATCTGACCGGTCTTGGTGGTCAGGGCGGCCGCACAGCCAGCCATCATCTTGCCGTATTCCATGCGACCCATGACATCATATTGGTTGGGCGATTCGGTGTAGGCCTTGCCATCTTTCCAGGTCCAGTCCATGGAGGGACCAACCACATAGATATCGGGGTAGGCATTGGCGAATTTGAGGGCCTCATCCTTCATATCGTCCGAGTTGAAGACGACCAGTTTGGCGCCCTGGGAGACCAATTGCTCCGCCAGCTGGGAAGCAGTCTGGCCAGGATAGGATGGAGAGCCAGAGTAGACGTTCTCAAGATAGAGCATCTTGGAACCGGGGATTTTCTGTTCGATGTAAAGCCCGGCATCATAGTGCGCCTGGCTCCAGCCCTGGTCATTATGGGCACCAACCAGCAATATGCCAAAGACGAACGGTTCGGCGGGAACTTCGGTTGCCACGGGCGGTTCGGTGGCAACAACAGGGGGTTCTGTCGCGACAACCGGCGGCTCAGTCGCAACGGGAGTCTTCGGCGCGCAGGCCGAAAGGACAAGGACAATCACCATCGCCAGAAAGGCGATTTTGGGCAAAACGTTACGCATAGGATACTCCTCCTAAAGAGTATAGATTTGTTAAAAATCAAGAACGTACAGGGATATTTGGTGGCCGAGCACCTCCTTCCTGAACTGTTGTCTTGCAGATGCCGAAACTTTGCTCGAAAAACATTCTAGCCGCGAGCATGAAAATGGACAAGCCGATTAAGTCACAAAACAAGCCGTCAAAACTACCTTCATTTTGCACAAGAAAATTGTATAAACATCGCGTCCACGGCCGAGGCCTGATCGGCACTCGGAGCCGTCTCACGCGCAATACGCGTCCACAGCGAACACAACATCGGCGCCATGTAATCCTTCGAAACGCGATACGCGGCCACCGAAAGTTCCTGCGCCCGCGCCCAGTCGCCGCCATGGGCATAGCCCTCGATAAAGACAAATCGCTCCACAGGATCGTTGGGATGATCGTCCAACGCGAATGCAACTTCACCGATGCGGACGATCTCCTCCCAATCCTTTTGCTGACGGGCGAGATCGGCCTTCTCAAAATAATAGCACCACCCGCGGCTCGGTTCGCTCCCGTAGACGTTGGGCAGGGTCGCGGTTTTCTCGGGCAGAATCCACGCCGACGAGGAAAGCGCGGCGGACTCGCGCATCAGCGTCTCGTCGGGGATGAAACGATTCAGCGCGTCAATTTCAGGGTCGAGCAGGCGCAGACAGCCAGGCGGCGCGTAATAGAACGCGACCACTTGTGAGGTGTTGCCTTCAAAGGTTCCAGCCAGAAAATCATAATTGATGGGCTGATCCTTCTCAAAGGAGGGCAACGAACCACCGATCCTCGACTTGGGATACAGCAGAAGATAATCCATGCGATCGCTGTGATTATCCGGCGCGTAAACCCAATTCAGCGCGGCGGCGAGGGAATTATCCGCATAAAAGTTGAAGACGCGCAGATCTACGGGCGGCAGAATCCCCGTGGCGGATGGAGAAAGGAAAGCGCGGTCATTCAATAGGACGGTCGTGTTCGGTTCCAGCCCAGGCGCGCGCCAAGTCATCTGCCAGAAAAGGGTCTTTTGCGATTCCCATTCACGGCGGTAGTCGTTCATCCAAAAGGACTGGCGTCCTGCCATCAGGGCGATCAGCAAACCCGCCAGCACATATTTCCAGCGCGGCCAGGGGATGAGATCGAGCAGTCCTGCCCAGAGCAGGGACGCGCCGAACATGAATGGAAGCGTGAATCGGCTGGTGGGATGCGCGAGCGTCGGAGGAAATTCGATCAACCAGAGAGGCCAGCCTGCGGTGAGGAAGGCGAGGAGGGAGAGAATGATAGGAGAAAGGCGGGATAGGAGATGCAAGTTACGAGTTGCATCGTTACCTGTGTACGTGTCTACCTGTTTACCTGTGTACGTTTTTCGTACTGCGTACTGCGTAAGCAGGAAAACAAGGAGTGCCACCGCTGCCACCATCACCGTCACGCGCCAGCCATCCAAGGAAGGGCTGGGGAGTTGGAAAATCTGTCCGAGGGCAGACCCACTCACAGTCCAGAAAGAAGCGAGGACGATTTGGAGAAGCCGCGCGAGAGTCGGAAGGAAGTCCGTCCGCAGGTCACCAAGCAGACTCGTCGAATAGACCTGGTTGTTGAAAATGAACATGCGCGAGAGGACGGCGGCGATCCAGAGAACGATGTAAGGAAGAGAGCGAGTCAATGTGTTGCGTACTGCGCCTTGCGTATTGCGTGAGCGGAGGGCAAAGAAGATGATGAACGGGCGGACGAGTTCGAGGAAGAAAAAGTACTCCATCATCCATAGGTTGAGCGCGGAGAAGACGAGCGCGAGGATGGTAAAGAGGCGGGCGCGGCGAGGTTCATCGAGGGCGCGCAGGTTGAAGTAAAGCGAGGCAAGAAAGAAATTGATGACGATGAAAAAATGGCTGTAGAGATACGATCCCCACTGTTGGTTGAAACCTGGATAGAGCAAAAAGAAAAACGCGACCATGAGGGCAAAGATCTCGCGTTTGTGCCAGATGTGGCGGACGACTGACCAAACGAGGACGCCCGTCAGCGCGCGCAGGAGGAGGGCAAGCACCTGCCAGTAGATGGGAACATGCGGCAGGACGCGCGTGGTGACTTGATACAGCATTCCCCACACGGGACGGTTGCTCGAAAAATAACGCGTCATCGCCTCGGGACCAAGTTGATAGCGGATCCACGACATGGGCAGGTCGTCCCAATAAAAGCCAAGGGACGGGAGCATCAGTCCATACGCGAGGATGGCAACGACGAGGAAGGCGAGGGCGGGGGAAAAGCGTTTCATTATTATCGTAGGGGCGGGGTGTTTTACGTTGTAGGGGCGGGGTGACCCCGCCCCTACCATAACAATGTTACGGAACGATCAATGTTCCCGTTTCGCCCTTGATGGCGCGGCCAATATTTTCGGGGTTGGTGATGATGGCCTGCTTGCCACCGTTCTCCAGGAACCAAATCACGGCCTGGATCTTGGGCGCCATCGAGCCTTTGGCAAAGTGCGTGCCTTCGGCGAGATAGGCTTTGGCTTCGGCGAGGGTCATCTTGTCGAGCCACTTCTGCTCGGGCTTGCCGAAGTTGATGGCGACCTTTTCGACCGCGGTGGAGATCAGGAGCAGGTCGGCATGGATGAGACGCGCCAGCAGGCTGGAGGCGAAGTCCTTATCGATCACTGCGGCCACACCTTCCAATTCACCGTCCGCTTTGCGGATGACGGGGATGCCACCGCCGCCGACCGTGACGACCACAGTCCCTGCCTTGATGAGGGCCTCGACCGCTTCGAGTTCCACGACTTCCTTCGGGAGCGGTGACGCGACGACGCGACGCCAGCCGCGGCCCGCGTCTTCCTTGACCGACCAGCCGAGATCCTTCTCGCGGCGTTTTGCTTCGGCCTCATCCATGAACGAGCCAATGGGTTTGGACGGTTCCTTGAAGGCTTTGTCTTCCGCGTCCACGGCCACCTGGGTGACGACCGTCGCGACCGACTTCTTGATCTTGCGACGGTTCAGTTCGTTCTGCAGGGTCTGCTGGAGAGCGTAGCCGATGGCGCCCTGCGAGTCCGCACCGCAGACCTCGAGCGGGACTTCGTGCATCCCCTCGACCTTCGCGGCGATCTCCGAGCGTCGGAGGATGAACCCGACCTGAGGTCCGTTGCCGTGACCGATGGCAACGTCCCAGCCCGCTTCGAGCATGTCCGCGATGTGGATGGACGTCTCCTTCGCGGCAAGGTACTGGTCTTCAACGGTCTTGTGCGCTTCGTCCTTGATCAGCGAATTGCCACCAATGGCGATGACAGCAAGTTTAGTCATATAGTCTCCTGTGTTTAGTCTGATAGTCGTCAGTCTCATAGTCGAATAGCCCGATGCCTATAAGACTAGCGACCATGAGGCTATCAGACTGGATCAACTCATCGTCAAGGCCATGACGGCCTTCTGCGCGTGGAGGCGATTCTCGGCCTCGTCAAAGACCACCGAGTTCGGGCCATCGAGAACGGCGCTGGTCACTTCGACGTCACGGTCAGCAGGCAGTGGATGCATGTAGATGGCATCCTTCTTGGCGACTTTCAACTTGGCTTCGTCCATGATCCAGTTCTTGTATGAATCCTGAATCTTCTTGCCTTCGTTTTTGTCACTGGTGGTCAATAGCGGCCCCCATGACTTGGCGTAGATGACATCCGCGTCCTTGCAGGCTTCGGTCATGCCGTCTTTGCTGTCAACGATCTCAAAATTGGAGCCAGCAATGCGGGCCTGTTCTTTGGCCTGTTCCACGATCTCGGGCATGAGTTTGAATTCAGGCGGATAGGCCAGCGTCACGTCCATGCCGAAGCGCGGCATCTGGAGAATCAAGGATTGGGGAACAGAAATCGGCTTGAGGTAGGAAGCCGCGTACGCCCACGAGACGACGATCTTCTTTTTGCGGAGGTCGCGTCCCTTCTTCTCCATGATGGTCATCAGGTCTGCCAGGCACTGGAAGGGATGGTAAATGTCGCATTGCATGTTCAAGACTGGTGCGCGGCTGTTCTTGGCAACGTCGTTCAGATATTTGTTACCATCGCCGAAGTCACAGTGACGGATGGCGATGCCGTCGAAGTAGCGGCCGAAGATCTCGCCGATCTCCACGGGCGTGTCTCCGTGAGAGATCTGGGTAGTGTTGCTGTCGATGAACGCGCCATGTCCACCGAGTTGGGCAATGCCCGCCTCGAACGATCCACGCGTGCGGGTGGACGAGAAGAAGAACAACATCGCCAGCACCTTGTCACGCAGGTAGGCGTGCGGTTCGCCCAAAGCGCGCTTGCGCTTCAAGTCCCAGGCCACATCCAATACAGTTTCGACTTCCTCTTTGGTGAAATCAAGATCACCAATAAAGTCGCGTCCACGGAAATTTGTTTGCATAAGTTAGTCTCCTTGTTGTTTGGTAGACAAGTACACACGTAAACAGGTATGCAGGAAAATCTTCCTTGTTTACTTTTCTACGTGTGTACCTGTGTACTTGTTTACTATTCCATCGCTCCCAGCACCAGCGACAGCAAGGTCATGCGCATGACGACGCCGTTGAAGGCCTCCTGCCAGTAGCGCGACCAGCGGGTGATGTCCACATCTACAGGGACTTCGTCCATACGCGGCAGGGAGTGGAGCAGGATCGCGTCGGATTTAGCCTTCTTCTCCAAAAGTTCGCGCGTGATGCGATAGTTGGCGGGCGTCAGGCTGAGTTCGCCCGTCCGCTCATCGCGCGATTTGGTGTAATCGGGCTGGACAACAGGCTCGACGAGAATCACGTCCGCATCGGCAATGGCTTTCTCGACGTGGTCCACTTCCTTGAAATTCACGCTGAGTTGCTTGAGCTCCGCCTTGAATTCATCCGTGAGACTCATGTCGGGCGGGGAAACAAACGTGATCGGGCAATCGAACTGGCTGAGGGCGTAGCCCAGCGAGTGCATGGTGCGCATGCGCATATCGCCGACGGCCAGCCACTTCAATCCGTCAATGCGTCCCTTTTCGCGCAGAACCGTGTACAGGTCGGTCAGGATCTGGGTCGGGTGTTCGCCCCAACCGTCGCCGCCGTTGATGATCGGGATGCTGGCCCACTTGGCGGCCTCGTGCGGCGCGCCCTGTTGGAAGTGGCGCATCACGATCACGTCACCGTAAAACTCCAGCATCTTAACCGTGTCCTTGATCGACTCCTGATAGAAGTCGCCCGCGCGGGTCATCTTCGCATCCGAGAAACCCGTCACGTGACCGCCGAGACGGTGCATGGCGGACTCGTGCGCGAGACGCGTGCGCGTGGACGGCTGGTAGAACGCGGTGACAAGTGTCTTTTCCTTGAGCATATCCACGTTCTTCCTGGACCTGGCGATGGGTTCCATCTTCGAGGCCACATCGAACACGTGGAAGAACTCGTTGCGCTCGAACTCCTTGAGAGACAAAATATCACGACCGGCAAAACTACGCATTTTGAAACTCCTTATGGTTTGAAAAATCAGTACACACGTAGACAAGTACACAGGTATACAGGTCACGTGTGTACGTGTTTACGTGTGTACTTGTTTACCCAGCATTCCCGGCAACAAGGCATAGAACTCCGTCGCGTCGACCACTTCCTTGAGCGGGACGTGTTCATCGCGCATGTGTGCGGACTTCTCGTCCCCAGGCCCAAAGCCAATTGACGGGATACCCGCCTTCCCCGCCCAGTACGTGCCGTTGGTGGAAAAGTCCCATGTGCCAAGTTCGCGTTTTTCGCCCCAGAGTTCCTGAATGGTGCGCTGTCCTGCTTCGATCAGGGGATGTCCAGCTTCCAGCACCCAGGCGGGATAGTATTTGGACACAGGGAAGACGAATCCCGTATAGGACGGTTCATCGTAGAACAATTCTTCCACGTGGATCTCGTCCTGCAGATAATCGGGGATCAATCCCTTGATCTGCTGGATCACTTCCTCGCGCGGCTCATTGGACGTGATGCGGCGGTCGAGATAGATCGTGAACTGGTCGGGGACCGCGTTGAGCGAAGCCGTGCGCGCTTCCACGTTTGTCACGGCGATGGACGGATAGCCTTGTATCTCGTGATAACCCATCCCAAAACGGAAGCGGCGATCCAACTCACGAACCTGTGTGATGATAGACATCATCTTATACACGGCATTATCGCCGAGATAGTGCGATGCGGCGTGCGCGGACCGTCCGCTGGCGGTGATCTTCAGTTCGATGCGTCCCTTGTGTCCCTGATAGACCTGCATTCTCGTCGGCTCACCGATGACCACAAAATCAGGCTTGACCTTCGGATCGGCTTCCACAAAAGCGTTCGGTGCGATGCCATCACACCACTCTTCCATGTTGCCGAAGTAATAGGCGGTGTATCCGTCGAGCAGACCGAGATCGCGCGCGATGGCGAGACCGTAAACCATCCCAGGCGTGGACCCTTTCTCGTCCACTGCGCCGCGTGCGTACAGAACGCCATCCTCCACCTTGCCCTTGAACGGATCCCATTCCCATTCGCTGGGATCGCCCACGCCGACGGTGTCTATATGCGAGTCGAAGACGATAACTTTTTTCCCATTGCCGATGCGCCCGATGGTATTGCCCATCTTGTCAAAGCGCGCCTCATCAAAGCCGAGTTTTTTCATCTCCGCCTGGATGCGGTCGCCGACATCCTTCAACTGTCCCTCCATGCTGGGGATGGCAACGATCTCGCGCAGAAACTTGATGATGTCCTCGCGATTTTCATTCACCTTTTGTTTGATTTGGTGTACAGTCACGTTTACCTCTGAAATATAATTTTTCTATCCACCGCTCCCTACGCGGCGAACGATATGGAAATTAAAGTAGCCAGGGATGAAATACGTTTTTGAATAGTCCACGATGGTGCCGCTGGCGTTGAACAACTGCGAACTGAAATGCAAAAGCACGTCGCCGCGCTGGATCTCGAGCGCCTTCGCCACGTCCGCGGTCGCACCGATGGCGCTGATCGCGGCGCGCGAACCCGTCGGGGGGTTGGAGCGACTCAACAAACAGTCCAGCACCGAGCCGCCAAACGAGTCGGGCAGATCCTCGGCGCGCAGGATCGATTCGGGCAGGGTGTCCACCAAATACGCGGCGGGACGCCCGTTCGTCTGCATCACGCGTCGGATGCGCGTCATGCGCGTGGCAAGTTGAACATCCAGTGCGCGGGCAATTTCCTGGTCGGCAAATACTTTCTCGATGTGCAAATCGCTGACCGTCACCGAAAGGTTCATGCGGTTTGCCATCGTCTCCATGCTTTCCAGCACCTCGAGGCCGCTGTCCATGACGGGCACTTTTCCTACCACAAAAGTGCCTGCCCCCTGCCGTCTGCGGATCAACCCCTGCGTTTCAAATGCGCGCATCGCCTCGCGCAAGGTGGCGCGGCTGACACCCAATTGCTTCGCCAACTCAGGCTCGGAGGGAAGTTGCTGCCCGGCGGGCACACGCGAGATCAGGCTCGAAAGCTCAGCGGTCAAACGTTGAAAAGGGAAGTTTGCCATAGTCTCTCCAGTCATTCCAACACAGGGATAAATTTGAACGTGGTCACATCCAGCAGCCCCTTATCCGAAATGCGCAATTCGGGGATGACCACCAGCCCCAGCAGGCTCAACTGCATGTTCGGATTGTTCAATTCACAGCCGCAATTCACAAACTCTTCCAGCACCGCCGCGGCTTTTTTCGCGACCACTTCCGCCCGTTCGGTGGACATCAACCCCGCGATCTGCAACTCGACCTGGGCGCGGACCTTTCCATCCATGACGACCACCTGCCCACCCCCGCTTCGCGCGAGACTGTTAGCGGCCACGGCCATCGACGCCTCATCCGTCCCGACGACGATCATCTGATGACAATCGTGTGCCACGGTGGATGCGATGGCGCACTTGCGGGTGAAACCAAACCCGCTGACGAGTCCCATCGTGACCGCGCCCGTGCCTTTGTGACGCTCGACGAGCGCGACCTTGGCGATATCGCGCGCCATGTCTGCTTTGATCTCACCGTTGACGGGTTCCATCTCAAACGTCAAATGCCGCGTCGGTGCCTGATTCTCGATGACGCCGATCACATTCGCCTTGACCTTCTGTTTTTGACCATCGACCTTCAACACAAAATCGTCCGCTTTGAGTTCGCGCTTCAAATTAACAGAATTGGTCACCCACTTTGGATGGGAGACGACGGGCAATTCACTCGTCCACTTGCCTTTCTGTGCGATGACCTGTCCCTTCGCAACAACGATCTCCGCGTGGAAATTGCGCAAGTCTTCCACCAGCAGAATATCCGCCCAGCGGCCCGGGGCGATCAAACCCATTTCACGCGTCAGGCCGAAATGCTCGGCAGTGTTGATGGTGCACATCTGGATGGCCGTCATCGGATTCAGTCCCATCGCGATCGCGTGGCGAAGGACGCGGTCCATGTGTCCTTCCTGGGTGATGGTTTGGGCGTGCGAATCGTCGGTGCAAAGAAGGAAGCGGCGCGGATCCAATTTGTGTTTAGTGATTGCCTTCACCTGGGTTGCCACGTCGTGCCAGGCCGAGCCGTAACGAAGCATGGCTTTCATCCCCTGCCGCACACGGGCAATGGCATCTTCGGCGCGCGTGCCCTCATGGTCGTCCTCGGCGCCGCCCGCCACATATCCGTGAAAGGGCAGACCAAGGTCGGGCGAAGCGTAGTGCCCGCCAATCGTCTTGTTTGCCGCGTGCGTGGAGGCCATCTCCGCCAGCATTTTCGCGTCGCTGTTGGCCACGCCGGGGAAATTCATCATCTCGCCAAGCCCGATCACGCCGGGCCAGGTCAGCGCTTCGGCCACGTCATCGGGGGTGATGGTCGCGCCTGGCGTCTCGAAGCCCGGTGCAGACGGGACGCACGACGGAACCTGCACAAAAACGTGGATCGGCTGTTTCTGCGCCTCGTCCACCATCAATTTGACGCCCTTCAAGCCAAAGACGTTAGCGATCTCGTGCGGGTCAATGAACATGCCCGTTGTCCCGCGCGGAGCCACGGCGCGCACAAACTCCGTGACAGTGACCATGCCCGATTCGACGTGCATGTGACCATCGAGCAGGCCGGGGACGAGATACTTGCCATGCGCATCGATGACCACCGTATCCTTCCCGACGGTGTGGCTGGCATCCCAACCGACAAAGGCGACTCGCCCGTTGACGATGGCGACATCGGTCCCGTCGATGATCTCGCCCGATTGGACACAGACCCACTGTCCATTGCGGATGACGAGGTCAGCATGGGCGCGTCCCATGGCAACTTCAACGAGGGAACGGGTGAGTTTAGCAGAAGAGGTCATAACGTCTCCATAAGGTCAACTTTGAAGCAATCCATAAATGGTCAAAATGGTCATCCAAAGCGTGAAAAGGAAAAGAGGAATGAGCAGGAGCCAGGCGATGCGGATTTTGCTTTTAGCAATAGCGTACGCTGCGCCGAAGACACACAAGGCCGTGAGATATAGTGGAAGTCCAAGCGCGGCACTCAAATAGTAGGTGGCGGGTAGAGACCAGATTCCAGCAACGATCAGGGCGATCAGCCATTTCTTCCACACACCCAACGCGGCAAGAAGCGATGCCAGGATGCCCGCAGGAGCACCGAAGAGAAATTGAACGAATATTCCGCTGGCTAACATAAATGTAAAAATCGAGTGCTATCCTGCCAGCAATCGTCTGGATGCTTTGTTGTGCTTCTCGACGAGTTGACGCTCATCCATCGTCACGAGTTGGCCTTCTTTCACGATGAACTTGCCGCCAACCATGGTGTAATCCACGCGGACGGGTTGGCAAAAGACGACCGCCGAAACGGGATCGTGCTGAGCGCCCGCGTAATCGAGGCGGTTGAGATTCACGGCAAAAAAGTCCGCGCACTTGCCGACTTCGAGCGAGCCGATGTCCTTGCGACCGAGAACGGCCGCGCCACCGCGCGTGCCGAGATAGAGGGCATCGCGGGCGGTCATCAGTTTACGATTGGGATCGTTCGAGAGCGAGTAGCCTGTAATGCCCTCCCGCACACGAGATAACAGCATCGCCTGACGCACTTCGGCCAGCAGGTGCGAACCATCGTTGGAGGCGGAACCGTCCACGCCGAGGCCGACGTTGACGCCCGCCTTGCGGTATTCCTTGATGGGTGCGATCCCCGAAGCGAGACGCATGTTCGAGGTGGGACAGTGCGCCACGCCGCAGTTGTGTTTGGCAAAGACGCCGATCTCCTCCTCATTGACCCAGACCGAGTGGGCAAACCAGACATCGTTCCCGACCCAATCCACGGCCTGCATGTATCCAACGGGACGATGGCCAAACTTTTGCAGGCAGAACTGCTCCTCGTCTTCTGTTTCGGCGAGATGCGTGTGGAGATGCACACCGTATTCGCGCGCCAGTTTGGCGGACTCTTTCATCAGTTCACCCGTCACGCTGAAGGGAGAACACGGCGCAAGCACGATCTGCACCATCGCACCGGGTTTGGCATTGTGATATTTCTGGATGAGACGCTGGGAATCTTTAAGGATGGATTCTTCCGTGTCCACCACGCTATCGGGGGGAAGTCCGCCTTTCGATTCGCCGAGGGACATCGAGCCGCGCGAGGCGTGGACGCGGAGTCCCAGTTCGGAGGCCGCGTCCACCTCATCGTCCAGTTTGGAGCCGTTCGGAAAAAGGTAGAGATGATCGGAGGCGGTGGTACATCCCGAAAGGGCGAGTTCGCTCAGGGCGGTCTGCGTCGAGGTGAAAATGTCGTCGGGCGTGAGACGCGCCCAGATCGGGTAGAGCGTCTTGAGCCAGTGGAAGAGGTTGGCGTCCTGCGCGGCGGGCACGGCGCGAGTCAGGGTCTGGTAGAAGTGGTGATGGGTGTTGACCAGCCCAGGCAGGAGAATGTGACCTTTGAGATCGAGGATCTCGTCGGCGGCGGGCAAACCGGCAGTTTGCCCAACAGCCTCGATGAAGCCATCGCGAATGAAAAGACCACCATCGGGAAATTCCCGCTGGTGGTCATCCATCGTGACAACGTACGCGTTTTTGATAAGGAGTGTGCTCATGAGATTCTGCCTACCGCATGACGGTATGTATAGTTGTCTGACAACTTGGCTATAGTTTAGCAAAAAAGGGATTGGATGTCAACTCGAGATTGAGTGGACTGATTTATACGTGCTATACTAATTTGTACGTTAGCATACAAACACATCACAGAAGACCAGTCATGATCAAACAATTCAACAAAATATACAATGACTATCCGCGCCTCTTCTGGATCGTGGTCGGTGTCAGTTTCATCGACAGCCTCGGCGGGACACTTCTATTCCCCTTTTTTGCGCTGTACATTACACAAAAATTCAATGTCGGCATGACCGAGGCAGGCATCATCCTCGGCATGTTCTCCCTATTCGGCCTGTTCGGCGGGATGGTAGGCGGCGCGCTGACCGACCGCTTTGGGCGTAAGACGCTGATCATTGTCGGTTTGGTATTCAGCGCGATCACAACACTGACCTTCGGCCTGGTCACCGACATCCGTTACATGTATGCCCTGGCAGTATTGGTCGGTTTGCTCGGCAGTCTCTCAGGTCCCGCCCACAATGCCATGATAGCGGATATCCTCCCTGAGGAGAAACGCCAGGAGGGATTCGGCATCTTGCGCGTGGTCGGCAACCTTGCCTGGATCATTGGTCCGAGCATCGGTGGCCTCGTTGCGAATTACAATTTTTTCTATCTCTTTGTGATCGACTCGGTCATTAGCTGTATCGTTGCGCTGCTCCTGTTCCGCCTGTTGCCTGAGACCAAGCCTCAGGCAAAGGTGGAAGTGCACAAGGAAAAAACCGATTCCATTTGGCAGACCATGCTGGGTTATCGAGTGGCCCTACGCGATTTCGCGTTTATGGCATTCATCGTCGCCAGCATCATGATGATGATCGTCTATCAACAAACGTATGGGTCGCTCTCGGTCTACCTGCGGGACGTCCACGGGATCGGCGCACAGGGATATGGATTCATGATGACCTTTGGCGGTCTCATGGTGGTGCTGTTCCAATTTGGTATCAGCCGCTGGCTGCGGAGACGGCCTCCATTTGCCATGATGGCATTGGGCACACTCTTCTTCATGATCAACTTCACTATGATCGGGTTGGTTTCGACTTACCCGCTTTTTATTGTAGCCACCGCGATCAATGCCTTTGGCGAGATGATCGTGATGCCGGTCAGCCAGGGACTGGCCGCCAACTTCGCCCCCGAAGAAATGCGCGGGCGCTACATGGCGGTTTTTGGCCTCTCCTGGTCGCTTCCCAATACCATTGGGCCGAGTCTGGCAGGCTATATTCTGGACAATTTCAATCCGAACTTATTGTGGTTCATCGGCGGGGCATTATGCGGCCTGTCTGCGCTTGCTTATTGGGGATTGCATCTTTCGATCGGAAGGCAGGCGCGGTTCCAGCCTAGACCGGCCTCGGCGGATCTCGCTCAGGATTAACCGATCTCGTCCATCCGTTTTTGCAAGGTTTGGGCGAGTGTGATCACATGCGGCAACTGGAAGATCGACTCGTGGTCACCGGGCACTTCTTCGCAATGGATCTTCCCGCGCACATACTTTCCCCAGCCGAGCGTACAGTCGTCCACGATATTCAACGGTTGTTGCGCGGCATGGAAAACATGGATGGGTCCCGAGTACGGCTTCGGGCGGTACGAATCCCCCATGGACTGATTCAACTGTCGCACGCGGAAGATGCGCAGTTCGGGTGTCAGAGTCCGCTGCAGGCGCAGGTGTGCTTTCAGGTTCAGGCCAGTGAGCGTGTTGCGGACGCGTTGTCCCAATCGGCGGGCGACACGGTCCCAGCGCTCACCAGTCTCCATTTGCAGAAAATTCCGCAGTTTGCGCGTGAGCGGATGCATGCTGATATAGACGGGGTAATCGGGCGCAGGCGCATCCAAAAACGCGAGCATCGAAACCTGCTCACCTTGCTCTATCAACTGTTGAGCCATCTCATAAATAATTACACCACCCACTGAAAATCCGCCGAGGCGGTACGGTCCGTGCGGCTGGACGGTGCGGATCTCGCGAATGTAATGCGCGGCCATTTCCCTAAGATCGCAAAACGGATCGGCCAGCCCGTCCAGGCCGCGCGCCTGCAAACCATAAAATGGCTGGTCAGGGGAAAGCCCAGGCGCAAAGCGCGTGTAGAAAAATGTGCCTCCATCCGCATGGACGCAGAACAGCGGCGGCTTCGAGCCATGCGGCTGGATGGGAACCAGCGACGCCCACTTTGGCTGCCAGCCTCGGTCGCGCAACACGGCCGCCATGTCGGTGATCGTCGGCGCGTGAAAGATCAGCGCGAGCGGCAGGCTGTGCTGCAATTCGTTTTCCAACTCCGTGATCATCAGCACGACCAGCAGGGAATCCCCGCCCTTCTCAAAAAAATTATCGTGGATGCTGATGTCCTCACGCTTCAACAACCGCTTCCAGATCGCCAGCAGGCGCGTCTCCAATGTGTCGCGTGGTTGGTCGCTCTCGGAGACGACTGACACGACAGATTCGGGCGCGGGCAGGGCGCGACGATCCAACTTTCCGTTCGGGGTGAGCGGAAGGGTGGACAGCGCCACGATCGCGGACGGGAGGAAGGATTCTGGCAAACGGGTCTTTAACCACGCTCGAAGTTCGCGCGGCGCTTCCGCGACGCCGCCGCGCGGGATGACATAGGCCACCAGCGCACGCGGCGCCTCGGGCGGATGCCCCACCACTGCGGCCAGTTTGATCTCGGGATGCTGGACGAGCGCTGCCTCCACTTCGCCTGGCTCGATGCGCACGCCGCGAATCTTCAACTGGGCGTCGGCGCGGCCAACATATTCCAGCAGTCCCTCCGCGTTCCTGCGGACGAGGTCGCCTGTACGATAGTAACGCGCGCCATCAAGAGAAACGAACTTCTGCGCGGTCAGTTCGGGCTGGTTCAGGTAGCCGCGTCCCAGACCCGCGCCGCCGACGTAAAGTTCACCCTGCGCGGCGGGATGTCCATTCCCGTCAAGGATTCGCAAGTCCACGTTATCGACCGCGCGGCCGATCGGGACAATTTCGCTCTCGGATGGTTCGAGCACGCAGCGCGTGGTGACGGCGGTACATTCCGTCTGCCCGTAGGTGTTGAAGAGTTGGATGCCCATCGGGACGATCTTGTGCCACTGACGGAGGATGGCGGGCAAAGCGCGTTCGCCGCCGATGAAAACCACTCGGAGCGAACCAGGCCAGGGTCCCGCGTGGAGTGAGAGATGCCCGACCAGTTCATGCCAGAAGGCGGTCGGCAGGCTGAGGACGGTGATCCGCCACTCGTCAATGAAATCCCAGAAACGGGTGAACGAGTCGATCAAGTCCGCGGTGCGGAGGACGAGAGTCGCGCCGCTGGCGAGGGTCGGGAAGATCTCCTCGGCGCTGGTATCCCAACTGAAGGAGGAAAATTGCAGGACGCGCTCTCCAGGCTGGAGGCCATACGCGGCCCGCGCAGATTGGCAGTAGTTCACCCAGCCGCCATGTTCCACCATCACGCCCTTGGGCTGGCCTGTGGATCCAGACGTGTACATCACGTACGCCAGTTGATTCGAGGCGGTCTCAAGTTTGGGGTTTTGGTCGCTTTCGCGTTCGACCTGCTTCCAATCTGAATCGAGGCGGATCACGGTGCCGTGAAAATCGGGGAATTTTTCGCGATGCGATTCCTGCGTCAGCAAAATCGGCGCGCCCGAGTCTGCGAGCATGAACGCCAGCCGCTCGGCAGGGTAAGCAGGGTCGAGGGGGACGTAGGCTCCGCCCGCCTTCAAAATACCCAACATGCCGACGATCATTTCGATGGAACGGTCCACGCACAAACCAACGCGCGTTTCGGGTGTCAATCCTTGCTTCAAAAGATAATGCACCAACCGATTGACGCGCTGGTTGAGTTGCAAATACGTCAACTCCTGACCGCGATACTCCAATGCGGGCAAGTTGGGGTTGGCTTCCGCTTGTTGTTGGAACAAGTTGGGCAGACTGGACATTGGTAGAAACCTATTTTATGAAGAGATAAATAATTGCGTTACTTCAACAAAGCATCGGCGGACGGGCAAACACGGGCATACAGACCGAGCAATTTATGCACCCAGACACCTGGGCTGTAATTCCGCTGAATGTGGGTGCGCGCCGCGGCGCCCATCGCTTTCATCTTTTCGGAATCCGAGAGGAGGGAGATGATCGTTTCGGCCATTTGCTCTGGTTGGCTCGGCGGAATCAACAAGCCCGCCTCAGGTACCACCACGTGGGGAATATCGCCCACTTCGGTGGCAAGGACGGGCAGTCCGCTGGCCATGGCTTCGAGGATGGAAACTGGCAATCCCTCCCAGTGGGACGAACTGACGTACAGGTCCGCCACCTGGAGCAGGCGCGGCACATCATTTCGCTGGCCAAGCAGGAAAACGGTTCCCTCCAAGTGGAGGTCGCCGACCAACGCGTCCAGTTCCTCGCTCATGGGGCCGTCTCCAGCAATGACGAGCGCGGCGTTCGGATTCGCCTGGCGGACGGCGACAAAGGAACGGATCAGATCGGGAAAGCCTTTGGGGAGGTCGAGTCTGCCGACGGAGATGACGATCGGGCGCGACGGGTCGCCGACCAGTTCGCGTCGGAGGGCTACCCGCTCCCCGTCCGCGAGAGGCGAGGGCAGGTCGATCGCGTTGACCAGAATATCCATCTCGCGCGGGGCGAAGCGCTTCCGCCCCAGTTCGGCGACCGCGTGTCCGTTCGCCATGATGCGTTTGGCTCCGTATTTCACCACCACCGTCTCGACAAATTGCCTGATCGGGCGATGGTAGCGCGGATCGTATCCCGCGGTGCGGAGAGAGGCGATCACGGGCGTGCCCGTCAATCGTCCAACGATCGTGCCGAAGATGTTGGCATACGTCAGGTGGGTATGGATCAGGTCGAACTTTTCGCGGCGGACGAAATCGAGCAATTTAAAAAACGAGCGGACGGACAAGAATTTAGGGAATGGAAAAAATACCACACGCGCGCCGCGTTGACGTAAATATTCAGGGATGGGCGAGCCGTTCGAAGCGTTCAGGCTCACCACGGTCAACTCGACGTCATGGGAATTTAATTGCTCGACAAGGAAGACCTGCATCTTTTGGGCTCCGCCCCATTGAAGCAGGTCGATGATCTGTAGTATCTTAATCAAACCAAAGTTCTCCGTATTCACAAATTATAGTGCAATCAAATGGAAACTCCCTTTTCATATTTGAAAGAACGAATACTACAACGAAATTGTCATGTTGGACCAGGACGGGCGCAACGCCCCTTTAATGCCCCATCATCCCTGTGCTATCATTGGTCAAACTGAAAATTTTCCGACAGGAATGTTCCTCATGACTTTTCTAACCGACTTCGAATCCCATCTTCCGAAAAATCTCCGCAAAAAGATGGAGGGCCTGAACTCGCCCTTCGCCATTCAGCAATATCTCGACTCCATGCCCTACATCGGCGAGGAGCGCGACCGTTCGCCCCTGAACGTGATGCTGGACAACCAGGGCCACTGTCTCGACGGAGGCTTCCTCGCCGCCCTGCTCCTCTGGCGGATCGGATTCAAACCCCTTCTCATTGACATTGTGCCGTATCCTGGCGAGGACGACGACCACGTCCTCGCGATCTACCAGATCGAGGGACGCTGGGGTGCGCTGGCGAAATCAAATTACGTCAATCTGGGATTCCGTGAACCTGTTTACAAATCTCTACGCGAACTGGTGATGACCTATTTCGAGCATTACGTCGCCATTGACCAAAAGAAGGTGTTGCGCGGTTACACGCGTCCGCTGGACGCATCACGCTATGCCCACCTGAATTGGGGGGTGGATGAAAAAGGCGCGAACATTTTGTATTACAAACACTTCTATGGACGGCCCGCGGTTCCCATCGTGACGAAGAGCATGGTCGGACGCCTGAGTCCCGTCACGGATAGGAACTACGCGTCCGAAATTCTGTTCACCAACCTGAACGAGTCATTTGGGAATCGGCCAGACAGCAAGCACTAAGTAGTCAGTCGTAAATAATTAGAAATTCGTCATTGCGAGCCGCGTTCGTCCCTGGCACCGCCCGCCAGGGCAGGTGTGCGGCGAAGCAATCTCTGACTTTACGGGTAGATTGCTTCGTCGGAAAGAGCATCCTCCTCGCAATGACGGGAAAAGTTTTCTAAAAACATTCGACCGACTACTTAGAAACAGGACTCCGAGATATTCGAAATCTCGGAGTTCTACACTTAATCCCTGAGAGTCGCCATTATTCACTCTCATTTTGCACGGCCACAACCATCTCCACCGTTTCGATGATCTCCGCCGTTATCTTCCCCGCGGACAATTCCCGCAGACCCTCCTGAAACGCACCAAACAGATCGACCGGGAACCGCAGCGTCAGTGTAATATCTCCGCCGAAATCTTCGGCCAGCACCTCGCCCCCATCCTTCTTCACCAGCAAACGCACGCGCTCCAATAGATTGTACGGAATGACCGCCAACGCCACATGGACGGAGACTCTTCGTCCGCGCCCTACGGCGTTGACCACGGATTGCGCCGCTTCCGTGTAGGCCTTGACCAGTCCGCCCGTGCCGAGTTTGGTCCCGCCGAAATAGCGCGTGATGACCAGTGCCGCATCGCCAAGTCCGCTCGTGCGCAGGACAGTTAGCGCGGGTTTGCCCGCCGTCCCGACGGGTTCGCCATTGTCTGAGCAAAACTCGGTCACGGTGTTGCCGCCGCCGATCACATAGGCTGGGACGTTGTGCGTCGCATCCGCGAACTCGTGTTTGACGCGGGCGATGAAGGTCCGCGCCTCGTCAATGCTGGCGACGGGTGCGAGCGTGGCAATGAAACGCGAGTTCACCACCGTCTGCTCTCGGCGGATTTCCTGCGTGGGGATGAAATAAGGTTTGGTCATGGATAACTACCCCTCCGCCCTTCGGGCGCCTCCCCCAAATGCGATATGGATTTGACACTTATCAAGGAAAACAGATATGTCGCATTTGGGGGGGCTGGGTGGGGGTCTAGTATCTCCCGCGATTCACCACCGCATCAGGATTTGGCAACTCGCCTTCCCTCGCGGGAAAGACCTGCACCGCACATGCCTTGAACTCGGGGATCAACGCCTGCGGGTCAAGGGCGTCATTCGTCAACAAATTCGCGGCGGCTTCGGCGAAGTGGAACGGGATGAAGACCACGCCGACGGTTGTCTTCTCAGTGACGGTGGCGCGCAGGACGATCATCCCGCGTCGGCTCTGGACCATGACGGGGTCGCCGTCTCGGATGCCGTGAATCTCCGCATCGGCGGGATGGATCTCGACGCGCGCTTCAGGGTAGGCTTCGTTGAGGGACGAGTTGCGCGTCATCGTGCCGCCGTGCCAGTGTTCGAGAACGCGGCCTGTTGTCAGGATGAAGGGGAATTCGTCATCGGCTTCCTCCATCACGGGGACGTAATCGAGCATGTGGAATTTGCCGCGTCCGCGCGGGAAGGAGTCGGTGAAGAGGGTCGGTGTGCCAGGGTGATCCATGGTTGGCACTGGATAAATCAGCCCGACCTTGTCAATGCGCTCGTAAGTGATGCCCGCGTAATCTTCGTTGACGCTCGCCATCTCGCGCAGAATCTGTTCGGGGTTTGAGTAGTCCCAGAAAGCCGTGGCCCGCTCCAGTCGGGATTCGATGCGACGCGCCAGGTCGCAGATGATCTGCCAGTCGGGACGCGCGTCCCCGCGCGGGGGATGCGCGGCGCGCACGCGTTGGACGCGTCGGTCGGTGTTGCTGAACGTCCCGTCCTTTTCGGCGAAGGGAGTGGCAGGCAGGAAGACGTCCGCGAACGCGCCCGACTCGTTGATGAAAATATCCTGCGACACGAGGAACTCCAACTGCTCCATGTGCTTGCGCGTCTCGTTGAGATTCGGCTCAGACATCATCGGGTTCTCGCCCATGATGTACAGCGCACGGATGCCGCCTTCATGGGCGTGACTCAAAATCTCGGTGGTGGTGAGGCCGAGCTTGAGACTGAGGCCGCCCGCTTCGATGTTCCAGGTTTTTTCCCACTTGGCGCGGTTGTCGGGATTATCGACGCGCATGTAGCCAGGGTAATGGAAAGGCATCGCACCCATGTCGCTGGCGCCTTGCACGTTGTTCTGTCCACGCAAGGGATTCAGCCCCGTGCCATCGCGTCCGATGTGACCCGTGAGGAACGCGAGATGGATGAGGGCGAGCGCCGAGGCCGTGCCGTGCGAAAGTTGCGAAATGCCCATGCCCCAATAGATGGCCGCATTTTTGGCGTTGGCATAGAGACGCGCCGCCTTGCGAATATCTTCAGCAGGGACGCCTGAAATTTCTTCGGCATATTCGGGCGTGAACTTTTCAAGAGACTCGAGAAATTCGTTGAAGCCCTCGGTGCGTTTGTTGACAAAATCCCAGTTGACCAAATTCTCCTTGACGATCACATGCGCCATCGCCGAGAAGACGGGGACGTTCGTGCCAGGCTTGAGCGGAAGCCACAACTCGGCCATGTCCACCAGGTCAATGCGGCGCGGGTCAACGACGATCATCTTCGCGCCGTAATTCATCACTGCGTCCTTCATCTGCAACGCGATGATGGGATGGTTCTCGCTGGTGTTCGAGCCAGTGACGATGAACACGTCGTTCTGAATCACCTGACTGGCCGTGTTGCTCATGGCAGACGATCCCACCGCCTGCTGAAGCGCCACCACCGACCCCGCGTGGCAGAGACGCGTGCAGTGATCCACGTTGTTCGTGCGGAACAGGGCGCGGTACATCTTTTGCAGGAGGTAGTTGTCTTCGTTGGTGGCTTTGGCGCAGCAATAGACGGCCATCGCGTCCGAGCCGTCGCGGCGATAAATTTCCACGAGACGGTCGGCCACAAAATCGAGAGCCTCGTCCCACGTCACTTCGCGCCACTCGGACAGGTCGAAGGCCTGCGTGCGTTTCCCCGCTTCCTGTTTCGTCTTGCGGATCATCGGCTTCGTGACGCGCTTGGGATGATAGACAAAGTCGTAGCCGAAGCGGCCTTTGACGCACAGGTTTCCGTGGTTGACGGGGGAATCGAACGGCGAGGTGACTTTGTAAATAAAGTCATCTTTGACGTGTAACTGTAAAGTGCATCCCACGCCGCAGTAGGGGCAGGTGGTGGTGGTAATATGGTCGGGTTTGATCATGGTTTCTCCTTACCTAACCCCCCGTCCCCCTTTCCTACAAGGAAAGGGGGAGTCGAGGACTCTGCTTCCTTTGCCTAGCTGGAATGGGTGATGGTTGGTCATCTCCCCTTCCCTATCAGGGAAGGAGTCGGGGGTTAGGTTATTTGCAAGCTTCTAAAATCTTCTGCAATACTCCGTTCAAATCCTTCTCAATTTCTTCATTTTTGAAACGCAAAATCCGAAAACCGCGCTCGATCAAGTGCATGTCACGCGCCGCGTCATATTCTTGTTGAAATTCATGGGCACCGCCATCCAATTCAATAATCAAAGCGAAGGCGTGACAGTAAAAGTCAGCGATGTAACCGTCAATAATCTGCTGGCGGCGGAAATGAATACCTTGCTTGTTCGTTCTCAGCGCATTCCAAAGCAAACGTTCAGCGGGCGTCTGGTTCTGCCGCAACTCTTTTGCCAGCCGACGCTTCTCGGAAGACACACTTTGCCCAATTACAACATTTCTCACTGGCATACAAGGCTCCGCTCTTCTCCCCTTTCCTTGCAGAGAAGGGGTCGGGGATTAGGTTCGACTCCCCTTCCCTTTTAGGGAAGGGGCTGGGGGTTAGGTCAGACCGAAATCATCACAATCGCGCCCAACGCCGCCGCGATTCCAATCCACTGCGAGGAAGAGATTTTTTCCTTCAAAATCATCCACGCTAGAAAGACGGTTGAGCCAGGGTAAAGCGAACCTAGCACCGCGGCCACGTCCATGCGGCCTGTTTGGGCGGAGAGAACGTAAAAGGCATTGCCAGCCGTGTCGAGCACACTGCTCAATAAAATCGGAATCCAACTTTCGCGGGCGGGAATCCATTTCTGGCGCGTGACCAGTGAAAACAAAAATAAACCCGTAACCGAAACAACCCGCACCGCCACGAGCGGCCACAAGGTGGAAACGCCACTGGCATAATGAATGAAGATGAAGAAACCGCCGAAACTGATCCCCGCTACGACGGGCATCACGAAGCGCTTCCAGTCAAATCCAAGTCCCGCGCCGCCCGAGACCAACCAGACCGCCGCCAACGCCAGCGCGAAGCCGATCAACGTCAGCCAGCCGACCAGCCCGTCGGTCACGAAGCCGACCAATACAGGCAGAGCCGCGGCCACCAACGCGGAGACGGGAGCCGCCACGCTCATCTGTCCCGAAGCCAGCGCCTTGTACAGCAGAACCAATCCCACCGCGCCGCAGATTCCCGCCGCGCCACCCCACAGCCAATCCGCGCCTTGCGGAAGAGGGTCGCTCAACGCCAGCGCCAGCGCTACCAGCAAAATCAAACTGACCATGTGCGCGATCATCACCACACCATACGGATTGGAACGCTTCACCGCCAACCCGCCGTTGAAATCCCCCGCGCCCCACGTGATCGCAGAGATCAATCCAAACACCACGGAAATGGACGCCACTATTTTCTCTTCTTTCGCCCCGTGTTCAACACCGAGATCTGGTCGGGCGTCATGCCCTGCTCCAACAAATATTCGCGCTTCACTTTCAACGCGCCCGTCGGACACACGCCCACGCATTGACCGCACAATACGCAGGTCGTTTCGGGAATCGTCCGCTCGAAGAAGGTGCCGATCTGCGTCTCATAGCCGCGCCCATCAAAATTAATTGCGAACGTATATTGCGCGTCCTCCGCGCAGACCTGCACACAGCGCCAGCACAACAGACACTTGGAATAATCGCGGACGTACATCGGGTTATCGTCCTTGACTTCGGACTCGCGTCGCTGCGCGTCGGGGAAGCGGGACGCGTCCGCCCCGTACTCGTCCATCATCGTCAGGATCTCGGGCGCGTCGGACAGATCCATCGTGGACGCGAGCATTTCCAGGATGGTCTTCCGCGCCCGATCCACGCGCTCGTTGCGCGTCTGGACTTTCATCTGATTCGCCGCCTTGACGATGCACGCGGGCTGGAGCAGTCTCATCCCCTCCACCTCCACCACGCAGATTCGACACAGCGCATTGGACGTGGTCGCTTCGTGAAAGCAGATGGTCGGGATATCAATCCCATTCTCCCGCGCGGCATCCAAAAGCGTTTGCCCGTCTTCGACGGTTATTTCCTTGCCATCCATCAAAAATGTCACAGTCATAAATTCACCTTAGAAACGTTGAACGTTAAACGTTTAACGTTCAACGAATAATTCAGGCCACAGCTTCATCGCCGACAACACCGCGCTCGCGGCCGTCTGACCCAAGCCGCAGAGACTCGCGTCCGTCATCGTCCAGCCGATATCTTGCAGGCGGATGGCGTCATCGGGCAGAGCCACCCCATTGGCTACACGCTCCAGGATTTCCATCTGACGTTGCGTCCCCATCTGGCAGGGATAGCATTTTCCGCAACTTTCGTGCGCGAAGAAGTGACCGAGTCGCTTCAACACGTCGCGCATGTCGCGCATCTCGTTGAAGACCATCACCACGCCCGAGCCGAGCGGAAGCCCCGCGGCGCGCAGGTCTTCGAAGGTCAGTTTTACATCCAAGTGATCCGAGGTCGCAAACGCCCCTGCCGCGCCGCCGAACAAAACGGATTGCAGGTTGCCTGTCACATTGCCAGCCATTTCGAGCAACTCGCGCAACGTCACGCCGAACGGAACTTCGTACACGCCAGGTTTCGCCACGTCGCCCGAGACACAGAACAACTTCGAGCCAGGCGATTTTTCCGTGCCAATCTTGCGATAGTCCGCCGCGCCTTTTTCGATGATGAACGGGACGTTGAACAGCGTCTCCACGTTGTTGATGACGGTCGGCTTGTCGAAGAGTCCGTTCGTGGTTGGGAAAGGCGGTTTGACGCGCGGGAATCCACGCTTGCCTTCGATGGACTCGAACAGCGCGGTCTCTTCTCCGCAGATGTACGCCCCTGCCCCAAGACGGATTTCGATGTCAAAGTTTTCGTCGAGATAACCCGCGGCGCGCGCTTCGGTCAACGCGGTTTCAAGGACGGGCAAAATGTACGGATACTCACCGCGCAGGTAAATATATCCCTTCGTCGCGCCGATGGCGTACGCGGCGATGCACATCCCCTCGATCAAGCGGTGCGGATCGTCCAACAGCAGGACGCGATCCTTGAACGTGCCAGGCTCGGACTCGTCCGCGTTGCAGATGACGTATTTCTGGTCGCCCTCCGCTTTGGCCGCGCCCTCCCATTTGATGCCCGTCGGGAAAGCCGCGCCGCCGCGCCCGACCAATCCGCTGGATTTGATCTCGCCCACGATCTCTTCGGGTTTCATTGCAAGCGCTTTTTTCAACGCGGCGTATTCGCCATACTTCGCGAGCGAAGTTGTGCCGTCTCCGCAGTTGGCGGTCAACAGGCGAATCTGACCATAGACCATAGACCGTGGACGATCAGCATGCTCAACACCATCTCCCACCGTCCATTGTCCATCGTCCATCGTCCACACAGCAGGAGCTTGTTCGCAGAGGCCGAGGCAGGGACTCGCCTCGATGGTCAGAGTCCGCTCTGGGGTAGTCTGATTCGGTTCCAGTCCGTGGTGAGAGCAGAGGTGTTCGAGGAGTCCATCCGCATTTTTCAGCGCGCAGGCCTGATCCGTGCAGACGCGGATGATCTTCCGTCCAACAGGCTCATTATAAAAGAGGGAATAAAATTCGATGACGCCGTGAACGTCCGCGAGCGGAACTTTGAGAGCCTTCGCGACTTCGGCTGCGACCTCCTGCGGAAGCCAGCCATAGATTTTTTGCGCGGCATGCAGGGCGGGCAACAAACCCGAACGACCGAGGGGAATGAAGTTTTTGAGGGCAGGTGTGAGATCAGAAAGATCGATTTCGGACATGAATACTCCAGTACGCCGAGTATAGACGGATTCGAGAGGCCTGACAAGAAAGTTATAATGAGCTCATGAAAATCAACTTCGACAAAATCATCGATCGGGCTGGGACAAATTCGAGCAAGTGGGAAACGATCCAATCAGAGAAGGACGCTCACATTCACATTCGGGCAGACCGCTTCTTCGGGGAGGACGCGTCCATCCCGATGTGGATCGCCGATATGGATTTCGCCGCGCCGCCCGCCGTGGTGGACGCCATTTCCGCCCGCGCACAGCATCCAATCTACGGCTACACCGAATCATCCCTGACCTACGACCGCGCCGTGGCCGACTGGATGAAATCGCGCCACGATTGGAGCATCCGCCCCGAGTGGATTCTCAACACGCCTGGGGTTGTCCCCGCGCTGGCGATGTTGGTGCGCACGTTCCTCAAGGCGGGCGACAAAGCCATCATCCAGCCGCCCGTTTACTTTCCATTTCCTCTCGTGCTGGAATCCAACGGGATCGAAGTGGTGGAAAATCCGCTCGTCTTCAAAGACGGGCGTTACCAGATGGACTTTGCCGACCTCGAGCAAAAAGCCCGCGACCCGCAGATGAAGATGCTCATCCTGTGCAGTCCGCACAATCCCGTTGGCCGCGTCTGGACGCGCGACGAGTTGGCGCGTCTCTCCGAGATTTGCCGCGCCAACAATGTGCTGGTCATCTCCGACGAGATCCACGCCGACCTCATTTTCACGCCCTTCGTCCCCTTCGGCACGCTGGACGAAAACGCCATCGTCTGCACCGCGGCCAGCAAAACCTTCAACCTGGCGGGCCTCGCCAATTCCAACATCATCATCCCGAACAAAGAAATGCGTCATCAATTTAGAACGTACCTGCTCCAAAACGCGCTGGTCGACATAAACCTCTTTGGGCGTCTCGCCACCGAAGCCGCCTACACCCGCGGCGCGGACTGGCTCGATCAATTGCTCGACTACCTCAGCGGTACGCTCGATTTCATGGAGGAATATTTCGCCAAACACATCCCCCAAATTCGGATGATCCGCCCCGAGGGGACGTATCTCGTCTGGTTGGATTGTCGCGCCCTCGACATGGACGCCGCATCCCTGCACCGCTTCTTCGCGGACCGTGCGCGGGTCTACCTCGAAAATGGCGCCATCTTCGGGACGGGTGGTGAGGGCTTCCTGCGCATGAACATCGCCGCGCCGAGGAAAGTGGTGGAGGAGGTGTTGAAGAGGATGAAAGAGGCGGTAATTTCGCTGGCTGAAAAGAAATAGTCTGTGCTATAATGCCGCCCATGCAACCCCAATCCTTCGCCAATAATGCCGACAATGACGCCCTCCCGGGCGTTGGGCGAAGCATGGCTGGTTGACAGAGAGATCACCTCACCCCAATCGCCCGACGCATACGCGAAGGGCGATTTATTTTGTCTAAATACAGACCTGACAGGTTTCAGCATGATGTGATTAAATCAGGCACGTTCGCGGATCAAAGTCACTGAGTCGATACGGTTCTAAAGAAACCTGTCAGGTCTCGGAAAACAACTTTCGGAGGCGCACCATGTACAGAACACACACTTGCGGAGAACTACGCTCCAGTCACGTCGGTCAAAACGTGACCGTAGCGGGCTGGGTACACCGTCGACGCGACCACGGCGGGGTGGCTTTCTTCGACCTGCGTGACCGCTCAGGCGTCGTGCAAGTCACCATCAACCCAGACCTGGCGAAGGATGTCCTCGACGTGGTGGCGAACGTGCGCTTTGAATGGGTGCTCCAGATCGAAGGCCTCGTCCACAAGCGCCCCACGGGCATGGAAAACCCGAAGATGGCGACGGGCGAGATCGAGATCATCGCCAAAAACATCACCGTCCTCAACCCGTCCAAGACTCTGCCTTTCATGGTCAGCGGCGACAACGACCTGCCCGACGAAAACACGCGCTTGAAGTATCGCTATCTCGACCTGCGCCGCGAACGCATGACCCGCAACCTCGTCCTTCGTCACCGCATCATCAAGTTCATGCGCGATTATCTCGACAAGGAAGGTTTCATCGAGGTCGAGACGCCGATCATGTTCAAGGCCACGCCTGAAGGCGCACGCGACTACCTTGTCCCTTCGCGCATTTACCCTGGTCAGTTCTACGCCCTGCCACAATCGCCACAGCAGTTGAAGCAATTGCTCATGGTCGCGGGTTTGGACAAGTACTTCCAGATCGCGCGCTGTTTCCGCGACGAAGACCTGCGCGGCGACCGTCAGCCCGAGTTCACGCAACTCGACCTCGAAATGTCGTTCGTGCATCGTGACGATGTGCTGGCGCTCATCGAGAGACTGTACACCGCCATGCTTCCCGCGGTCGCGCCGCACAAGAAACTCCTGTCCTCGCCGTGGCCAAGGTACTCCTATCGCGAAGCCGTGGAAAAATTCGGGACGGACAAACCCGACCTGCGTTTTGGCATGGAACTCGTGGACGTCAGCGAGGTGTTCGCGAAGAGCGAGTTCAAAGTCTTCCAGTCCGCGCTGGCGGCGGGCGGCGTGGTCAAGTGCATCGTCGCGCCGAAGAGCGCTGACATGTCCCGCAAGGAAGTGGACGCGCTGACCGAGTCCGCGAAGGCGTTGGGGGCGAAGGGACTGGCCACGTTGGCAGTGACCGCCGAAGGTCTGAAGGGAACCGCCGCAAAATTCGTCACACCCGAGGAAGTCGAAGGGGTCAAATCCAGGACGGGCGCGGGGGTCGGCGACCTGATCCTGTTCGCGGCGGACACGCGCGCGGTCGTCAATAAAGTGCTCGGTGGATTGCGTCTCATCTTCCGCGATAAACTTGGACTCGCAGACAAGGACGTGATGGCCTTCGCCTGGGTGGTGGACTTCCCGATGTTCGCCTGGAACGAGGAGGAGCAGCGCTGGGACGCGGAGCATCATCCGTTCACCATGCCGCAACTGGCGGACCTCGACAAGTTCGACACGGACCCCGCCTCGATCCTCTCGGACGCGTACGACATGGTCTGCAACGGCTACGAGACGGCCTCGGGCTCGATCCGAATCCACCGCCGCGACATCCAGAACAAGATTTTCCAGATGCTCGGCCACAAGGACGAGGACATCCAGGCCAAGTTCGGTCACATGCTCGAAGCGTTCGAGTACGGCGCGCCGCCGCACGGTGGCATGGCGCCTGGCATCGACCGCCTCGTGATGCTGCTCGCGGACGAGATCAACATCCGCGAGGTGATCGCCTTCCCGAAGAACCAGAACGGCCGCGACGTGATGGCTGACGCGCCGTCGGAAGTCGAGCCGAAGCAGTTGAAAGAGTTGCATATAGAGATTAGAGAGTAGATAATTAGAGAGCAGTCAGTGCGAGCTGCTCTCTAACGGCGTTTTGTTCAGGAGTTTCGATGTCCGAAAAAATTAGCCGAAATATCATGGTTGGCGAGTTAATATTCCAGTTACTGAGTTTTGCCTGGATTGCAGTCGCTACATTACAGGGAATTATCGATTCATACCCCTACTTTTGGTATGACATTCAATTCCCTTCATCCCCCTACTTCTGGGATAACGTTTTATATCCTGTAATGCTGGTGGTAATTTGCATTGGCAGAATCTCAGAAATTATTCTGTCAGGAGTTTTTATCTTTGATGGCGCTCGGGGGTTACAGAATTCAAAACCCACATTGTGGATTCTCTCAGCGATTGGTTTAATTCTTTTCATTATCCTTTCCATCCCAATACCACCGGACGAAGGCTTTGTTGACTACTTTCTTCCTCTTCCCATTATTATTTTGGGAACATTGTTTTCCGTATTAGTGGTATTTATTCCTTTTGTCCACCTGATCCTCGAAAAACAATTCCGAAAACGCACGTCTCCTATCAGCTAATATCTGTTCACTATCCTCTTTTACTCTGGAGCAAATATGCCAATCATCCGCGTTGACCAAATCTCACAATACGAAGGCCAGGAAGTGACCGTGCAAGGCTGGGTCTACAACCGCACCGACAAGGGCAAACTCGTCTTTTTGCTGGTACGCGACGGGACGGGGTTCGTCCAGTGCGTAGCGTTCAAAGGCGACCTCGATGAAGGCGTCTTCGATCAACTCGTGCGCCTGCCGCAGGAATCATCCGTCATCATCACGGGACCCGTGCGCGCAGACAAGCGCGCGCCTGGCATCCCTGGCGGATACGAAGTCGGCGTGAAACAGATTCAGATCGTGCAGACCGCCGATGTGGACTATCCCATGTCGCTCAAAGATCACGGCGTGGACTTCGCGCTCGACAACCGTCACCTGTGGATTCGGATGCAGAGTCAATGGGCGATCCTGCGCGTCCGCGCCACGGTCATGGCGGCGACGCGTGAGTGGCTGGACACGAACGGCTTCATCGAAATGAGCACGCCGATCCTGACTCCCGCCGCGGCGGAAGGGACGACAACTCTCTTCGAGACCGAATACTTCGACGAGGGCAAGGCCTATCTCTCACAGACAGGTCAACTCTACAGCGAAGCCACCATCATGTCCTTCGGCAAGGTCTACTGTTTCGGTCCCACCTTCCGCGCGGAAAAGTCCAAGACGCGGCGCCACCTCACCGAATTCTGGATGCTCGAACCCGAAATGGCTTTCTGCGACCTCGACCAGATGATGGAAATCGAAGAGCAGATGATCACGCACATCGCCCAGCGCGTGATGCGCGACCGCGCGGCGGAACTGAAATTCCTCGGGCGCGACCTCTCCAAGCTGGAAAATATCCAAGCGCCGTTCCCGCGCATGTCCTACGATGACGCGGCGAAGTATCTGATCGAACTTTACGAAAAAGAGACCGACCCCGAAAAGAAGGAACTGCTCAAATTCGAATGGGGCATGGACTTTGGTGCGCCGCACGAGACCGAGATCACCAAACTCTACGACAAGCCCGTTTTCGTTTACGGTTATCCGTCCGCGGTCAAAGCCTTCTACATGGAACCGTGGCCTGGTCGTCCCGAGGTCTGCAAATCTGTGGACCTGCTCGCGCCCGAAGGTTACGGCGAGATCTGCGGCGGCTCGGAGCGCATGTCCAGCCACGACATGCTGCTCTCGCGCATCCACAAGGAGGGACTACCCGAAGAAGCGTTCAAGTGGTATCTGGAGTTGCGCAAGTTCGGCTCCGTCCCGCACTCGGGGTTTGGAATGGGAACCGAACGCGTCACCGCCTGGATGTGCGGCATCGAACACATCCGCGAGGCGATCGCCTTCCCGCGAACAATCAAGCGGGTTTATCCGTAAAAAGCAGACTTCCGAAGTCTTGGAGACTTCGGAAGTCTTTTTATTATGGCAAAAAGCATTGATTTACCCTGACACGCATCACTTACACACTCCTCTCCATTGGTCATATAATCGAGATGCTTTTTTCGCCATTGAAGAAATTACTTTAATAAGGACATTTCCATGCAGGAAGATCCCCGAATTCTGGAATTGAGAAGGAATCGCGCCAAAGCGCGCGAAGGCGGCGGTGCGGATCGCGTCTCCAAACAGCACGCCAAGGGAAAGCTGACCGCCCGCGAACGACTGGACCTGCTCCTCGACCCTGGCACGTTCAACGAGATCGAGCCATTCATCACCAGCGAGAGCGATGAGCTGGGGTTGGAAGCCGAAAATTTCCTCGGCGACGGCGTGGTGACGGGCTACGGTCAAATTGACGGGCGGACGGTCTACGTCTACGCACAGGACTTCACCGTCTACGGCGGGACTCTGAGCGAGATGCAGAGTCACAAGATCTGCCGCGTGATGGACCTCGCCCTCCGCAACGGCGCGCCGTGCATCGGCCTGATCGACTCGGGCGGGGCGCGCATCCAGGAGGGAGTCAAAGCGTTGGGCGGATACGCGGAAATCTTCCGACGCAATGCGCAATACTCAGGCGTGATCCCCCAGATCAGCATCATGCTCGGACCCTGCGCGGGCGGCGCGGCTTACTCGCCTGCCCTGCAAGACCTGATCATCATGGTCGAGAAACAGTCGTTCATGTTCCTGACGGGACCTGAAGTCATCAAGGCCGTGACGGGCGAGGTGATCGATCCCGAGTCGCTGGGCGGCGCGGGGATTCACACCTCCGTCAGCGGGACAGCCCACCTTTCAGCGGCCTCGGAGCAAGAGGCGTTGTCGCTCGCCCGACGCGCTCTCAGCCACCTCCCCTCCAACAATGTGGAGAACCCGCCCTTCGTCAAGAACGGAGACGATGCACTTCGGATGGATGAGTCGCTCAACAGCATCGTCCCGCTCGATCCGAAGGAACCGTACGTCATGCACCAGGTCATCGAAGCAGTGGTGGACACGGGCTCGTTCCTCGAATTGCAACCGCATTGGGCGCGCAATGCCATCATCGGCTGGGCGCGGATTGGCGGGCACAGCGTGGGCGTCGTGGGACAGGAGCCTTCGGTGATGGCGGGCGTGATCGACATCGACGCGGCCGACAAGATGACGCGCTTCGTCCGCATGTGCGATTGCTTCAATGTACCGCTCGTCACCTTTGTGGACTCACCTGGCTTCCTGCCTGGGATCGCCCAGGAACACGGCGGCATCATCCGCCACGGCGCGAAATTGCTCTTCGCCTATTCCGAAGCGACCGTTCCGAAAGTAACCGTCATCACGCGCAAGGCGTATGGCGGCGCGTACGTGGTGATGTCCAGCAAATACCTCGGCACCGACGTGACCTACGCCTGGCCGAGCGCGGAGATCGCGGTGCTGGGCGCGGAAGGTGCGGCCAACATCCTGTTCAAGAAACAGATCGAGTCAGCAGCCGATCCCGCCGCGGAACGCAAACGCATCGCGGACGATTATCGCCAGAAATTCAACAATCCCTATCACGCCGCGGCAACTGGCTACGTGGACGACATCATCGAACCGAAGGAAACTCGCCCGAAGATCATCGCGGCGTTGTCCGCGTTGCGCGATAAGTACGCGCCCGCCCCGCCGCGCAAACATGGGAACATTCCTGTCTAGACCGTGGACCGTAGACAGTCGACCGTACAAAACCGTCCACTGTCCACAGTCTACCGTCAGAGTTATTTGAACATGTCTGAAACTCTCACACAATCACTTTGGATCACCCTCCTCAGCATGGGACTCGTCTTCACCGCGCTGGTGCTGCTCGCGGGACTCATGTCCGCGATGACGCGACTGTTTCGAGAACGAGAATCCCTCACCCCTAACCCCTCTCCCGAAGGGAGAGGGGCTGTGGATGAGGGCAATAAAGCCCGCGCGGCCGCGCTTGCAGTGGCCGTCGCACTGGCGGAACAGTCGCAATCTACTGCGCGGCCGATCACGCCGCCTCAGCCGACGATCATCGGCGCGTGGCAGTTGGGGATGCGCACCCGTCAGATGACACAAAAAGGCGAGATGAGTCGAAGAGGAAAATAATAATCCACCGCCCTGAGCGGAGAGACGAGCGAAGCGAGGCCCGAAGTCGAAGGGCAAGTCAGCGGAACAATGCTTGCATTTGTAACCCGTCCTTCGTCGACTACGGGACGAGGAACACGTCCCTCCGCTCAGGACTGTGAATAGGAATGTACATGAAACTCAACGTCAAAATCAACGAAACAAATTACACTGTCGAAATCGAAGACCTGAACGCGCGGCCCATCGTCGCGATCGTGGACGGCGAACGGTTTGAAGTCGTCCCAGAAAACGGCGGTCCCGCTCAGGCCAAGAAAGAAGCGGGCGCGAGGGTCGAGTCCGCGCCGAAGAAAGTGGAAGCCGCGCTTCCCGCGTCGAACGCGAAAGTCCTGCCTGCACCTCTGCCTGGAACCGTCACCGAAATCTTCGTCAAGCCTGGCGACGAGATCGAAAGCGGACAGGTCGTCTGCGTCATCGAAGCGATGAAAATGAAGAACAGCATCCGCTCGACGCGCGAAGGAAAAGTGTCCGCGGTGCTGGCGAGCGCGGGGCAGACCGTGAATCACAAACAGCCCCTTCTGGAGTTTGAATGAACCTGCTCGAACTCTTGTCCAACATTTTCGGCGGGCTGACCTTCACGTGGGCGAACATGGCCATGCTCATCATCGGTGGCGTGCTGATCTACCTCGCGGTCGCGAAAGAGTACGAACCCGTTTTGCTCCTGCCCATCGGATTCGGCTGCATCCTCGCCAACCTCGGCATGTCGGCCTACGCCGAAGAAAGTTTCATGCGCGTCATCTACAAAGCGGGCATCGAGACCGAACTCTTCCCCCTGCTCATCTTCATCGGCGTGGGCGCGATGATCGACTTCCGTCCGCTTCTCGCGCAACCGAGTCTGGCGCTGCTCGGCGCGGCGGGACAGTTCGGCATCTTTGGAACTCTCCTGTTGGCGGCCGCGCTCGGATTTCCGCTGAACGAGGCCGCGTCCATCGGCGTGATCGGCGCGATTGACGGCCCGACCGCCATCTTCGTGACGACCAAACTTGCCCCGCATCTGCTCGGACCGATCGCGGTCGCGGCCTACTCGTACATGAGTCTCATCCCGATCATTCAACCGCCCATCATGCGGATGATGACGACGCGCAAAGAGCGGATGATCCGCATGGCCTACGCGCCGCGTCCCGTTTCGCGCGTGACGGCGGTCGCGTTCCCCATCGTGGTGACGGTCGCCGTCAGCCTGATCGCCCCGTCCGCCGCGCCGTTGATCGCCGCGCTCATGCTTGGAAATCTCCTGCGCGAAGCAGGCGTGGTGGACAGGTTGAGCAAAGCCGCGCAGAACGAGATCATCAACATCGCCACGCTCTTCCTCGGTCTCGCCATCGGCGCGACGATGACCGCCGAGAAATTCCTGTTCGATCCCACGACGGGCATCCAGTGGCAGACACTCATGGTGCTCGGACTCGGCCTGCTGGCCTTCGTCGTGGACACCATCGCGGGTCTGCTGTTCGGCAAATTGATGTGCTTCCTCACGGGCGGAAAGGTCAATCCGCTCATCGGCGCGTGTGGAATCAGCGCCTTCCCGATGGCGGGACGTCTCTCCGCCAAGATGGCGTTGGAGGAAGACCCCGACAACTTCATCCTGATGCACGCAATGGGATCGAACACCGCTGGTCAGTTGGGGAGCGTCATTGCGGGAGGGGTGTTGCTGGCGGTGGTGATGGGGATGATGTAGGAAGAAAGAGGAAAGAAGAAAGAACAAGGCCAGGGCGAAATGCTCTGGCCTTTTTGATTCATTTGACAGGCGCAAATGGATCAACGAATTCTCCTGTATTTGCGTTTAGATAAAAGTGTTTAGCATTTCCTTTGACTGGGCAATCTATGATGAACAACTCCCATGTAGAGAGCTCGCCATCGTTTGTTTGGTTTTTATAAAGCGACAATGCAACGATACCGTTTGAAGTTAATAAACAAGAATTTGCGACATCGTTTCTGGCAAACAGACTTAATGCTTCCTGGCTATCTATCAACCAGTCTTTTCGGTAAATTGGCATTGTCCTGGAGCTTTGCACCAGCGGCGGGCTCGTGAAGGGATTAATGATCACCTTGCTCAAATCATCAATTTCGACATATAGCAATAAATCAGCCTGACTTGCTGAATGATATTCTGCTGAAAATTTATAAGACAGACTTCCGTTTACATCAATCGAAACATTTGTGAGGTAGGAATCTGGATATGCCTTGTGAGCATTGTTTTCCAGAGTTTCCCAATTGACGTTTAATGATGGCGCAACTGGCATCCTTTTTTTGAAAGGATTAATCAGCAAAACAGTCGCAACCACCAACGCTATAAACACCAATGCAGCAATTTTGACTTGGCGGTCTCCTTTTTGTTTTTTATCCAACAGTTTTGAGATGGACATAGTTTATTCTCCCGTTTTCAAATCAAGGATGAAGCCCAAAAGGCGCTATTTTCTTTAACTGATAATTGAGTCTTTTCCCCACAACGGCTCCAACGGCAGCCAATGGATTCGATACTTCGGCCCCGCGTACTCGCGTATCAACTCGCGGGCACGGATGAGGTCCGCGCGGGAATCGAGGGAGAGCATCATCAATTGCTCGATGATGGCATTGTGACGCGGCGAAGCGGTGTACTGTCCCGTTTGCGATTTCAGAAAGGCAAATTGCTCCTGCCAGGCTTCCAACTCCCCGCGGACGGAGAGCGCGCCGAAGAGTCCCTGCTTCAGGTGCCGCACTTCATGGACAATGAGGCTGAGCGCGTAGGCTTCATTGTCCACTTGGTTCGGATGCAATTGGATATGGCCGAAGAGCGTCCAACGCGCGCCCGTGGGCTGGGGGCGGAGTCCCACCTTCACTCGGCGCGCCCGCAAAAAGTCACGCGCGGCGCGGCCCTCGGGGCCAGTCTCGTCGAGGCGTTCGAGCAAATCTGTCAGTTTGGAATCGTTATCCATTCAGCAAGTATACCGCGCAGAAGGTGCGACGCACTCGCGCACACGCACAAGCGCCATGGAGTAAAATACAAGCATGAACATTCGACCTGTCAAACTTCCGCAAGACCTCGATGTGATGAACGCCCTCATCCTGGAGGGCTTTGACTATCCCGACCACCCCGAGTGGAGCATCCAACCCGACGAAAAAGAAGCGATGCTCGACCGTCTCAAAGGGATGAAGCGCATGTGGCCGCTCCTGCAAACCCTGCGTTTCTTCTCGCCCGTTTTACGAGATGCGATGCGCGGCTTTATCGCCGAGGAGGACGGCAAACCCATCGGCTTGATGAACCATATGCGCGACAACAAAGAGCCAGAATGGTTTCTTGCCAACGCGGCTGTCCTGCCCTCCCATCGCCGCCGCGGCATCGGACGGAAACTACTGGCGGCCATTCAGGATGACGTGCGAAAACGAGGGGGCGGTGTTTTGATTCTGGGCGCCGTTGACCAGAACGTGCCATCGCTCGAACTGTGTAAAAGCATGGGCTTTGAGATTTACACCAGCACGGTCGAGATGGACATCGAGGCGGACGCGCCCGTCCCCGCGCCGACTCTCCCCGAAGGTTGGATTCTCGCGCCGCGCTCGCGCTTCGACTGGCGTACACAATTCGAACTGGCAGAGCGTATCACGCCTGAAAACGTGGCGCGCTACGAGCCGCCCGTGGAACGGCGCTACCGCAGGCCGTTCCTCCGTTCTTTGTTCGGGATCCTGTTCGAGAAAATGGGCGGGTACAGTTCGAGACGGTTCACCTTGCGCGCGCCCGATGGAAAGATCGCCGCCGTCAGCGGACTTTGGTTCCGCGTCAACAAAGGCGGTATGAACGACGCAGGCATTGACCTCGATCCTGCCTACCCCGAACTGGCATCCTTCCTCGTGGCCCATACCATCACCACCATCCGAAGTCTCAGCCCGGGCCGCCGCATCGAATTTAATTTCGAGAGTTGGCAACCCGCGCTGATTCAAGCCGCCGAGTCGCTGGGATGCAAAAAACGTTTCGGTGCACACCGTTTGGGAACCAAACTCGAATGAGACCTGTCGCCATCCTCGGCATCGGCCAGACAAAAATTGACGAACACTGGGACAAATCGCTGAAAGAACTCGCGGGCGAGGCAGCCTTCGCGGCGCTGCGCGACGCGGGCATCGAGCGCGCCGATTCGCTCTTTGTGGGCAACATGCTCTCGCCCATCATCAGCAGTCAAAACCAGTTGGGGACTCACATCGCGGATTGGATCGGGATGTGGGGCGCGGAGGCGACGAAGATCGAGGCGGCCTGCGGATCGGGCGCGGCGGCGTTTCGCGCGGGACTGATGGCGGTCGCGTCGGGCGACGCGGAATCCGCACTGATAGTCGGCGTCGAGAAGATGACCGACAAGGCGGGGCACGATGTCACGTCTGCGCTGGCGACTGCCGCGGACGCAGACTACGAAGGCGAGCAGGGCGTCTCCTTCGTGAGTCTCAACGCGTTGGTGATGCGTCGCTACATGCACGAGTTCGGATGGAAACATGCCGATTTCGCACCGTTCTCGATCAACGCGCACGCCAACGCCATGCACAATCCGAACGCGCGCCTGCACCAGAAGATCACCGTGGAGCAATTCGAAAAATCGAGCATGGTCGCCACGCCCATCAACCTGATGGACGCGTCGCCGATCGGAGACGGCGCGGCCGCGGCGGTCATCGTCCCTGCAGAGAAATTGGCGAGACGGAGAATCGTCGTGGCGGGCTCCGCCTCCGCGACGGATACCATCGCCGTCCATTCGCGACGCGACCCGATGTTCCTGTCTGCGGCGTACGCGTCCGCAAAAAAGGCGTATGAGATGGCAAGCGTCGGCACCGCTGACATTGACGTTTTTGAGTTACACGACGCGTTCTCCATCATGTCCGCGCTCTCGCTGGAGGCTTGCGGATTCGCCGAACGCGGCCAGGGGCCAAGACTCGGTCTGGATAACGAGATCACGCCCAAAGGTCGCGTGCCCGTCTGCACGCGGGGCGGACTCAAAGCGCGCGGGCATCCCGTCGGTGCGACGGGGATGTATCAGATCGTGGAGGTCGTCCAGCAATTACGCGGCGAGTGCGGCGAAACCCAGGTCGTGGACGCGAGGATCGGCATGGCCCAGAACATCGGCGGCTCGGGCGCGACGATCCTGACACATATTCTGCGCATGGAAAACTGACAAAAAAGTCTTGCATCTCGCTCTTTAATGTTATATACTTTTGGTAACGACGCCCTTCTTTTAGCGAAAGGATGTCCCATGCCATCAGAAAAACGCAAGCTTGCACGACGCAATTTTTCTTATTACATGCGCGTCATGGATGAGGTCAACGGGCATTTGGTCGGCCACCTGGCCGATATCAGCACGGGTGGATTTAAACTGGACAGTTCCGCGGCCATTCCGCTCAACAAGGATTTCCGCCTGCGCATCGAACTGACCAATGAGGTTGCCAACAAGAGTTTCATGGTCTTCATGGCGCGCAGTAAATGGTGCCACTCCGACCCCCTGGACCCCACCGCCTTCAACGTGGGGTTCCAGATCACGAACATGGCGCCCAGCGATTTCGAGATCTTCTCGCGCATGTTCGAGATGTACGGCTCGGATGGAGCCAGCTCTCAAAAGCGAAGCGACGACTATCTGTGGAGATAAAACCGATCCACTCGGATTTCAGAAACCCGTTTTATCGAAAAACGGGTTTCTGCGTTAAAATCGCCGCCATGAAATACACCACCCTCCGCTCCATTGTCCGCTTCATCATGAACCTCATCGCCGATGTGGAAGTGGTCGGCCTCGACAAACTCCCCGAGGGAAATTTCATCCTCGCGGCAAACCATCTCGGACGGCTGGACACGGCCATCCTGCTCTATGCGGTGGACAGGGAAGACATCATCATGCCCGTGGCGGAAAAGTACAAGAACCATCCGTTATTCGGCGCGATCGGCCGCGCGGTGGATGCCATCTGGCTGAACCGCTTCGATGCGGACTACGCCGCGTTTCGCACCATTCTAACGCGCATGGAAAAGGGCGGATTGATGGTCATCGCGCCCGAGGGGACGCGCTCCAAGACCGAGGCGTTGCAGGAAGCCAAGATGGGCGTCGCGTTCCTCGCGTCGAAGAGCGGATATCCCGTCCTGCCAGTGGCGCTGACAGGGACGGAAGACCGCCTCATCGTCCAGAACTTGAAGCGGTTCCGCCGTTCGAAGATCACCGCCCATGCGGGAAAGATGTTCCACGTCGACGCTCTGCCGCGTGGACGCGGCCGCGAAGAGTCCCTGCGCGCCGCCACCGACGAGATCATGTGCCGCATTGCGGCCGAACTACCCGAAAAATATCGCGGCTTCTACACCGATCATCCCCGCCTGAACGAATTGCTCAAAGAGAAACAACATGCGTAATTTCCTGCGCTGGCTCATCCGCGGTCTGCTCCACCTGATTGCCCGCGTGGAGGTGAGAGGCTATGAGAATCTTCCTCCCGAAAAAGATTACATCCTGGCCACCAACCACATCGGCATCCTGGATGGCATCCTGCCGTTCGTAGCGCTAAACCGCTGGGACATCTACATCCCTGTGGCGGAAAAATGGGAACAGAACTGGCTCCTGAATTTTCTGGGGAAGTATTTCAACTTCATCTTCATCGATCGTTACAACCCCGACATCAAAGCCATGCGGAAGATTATCCGACTGATGGAGGAAGGCAACGCCATCGGCATCTCGCCCGAAGGGACGCGCAGCCGCGTCGGCGCGTTGATCGAAGCCAAACCTGGGGTGACGTATCTCGCCACCAAGTTGAACCGTCCCATCGTTCCTGTGGCGATCACTGGCACCGAAGACAAAGTCATCTTTGGCAACCTCAAACGCATGCGGAAGAGTCCCATCACCGTGACGGCTGGTCCGTACTTCACGCTCCCACCCATCCAGCGCGAACACCGCGACGAGACGTTGAAACAATACACCGACGAGATCATGTGCCGCATTGCGGCGCTCCTGCCAGAACGCTATCGAGGTTTTTACAAGGACTTTCCGCGTGTTGCGGAGTTGGTTTCCAGCGCCCCGCCGCACGCGTGAGTTAGGCGCCTGCCCGACGCCAAAAATCTTACTGTTTGGAGGCACAAATGTTTAGGAATGGTTTTTTGGTTGTTCTTGCCTTGGTGATGGCGCTTACCGCCTGCGCGCCGAAACCCACCCCCAGCCCGATCACATCAGGGACGTTTGATGTGACAAAGTTCACTGGCACATATGTCGGCACCTTCACCAATCAACAGACGGGTGCGAGCGGACCAGTGACCATCGTCATCGCCGCGGACGAATCCACGCGCACCGCCACGATCACGCTGGATTTCGGCGGGAACTTCCTCGGTCTGGGCGATCCGCCTGCCGCGACTGTCAACGCCACCTATGACGATCACGCCGCGTACGTGAAAGGCAACAACGTATTCCTCGGCGAAATGGATATCACCATTGACGCCGACGGCAACATCAACGGCCTCGTCAAAAACCTGGGCGGCGGCGCGATCCCCTCGGTGACATATACTGGCAAGATCGGCAATGGTCGAATGGATGCAGATTATGAAGTGACCCTTCCTGACGGTACAACAACATCTGCCCTGTTGAGAACCGAACTACAGTAAAACGAATCAAATCGCCCTGAGTCCGCAAACTCAGGGCGATTGAACTTTCTCGTAAGACCGAATTTAAATTTCTTCGAACCGTCCGCTCAAGTGCAGATAGAAAGTCTCGACAGCGAGGTGCGGGAAGAGCATCTTGATCTTTTTGCTGGCATCCTTCAAATCGTGTTTGTGGCGGGCGAACGTCCCATCGCGTCCATACGCGCGGCAATCTTCGTGGTTGACCAGCGTCACCGTGTTGATGGAATGAGCCTGCACCGCGAGTTGCACGTACTTCAACACCTGCTCGTAATCATGCACCCCGCCCGCCAGCGAGATGATATCGAAATTATCCGCGCCAAAGCGGGACATGATCCACGGGTGCAGAAATTTCTGCAGGCGATAATCCATGCAGTGGACGACGAGCGCGTCGCAATGGATGACGGGTTTGCGCGGCGTCACAGGACTTCCCCCACCCCCCGCTTCAAAAACTGACCTTGACCGGGCGCGCCCATCCAGGTATCGCCATCCACGATGAGTTTTCCGCGCAGAAAAACCTTCTCGGGCATCCCGACCAATTCCCAACCTTCGAAGAGATTGTAATCTGTCCGATGCTGGCTATGCGCTACGCCGTATTTGACCTTTTTGTCGGGATCCCAGATGACGATGTCCGCGTCCGCGCCGGGGACGAGTGCGCCCTTGCGCGGGTACAGCCCGAAGATCTTGGCGGGATTGGTGGATGTCAACGCGACGAACTGGTTGGCGGTGATCCGTCCCGCGCGCACGCCGTACGTCCAGAGAATCGGCAATCGGTCGCCAACGGCGGGAAGTCCGTTTGGGATTTTGGTGAAGTCGTCCTTGCCCAATTCCTTGCCAGGGATGGCGATCTCTTTGCCTTCGTACACGATCGGCTTCGTTCCATCAAAGAAGAACGGACAATGGTCGGTGCCGATGGTTTGGAGAATGCCATCGTGGACTCCCTCCCACATGCGGGCGTTGTCTTTTTCGGTGCGCATCGGCGGAGAACAGATCCATTTCGCGCCATCGGGACGGCGGAGATGGTCAATGGTGAAAAAGAGATATTGCGGACAGGTCTCGCCCATCACCTTGACGCCACGTTCGCGCGCGTACTTGAGCATATCCACTTCGCCGCCCGCGTTCATGTGGACGATGTATACGGGTGCCTCGGCCTGCTCGGCCATGGCGGCCACGTGCATGGTCGCCTCCACTGCACCCCAGGCGGGACGCGTCCGCGCGTGCCATTCGGGGGAAGTGTGGCCCGCGGCCAGCGCTTCGGGGATGAGGGTTTCGATCACGTCACCGTTCTCGCAGTGCGCCATCACCAACATGCCGTTCTCTTTTGCAATTCTCAATGCACGGAAGATACTGCCATCGTCAATGCGGAGACGCCCATTGTAGGCAGTAAAAACTTTCAGCGTGGTGATGCCCATTTCAACGAGCGAGGGGATTTCCTTTGCGATCTGATCATCGAACTTCGTCAGGTTCATGTGGAAGGAATAGTCAATAGCGGCTTTTTGTGCTTTGTCCATCCACAAATCCACGGAGCGTTTAAAACCTTGGGGTTCCTGCACCACAAAATCCATAACAGTGGTCGTCCCGCCAAATGCGGCGGCTTTGTGTCCTGTGTAATGATCATCGGAGGAGACGGTGCCGAACATGGGCAGGTCGAAGTGTGTGTGCGGGTCCACGCCGCCGGGCAGGACCAACTTTCCCGACGCGTCGATCACTTGGGCGGAGGCCGCTTCGAGGTCCAGGCCGATGCGGATGATCTTTTCGCCGTCGATCAAAATGTCGGACTGGAATGTTTCGCTGGCGGTGATCAGTGTGCCGCGTTTAATCAGAATCATACGAACCTCCTAAAATTTCCAAAACAGGACCATACCGATCAGCAGCATCACAAAACAGATGATGGTGAGAAGCCAGCCGCTGCGGAAAAAATCACCGAAGGTGTAATTGCCTGGGGCGATCATCAAGATATTGACGGGGTGCGCCAACGGAGTGAAGAAAGTAGCAGAACAACCGATGGCCGTGGCAACCGCGATGGCCTGCGGATCGACACCCATCTGAATGGCCGCACTGATGGTGATCGGCCCCGTGACCAGCGCGGTGACCTGTCCGCCCATGAACTGCGTGAGCAGGGCGGTCAAAATGTACGCGCCAGCCGCCAACCCCAAGCCACCCAAAGGCCTGACAACCACGAGGACAAAATTGCCGAGCAGATCTGCCAGATGGGTCACCACCATGGCGTCACTGACCACGTACATCCCCACGATCAGAAAGATGGCCTGCCATTCCACAGAGCGGTAAGCCTCTTCCATGGATAATTTTCCCAGCAGGAGCGCCAGCACGGCCGCGAACAGCATGGCCAGGTAAATAGGAACACCCACAATGGCGGCAACAATCCCTCCGAAAACAAGTGCGAGGGCAACCGTCACTTCTTTTTTGTTGAGAGGCTGATCACTCCAGTTTGGCTCGATCATGATGAAGTCCGAATTGTTCCGCAGACGCCTCATCTGGGCAGGCGTCCCAACAACCAGGAGGGCGTCGCCCAGGTCGAGGGTCAGATCGCCAACGTCAGTCCGATAACTGCGTTGCAGGCGATGAAGTGCAACCACGCTCAAGCCGTAACGACGACGGAAGTCCAACTCTTTGAGGGTCAGTCCAATCGCTTTGGAATGCGGGGCGAGAACAACCTCTGCAAATGTAACGCCCTTGGAACTGAGATGACCATCGCCTTCTTCAGGGCGGACATCCAGGCCCCATTCTTTGAGTTTGATTATCTTTTCTTCGCGGCCGACCAAAACCAGGATGTCATTTCCGCGGATCACCTGCTGAGGCTGGGGAAGCAAAATATCTTCGCGGGCGCGGTAGATGGCGGCCACGGTCACTCCCCATTGATGTCCTATCGCCGACTGGGCGAGAGTCTTCCCGACCAGGACCGCAGAAGGAAGGACGCGCGCCTCCCACAAGCGCTCTGATAAGGAAAAGAACTCTTCCAATTCACCGCCTGTGAGGCGCGCAAATCCCTGCTCCTCTGTGGGTTGACGGTCGGGGAGCAGGCGGTTTCCAAAGAGAGCGAGGAAAAAGATGCCCACAATGGCGATCAGTCCGCCCGTGGGGGTGAAATCCAAAAAGCCCAGGGATGGCTGTGGAGGATTGGCATTTGGAAGCAGTGTGCTTACGATGATATTGGCGGTGGTCAGATACGTGGCAGAGCCGCCCAGCAATGTGCCGTATGCGACGGGAATCAGCAACTTGCTCGGCCTGATTCGGGTGCGACGCGACACTTCCATGGCAATCGGCAGGACCAGGGCTCCCGCGGCGAGATTGTTCATGAAAAGGGCCAGAAGCGCCGCCGTGGCCGCGAAGAGACCGATCAATCGGCCTGGGCTGGCCCCGCCAAACTTCAACAGTTGCCAGGCAATCCAACGGGTGACTCCGCTCTTTTCGAGGAGCCGCGTCAGGATGAACAACGAAATCAGGATCAGGATGATCGGCTGGCTAAATCCCGTCAAAATGTTGCTGACCGCCCCGGGCGTGCCAGCGGGACCGAGAACCCCCATACCAAAAAATTGCATGATCCCCAGCGCAGCCGCCATGAACAGGGCAGCCAAGTCCATGCGCAAACGATTCGTCGCCACCAGCGCGAGGGGAATAATTACCACGGCAATCAATGCCCATTGCGTAACTGTCATCTGTTTACCAATCTTCTCCATTGGATTTGTAATGAGCGGGCTGTTCTTTAATTCCCAGCAACGCCATCAGCACTTCGGACGGGATATCCGCTTCTGGCAGGTCCACTTTGTAGAGTTGTTCGTTCTCGGCTCGCTCGCGCAAGGAGCGCCACAACAACTGCCGTTCGTCGCCGTCCACCACCAGGTCGTTAACGGTCTTCGCGTTCTGCAAGTATTCCCCCGTGGTGTAGAAAAATGTGATGCGCTTCCAATTCTCGGTCACGATCGGCGAGGACAATTTTTCCAAAGCCCCGAGTTGGATCTTGTAATACTCTTCGCGTGCGCGGGGATGGTCCGCTTCATCGCGTAGAAGTTCGGCGCGCGTCGTCAGTTCGTGGCCGCGCACCTCGCTGAGGAATTCGATCCGTCCGCCGCGTTCGCCGAAACTCGCGGGTTGGTAAAATGCCAGATAGTCCACCGCGACCACTTTGGGCGAAGTCCGAAGCGGGATGCGGTACCAGCCGAGGAGACGCGCTATTTCCAGGTCACGCGGCGTCGGCAAAAAAGCAACGAGGATCAATGAAGTCGGCACAACGGGCATGGACAAATTGTACTATACACTTTTAACAGCCTCTAATCTTTCTCTCCCACACGTTTTGAGTTTATGGTATAAGAATCGTACCCTGCTGTGTTCGTGATGTAACTACTACGTTTTGGGCCAACATCCACACAACGGGCTCTTATCTTCGTGTGAAATAACGCGATAGGCCTGAGCCAAGGCGGCGTTTCCCGATTGGAGCCCACCTGCGAAAGCAGGTCCAAAACCCGGTTGCACACGGCATGTGCGGGGTAACTTTTTTAACTTTCGGCTTGACTCACTTCTCTGGCGCGAGTACAATGCCGCCTGATTAACAACCAAATATTCGGAGAATTAGCGGCTGGGTCTCGTTCGCAACATGAATGTTGCGGTCCAAGATCACGAGGTGGAGGTTCCCCCGTGCGAACGGGGCGCTAACGCCACCCCCTCCCAGCCTCCCCTATTTTGCAAAAATGGGGGAGGTGCCCTGAAAAGGGCGGTAGGGGTAGCGGAACATCGGATCGATCAGCGGATGCCTCTGGAGCCACATCACTGGCTCCTTTCTCCCTTCCGAAGCAAGCGCAAGTCGAAAACCACGCGGTGACGTGTGGCACAAGGCGGCGTAGTGATACAGGCTTATTGTGCCTGTCTGCTTTTGGAAGGGCTGTCTTTTTTTTAATACCCGCGTATTGAAACAGGCATGCCCGCGCATGCCTGTTTTGTTTTAATCACCCCCCCGCCTCTCTCCCAAAATCGGGAGAAGGGAAAAAGGAGAAAATGAGCAAGAATCGGGTCGCTTCTGTGAAGGATGAACCTTACAATCGCCGTCATCAACAAACGGAGGTTGCCATGGAATCCACTTCACAAGATTATCGGTTGATCGAGCAGGCCATTCGCTTTATCGAATCCAACGCAACGCGCCAGCCCGAACTGGAAGAGGTTGCGGCGGCGGTTGGAATGAGCGAGTTCCACTTCCAGCGGACCTTCACACGCTGGGCGGGAATCAGCCCCAAGCGTTTTCTGCAATTCCTGACGAAGGAACACGCCAAGGAACTCCTCGCCCAATCAGAAAACCTGCTGGACACCACGCATCGAGTTGGACTTTCGAGCCTGGGACGCTTGCACGATCTTTTCGTCACCACCGAAGCGATGACGCCGGGCGAATACAAGACGGGCGGCGCGGGCGTGACCATCCGTTACGGGATTCATCCCACGCCCTTCGGCAAATGTCTGATCGCGACGACCGAGCGCGGCATCTGTCACCTCGGATTCGTGCAGACCAGCGAAGGCGCCGCGGTGGACAACCTGGTCGCGGACTGGAAGGAGGCGAAGATGATCGAGGACGTCAGGACCACCGCCCCGCTCGTCGCGCCGATCTTCGACCTGAACTGGCGCGGCAGTGAAGCGATCCGCCTGCACCTGCGCGGGACGAATTTCCAGATCAAGGTCTGGGAGGCGCTTTTGCAGATCCCACAAGGAACGGTGACCACCTACGGGCAGATCGCGACACGCATCGGCCAGCCGTCCGCCCTCCGCGCAGTGGGAACGGCGGTGGGACACAACCCCATCGCGGTGCTGATTCCCTGTCACCGCGTCCTGCGCAAGGATGGCGACTTCGGAAATTATCGGTATGGAAGCGCGAGGAAGAAGGCGCTGTTGGTCAGTGAATTTGGACAGTGGACTGCGGACGGTAGACCGTAAAACGGCCCATCGTCAATGGTCTAAAAAGGACAAGAATGAAAACGAAAATCTGGATTGCTTTATTGGCACTATACATCGTCTGGGGTTCGACGTACCTGGCGATTCGATTCGCGGTGGAAAGCATCCCGCCGTTCTTCCACGCGGGGATTCGTTTCCTCGTATCGGGACTCATCCTCGTCATCTGGCAGCGCGCGGCGGGAGTATCCCTGCCCACGCGCAAGCAGTGGATCTCGCTGGCGGTCATCGGCAACCTGCTCCTGCTCGGTGGCAACGGCTTGGTGGCATGGGCCGAGCAGACCATCCCCTCGGGGATCGCGGCGCTGATGATCGGTTCCATCCCCATGTTCCTCGTTGTGACAGAAGCCTTCCGCCCGGGCGGAGTCAAACCGAACCGCTGGACCTTCCTCGGACTGCTGATCGGCTTCATCGGCATTTTCATCCTGATCGGTCCTGCCGAATTGACGGGCGGCTCGCGCTTGAACTCGATGGGCATCGGGGCGTTGTTGCTGGCCTGTGTGTTCTGGAGCCTCGGATCGGTTTACAGCAAACACGCGGACTTGCCGAAGTCCTCGCTCATGTCCACGGGCGGACAGATGCTGATGGGAAGCATCGGCCTGTTCCTCGTATCAGTCGGCTCTGGCGAATTGGGTGGATGGGAAGTGTCCCTCGTCACGGCAAAATCCGCGTGGGGCTTGATCTATCTCATCTTCATCGGTTCGCTGGTTGGATTCGTTTCGTACGGCTGGCTATTGCAGAACGCACCGATCTCGCTGGTCGCGACCTACGCGTATGTGAATCCCATCGTGGCGGTCTTGCTCGGAAACTGGCTGGCCGATGAATCGCTGGAGCCGCGCATCTGGCTGGCGGCGGCAATCATCGTCGGGTCGGTGATGTTCATAAACAGGAGCCGCTCCGGGGTCCAGAAGGATGCGAAAAAAGACGAGGAGGAGGTGGTGGCGGTTGGAGAGTGAGCAGTACCCAGTCATCAGTTTTCAGTCATCAATCATCAGAACAGGAGAAGAAAAATGGACGCGAAGGATTTGATCAAGCGAATTAAAGAAGATAATGTCAATTTTGTTTCCCTGCAATTCACCGACGTGCTCGGTTCGGTGAAAAGCGTGGACATGCCCCTGCACAACCTGGAGGGCGCGCTGGAAGACGGTGTGTGGTTCGACGGATCGTCGGTGGAGGGATTTGCCCGCATTCAGGAAAGCGACATGCGCCTCATTCTGGACCCCGACACGTACGCGGTGCTTCCGTGGTCCCCTGAGGGAAGCAAACGGGCGCGCATCTTCTGCGACATCTACACGCCCGACGGTGAGCCATTCGAGGGTGATCCGCGCGGGACGTTGAAGCGGTTGATAAAGCGAGTGACCGAACGCGGCTGGACGTTTAACATCGGCCCCGAGCCCGAGTTCTTCCTCTTCAAGGGGACGAACGGGCACGGCGTCCATCCCGTACCGCACGACGTTGGCGGCTACTTCGATTTTTCCTCGTTCGACGAGGCCGTGGTCGTCCGCACGAAATTGATGGAAGCGTTGATGAGCATGGGCATCGAAGTGGAAGTGGGCCATCACGAAGTGGCGCTCGGCCAGCACGAGATCGACTTCCGATTCACCGACGCGCTCAAAGCCGCCGACAATGTTTTGACGTTGAAGTACACCGTGAAAGCCATTGCGGCCCAGCACGGGCTGACCGCTTCGTTCATGCCCAAGCCCGTGTTTGGAATCAACGGTTCGGGTATGCACTGTCACCAGTCTCTGTTCGACAAGAATGGGAACAACGTGTTCTTCGATGCCAACGATGAGATGAAACTCTCGGCGACAGCGCGTTCGTTCATCGCGGGACAGTTGAAACACGCCCCCGCGCTGGCCGCCCTCGTCGCACCGACGGTCAACTCGTACAAACGTCTCGTGCCCGGTTACGAGGCACCCGTCTACATCGGCTGGGCGCAGATCAACCGTTCGGCGCTGGTGCGCATCCCGCGCTACACCGAGGGCCGCGACAAGTCCATGCGCGCCGAATTGCGATTCCCCGACCCGTCGTCAAATCCCTATCTCGCGTTTACGGGCATGCTGGCCGCTGCACTGGATGGCATCGATAACAAGATGACACCGCCCAAGCCGCTCAACAACGTGAACCTCTATCATCTCGATAAGAAGGAACGCAAGAAGATGGGTGTGGGCGAATTGCCCGGGTCGCTTGCGGAAGCCCTCGTCGAGTTGGAGAAGGATGCGGTCCTGAGGGAGGCCCTCGGCACGTCCGCCTACGAAGCCTTCGCACGCGCCAAGTGGGAAGAGTGGGATGACTTCCGCCTGCACGTGACGGACTATGAGATCGAGCGCTATCTCGAAGTGGCGTAGTCAGCAACCAATTTTAAATTGACAGACCTCCGGGCAAAGCTCGGAGGTCTGTTTTACAGATGATCCGAGAATTGACCAAATCATCCCCGTTTGGTGGATTTCAATGAGTTCGTCACTGCTTATCCACCTTTCATTTTTGTTTTTTCGCTTGTTCTGTTTTTCACGAAATTCTTTTCTGCATATAATGAAAAAGGCTGTTTTCATCATTCATCAAAGTCTGGAGGATACAATGCGCCCGCCCAATTCCCGTTTTCTGAATCATTTCATGATCGTTTTCCTGTTGCTTGCCTCGCTGGGAGGAGTTTCGACTTCGAAGCCTGTGCAAGCCTCTGGCGCGGTCCCTGCGCCGCGCTTTGCACCAGATACCAGTGTCACGCTCGCAATCCATCCGCTCGAACGCGTGATGGTCGGCGAGGATTTCGACTTCTACCTCACCTACGACAATCCAGCCGACACGGGCTTCGGTCCCTTCATTGACCTGATCTTCCCCGCCAACGGCGCGGACGGCGCGGCCGGGACGGACACTCCCGACGGCATCACCTTCGTCAGTGCGGAATATGCGGGCGTCGCGCTGACCACCACCGTGTTGACCTTCCCCGACGCCGACGGCCCGACAGAGCCAGGCACAACAGGATGCGTCGGGCATCCGCTCGCCTACGATGCAAACGGCAGTCCCCTGCCCGTTTGCGGAACCGCCGGTGACCAGTTGGTCGTGCTCGAACTGCCGTTCAGCTCCATCACACAGGATATGCCCGCGCTGTGGATCAAAGTCACCGCCAACACATCCGCGCTGGCCGACGTGGACACTCCCCTGACCATCCTGGGACGCGGCGGATTCCGCTACGGGGGCAACAGCCTCGACGATCCCGCGATCGACCCCGCCGTTGTGAATCCCGCCACCGACGACGGTTCAGGCTGGCCGCTTCTGAGCGTGACCCCGCGCGTGATCTACATCGAAAAAACCTTCGACGGCCCCAAGGAATGTCCCTACACCCTGCCTGACGAGCCGGTCCTTGACGAAACCCAATGCCCGTATGGCAACGTCAACCCGGTCTACGAAAGCGTCAGCGGACCGAACTATCCACGGCAGTACGATATCACCGTCTACGTCGCCAACGGGCAAACCGTCACCGATCTCGATGTGACGGATATCTTCCCCAACAACCTCGCCTACTTGAGCGTGGTTTCGCTCGGCGGCGGGACGCTGGTTGATGAACCAACTGTAGGCGCGGCCGCCAACGCCCCCGACAACGACCTGATCGTCAACCTCGCCTCCGTGACGGGCAGCGCGACAATTTCCGTGCAGTTCTTCATCCCCGAACTCGACGCGGATGGAAACGTGATCCTCGACCCGTCCACGGGCGATCCTGCCCTCGCGGAAAATATCGCCAGCGCCGTCGGTGACTGGACGCCCGTTGACACACGCGACAGCGCGGGACCCGACAACGCGCTCGCGAACGGTCCCTGCCCGAGTTGCTCCGTGCTCCACACGTTGAATATCCGCTCCATTGCGGTGCAAAAATCCATCGAGATCGTCGTGGAGAATGGACCAGACGGCTACAGCGCCGGCGATGTCCTGAAATATACGCTCACATTCCAGATTTCCGACTACTTCACCTTTGGCGACCTCGTTGTGACCGACGTGATGACCGACGGACAGCGGTTTGACGATTCCACGCTCCCTCCGACCTTCTCCGTCAGTGACCGCAACACCACGCTGACCGATCAAAATTTCACCTATGTCGCGCCCCCAGGAGCGCCCAATCCCTCCGACGATTTGATCATTGACGAATCGCAAATCGGCGGCACTGGCCCCGGCGTCCCTGATGACGGCACAAATGGCAGCACCACCCTGACCTTCAACATCTCCCAGGCCATGCTCAACGCCAGTGCCGCCGATGGGATTCTGCAAGGCGGCGAGGCTGATGCCACGGGCGTTTTACCCGCCAGCGGCTCCATCACCTACTATGCCGTCATCCAGGAAGATTTCTCGGATACCTATCCCTCTGGCGACGCCAGCGTGGACCACGGCGACGTCCTGTACAACTCCGCCAGCCTCAACGGCACGATCCGCGACGAAACCACGATCACAACTGTCCTGAATACACAGACCAACGACAGCGTGCAAAAGTTCGAGATCGTATCTGGCGGTTTGAGCAAGGAAATTTACGCCATCAACGGCTCGACCACCTTCACCCCCGAAGTCCAGCCGAACGATACGATCACCTTCCGCTTCACACAAACCCTACCTTCCAGCGACTCGGACAGCCTCTCCATCACCGATTTCCTGCCCCTGCCCATCTTTGACGCGGCCGAGATCGCCGCATTTGACGATGTGACCGACGCCTCCGTCCCTGCCGCGGGCCATGCCAAATTCGGCCCCGATGACACATTCCGCAGCGCCCTGGGAGTGATCCCGACAATTTCATCGGACGCCGGGTCCAACAACCTGACCTTCGACTTTGGCTCGTTCGACGATCCAACCGATACGCCAACCGTCATTGACATCCTGTTCACCGTCACAGTCTCCAACGCGCCCTACGCCGACGGCAGTCTGCTGACCAACCTCGTGTTTGGACTGGAAGACACCACAAACTCCTACCAACACGCCTCGGTTGGAAATGCCCAGTTTACGCTCAAAGAACCGGGCGTCTCTTTGCAGAAAGGCGTTGTCGCCAGCAACAATACCGCAGCCGTTTTTGTGCCGAATCCGCCCGCGCCGGTCACGTTCAACGCCCCGGGAAGCAACCCCTCATGGAGCGGCGTCATCGCCTCGGGCGATAACGACCCCTACACCGCTTTGATCAACTCCGACGTTGAAATGGTGCTCGGCGGCAATCTGGTGACGTTCGCGATCACGCTCGAAAACCTGGGACACAGCAGTTTCGGCGCGTTCGACATTTCGGTCAGAGACACGCTTCCCGCAGGGATGCAGATTCCCGCCGGGGGGATCAACCTCCAGGTCCGCCGCGGCGATGGGACCTCGATCGTGTTCACCCCCCTCGGCAGTACCGCCACCGAACCGTCTGGCCTGTTCGATGATGGAATCATGTTTGCCGACGAGGGTCCATCGCAAGGTGCCGCGCACGTGTACGACCCGGCAGACGGTCGAAATCTGATCGTCATCACGTATGACCTGCAAATCGCCACCGACCTGCCTGCCCAGACGGCGATCATCAACACTGCCACATTGGTCAGTTATGCGGGCACAGAAGGCGGTCCCAATCACGTCGGCGAAGCGCCCACGCTCAACGTCAACAGCGACGATGCCACGGTGACACTACCCGATACTGTGCCGCCAACCATTATCATCACCGGGCATCCTCCCGTCGCGACCACAGACAGAACCGCAACCTTCACATTCTCTGGCACAGATAACGCCACATCGCCTGATGACCTTCTCTTCGAGTGCGATCTGGATAATAGCGCATTCAACGCCTGCACCAGCCCCACAAGTTACTCCGATCTGGCGTTGGGCAGCCACACCTTCAGCGTGCGCGCGATCGATCAGGCCGGTAACGTGACCCTCGATCCGGTCAGTTTCACCTGGACCATCGGCCTGCCTCCGTCAGCCAGGGTCATCAATGGTTTCTGTTACGCGGGACCCGGGGCAAAGGGTAAATTCGGCATACGCGTCAACAATCCACTGGACCCTGATTTGACTTTGTCGTTCGTTTCCAGTTCCAACACTTCCCTCGTCCCGAGAGCGAACGTGATTATCGAGAGTTCCATCAAATACAATATCTTCTCTGTGGTGATCAAGGGCGTACCCGACAAGTCTGGTTCAGCCGTCATAACGCTCAAACTGAGCAACAAGGTGACCTCCTCGAACTTTACGATCAATTTCAAGGTTGGGACAAACCTGAGGAATGTGCTGACGGGTTCGAACGGCCTCGACATGCTCTTCGGCATGGGCGGGAACGACACACTCAGAGGACTCGGCGATTCGGACCTACTCTGTGGCGGTGTCGGGAACGATACCCTTACCGGCGGCTCGGGCAGGGACTTCTTCAGCGGAGGCCTCGGCATTGACAAGATAACCGACTTCACTACCGCCGAAGGAGAATGGCAAGACAACACCGTCCCGTAGGAAGGAAGCGCTCGGCTCTCCGTCTACGAAATGTTCATCCGCACCAAGAAAGAGACAGTCACTACACAGGCGACTGTCTCTTTCTTGGTGCGGACACCTGCACCTGGCGCAAGTGCAGGTGATGGTATTCTGCATATCCGTAATATGGCGGGATTCCATCCCGTCCCACGAAACCATCACTTACACTGAACCGTTACCTTATTTTTATCTTCTCAATAGGGCTTTGTTTTCTGAAAGACCGTTCCTTTTCGTCAAACAGGAAGGCCGAAAGTATAGGCCTTTCCCAATGCAAACCGCCGGGCAAATGCCCGGCGGTTTTTGAACGAATCGATGATTAGTAGATATCGTTCACAGTGTTGTTAACATTGAACTTGCCGGTCGGGGTGATCAGATTTGGAATGCGCGCGACCTCCTCCAGCGTGGCATCGTCATAGATGACGATCTCGCCAGTCTCGCCGGGCTTGGCGGCGTCGCCCCACAGACTGACCCACACCTGCGTTCCGTCCTTGTTGTACTCAAAGTGGACCGCACGCCCGTAGGTGCCAATTTCCCAACACTTGTAGACCTTGGATGGGTCAGACTTGGCAATGACGCAGATGGTGCGCGCCAGCACCGGGTCCGAGTTGAGCGTCATGTCCACCCAGATCCACTGACTATTGGGATGCGTCTTGATGAACAGACTGCCAGAACCCGGCAGAGGCGTCGTGCGTACCGCCTTCCAGGCGTTGTCAGCGTGCCCTTCGGGATCGGTCCCGACCGACATGACGGAGGCCTCACCGAGATGCGGCGTGCTCCACACTGGACCGAATTCGGGATCCAGCCAATTGGCGCCTCGCCCGGGATGCGGCACCGCGCCCACTTCAGCGATTCCCGCCAGGCCGCCGGTCTTCAAATCCACGATCGCGATCTTGTTGGACTGGTTGGCCGCCACGAGGAAGTAGCGATGCGTCGAGTCCAATCCGCCGTCGTGCAGGAAGAGAGCGGCGTTGATCATTTTGATGGTCGGGTTCAGCGGGTCGGTGTAGTTCACGATCCAGATTTGACCGGTCTCTTTGACGTTGACGATCCATTCCGGCTTGTAGTGCGAAGCAAGGATGCTCGCCACGCGCGGTTCAGGATGGAATTCGCCCGTATCGAACGTGTAACTGCGGCTGGAGACAACCTTCATCGGCTCGAGCGTCTGCCCATCGAGGATGGCGAAATGCGGCGGCCAGTAACAACCGGTGATGGCGTACTTGTCGCGGAAATCGCCTTCGGGGCCCTCGTACTTACTCACTTCCACCGAGCGAGCGTCATAGCAGGTCTGGACGCGGGCCACAACTTCGGGCTTCTCCATCCACAGGTCAATCAAAGCGAGACGGCCGTCACGACCGATCACGTAGGCGTAGCGTCCCGAAGCGGACATGCGCGTGATGTGAACGGCGTAACCGCTGTCCACGGTGCTGACGATCTCATGGGTATCACCGTCGATGATGGCTACCTGCCCGGCGTCGCGCAGGGTGACGATGAAGTAGTTGTCAATGTTGCGCGTGGTCTGCGGCGAAGTGGGGCGCTGATCCACAGGCGTGATCAACTGCCACGAATCTTTCATCTGCTGGAGCGAGAGTTCAGGCGGAGCGGGCGGTTCGTTTTGCAGGAACTTCGCCATGATATCGGTCTGCTCCTGGGTCAAAACGCCCTGCTTGCCCCAATCGGGCATGCCGCGCGTTGTCCCGTTGAAGATGATCGCCGAGAGACCCACCGTCCCTTTGGGGAGGGTTTTGTCAGGCGTCAGCGCGGGACCAGTTGCGCCTTTTCGTAACGTACCATGGCAACCCGCGCACCGCTCGAAGAAGGTCTGCTTCGCCCAGGCAAACTCCTCTTCCGTCAACGTGGGAGCATCGGAGGTTGTCGCCGCGACCTGTTCCCCCGAATCAGTCGTTGCGGCCAGTTGAGCCGCGCTCTCTGGCAATCCCGCAAGATAGGTCACCACCTGTTGGAGTTCCTGCTCGCTGAACACTCCAGCCATGGAAGGCATCAGCCCGTCCTGGCACGGACCGGTCGGGCAATCTGGGGCAACGAAAGCGCTGGGAGATTCCATGGACTCACGGATGTACTCTTCGGCAGTTTTCGCCCTGCCCGTGTAATTGGACGATTTCAGATGTTCTTCCGCCAACGCGCCAAGATTACTCAGGTCTGGGCCAATACTTCCCACCGCATTGGGGACTCCGGGAATAACGTGGCAGGCCGAACACCCCCCCTTCTGGAATAACTGGGCAAGGTCCGCATTCACGGCGGCGGCTGGTTGTGCGGCAACGACAGGAGCATCTTTCGCGGTCACCTGCAAGACACCGAGCATCCCAAGTTCGGCGTGATGCTCCACGCTGTCGTGGTATTCCAATTCACCTTCCTGCTGCGGGACCTGGAAGGTCACCGAGGCGGTTTCGCCTTTTTCGGAGACCGTCTTCGTGCCGACCTTCAAATCGGGGAAGTAGATGTCGTGCTTGCCCCATCCGCCATTGACCAGGGTCACGGTGACGGTCTGGCCCGCCTCGGCGATCAACGTCGGGTTCAGGATGCCGTTGATATCCCCGCCAACCCCCATAAACGACATGTCACCGTTGATGAATTCGGTGGTGAGAACGTACTCTTTGGTACTCAAATCCGGTTGACTTCCACCGCAAGCAACCAGAACAACAGCAACGATCACGAGAAAGAAGAGAGAGCGAGCTATCTTCATTTCGACTCCTTATTAAGATTTTGGACATTTCTTGTGTTATTTGTAATTATTCCGCAAACCCCTCTAAAAAAACATGACTTAAGTCACAAAATGGAAACAAAAACGCCTCCCGTCAAAGCACAGGAGGCGTTACTCTTCGCTAAAAGAGGGCAATGGTCAGCCAGATCTTTTGTAAGGCGCATTGAATTCTTCGACCTTTTCCAGCATTTCCTGCTCCATTTGTCGGGCAAGAGATGGGGCGGATGGGTAAAGGTCGTGCATTTCTTCGGGGTCCTCGTCCATGTTATAGAATTCAAACCCCGAATAATCGGTGTAATTGTAATAGATGAGACGATGCCGCTGTTTGATCATGGAAATGGAGAACTTTTCGAACGAAGAGAACGACGAGGCGGTTTTGGCGTCCAGGGAGAAGATGCTTCGGTTCAGGTCCTCCTCGCCTCCCAGTCCAGGCAGGAGGCGGCCTTCGGTCCAGGAAGGAGCGGGCGCGCCGACGAGGCTGGTCAGCGTCGGGAGGAGGTCCACATTGCTGGTACAGGCGTGGATGTCCTTGCGCTGGGATTGTCCGGGTTGGGAGATCAGCAGCGGCACGTGAACCACAGGGCTGGAAAGCAGGAAGGTGTTGTGCTCGATCTCGCCGCGCTCGAAGAGTTCGCCATGATCGGAGGTAATGACGACGATGCTTTTTTCGAGGATCCCCGATGTTTCCAACTCAGCGAGCAGACGTGCAAATTCGGCATCGAGTGTGGCGAGGTACTGGTCATATCGCAAGCGGGATGCAGACATTTCGTCGGCCGAGTGATGTTGCGACAGCGGGTGAACGGGCTTTTCGGGCGGCGTCCAGCCATCGTCGAAGAGCGTAAGCGCTTTGCGATTTGGCGCGTAAGGCTCATGCGGCGGGAAGATATGGAAGTACGCCATCGTCGGCGAATCAAATTTGCGGATGGTATCTGTCATCCCTTGCATGAGTTGATCCAACAGGAAGACGCCACCCGCGGTGGGAAGGCTCTTCGGATACAAGTCACGATACTGCTCGCGAAACCGCGAATAGCGGAGCAGTTTGTTCATGCGGGCGATCAAACTCAGGAAGAGAGAACCGCTCGGCCCCTTGCCATTGCGGAAGATGTTGTTCTCGAAACTGGCGAACGCGAGTTGCGCGTCGTTGTCGAAGATAGGGAGACTGGAGATCTGGCGACGCTCCAGATTGAAGGCCACTTCGGAGAGATACGTGTCGAGATATTGCTCGAACTGATACAGGAAAATATCCGCGTAGGGATTTTGGGAGAAGCCAAGTGTGGAATGAGTCGTCTCGAGGGCGGCAAACAGATTGTGGGGTTTGTGCTCGGACTTCACGCCTCCTGCGGTCAACTGGACAGCGCGGTGCGTCCACGGATGGAGTCCCGTCAGCATGGACGCCGTCCCCGGGACGGTGAAGTTACCAGCGGTGTAGTGATTGTGGTAGACGGTGCATCGCTCGGCAAAACGCTCGAGGTTCGGCATGGTGCGGCGGGGATATCCGTACAATTGCACATTGGCCGCCGACCACGCGTCGAAGACGAAGAAGAGGATGTGCGGGGTCGAGGAATCCGCCTTCGGGTCCAGAAGCGAAGCGAGCGGACGCGCCGCCAGCGCAGACGCGGAGAGCGTCATCAGTTTCAAGAAGTTGCGGCGGGAGAGAGTGGACATTCAAATCACCATAAAAGTCGGAACGTCACCACGAGCAGGGAGAGCAACCCCAGAGGCAGGTAAATGTAGGAGAAGATGGTCAGGCGGTCGAGCACGTCCATTACAATTTTGCGGACGGGGGCCATGAAGTACGTCAGCAGAACGGGAGCGATCCACAAAGCGAGGGCGCGTACCAATTCAAGAAGGAGGAAATCTGGCTTCGGTTGATTGGTCATCACAAATTGCATGTGGATGGAGATGGCGCCGAACGCGATGAGAAAAAAGGAGGCCTTGTACGAAAAGCCCTCTCGGAAAAATTTCCTGGGGAAGATGGCCGCGACGGCGATCAGCACGAACGTCACAAGCAGGGTCTCGAGCAAGGCAGATGCCAGCATGTACGCGGCAATGACGAGGATCTCGCTGAGCGTGTACGAGAGCAGGAACGCGGGGAAATTGAAGAACAACGCCCGCATAGACCAGGTGAAAACAAGAAAAGCCGCCATGGAAAGCACGAGCAGCATCTCGGTTCGGTCGGGCAGATGGGGCTGGAGAAAGTCGGAAAGTTTTTTGAGCATGGACATTAGGACCCGCGGCGACTTACAGCCGCGGGAGACGAAATTATAACAGAGCGATTTATGCTCTGCCGTCCAACGCGGGCACCGGTGAAAGCGAAAGCCGATACTTGAACTGATGTCCCCAGTTCATGATGGGCTTTTCGATGAGACGATAGGAGAGTTCTGCCACCACACAAAGCAAAACACAAACAAGCAACATGGCAACGACTGGATCAAGCGTGATGGAAGCGCCAGCCAGGAGAGTCGCAAAGACAAGACGGATCGGTTTATGCAACAAGTAAATGCCGTAGGAACGCAGTCCCAGCCACCCCAGCACTTTGTTGCCGAAGAAGATGCCTGGTTTGTCTGCAGAACTGACCAGTCCCAAAATCAAAAGGTCGGCGTAGAAAAAGGCGAGGAAGAAATGTGGAATGGGCAGGCCGATCCCCGCTTCGGTTTTGAACAGGTAAGCGATCCCAATGAAGAAGACAGGCAACGCCCACAGGAAATATTTTTTCTTGGCGTGAATGAAATCCTGCGCCGTTTGCGATTGCCACAGGATCGCGATCAGAACACCAAGCATGAGCGAGTCCGCGCGGTGGAGCGGAAGTTGGTACGAGACCAGCGGAGCGTCGGTGAAAAAACGCAGGACGGGGGCGAGCAGGATGAGAAAGATGGACACGCCTGCGAGATATTTCTTATTCAGATTGCGCACGGAGAGGGAAAGGAAAACGTAAAACTGCTCCTCCAACGCCAGCGACCAGGTCACATCCAGCCAGGGATCGCGCCAGAAATTTCGGATGGAATAGAGGAAGTTCTGCGTGAAGGTGGCGTACGACCAGAACGGCAGGTGTTTGGAAAACGAAGAGCCCAGTATTTCAGGCTCGAGTCGCATCACCAGGAAGAACGCCAGCAACAGAAGCCAATACAACGGCAGGATGCGCGCGCCGCGCCGCAGGTAGAACGTCTGGTAGTAGTTCGAAGCGTCCCTGTTTTTCAGGAGGATGTCGGTGATCAAAAAACCCGAAAGAACGAAGAACAGATCCACCCCACTCCAGAAGAGCGGCGGCTTGAATTGTTCGGGAACGTAATGATGAACCAGAACAATCAGGATGGCAATTCCCCGCAGGGCATCCAGCGCGGGCAGGCGTTTCATCAATGAGGGTCTCGTTTTCTTTCGTGGTGTCTGTCGTGCAGAGCGGCGGAATTATATCAGAGGCGGAATTTATGTCGGTGGTAGAATCGCGGAAAATATTAAATCGGAGAGGAAAAATGAATATGCAGTATCGGCGTTTGGGGCGGGCAGGAATCAAAGTCAGTTTGCTATCGCTCGGGTCGTGGGTCACGTTCCACAATCAGGTCCAAGTGGACGCGGCCGTGGAAATGATGTCGGCGGCGCGCGAGGCGGGTGTCAACTTTTTCGACAACGCGGAAGTCTACGCGGGCGGGAAGTCCGAACTGGTGATGGGCGAAGCGCTGAAAAAACTTGGCTGGCGGCGCGGCAGTTATCTCGTCTCGACGAAATTTTTCTGGGGACTGAACGACGGCCCCAACGAACGGAACACGCTGAACCGAAAACGCCTGCTCGAAGGAATTGACGGTTCTCTCCGTCGACTTGGGCTGGACTACGTGGACCTGATCTTTTGTCACCGCCCCGACCGCGAGACGCCCATCGAGGAGACCGCGCGGGCGATGCAGGACATCGTCGCTTCGGGACGCGCCATGTACTGGGGCGTATCCGAGTGGAGCGCGGACGAGATCCGCGCCGCGTGGGCGGTCTGCGACAAGTACGGCTGGCACAAACCCACGATGGAGCAACCCGAATACAACCTGTTCCACCGCGAGCGCGTGGAAGTGGAATACGCGCGCCTCTACGAAGACATCGGCCTCGGGACAACCATCTGGAGTCCGCTGGCATCGGGTCTGCTGACGGGTAAATACCAAAACGGGATTCCCAAAGACAGCCGCGGCGCGTTGCGCGGCTATGGATGGTTGAAAGACAAACTGACCGACAAGGACAGCCTCGCCAAAGTGCAGAAACTGGGTAAGATCGCCAAGGAATTGGATTGCTCGCTGGCGCAATTTGCCATTGCCTGGTGCGCGAAGAATCCCCACGTCAGCACCGTCATCACGGGCGCGAGCCGCGTGGAACAGGTATACGAAAACATGAAGGCACTCGAAATCCTGCCAAAGTTGACCGAGGAAGTGATGAAGCGGGTGGATAAGATCGTCGGGAAAGTCGAAGAGGAAGAAGAGTAAGAGAAGCGGTACCGCGCAAAACGTCCGCGCGAAGCGAAACGAATCAATTTAATCGGAGGTTGAAATGGCAAAGCGAAACAATCGAGATGTAGAGAAAATCTATTCCGTCAAACAGTTTGCCGCAAAACTGCGGCGGCTGGCCGATGCCCTGGAACAGGGGAAACGGTTCTCGATCCAGGTGGCGGGGAAGCGGATCAGCGTACCGCCGAGCGCCAGCATCAGCGTGGAGCATGAACGCTCCGACGGCGCGGAGGAAGTCGAGTTCCAAATCAAATGGGAGAATTGAGCCATGAACCAGACGAGCGCCTGGCGGCACAAAATCGAGGAATATGAAGCGGACTTGTACCGCGACAAGACCATTAAATTCCTGGGCTTTTCCTTCCAGAACAGGGTCAAAAGCGGTGAAATCGAAGTGAAAAAGTACGACAACGGAGAGGCGCGCGTGGAGATCAAGTTCTTCGGCGTCGAGGTCCCCGATGGTTCAGCCGTGTCCGCAGTGGCGGATGGAAGAATCATCTGCGAGGTCGAGGTGCGGCAGGGAATGGGCCGCCTGCAAATGGGTGTTCAGGCAGAGGTGGTCTCGACGATCCGCAACGGAAGCACAGCAGAAATCCGTTACATGGGTAAGGTGCTCATGGCGGGCACATTTCGGCCAGATTAAAAGTTGAAGTTGAGTAGGTACAATTCCCCGAACAGCGGAGCAGAAAAATGCTCCGCTGTTTTAATTCGCCGCCGAGGGATCAATCACAATACAGGACGCCCACAAAACAGGACCATTGGTCGGCGAGAGTGTTGACCCACATCAACGCAAATAGTCCCATAAAGACAGCGCGAAGCAGGAGACCGAGGGGTTGGGCCAGGATATTTTTTCCCGACCGCACATCCTGCACGATTGGCATCAACACAAATACGAACAGGGAGGGCAGGAGCCACAATCCCAGGAACAACTGGAAGGGGAACACTTCGCCAAAGTCCTGCCTGTTGACCACCTCCATGACCGCGAACGGCGACACCAGTAATAAACCTATTACGGCGGCAATGAGCAATTGCACAAGAGGATTCTTCATCTGTCTTCTCCTATAACGCTCTATTCTCCTGCGAGCAACTTCAACCGCTCCCACGGCTTGAGATTTTCCTCGTCCGCGAAGATGGCTTTCAGTTCGTACAACTGATCGCGCAAAGCCGCGGCGCTCTCAAAGATGTTGTGAACTTTGAAGCGTTTCCGTTGCTTGGCGCGAATGGCATCGCTGGCTTCTTTAGTGAAAACCAAAAACGGCTATAATAGTTGCAACGCGACATCTCTGCCTGTGACTTGGGAATATTTGAAGGAGACGCTTCGATGGGACAGGAACACATCTTTATCTCGCACTCTTCAAAAAATGACGCTTTTGTAAAAAAACTGCGCGAAACGCTGGAATTGTTTGACGAATTGACATGGGTGGATTCCCGCGAATTAACTGGTGGAGATGAGCTTAAAAGCACTATCGAAGAGAATATTAGGACGGCTCGATATTTCCTTGTTGTAATTAGTATCGATGCCCTGAGTTCTGAATGGGTTCAAGATGAGCTGGATTTTGCTTTGAAACAAGCAAAAAAGCGAGATGATGGTTTCAAGGTGATTTCAGTTATTTTGCCTGGTGTAAAGCCTGGTATTCTCAAGAAATTTTTCCCGAAAGAACCCGTACACATTTTTATCGAAGACAAACCAACTGGCTTCAGTGACGCCATGCCCAAAATCTTTGCCGCGCTTGGAAGAGAACTCCCCAATGACTGGGAAAGCGCCACAGAAATCAAAGCCGCACCCGTTGAAGAACTCATCCTCGAACTGACCGACCCGATCATCGAAGAAAAAGACGGCATCCGCCGCGCCACCGCCACCGCCACGTTGACCTACAACCCCGCCGACAACAGTCGGGATATTACAAGCAAACGATATCATTTCACTGCGCCTTTGGGACCTGTGGAGTTGAGCGAGATCCGCTGGTATATCGAGAAATATTATCAGTGGCCGACAGGCGTTTTTAAGACGAGAGCCGAGAAGACTGAGAACTCCCTGCCCGAATGGGGCAATGCACTTTTCAAGGCTGCCTTGGGCGGAGAATCTGCCCACGAACCTTTTGAAGCGTGGAAGCGCACTAGCGGCAGCCGTCGTTTTTCGGTGCAAGTGGATGGCGAACCGCTCGAAGGCACGGACGATGCCCAAGCCGCCCTGATCCGCGAAGCCGCCAGCGACCTGCTTTCTCTGCCCTGGGAGATCATGCACGATGGGGTCGGGTATCTCTCGCAGGGCGGAAATGGTGTGCGGGTGCGGCGACGTTTGCCGAACCGCAAGCAGATCGTCACATCGCAGGCCAAACTCCCGATCCGTGTGTTGCTACTCAGCCCGCGTCCCGAAGTGGATGAAGCGGGGCAGCCCGTCGGGTATCTCGACCATCGCAGTAGTGCGCTTCCGCTCGTTCAAGCGGTTGAAAATCTGGGCGAACTCGTCCAGGTGGACATCCTACATCCGCCCACGTTTCCAGCCTTGAAAGATGCGCTCAAGAAGGCGAAGGAGGCGAAAAATCCCTACGACATCGTTCATTTTGACGGGCATGGGGTTTACGACCGCCGCGTGGGGCTGGGCGCGTTGTGTTTCGAAGCGCCGCAGGATGGCGAAAAACTGGGACATCGCCTGATGGCGCTCGTCCATGCCAGTGAATTAGCCGCCGAACTTCGGCAGTATGGTGTCCCTCTCATTTATCTGGATGCCTGCCAAACGGCGCAGTCAGTGACTGACCCGAAAGCTTCCGTCGCTGCCAAATTGCTGGAGGAGGGAGTCGGTTCGGTAGTGGCGATGAGTCACAGCGTGTTGGTCGAGACCGCCCGCCGTTTTGTGGAGCCGTTTTACAAGAGCCTGGCGCAGGGACAGCGGGTGGGCGATGCGATGCTGGCGGGGCAGATCGCCCTGTATGATGACCCGTACCGTTTCAAGATCATGGGCGCGGGCAAACTGGATCTGCGGGACTGGTTCGTGCCCGTGCTGTATCAGGATGAAGCCGACCCGCAGTTGTTTACCGTCAAAGCGGGCGAAACAGCCTCCCGTCTGGCAGGGAAGCGGAACGAACTCAAACTGGGTCTGCTCCCCGAACCCCCTGAGCATTCCTTCGTCGGACGCAGTCGGATGCTCCTGCATCTGGAGCGTCTGCTGGAACTGACAAATTACGCCGTCATCCGCGGCAGCGGTGGGATGGGCAAGACCGCCCTCGCTACAGAACTGACGCGTTGGCTGGTGCGTTCGAACCGTTTCGAGCGCGCGGCTTTTGTGAGCGTGGAAACCCAAAACGTGCAGGATGTGCGCGGCGTGCTGGATGTGATCGGCAGGCAGTTGACGCCCAAATATACCGTCGCCCAATACAAGACTCTCGATGAGGCTCTCCAACCTGTGGAACGCGCCCTGCGCGACCACACTACGCTGATCCTGCTCGACAATCTCGAAAGCGTCCTGCCCGATAGCGCGGGCGTGAACCCCGCGGGCGCCGCGGATGTGACCGAGTTGCTCGACCTTTGCACAAAACTACTTAAAGCTTCCACGCATACCCGCCTGCTCTTCACCAGCCGCGAAGTTTTGCCAAAGCCTTTTGATACAAACACGGTGGAACTGGGACGCTTGCACAAAGACGAAGCCATCCAACTGGTCGAGAAGGTGATGGCGCGGCAAGGCTGGCAGCCGCCCGAAAGCGACGATGCCCGCACGCCCGAAGAGATCGAAGCCCTGGTGAACGCGGTGAACTGCCACCCGCGCGCATTGGTCTTATTAGCCCGTGAAGTGAAGGAAGGCGTGGGGTACACCACGCAACATATCGCCGCCTTGATGGCAAAGCTCGAAGCCGAGAACAAGGGCGACCGCGAAAACTCGCTCTACGCCAGTGTGGAACTCTCCCTGCGCCGCCTGCCTGCTGAAGTGCGCCAACGCGTGAACAAATTGGCGGCCTTTCATGGTGGCGGGCATTTAGTGAATATGGCTGTTGTGATGGGTATTGACCCGAAAGAAATAGAACCCATTGCTACGATGCTCATCGGCACAGGCATGGCAGAAATTCAGGACTACAACTACTTGCGCCTCGACCCTGCCCTGCCTGCCTATTTGAAACTTGGCATGGAACAAGAAACATTTGCCGGACTCGAAAGTACTTGGGCGCAAGCCATGCGGCAATTGGTCGGTTTTCTATATCAGCAAATGTCCCAAGATAGCAGAATGGCATTCAACCTGACCCTGCTCGAACTACCCAATTTGCTGGCGCTGCTCGATTGGCTGGCGAATTTGCTAAAGCAAGATGATTCAAGCGCCGAAATGGTCAGCGATATTGCAGGTTCTATCGAGCAGCTTCTGGCAAACCTGAACCGTCCCAGTGCGCTGGCAAAAGCCGTGGGACTGCGCGAAGAATCGGCTGGTCGCATCCCTGAATGGGGACATACCCGCTTTGAAAATGAACGCCTGCTGATCGAACGCCTGCTCGATATGGGGCACCTCCAGCCTGCCTACGAAAAAGCGGGGGCGCTATTGGAGAAGGCGAAGGTGGCGGTATATCAAGGCGCGGATTATGATTTAGCGATGGCGACAAATTTGCTGGGGCAGGTGTTGTTTGCAGCAGGTCAAGCGGCACCTGCTTTGGAGCTATTTGTCGAAGCACAGCGGCTTTTTGAAGCTTTAGGAGAAAGAGGAGAACGAATGGCTTTGGCTGTGCTAACACGCCAAGCCGACAGCCTGAACAGCTTGGGGCAACTGGAAGAAGCGGCTAAAAAATATAATGAAGCCATCGAAAGGTTTGAAAAACAAGAAGATTTTCGGTCGGTAGCTGCTTGTAAGCAAAATTTAGCAACAGCACGACGTAAACAGAAACGATATGCTGATGCTTTGAAAGGCTATGAAGAAGCACGACGTATCTTTGAAACACAAAATGAACCCAAAGAAGTCGCGGTTTCCTGGCATCAAAGCGGGATCGTGCATCAGGAGGCAGGCGATTACGAAAGCGCCGAAGCCGCCTACCGCCGCTCGCTGGAGATTTTTACACAAAACAAAATGCATTCTGAGCAAGCGACGAGTTTAAATCAATTAGGGAATCTTTACGGTACTCATATGGGGCGTTCAGAAGAAGCGGTCACTTTTTACCGTCAGGCGGCAGATATCGATCTAGAACTGAACAATTTGAAAAACGAAGGTATTGACCGCAACAACATCGCCAATAGCCTACGATTGCTCAAACGCTACGACGAAGCCCGCGCCGAGATCAGGCGGGCGATTGAGTGTAAAAGCCAGGTTGGGCTTGCGGCTACTCCGTGGACATCCTTCGAAATTTTGCGCCAGATCGAAGAAGCGACAGGGGATCCCGCCGCCGCCCGTGCCGCCTGGGCGCAGGCGCGCGATGCGTATTTGGCGTATCGGCGTCAGGGTGGGTATGCACAAACAGTTGGAGGGAGATTAGTTGATCAGGTATTAGGTGCAGTGCAGCAGGGACAAACCAGTGAAGCTATTCAGTATTTGATGCAAGTTTCTCAGGCTCCAGATACAGAAAATTGGCTCAAAGTTGCAGCGCCAAAGTATCTTGCTGTTCTTGAAGGTTCCCACGATAGAACTCTGGCAGATGATAATGCGCTCGATTATGACGATGCCGCGGAGGTGTTGTTTTTGATGGAGAGGTTGGAAAAGAGCAGAGAGTAGAGAGTAGAAAATAGAGAGCAGTTTGTCCCCTCTGTCCTGTATACAACCACCCTTACAGATACACGTCCCCCAAATATTTCGGATTTGGGGGAGAGATGGTGCATCTGGAAATTAAACAAACACCAGCGGAGCCGCACATGGCCTCCGCTGGTGTTTCATGATACTGATCACTGGTCACTGATTACCGATTACTGGCTACTCCCCCGCCAACAACTTCAACCTTTCCCACGGCTTGAGATTCTCCTCGTCCGCGAAGATGGCTTTCAACTCGTAAAGTTCGTCGCGCAGGGCGGCGGCACGTTCGAATTCGAGATTCTTGGCGGCCTCCTTCATCTGCTTCTCCAGATCGGACAGGAGTTTCCGCATCTCGTCGCGCGGGACGCCGCTCTTGGCCTTCGTGACGTACTCGCCCTTCATCTCCGCCACAGCCTTCGGCGACATTTGATCGGTCAGGTCACGGATGGCCTTGTGGATGCTGACGGGGACGATGTGATGCTCTTCGTTGTATTTCATCTGCTTGGCGCGGCGACGCGTGGTTTCGTCGAGGGCGCGCTTCATCGAGTCGGTCATGCGGTCGGCGTACATGATGACGCGTCCATGCAGGTGACGCGCGGCGCGGCCGATGGTCTGGATGAGGGCCGTGTCCGAGCGGAGGAAACCCTCCTTGTCCGCGTCCAGGATCGCCACGAGGGAAACTTCGGGCAGGTCGAGTCCCTCGCGCAGGAGGTTGATGCCGACGACGACGTCGAAGACGCCCAGCCGAAGGTCGCGCAAGATGCCGATACGTTCGAGCGTCTCCACTTCGGAGTGAAGGTAGTGAACTTTGATTCCAAGTTCCATCAGATACGTGGATAGGTCTTCGGCCATGCGCTTCGTGAGCGTGGTGACGAGGACGCGTTCGCCGTTTTCGGTGCGGGCGCGAATCTCCTTGACGAGATCGTCCACCTGTCCCTTCGTTGGGCGGATGTCCACTTCGGGGTCCACGAGTCCCGTCGGGCGGATGATCTGCTCGGCCACCTGCTCGGCGTGTTCCATCTCATACGGCCCAGGCGTGGCGGATGTGTAAATGGTGTAGCCCATCACTTTCTCGAACTCGTGGAACTTGAGCGGACGGTTATCGAGCGCGCTCGGCAGGCGGAAACCGTACTCGACGAGAGTCTCTTTGCGCGAACGGTCACCGTTGTACATGCCGCGGATCTGTGGCACGCTCATGTGCGACTCGTCAATGATAAGCAGGTAATCGCTCGGCAGGAAGTCGATCATCGTCCACGGATGTGTGCCAGCCTCGCGGCCGTCAAGATGGCGCGAGTAGTTTTCGATGCCCGAGCAATAGCCGACCTCTTTCAACATCTCCAAATCGTAGCGCGTGCGCTGTTCGATGCGCTGGGCCTCGAGCAGTTTTCCCTGCTCCTTGAAAAGCGCCAGTCGATCTTCCAACTCTTTTTCGATGTGGCCGATGGCATCCTTCATGCGGTCGGCGTCGGTCAGATATTGCTTGGCGGGATAGATCGAAATCTCTTGCGGCTCGTCGAAGACTTCGCCCGTCAGCGGGTTGAATTGGATGATGCGCTCCACCTCGTCGCCGAAAAACGTGATGCGAAAGCCGCGCTTGTCCTCGTAAGCAGGGACGATCTCCAGTGTGTCACCCCTGACCCTGAACGTGCCGCTGCGCAACTCAACATCGTTGCGCTGATACTGACTCTCCACCAACTGGCGGATGAGCGCGTTGCGGCGATAGATTTGTCCTACCTGCAAGACGACCGTCCCTTTGCCGAACTCCTCGGGCGAGCCGAGACCGTAAATGCACGAAACGGACGCGACGATGATCACGTCCTTGCGCGAGACCAAACTGGTCGTCGCCGCCAATCGCAGACGCTCGATCTCTTCGTTGATCTGGGTTTCCTTCTCGATGTAGAGATCGTGACGCGGGACGTACGCCTCAGGCTGATAATAGTCATAGTACGAGACAAAATACTCCACCGCGTTCTCAGGGAAGAATTCCTTGAACTCCGCGTAGAGTTGCGCGGCGAGGGTCTTGTTGTGTGCCATGATGAGCGCGGGTTTCTGCAACTGCTGAATAACAGACGCAATGGTGAATGTCTTGCCCGTGCCTGTCGCGCCGAGCAAGACCTGGTGCTTCATGCCTTTCTGCACACCATCCACAAGTTGAGCAATCGCTTCGGGCTGGTCGCCCATCGGGACAAAGGGAGCGGTAAGTTTGAATTCCATGTTTGTCTCTTCTGATAAGGGGAACGTACGTTCTATTATACTCGCGTCGCGGGCAGGTCGAAGACCTTCGTAAAATTAGCCCCGACGTTCGACGTCGGGGCGGGGCTTGGGAAGAGACAATGCGCGTCGGATAGGATACACGCGTGGGCGATGCACATCGTGCGGGGATAAATCGCTTGCACTCACATACGAAGCCCTGCGGACTATCCTACGGCATCGCTGGGAACGTTCCTTGCGGCGCGTACCAATCGCCAGGGTTGACGTTGGGCGCATCCTGCCCCGATTTCACTTCCACCTCGATCAATGAGTGGTCGTTGCAACTTGCCGAGAGTCCGCATGGAACCATCTGGGTGTAACCGCCTGCGTACGTTCCATCCATGATATACGCGACCACGTGATACAAGCCAGGCGCGAGTCCCTTGATCTGGTAGGTACTCTGATTCTGCATCGTATCCACCCAGCGATAATTGAATCCGTTCACTTGAAACGCGACCACGCGCAAGGGCGGGATAAAACTCGAAGGGTACGATAACGTCCCGCTGATGGAACCAGGCTCGGGAGTCGGGGTGGCCGTCTCCGTCCGTGAAGAAGACGGCGTCAGCGTGGACGAGTCCGCCCCAACGGTCGCGCTGAGAGCCGCCTGCGCGGTCAACGCGGTGAAGGTCTCCGCGACGATTGTCTCCACGTTGGGCGTATCCGTCACGGGGGCAGACGTCGCCTGCTGTGAGGGCATGCAGGCCGACAACAGTAAAACGATCAGGGTCAGAATTAAAGCTTTTTTCATCACAACTCCTCGTGTGGGTCAATTATAGCCGCATAGTATAATGATTTTCATGCTCAAAAAAATCGGCGAACAACCATTCATCGCGATCATCGTCGCGGGCATTCTCGCTTTTGGCCTGCTCATCCCCTCGCTCGGATTTTTTCAAGACGACTGGCATTTCATCCACTATGGAAGCGCGGCAGGCGCGCGCGGCATGTTGGAATTTTTGACGATGGACGGCCGCCCGACCGCGGCCTGGGTCTACGCGACTCTCTACCCGCTCCTCGGATTTTCTCCCCTCCCCTGGCACGCTCTTTCTTTGACCTTGCGGCTGTTCACCGTTCTATTGGCCTTTTCCACACTGACCACCCTCTTCCCAAATCGGACGCTCACGAATCTGCTGGCGTCATTCTTCTTTCTGTTGTATCCGATCTTCACGCTTCAACCGCAAGCCGTGGTCTACACCGAGCATTGGATTTCATTCGCGCTCTTCTTCGCGTCCATGCTGTTGATGATGCGCGCCATCCAACACCCAAAACGCTGGTTGGTTTACACCGCGCTCGCGATCCTCGCGGAGACGTTGCACCTTTTCACCGTGGAGTATTTCGTCGGACTGGAACTACTTCGTCCGTTCGTCATTTGGATGATGGCAAAACAGGTTGCTAATCAAGGTCATAATCCAGGCATCCCTGAAAACAGCAATGCTCCTTTCAACTCTGGCTACACGCAACTCGCTAGACGAGTCGCTCTAACTTGGCTTCCCTATCTCCTAATTCTTTTCCTCTTCGTTTACTGGCGCGTGGATTTCCTTGGCTCGCTCGATCTCCGCAACAATCCCGCGGACGCGCTTTCGCTCCAGACGATCATCGCCACCCTCCAACACCTCGGCGCGGACATTGCCCTCGTCCTCGTCTCGTCATGGTTCAAGCTCGTTGATCCCATCGCCCTCGAACTCACCCGCGCGCGGAATTTTGTTGTCTTGGCGATCACGCTTTTTTCCGCCGTGATTGCCTATTTCTATTCTCGTGTCTTTGCAGATACACAGGTAGACACGTACACAAGTACACACGGAAATACGCGCCTCGTATCCCCTAACTCCTATCCCCTATCTTTTATCCCCTATCTTTTATCTGGCATTTTAGTCCTCCTCCTCGGCCTTGCCCCCGCCTACGCGGCCAACTTCATCATCCATCTCAAACTCGAGCCGTGGAATGGACGCTTCGCCCTCGCCGCCCTGCCTGGCGCGGGGATGCTGATCGCCGTCGTTTTCGAGTCCCTCTTCACGTCCGAGAAGACGCGGCGCGTGATGTTCGCGATCCTCATCGGCTTGTTGATCGGATTCCACAATCGCAACGCGTTTGACTTCAAGACATCGTGGGAGAAACAGGTCAAACTCTACGAACAGTTGACCTGGCGCGCGCCGTACATTGAGCCTGGGACGGCCATCATCACCGACCAGGAAATCCTGAGTTACATGGGCGATTACCCGACGAGTTTCGCGTTCCAGACGATCTACGATACGAAATCCCTGCGCCCCAGCCCATATTGGTTCTTCGCCATGTCCGAAAATCTCGGCACAGACGCGGCCTCGCTGGCGGAAGGCGGCGAACTGACCGCGAAAAAATATGCGTCCACATTCGTGGGCAACAGCCGCGACAGCCTGATCATCGTCTTCGAGCCAGAGAAGAATCAATGCCTGTGGGTCCTCCGTCCCGAAGACGCGGCTTTCCGCGGATTGCCCGAAGCGATAAAGCAAGCCGCGCAGGTTTCAAACTTGAGTCGCATTCAAGACAAACACGAAATCGAGCCCACGCTTTACCGCGCCATCGTCCCTGAAAACCCCGCCTCGTGGTGCTTCCACTATCAGCGCGCAGATTTGGCGCGGCAGGTGGGCGATTGGGAGCAAGTTGTCTTCTTCTGGGAATTGGCGCAAAAAGGCGGTTACGCGCCTGGTCACGGATTCGAGTACATCCCCTTCATTCAAGGCTATGCTCATGTGGGAAATTGGAAACAAGCGCTCGCGCTGACGAAACAATCCTACCGCGTCAGCGCGTATATGAGGACGATTTTGTGTCCCGTTTGGGAGGAATTGAATACGGAAATTCCCCAATCAGCCGAGAGGGATTCGGCGATTGGTGAGGCAATGGAATTTTTAGGCTGTCAGTAATTAGACGCGGAAAACGCGGATAGACGCGGATGAACACAGATGGTTTTAATTCCGCGTTTTCCGCGCTCGTCCGCGTCCCGTCAAGCTCTCACCATCTCCAACACTTCCAACAGCCTCGGCATCCAATTCTCGTTCTTCGTGAAATTGACCCAATAGACATTCTTCCCGCCGCGCACATCGGGGGCGAGATCGGACATTCGCTTTAATTCCATCCCTTCGGCGGGCGCGGGGAAACGCAGGGCGACCTGTCCCGCCTCCCAGCTCACGGATGCGAGTCCCGCCTTCTCGGCGCGGAGTTTGACGCGCATCTGGTAGAGCAGAGATTCCACCATTTCGGGTAGCGCGCCAAATCGGTCGCGGAATTCGGACGCAAGCGCGTCCACTTCGGTTTCATCGCGGAGGTCCGCAATGCGGCGGTAGAGTCGCAGGCGCAGGTTTTGGTCGGGGATGTAATCCGCAGGGACGCCGATGGCGAGGGGGAGGTCCACGTTGACGGGCATGGCGAGGGGAAGGTCAAAGGTCGAAGGTCGAAGGTCGGGTGTTTCGTCAGCGACTTTTGACTTTCGACTTTCGACTCTGATGTGTCTCACCGCGTCTGCGAGAAGGCGCGTGTAAAGGTGGAAGCCCACGTCTTGAATAAATCCATGTTGACGTGTGCCGAGCAATTCGCCCGCGCCGCGGATCTCGAGATCGCGCATCGCGATGGAATAGCCCGCGCCGAGTTGCGTGTTCTCGGCGATTACTTCGAGCCGCGCCTGACCGTCCACAGTGGGATTAATTTTGTTGTGACGAAAGAAATAGGCATAGGCGCGCATCGCCCCACGTCCGACGCGGCCGCGCAGTTGGTAGAGTTGCGCCAGGCCAAAAGTGTCGGCGCGGTCAACGATGAGGGTGTTTGCGTTCGGGATGTCGAGTCCCGATTCGATGATCGTGGTCGAAAGCAGGATGTCAATCTCGCCCGCGTTGAATCGGTGCATCACCTCCGAGAGTTCGCCCTCGGGCATCTGGCCGTGACCGATGTCCACGCGCGCTTCGGGGACGAGTTTATCCAAATGCGCCTTCATCGCGTCAATCGTGTGGACGCGGTTGTGGACGAAGAAAATTTGTCCGCCGCGTTCGAGTTCGCGCAGAATCGCCTGTCGCACGAGGCGCGGCGAATATGGTCCAACGTGCGTGCTGATGGGCAGGCGTTCTTCGGGCGGCGTGTTCAGGTTCGAGATGTCGCGCACGCCCGTCAGCGCCATGTACAGCGTGCGGGGAATCGGCGTGGCGGTCAACGTCAACACGTCCACCTCGGTGCGCAACTTTTTCAGATGCTCCTTGTGCGCCACCCCGAAGCGCTGCTCCTCGTCGATCACCACCAGACCCAAATCCTTAAATTGCACATCCGACGAAATCAAGCGGTGAGTACCGATGACGATGTCCACTTCGCCCATCGAGAGTCGTAACAGCACATCGTCCTGTTCCTTCGCGGTGCGGAAGCGCGAGAGCATTTCCACTTTCACTGGGAACGCGGCCAGCCTCTGCAAAAATGTCTCGTAATGTTGTTGCGCCAGCACGGTGGTCGGCACCAAGATCGCAACCTGCTTGCCATCCATCACAGACTTGAACGCGGCGCGCAACGCGACCTCGGTCTTGCCGTAACCCACATCGCCGCACAACAGGCGATCCATCGGGCGCGGATTTTCCATATCGCGCTTGATGTCGGTCAGCGCGCGGACTTGGTCGTCCGTCTCCGCGTAGGGGAACGAGTCTTCGAGTTCGCGCTGCCAGGTCGTATCAGGCGCGAAGGCATGACCGACAGACACATGACGACGCGCGTACAAATCGAGCATCTCCTCGGCGACTTTCTTGACCGCCTCTTTGACGCGTCCCCGCTTCTCGATCCATGCCTGACTTCCGAGGCGGTCAAGCGACGGGAGGCCGCCATCCGCCCCGACGTAACGCGTCAGCCGATCGGCCTGATGCACAGGGACGTAGAGCGTGTCGCCGTCTTCGTATTCGACCGCGAGGAATTCGCGTTCATGCCCCTCGAGTTGACGTTGGACGAGTCCCGCGAAGCGCCCAACGCCGTGGTCAACGTGGACGACGTGGTCGCCCGCCTGGAGGTCCGCGTAGACCGCTTCGGGAGTCTCCGCCGCGGCGCGAGCGCGCATGCGGGGAGTCGGCCGCTCCCAGCCGAAGATCTCTGAGTCGGTGACGAGGAAGAGGTCGCCGAGTTGCCAGCCTTCGGTGAGGGAGGCTTCGAGGAACATCACGGACGATGGACGACGGACGACAGACGACGCATCGTCCGCGGTCTGTGGTCTGTAGTCGTTGGTTTGTCTCCAGAGTTCTTCGAGACGCGAGCGTTGACGCGAGACGATCACGACTTGCTTGCCGTCGTCCACGAGTTGCGCGAGATAGTCTTCAAAAGGTTTGAGTCTTCCAGCAAACCTTTCGATATGTCCAAACTGCGCGGCGAGACTGCTCACTGATGACTGATCACTCTCCCCCACGCGTCCCAATTCAACAAGCCCCCTATCGCCGATGGAATCTGCCAACTCCGACCAGGTTAAATATGGGATCGGAAAATCGGGGGAGAGAATCCCTTCTTCAATGGACTCGCTTCTGGTGCGGACGGCTTGCTCCTCCACTTCCTGCATCATGCCTTCGACGAGGCTAAGGTCGTCCACGGCGATGAGGGCTTTTGATGGGAGGTAATCGAAGAGAGACGCGGGGAAGGTGTGGATGAGGGGGAGGTGGAATTCGGTGAGTGCGGATTCGGGTTCCACGTTCCACGTTTCAAGTTCCACGTCCACCTGTGTACCTGTGTACGTGTTTACCTGTGTACTCCCAATAAATTCCCGCGCGGGCGTGACGAGGATGGATTCAAGTTTTGCGATGGTGCGTTGCGTGGCGGGGTCGAAACGACGGATGGTCTCGATCTCGTCGCCGAAGAAATCCAGGCGGACGGGTTGACTCTCGGCCATTGGCCAGATGTCGAGCAGGCCGCCGCGGTGGGAGAATTGACCCGCTTCGAGGACGGTGTCGGCACGCTGGTAGCCGATCTCCGCCCAGGCGCGGACGAGCGTTTCGAGTTGGGTGGATTGTCCCGCCGAAAGTTTCTTGCAGGCTTTGAGATAGTCGCGGCGCGGCAGGGTGCGCGTCATCAAGGCGCGGGCAGAGGCGACGATGACGGGATGTGTTTGTGGTTTTTGAGTAAACGGTAAGTGGTACGCGGCGAGGGCGGTGAGCGTTTGCAGGCGCTCGCGTCGCGTGGACACGCCCCACGGTGACTGTTCATAAAAAAGCGGATTGGGTTCCGCAAAGAGATAACGCGGCGCTTCGGGGAGCCAAAAACCGAGTTCATCAAACAGCGCCAGGGCATGATCGGCGCGGTCGGTGATGAGCAGGATCGGCTGGTTGAGGTCCGCGTGGAGGGAGGCGAGGACGGGTAGGCGTGCGGAACGTGGCAGGCCGAGCGGATGCGCGATGAGGTTTCCCAGTAGGGATTGATAGGCTGGGAGGGAACGGATGTGCTGGAGAAGGAGGGAGGAGGACACGGGATTACTTCTTATTGCATATTACGTACTGCGTATCTACGGGATACGCAGTACGTAATAATCAACAGGCTATTTTGGAGCGTCAGTAGCCCCATTGAACTTATTCATCGCCGCGTTCAATCCTTTGACGACAAATTCCTGCACAGCATCCGCGGCGCGGTCGAGGGTCTCAGAGACGATGAGCAGGTCGGCGCGGGAGAAATCCTGCAGGACGTAGGCGGCGGCATCCATGCGGCCAGGCGGACGTCCAATACCGAGGCGCAGGCGCGGAAAATCCTTGGTGCCGAGACGTTCGATGGTGGATGCCATGCCTTTCTGTCCACCTGCGCCGCCGCTGGGACGGATGCGGATCGTGCCGAGCGGGATGTCAAGGTCATCGTGCGCGACCATCAGGTTTTCGGCGGGAATCTTGTAGAAGTTGAGCAATCCCTGCACGGATTGTCCCGACAGGTTCATGTAGGTCTGCGGCTTGGCGAGGATAAGTTTGCGCTCCTCGTAGAGTCCGCTGGTGACGATGGCCTTCGATTGCAGTTTGAGTCCGCGCGCGTTGATGCGGACCGCGAGTCGGTCAATCAACATGAAGCCGATGTTGTGGCGGTTGTCTTTGTATTCGCGGCCAGGGTTGCCGAGACCGATGAGTAAATAGGTGTCAAGTGTCACGTTTCAAGTTCCAAGTTCCAAGTGTCAAGTTTCAAATATCAAGAACGGCGGAAGCGAAGGATGATTGCAATGATGATGAAGGCAAGGAAAGTAGCAAGGATGGCACGGAGGAGGAAGGAGTAGATTTGCGAGTCGGTCAGCGAGGCGGGGTTGGGTGGGAGCGGTGTGGGCGTGGGTAAACGCGTGGAGGTGGGGGCGGGTTGCGGCGTCGGCGGGAGAGGCGTGGCGGGAGGAACGAATTCGTCCGTGGCGATCGGTTCGAGAGTGGGAGTCGGTGCGGAGGTTTCAGTCGGCAGTTGGTTGCGGATGCGGAGTCCTGTCACGAGGGATTCTAGGATGGAGCCATCTTCCAGGGTCACGCGCAGGCGCAGGTTGTAATCGCCGTCGGTGACAAAGGAGGTGTCCCAGGCGGCGAGCAGGCCATCGGTCACGGGGGAATCGGTCTGGTAGATGAGGAACCAGGTCGAGGTCGAACCCGCTTCGGGGGTGATGTCCGAGGCGTAGGCGAAGGCCAGTTCGGACGAGAGGAATCCGTTCACGGCACTCGTCCCCATGATGTTGACGAGTCCCTGCAACACGTCTCCCGAAGCGGGCGCGGTGATGCGGATGGACGTCTGCGCCTGAACGGGACGTTGCGGAAGGATCAGCGCGAGGGCGAGAAATCCCGCCAACAGCCAGCGCATTAGAAGAGTTTCAGCCAGTCGGTGTTGGTGATGATGCCGCAGGCGATCAGGATGAAGACGATGAGCAGGATAAAGCCGCATCCGATGCCGAAGCACCCGCCTTTGCCAAAACCGATGTTCTTTTGTAGCCAGTCGAACAGTTTGTCGAGCAAAAAGAGTTGGAGCAAACCAGCCAGACAGCCTCGTCGGTCGTTCATGGGAGTCTCCTTTCGTGATTGCAACTGGTAAGTTTAACATGAAGGAAGGGCTGGGTCAAATTGAAGAAAAATGACATGTTCTGGCAATTCTCAGGCACAATTCTTTTATGGTAAACTCTGGCACGAAACTTGAATGGAGAACCCCATATGAGCAAATCACGAAGCGACCAGATGGTGGACCGCCTGCGCTCGATGCAGGCCGCCGCCCCCGATATCGAAGCCTCCGCCATCGTCTCTGTGGACGGATTGATCATGGCCTCCGCTCTCCCGCAGGAAGTGGAGGAGGACCGCGTCTCGGCCATGTCGGCCGCCATGCTCAGCCTCGGCGAACGCATCTCGGGCGAACTCGGCCGCGGCGGACTGGAACAGGTCTACATCAAGGGCGACGATGGCGCCATCGTGCTGACCTCGGTGGGGACGGAAGCGGTTCTGACCGCCCTCGCGCGGCCTGAGGCCAAACTGGGCTTGATCTTCCTCGAAATGCGGCGCGCCGCCGAAGACCTGACGAAACTGGTCGGATGAACCGAAAGAAATTGACATCGCTCTAGAGAACGTAACTCCCGATGGGGAGGGCTTCAACGCCCTCCCCATCTTCTTTGCCCATCACCCAGCCATCACCCCCTCCCGATCACGGGAGAGGAGGAAAGAACCTCACCCCGTCCCCTCTCCTTTACGGAAAGGGGGAAAGGAATTTGAACATGGCCACCAAATATATGTTTTTCACGGGAGGAGTCGTCTCCTCGGTCGGCAAGGGCGTGACTGCCGCGGCGATCGGACTCACGCTCAAGGAGCGCGGCTTCAACGTTGCGGTGCAGAAACTCGACCCGTACATCAACGTGGACCCTGGGACGATGAGTCCCTACCAGCATGGCGAGGTCTTCGTGCTGGATGACGGCGCCGAAACGGACCTCGATCTGGGTCACTACGAACGGTTCATCGACATCCGCCTGAGCCGCGTCAGCAACTTCACCGCGGGACAGGTCTACGCTGAAATCATCCATAAGGAACGTCACGGCGATTACCTCGGCGGGACGATCCAGGTGATCCCGCACATTACGAACGAGATCAAGCGTCGGATTAAATTAGTGGCAAAGACCACGGGCGCGGAGATCGTCCTCGTGGAGATCGGCGGCACGGTCGGCGATATCGAATCGCAGCCGTTCCTCGAGGCGTTGCGTCAACTGCGAAACGAGGTCGGGCGCGAGAACGTCTTCTTCATCCACGTGACGTGGCTCCCGTACATCGGTGCGACGGGCGAACTGAAGACAAAACCGACCCAACATTCGGTGGCCGCGCTCCGCTCGATCGGCATCTCTCCGAACATGATCATCGCCCGCTCCGACCAACCCATCGAAGACGGACTCACTGACAAGATCGCGCTGTTCTGCGACGTGGAAAAGGAAGCGGTCGTGCCGATGGTGACGGCTCCCGTCCTGTACGAAATCCCGCTCCTGCTCGAAGAGGCGGGCGTGGCCGACTTTCTGGTGAAGCGACTCAAACTGAAGCCGACGCGCGTCCCCGATTGGAAACCGTGGAAGAAACTGGTGGAATCGGTCAAGAAGCCGCGGCCGCAGGTAAAGATCGCGCTGGTGGGAAAATATGTGGAACTGCAGGACGCGTACATGTCAGTGCGTGAAGCGCTCAAGCACGCGGCCCTGTCCCTCGGCGTGGAGGTGGAGATCGGCTGGGTGCACGCCTCGGACCTGGAAAAGGACAAAGGCTGGGACATCGTTCGGGCCGCGGATGGAATCATCGTCCCTGGCGGATTCGGTTCGCGCGGAATCGAAGGCAAGATCATGGCGGCGCGTTACGCACGCGAGAAAAAGATTCCCTATCTCGGTCTGTGTCTTGGGATGCAGGTGATGTGCATCGAATTCGCGCGCAACGCCCTCGGTCACGAAGACGCGAACTCGTCCGAATTCGACCGCAGCACGGAATATCCCGTCATCGACCTGATGCACGACCAGCGTTCCGTCACCGACATGGGCGGGACGATGCGGTTGGGACTCTATCCCTGCACGCTGAAAAAGGGAAGCAAGGCCGCGTCCGCGTACGGGACGTCACAGGTGGAAGAACGTCACCGTCACCGCTTCGAATTCAACAACGCCTACCGCGAGGAATTCGAGGAGGGCGGGATGGCGTTTTCGGGAGTCTCACCCGATGGTCGGCTGGTGGAAATCGCCGAGATCGCGGATCATCCGTACATGGTGGCGAGCCAGTTCCATCCTGAGTTTTTGTCGCGGCCGAACCGTCCGCATCCGCTTTTTGTGGGGTTGGTGAAAGCGGCGGCGGGGAAAAGTAAGCAGTAGGCAGAAGGTAGAAAGCAGAAGACAGGGAGAGAAAAGCCTCGCGGAGTGGGACGCGAGGCTCTTTTGGTTTCCCTCCAAAATTGTTTGTTGTAATTTCTTCACGTTTTTGCTATGATAATCATGGAACTACTTTGATCTCCTACCTATGAGGAGGCGTTTGACTCTGAGTTTCTCCAACCACCCACCATTCCCAGGCGGCAACGATCTGGTGACTTAATTTGGACGCTTATGGGTCATCAGGGAGCCAATAGCGAAACCGGCCATTCTGGCCGGTTATTTGTTTAAGGAAAAGTCCTCGGGAGGGACGCATGAAAACTTCAATTCTTCGAATTCTGGGAGTTATCGTATTGGTGCTGGCATTTTCTGTTGAGGCATTAAGCCCCGCTGGAGCACAGGCGAATCTCGATATCCCCATTTCCAATGAAACGGAACGGGAGGCTGTTTTTGTGCCGTTACGCCTGATCGCGCCGGACTGTAATTACGGCGGCTTAATCAAATCCGTTGAAGCGGTGGACCGCTACAGCGTTGTGTTCAATCTGTGCAGGTCCGATGCGGCTTTTTTGACCAGAATCGCAACGCCTTCGTTCGCCATTTACCCACAAGAGTGGATTGAAGCCACCACCGGGTATTCCACGCGGACAACCGAGGGACTCGAGCATCCAATCGGTACCGGGCCGTACATGGTTGGTTCCTGGAGCCGCGGAGATAACATCACCTTCGTAAAGAACCCGGATTATTGGGGAACGGCTCCTCTCACCGACACATTGATTTTTCGCTGGTCGGATCAACCCGGTGACCGTCTGTTGGCGTTGCAATCTGGCGCGATCGATGGGTTTGACGATGTCTCCCCTGCAGATTACGCAACCATCGAAGCGGATCCGAACCTGCAATTGGTGGTTCGGGATGGACTCAATACCTTTTATATAGGCATGAATAACACCTTTACGCCGTTTGATGACGTCCGGGTCCGCCAGGCTGTGGCCATGGGAATTGATCGTCAGCACATCATTGATGTTTTTTACCGGGCGGGCTCTGCATTGCCAACTCACTTTACACCATGCAGTATTCCCAATGGTTGCGTAGGCACTGACTGGTATGACTTTGACGTGAACACCGCACGAGATTTATTGACGGATGCGGGCTATGCGGACGGTTTTCAGACACATCTGTACTATCGCAATGTTTACCGCGTTTACCTGCCCGATCCAGTAGGAATAGCCCAGGAAATCCATGACCAATTGCTTGCCAACTTGAACATCGATGCCGAAATTGTGGAAATGGAATCCGGCTTGTTCCTGGAAGAAGTTCGAGCCGGTCATCTCGATGGTTTCTACCTCCTTGGCTGGGGCGTGGATTATCCTCACGTATCCAATTTCCTGGATTATCACTTTGGGCAAGGCAATATCCAGTTTGGTACGTCGCACCCGGAAATCTACGCTGAACTTACGGAAGCCGCACAGTATGCCAACCCACTTACTGCACAGCCATTTTATACGGATGCCAACAACGCAATTCGAGAGCTTGTTCCAATGGTGCCCGTCGCTCATGCGGCCTCTGCCGCGGCCTACCTTGCCGAAGTCGCGAATCCCCAGGCCAGCCCATTCGCTGTCGATCTCTTCAAGACAACAAACCCCGGCGGGCGCAATGAATTCAAATGGATGCAGAATGCCGAACCGTACAGCTTGTTCTGTGCTGATGAGTGGGATAACGATTCGTTCCGCGCCTGTGTACAGGTCATGGAGCCTCTTTATAACCTGATGCTCAACAGCGCATCCATTGAGCCGGCGCTGGCGGAATCTTGTACACCGAACGGTGACGCTACCGTGTATTTCTGCACATTGCGCCAGAATGTTCTTTTCCACGACGGAACCTCTTTCGACGCCAATGATGTTGTAGAAACCTTTGCCATGGGGCTGGATATTTCCTCGCCGTATCACAAAGGAAACACAAATAGTTGGGATTACTATAATGGCACCATCGGCCTGATGGATACGGCAGTTCACACTATTTCAGGGAATGTGGGTGCGGGAAATGCGGTCCTGAATTACGTGGATGCCGGCAACCGAACCGCCATTGCCGATATCAATGGCGATTATTCGTTCATGGTCTCCGATACGTGGTCCGGCACGGTAACGCCATCCAAGCCGGGCTATACCTTTGCACCTTCCAGCCGTACATACACCAATGTCACCTCGGATATGAGTGCCCAGAATTACTATATTGCACAATCTGGCTCCTATCGATCGGTTGGCACCCAGGATGGCTGGATACTCGAATCCACCGAGATCAGCAACGCAGGCGGGACGATGAACGCCACCGCCACCACCTTCAATCTCGGCGACGGCACAGCAGACAAGCAATATCGCTCCATCCTGTCCTTCAATACGGCCAGTCTGCCGGATACCGCCGTCATCACCAAGGTCACACTCAAGATCAGGGTGTACGGCGCGCTGGTCGGCAACAACAACCCCTTCACTTGGGGACAGGGTTTGAAAGTGGACGTCTGCAAGGGGACGTTCGGCACAAGCGCCCTGCAGTTGGCCGACTTCAACTTCAACAACGCCACCAATTGCAGACTGCTGGCTGGAACCTTCGGCTCCACCCCGACCTCGGGCTGGTACAGCGTCAACTTGATTAGCGCGGCCCGAAGCAAGGTCAACCCGCTCGGACTGACGCAATTCCGTCTGCGCTTCTACAAGGATGACAACGACGACAATGCGGCGGATTACTGGCGCTTCTACAGCGGCAATTACGCCACCGCCAGTCTGAGACCCACGCTCATCATCGAATACTACGTACCTTAAAAAATTTTTTCCCAATTTGCTGGACAACTCACGAAAGGAGACAAAATGTCCGCAAAATACTTCCGCTGGTTGGTCATACTGGCGTTGGTCGCCAGCCTTTTCCTTGGAGGCGGCAATGTCCTAGCCAGGGAAAATCCAATGAAAGCCGCGTCCCTACCCGTCTGTACAGATCCGTTGGGATGCGTGGAGATTGGTCCGACCGACCCCATCCACATCGCGTACTCGCTCGCGCTCACCGGTCCAAACGCGGACCTTGGCATAGATGAGCGAAACGGGGCCGAAATTGCCATGATCCATACGGGTTCGCAAATTCTCGGGCACGCCGTCCAGCTCGACGGGCAGGACAGCCAATGCACGTTCGCAGGAGGCCAGGCCGCGGGGACGGCTCTCGCGGCCGACGCGAGCATCGTGGCGGTGATCGGCACAACCTGTTCCGGAGAGGCGCAAGGGGCCATGCCATTGCTGTCTGCCGCGGGGATGTCCATGGTCTCCCCCTCCAACACATTGACCGATTTGACGCAGGCGGGGAATCCGCTCAACTATCCAGGGTATCTGCGCGTTTCCTGGCCAGACTCAATCCAAGGGACGGTCGCCGCGCAGTACGCATGGTCAGTGATGAACGCGACCACAGCCGCGACCATCCAGGATGAATCGGGCTATTCGGATAAGTTGCAAGAGACCTTTGTAACCAAGTTCACCGCTCTCGGCGGAACGATCACCAATCAAGAAACAATCAATTCGTCCGACACAGACATGAGCGCGGCGCTGGGCAACATCGCGGCCAACAGTCCAGACGTGATCTTCTTCCCCGTGTTCATGCCTGCAGGCGGATATATCATCAACCAGGCCAGAGCCACAACAGGGTTGGAAACGACCCCGCTGATAGGCGCTGACGGACTGTTTGACAATAATGTGGTCACCACCGCTGGCTCCAACGTGGAAGGATTCAAGGTGGCCAGTCCCGATATGAATCGGTATGGCAATACCTACTTCACCGATTTCCTGCCAGACTACCTGGCGCAATTCGGCAGTTCTCCATCTTCACCTTACCACGGGTATGCCTACGACGCTTTCAACATCATCGAAGATGCAATTGAAGCCGTCGCGATCGTGGATGTGGATGGCAGTATCCAGATCGGCAGGCAAGCCCTGCGAGACGCGCTCTACGGCACAACCAATCACACAGGCTTGACGGGCAACCTGACTTGTAATGCCAATGGCGATTGCGGCGATCCAGACATCGCTGTCTATGAGTATCACACGGGTCAGTTCCCGCCCACCTACATCTGGCCGACGCGCATCGGGCTGGTGACCGATCAGGGTGGGGTCGAAGATCAGTCCTTCAACTACACAGCCTATCAGGGCCTGTTGCAAGCCAACGCCGACTTGAACATAGACGGTGTGCAATACGCATCCACGGGCGGGGATTATCATCAAGCGCTTCAAACCTGCGTGGACGCTCCCAACGAGCTTTGTATCGCGATTGGCTTTGGCATGGCGACCGCCGCCCAAGATGCCGCCGACAACAACCCGGGCACGAAATTCGCGATCTTGGACGCTTCGTACGACACGCCTCCCTCCAACCTCCGCGGGATCCTGTTCAACGAAAAACAGGTCGGCTACCTGGCAGGCGCGCTCGCGGCTGGGATGACTTCAAGCAATGACGTCGGCGTTGTGGCGGGGATGCAAATCCCGCCAGTGGAGCGCTTCGTGGATGGATACCGCAACGGCGCGCAATGCAACGGCCCTGTGGATGTTCTCGTCAACTATACCGGCACCTTCGGGGACCCGGCAGTGGGTGAGGCCGCCGCGGCGGATATGCTCGCCCGCGGCGCGGACGTCATCTTTGCCGCGGCTGGCGTCACCGGCAATGGCGCGATCTTGTACGCCGCGCAGAACGGCGGCTGGAGCATCGGCGTAGATACAGACCAATACCTGACCGTCTTCGGTAACGGAACCGTCGCCGGTTCGGACAAACTTCTATCGAGCGCGATGAAGCGGCTCGACAATGCCGTCTACCAAACCATCCAAGACCTGTTGGCCGGAACATTTTCCTCCGCAACCGTGACAATGGATCTTTCAAATGGCGGTGTCGGCCTGGCGCCCTACCACGAGACGGATAGCGTCATTCCGCAATCGGTCAAGGATAACCTGGACGCGATCAAGGCGGGGATCATCAGCGGCGTCATCAACATCGACTATTCATGCCGCCCGCGCTTCCATGCCGAGATCGTTGAAAACGATGTCTTCGGCGTGGACTGGCTTCCCGCCATTGACATTACCCTGGATATCAATGACCCGACCAATGGTCCGGGCGTGGATTTCCACGAGGTCAAAACGACCGACATGCAAGGCTTCGTCATGTTCAACAGCCTCGGCGCGTTACAGTTGGCCGAGGGCATGGAGATCAGCATGACGGATGGCTCCATCACCAAGACACACACCATCACCAATTTGGTGGCCACCACCGTGGATCCCGACACGGAAACCGTTTCAGGCACGGGTACACCGGGAGCGCAATTGAACATCCAGCACTGTGACAGCACTGGATGCTCGTGGAGGCGATTCGTAACCGTTCAACCCGACGCCACATGGACCGCTGACTTCTCCGTCCCCGGCGGGCCGTCGTCTGAAGAAACGAACACGCTGGACATCCAGCCCGGCACCCGGGGCGAAGCGCTGGAGGGTGATGCAGAGGGCGACCACACCGATTATCTGTGGCTGGTTCCAGGTAACTTCAGCAAGACCGCCCCTGTCAACGGTGCGGTCAACCGCCACCTCAGCCTGAACCTGAGTTGGGAACCAAGCGATGGCGTCGGATTCTACGAGTACTGCATTGATACATCAAACGACAATGACTGTACCAATTGGAATAACGTCGGGTCCGCAACCTATGCAACCATCACCGGCCTGTTGCCAAATCAGATCTATTACTGGCAGGTACGTTCCAGCAATTACGACACATCCACCTATGCCAACGGTACGCTGGCCGCCTTCTGGTCGTTCAAGACCATGGCTCAACCGAAGACCTTCCTTTCCACTGCTACGCAGGATGGCTGGATCCTCGAATCCACCGAGATCAGCAACGCAGGCGGGACGATGAACGCCACCGCCACCACCTTCAATCTCGGCGACGGCACAGCAGACAAGCAATATCGCTCCATCCTGTCCTTCAATACGGCCAGTCTGCCGGATACCGCCGTCATCACCAAGGTCACACTCAAGATCAGGGTGTACGGCGCGCTGGTCGGCAACAACAACCCCTTCACCTGGGGGCAGGGACTGCGCGTGGATGTCTGCAAGGGAACGTTCGGCACAAGCGCCCTGCAGTTGACCGACTTCAACTTCAACAACGCCACCAATTGCAGACTGCTGGCTGGAACCTTCGGCTCCACCCCGACCTCGGGCTGGTACAGCGTCAACCTGATCAGCGCGGCCCGAAGCAAAATCAACAAAGTGGGCTTGACCCAATTCCGCCTGCGCTTCTACAAGGACGACAATGACGACAACGCGGCGGACTATTGGCGTTTCTACAGCGGCAACTACGCCACCGCCACTCTGAGACCCACACTGATCATCGAGTATTACGTTCCGTAATCAGCGATTTCGTTAACAGAAACAGCCCCCACGTCCAGAAGGATGCGGGGGCTGTTTTATCACCTAAAAAGGCTATTGATATTATTGATAAATTAGATAAAATATATCCTAACAAAATTGTAAGTAAATTCTAAAACCGAGGAGATGCAATGTTCAAACGATTCTTTCACGGCGCGGCTGTGCTGGTCTTCCTTGTCAGCCTGCTGACAATGACGCCCGCCAAACCAGCAGCGGCAAATGCAGGTAGTAAAGGGGTTTCACCAGAGAAACTACTCAACCCGGATGGGACTCTCGAACTGGATGAAAACTTTAGCGGCACACTGAACCTCGAGAATTGGAACGTGCAGTTGGACCCGGCGCGTGGCCCGATCTTCTCCCCGCTCGCGGCGCAGGATAATTGGGCCGAGGTCGGCACAGGTGGAGGCCCGTTCAACGATGGTATTAACGAGGTCGCCGTCATGGGAACGGATGTGTACGTGGGCGGTTGGTTTCGCGACGCGGGCGGCATCCCTGAGGCGGACCACATCGCAAAGTGGAACGGCTCACAATGGGCCGCACTGAGTAATGGCGGAAGCGGCCAGCCTGCCCTCTCCAGCGCCGTGTACGATATGCTGGTAATCGGTAGTGACCTCTATGTGGCTGGCTGGTTCGGCACATCCGACCCCAGCGGTAACGCGATCGCGAACGCCTACAAGTTCGCAAAATGGAACGGCTCCGTTTGGTCGGCTGCACCTGGAATGACGGGAAACCTCAACGATAATGCAGAGGCCCTGGGGTATGACGCGGTCAACAACATCATTTACGTTGGCGGCAGATTCACCAACGCGAACGGCAACAGTGTTGCAGATAGGGTCTTCGGAATTGATCTGGACACGAACAGCATGGTAACGCTGGGTAGTAACGGCGCTTCCGATGGTTCGTTGAACAGTAATGTGTACGCGCTGGGGGTGGATTCTACTGGGGCCGTATATGTAGGCGGATTCTTCACCAACGTGAGCAACGGTCTAACCACCCTCACCGAAGCGGATTACATTGCAAAATGGGATGGAGCCAATTGGAGCGCTCTCGGTAATAACGGCGCGGGGGTAGGCGCTTTGAGCGCTGTGGTCGCCAGTATCGCGGTGGACGCGTCAGACAACGTCTATGCTGGCGGATCCTTTACAAACGCGGCGGGCATCACCACAGCCGATTACATCGCCAAGTGGAACGGCGCCAGTTGGTCCGCACTGGGAAGCGACGGAGCAGGCGGTGGCGCTCTATTGTCCACCGGAAACGGAAGCGCCATTCAGGAGATCATTGTCAACGGCACGGATGTCTATGTCGGCGGGTACTTTATCGGTTCTTCGGCCATCCCCACCGCTGATTACGTTGCCCGTTTTGACACCGTCGGCGGGACCTGGTCGAGCCTGGGTAACAACGGTTCAGGCAACGGTTCACTGAACGGAGGCGTAGTGGGAATGGCGCTGAGCGGGGGATCCCTCTACATTGGAGGAAATTTCTCCAACGTGAGCGACGGCGGGACGGCTGTCTCGACCGCGGATTACTTCGCCATCTGGAATGGAACGAACTGGTCCACGCTTGGGGATGCGAATGGTGTATTCAACTACTCTGTGGAAGCCATGGCGATCCTCGGCTCGGATGTGTATGTGGGCGGTAACTTTGCCAACCTGGGTGGTGATGCGCGCATAGACTACATCGCCCGCTGGGATGGAAGTGCATGGAACCCGGTCGGGAACCTGACACAGACGTACGGCTCCTTGGGCAGTTCGGTGGAGGCGCTCGCAGTGGATGGGACCGATCTCTACGTGGGCGGTACCTTTACTGTTGTATACAACGAAGGTTCCGCAGTCTCGGGAGCGACACGCGTTGCCAAATGGGATGGCACCAACTGGAGTGCACTGGGAAGCGGTGTCAACAATACCGTTTTCGCATTGGCAGTGGATGCGAGTCACAATGTTTATGTAGGCGGCACGTTCACCAATGTGGATTTCCCAGAAGCCGATTACATCGCCATATGGAATGGGAGCGCCTGGTCGGCGTTGGCAGGTAACGGGTCCAGCAATGGTGCGTTGAACGGTGCCGTTTACGCCCTCGCGGTCAATGGCCCGGACGTGTATGTGGGAGGCGGCTTCACAACGGTCTTGAATACATCCAACGTTGCCATCCCCAATACGGCGTACCTTGCCAAATGGAACGGATCCGCCTGGTCGGCCATGGATGGAATATCCAGCCCGGTAAGCAACCAAGTCTATGCCTTGACCATCTCTGGCAACGATGTATACGTTGGTGGATTCTTCAACGATCTTGATGGTGTTCTCACCGCGGACTACGTTGCAAAATGGGACGGCTCGGTCTGGTCTGGATTGGGCAGTAACGGTTCTGGCGATGGTTCTCTGGGTTCTTATGTTAATGCAATCGCAGTAAACGGAGATCGCGTGTTCGTGGGAGGAGCCTTCACAAACGTGCAAAATGTTGACACAACCACCCTCGGAAGCGCCGATTACGTCGCCATGTGGGATGGCGTCAATTGGTCCGCGTTGGGAAGCGATGGGTCCAGCAACGGATCCCTGAATAATACAGTTCAGTCATTGATGATCCTGGACAACGATCTGTGGGCTGGAGGCAACTTCCAAAACGTCAACAACAACGGTAACGAAGTGAAAGAAGCAGATCGCCTCGCGGTCTTCGGCATGAATGTCGCACCGACGGTCACATCGATCATTCGCATCGATGCAACGCCGACCAGCAAAAAGACCGCCCAATTCGCGGTCACATTCTCGGAATCTGTGATCAACGTGGATGTGGCGGATTTCCTCCTCAGCCAGACGGGTAATCTGAGCGGCGCGTCCGTGACAAATGTGAGCGGTACGGGCGCGTCGTACACCGTCACGGTCAACACCGGTGTCGGCGATGGAACGCTTCGATTGGACATCCCCGCGGGGGTCACCATTACCGATGCGGCCCTGACCTCCCTCGGAGGACTGCCTTACACAGGCGGCGAAATCTACACCGTGGATCGCCAACTCATTTCAAAATCCACCAGCACACAAGACGGTTGGATCCTCGAATCTGGCGAGAACACGAACCTGGGCGGCCTGATGGACGCTGCCGCGACCACCATCCGTCTCGGCGACGACGCGGCGCGCAGACAGTATCGGAGCATCCTCTCCTTCAACACGTCCAGCCTACCCGATAACGCTGTGATCACCAAGATCCTGCTCAAAGTCCGTAGGCAGGGCGTGATCGGCGGCGGAAATCCCGTCAACATCTTCCAGGGTTTCATGGTGGATATTCGCAAGGGCACCTTTGGCACATCTGCCCTGCAACTCGCCGATTGGCAGGCAGCCGCCCACAAAACGGTCGGTCCGTTTAGTCCCGTCGTTACCAATGGATGGTATACGATCACCTTGACCACTTCGAGGGCTTATATCAACAAACTGGCAACGAGCGGTGGACTGACGCAGTTCCGCCTGCGCTTCCAGTTGGACGACAACAACAACGGCGTCGCCAACTTCCTCAGCCTGTTCAGCGGAAACGCTGGCGCGGCGGCACGTCCGCAGTTGATCATCGAATTTTACGTCCCGTAGCAGGCATCTGCATCAACAAAACGGCCTCCTCTCAGGAGGCCGTTTTGATTCGTCCAACCAGCCAAAATAACCATTGCCAACATACGAAATCATTTGTAAGATGGGAGTTGGAGGCCGTATGAAAACGTTCCAGCGCATTTCCGTCATTTTCCTCTCTTTTCTCCTCGCCCTGATCCCCGTGCAAAACGTCTCGGCGGCAAGCAACGCGATCGCCCTGAGGCCGCTGTCCATCGTCAGCCTGAGCGGAAGCACACAAGGCAAACTCAGCGCGCTCAATCTGCGCGACCAGAGTTGGGGCGACGACACGCCCGCGAGATATGTCCGCTTCACCACACCCAACGTGCGCTACATCGGCTATCGCACCTATCAACTGCCCGCGGCGGTGAATCCCGCCTCCGTCACGGCTCTGCGAATCGAAGCCAACTATTTCGGTCCCTCGCGGAGCGAGCAGGCGTGGGTCTGGTCACTGTACGACTGGAACGCGAAACTTTGGGTCAGGGTCGGAGACAACCTCAACGCGCCCGCCTGGGAGTGGAACGTCCTCATCTTCAATCCCGCCAGCCCGACGCGTTTCGTTTCATCGAACCGACAGATCCGCCTGCGGCTGGTTTCGAACAACGCCAGCAACGACGCGCGGCTGGACTACGAAGGCATCCACGTGCTCTACACGCCCGCGGCAACGCCCGTCCCCGCCAGCGCTGAAATTCCACTCCCGTCGGCTGGCAGCCTCTATCACGGCGTTTATCCCGGCGGCGTGACCGGCGAAGAGGACGACCTGACCCTCGCGGATGTGACCGCCTACGAAAACGCGGCGGGCAAGACGGCGGCCTGGGTCTATTTCTCTGACAACTGGTATCACGGACGCGCCTTCCCCGTTCGGACCGCAACCTGGATCCGCAACCACGGAAGCGTTCCCTACATCCGCCTCATGCTTCGCTCGGACCCTGAGCAGGGGCACGCGGACCCGGTCTATTCTCTCAGCCGAATCCTGGGCGGCGCGTTCGACGATGACCTGCGCGGCTGGTGTGCGGGTGCGCGCAACTTCCGCACGCGGCTCATCGCCGAGTATGGCGTGGAGGTCAACGGCGAATGGTTCCCGTGGAACGGGCGCTGGAACGGCGACGGGACGACGACCGCCTACGGAAACCCGAACGAGGCCGACGGTCCAGAGCGGTTCCGAGACGCGTACCGCCACATCATCCAGATCTGCCGCGACGAGGGCGCGGAGAACGTCACCTGGGTCTTCCACGTCAACGATGGGGACTGGCCCGACGTCAGTTGGAATCGACTCGAAAATTACTACCCCGGTGACACGTACATTGACTGGCTGGCGATCAGTTCGTACGGCGCACAGACCCCGCTGGATGATTGGTGGCCGATCTTCCGCGTCAGCATGGACGATGTGTACCCGCGAGTCGCGTCTCTTTCCGCCACCAAACCCATCATCGTGGCTGAGTTCGGTGTGACGAACAACAATCCGCTGGGGAGTCAATCGCAATGGGCCAACGCCGCGCTGAGCAATATCACCAACTTCCGCTGGCCGCGTCTCATCGGCTTTTCATGGTGGAACGAGTGGTGGCAGAACGACGAAAATCCCCTGCACGACACAAACATGCGCGTGCAGGATAATCCACTGCTGGCACAGGTGTTCAAGAAGCTGGTCGGGAACAACCCAATTGCGATTGGAACGATCCCGTAAATTCGCGATTGGATTCGCCTATGAAAGACAGAAAATTCGATGAAAATATCTTGAAATAAGCGCTTTTTTATTGTATAGTAAAGATGTAAGCATTTAATTGCATCCGCTGAGCGCGATTTGATCACGATGGTGGGGGGAAATTTCTCGAAACAGAATTGCGGCTCACGGTTCCCCGGGAGGGAAGCATGAAAAGCAGACGGTTTTTCGTTTACCTGGCCGCCGCACTGGCGATGGTTTTGAGTTTAACCTACGCGCAGCCTGCGGGGGCATTCCTGCCGCGCGGGAAAAATCTCGCCGCGTCCACGCCGCCGTATTTGTCGAATATCCAGGCGATTGACCTGGGCGGATATCACACTTGCGCGCTGACTACGAGCGGAGGAGTCAAATGCTGGGGAGATAATTCTGATGGTCAATTGGGCGACGGTACAACTATCGGGAGCCTGATTCCGGTGGATGTATTTAAGTTGACGAGCGGTGTTCTGGCAGTCTCTGCAGGCCGTTATTACACCTGCGCGTTGAATTCCAAAGGTGGGGTCAAATGCTGGGGAGCCAACTGGTTTGGTCAGTTGGGGGACGATACACACTTATTTCGTCGGACCCCTGTGGATGTCAGCGGACTCTCCAGCGGAGTCATCGAAATCTCAGCGGGCGGCAGTCACACCTGTGCGCTGACCGATACCGGAGGAGTTAAATGCTGGGGGTGGAATCTTTCGGGTCAACTGGGAGATGGCACGACAATAGACCATAATACTCCTGGGGATGTAAGCGGGCTGACCAGCGGGGCTATCGCCATTTCCGCGGGCAGCAGTCACACCTGTGTGTTGATGGATGTTGGCGGAGTCAAATGCTGGGGAGGTAATTCTGGTGGTCAATTGGGCGACGGTACAACTATCGGGAGCCTGATTCCGGTGGATGTGTCCGGGTTAGGGGGAGAGGTCCAAGCCATATCTGCTGGAGGCGGTCACACTTGTGCGCTGACAGATACTGGCGGCGTCAAGTGTTGGGGGGAAAATGATTTTGGCCAACTTGGGGACGGCACATACACCTCGCGAAAGACGCCTGTGGATGTGCAAGGACTAACAAGCGGCGTTTTGGCCATCTCCACTGGTTCGGTGCACACCTGTGCACTGACTTCGGGAGGCGGGGTTAAATGTTGGGGATGGAATGGGTCCGGCCAATTGGGAGATGGAACGGCCACAAAACGTTCATCACCGGTGGACGTGATCGGGCTAGCAAGTGGGATGAAGGCTGTTTCCGCTGGTGGTAATCATACCTGTGCCATAATATCCAATGATGGAGTTAAATGCTGGGGGTGGAATGAGAATGGACAATTGGGAGACGGCACGACCACGCGACGTCTTGTGCCGGTTAATGTGCTCGCACTCCAGGAACTCGTTTTCCGGTCACTGGGCCAATATGATGGGTTTGTCTGGGAATCTACAGAAACCAGTAACATCGGTTTGCGAGGGGATAACACCAGCACAACTTTCTCGATCGGCGACGATAATGCAGATCGACAATATCGCACCATTCTCTCCTTCAATACTGAGTCCCTGCCTGATGACGCGGTCATCACCAGAATCGCACTGAGGATCAAACAATCAACAACGGTTGGAGTCGACCCATTCACCACGCACGGCGGATTGAAAGTGGACATCCGCAAGCCCTATTTCGGCACAACAGCAATCCTGGCCCCAAGTGATTTCCAAGTGACGGCAAGCAGGCCTGCTGTTGGCGCGTTTGGGATCGCGCCCGTCAACGGTTGGTATACGGCTGTTCTGACGAGCGCTTCCTACCCCTATCTAAATCTGGCTGGCACAACCCAATTCCGTCTCCGCTTCCAGTTGGACGATAACGATGATATGAGCGCAGATTACACCAAGTTCTTTAGCGGAAATTACACGGTCGCCAGTTACAGGCCTACAATTATCATCGATTATTTTGTACCCTAGATCGGATGGGTATCAAACAAGAGGAGATCATGAAAACGCTTTCCAAATCCATCTTTGGTTTGTTGGCTGCGCTAATATTGATTTTGGGACTTCCCGAAGTCCGCGCCGCAGGGAAAGTCACTGCAACGCAACGCATGACCTTCCGCAGTATCGCCGCACAGGACGGTTTCATCTGGGAATCCACCGAAACCAGCGGCGTGGGGCTGAGGGTCAACAGTACTGGTACAGTCTTCAGGGTTGGGGACGATCTTCAAAACCGCCAATACGTGGGAATTCTCTCCTTCAATACGTCCAGACTGCCCGATAACGCTGTCATCACCTGGGCAAGGGTCAGAATCCAGCATATCAACATGGTGGGATTGCCGAATTTTGGCGGAGAAGTTTTCGAGGTGAAATCGCCCTACTTCGGCACGTCGGCCGCCCTCCAACCCAGTGATTTCCAGGCAACAGCCTCGGCGCAATTGACAGGCCAGGGCATCAACGTGAACCAGTACCTGACCATGCTGTTCGGAAGCGGCGAATTTCAATTCATCAATCTGCAAGGCACCACCCAGATCCGTTTAAAACGGTCTGTGGACGATAATGACAATAACAGCGCGGATTATTTTGTCTATTACAGCAGTGATGTCGCCAATCCGGCGGCGAGACCGACGCTGATTGTTCAATATTTCATTCCGTAGGACTAAGCCTGTTTTACAATCAAACAAATGATAAGGAATGTGAACGATGAAAAAAATCCGTATGCTTCTAAGCATCATGATATTAGCCTCGCTCATGGGGATGTATCTTCCTTCCGCATCCGCACAGACCATGCTCCGTTGCTACGTCAAGGCAGATGCGATTGGCGCAAACACGGGCGACTCTTGGGAGAATGCCTACACTGATCTGCAATCCGCGCTCGGGACATCTCCTTGTACCGAAATTTGGGTCGCGGCAGGGACATATTATCCTGGTACGGCGCGGGCTGATACCTTCACACTCAAAAGCGGCGTGGCTATTTACGGAGGGTTTAATGGCACAGAGGAACAACTCAGTGAACGAGATCCAGCTACAAATATATCCATGCTAAGTGGCGAAATTGGTTTGATTGACGATACACATGACAACTCATATCATGTAATAACCAGCAGCAGCACAGATAGCACGGCAACCTTGGATGGTTTCACCATATCCTTTGGAAGAGCAGATGGAGGAACGAGTAATAATTTTGGCGGTGGGATGGATAACTCCAGCGGCAGTCCCAATCTGACAAACCTAAACTTCATCAATAACTCCGCCGCAATCTCCGGAGGGGGGATATACATCATCGACGGCAACCCAACGTTGACGAATGTGACGTTCAGCAGCAATAAAGCTGGTGTCTATGGCGCTGGGTTGTACATCAAAAATAGCGACTCAACCTTATCTAACGTGACATTCTTCGAGAATTTCGCATCTAGCAAAGGCGGTGGGATGGCTGTTTTTGATGACTGTACTGTTTTACTAACGAACACAACCTTTGCCAACAACTATGCAAGGGAAGAGGGCAAAGCAATCTGGGTCTACTGGGAAGCCGGAGATAGTAAGATAGAAATTCATAATAGTATTTTTTGGAACAGTGAAGAGGTTTACCCAATCTTTGAAGGTCTTGTGAGAGAGATTTGGATTTATGACAGCATTTTACAATTTGGCTGTCTGGGTAAATTCAGCGCCTGTCAAAATGTCATCTCAACCGATCCGTTATTAGGCGAATTTGCAAATAATGGTGGTTTCACACAGACTATGGCACTCGAGCCAGCAAGTCCAGCCATCGACGCGGGGAATAACGATATCTGCGCACTAACCGATCAGCGCGGTGTTACCCGCCCAAAAGATGGCGATAACAACGGAACCACTATATGTGACATGGGTTCATACGAATTCACATTTGTTATTACCAGCATTCTTCGTGCAGATCCCAACCCGACCAGCGGAAACACCGTCCGCTTTCACGTGACCTTTTCCGAACCCGTTCAAAATGTAGATGCATCCGATTTCATCCTGACGACGACAGGTAACATGGGAGCATCCTCCATTACAAACGTGAGCGGCTCGGATGCCGACTACACCGTCAGCGTGGAAACTGCTTCAGGAAACGGCACCATCCGCCTGGACGTGAAAGAAGCGACAGACATCCAGGACCTGACGGGCAACAATCTCGTCGGCGGTTTTGCATCGGGCGATATTTATACCGTCAAGAAACGCTTGACGCTTCGCTCGCAACCAGCCTATGATGGCTACATCTGGGAATCTACAGAGACCAGCGGTATCGGTTTACGAGGGGATAGCACAGGCACAACCTTCTCGATCGGAGATGACAATATAGATCGGCAGTATCGTGCCATTCTCTCCTTCAATACTGAGTCCCTGCCTGATGACGCGGTCATCACCAGAATCGCACTGAGGATCAAACAATCAACAACGGTTGGAGTCGACCCATTCACCACGCACGGCGGATTGAAAGTGGACATCCGCAAGCCCTATTTCGGCACAACAGCAATCCTGGCCCCAAGTGATTTCCAAGTGACGGCAAGCAGGCCTGCTGTTGGCGCGTTTGGGATCGCGCCCGTCAACGGTTGGTATACGGCTGTTCTGACGAGCGCTTCCTACCCCTATCTAAATCTGGCTGGCACAACCCAATTCCGTCTCCGCTTCCAGTTGGACGATAACGATGATATGAGCGCAGATTACACCAAGTTCTTTAGCGGAAATTACACGGTCGCCAGTTACAGGCCTACAATTATCATCGATTATTTTGTACCCTAGATCGGATGGGTATCAAACAAGAGGAGATCATGAAAACGCTTTCCAAGTACATCATTGGTTCATTACTTGCGCTGGCGATGGTTTTGAGTTTATCCAGCGCGCAATCTGTAAAAGCTATTCCCACAACGGAACAAATGGCATTTCGAAGCAATACCTGGCTGGACGGGTACACCGTAGAATCGGAGGAAAACAGCGGTGTAGGATCGACAACCAATAGCAACGACCCAACCTTCCTGGTCGGGGATGATGTCGAAAATCGCCAATACCTTGCCATCCTTTCTTTCAAAACGGCGGGGATTCCTGATAATGCGGTGATCACCATGGCTAAACTGCAGATCGAGCAATCGGGATCGGTAGGGAATCCAGAATTCGGTGCGCTTGTTTTTGAAGTTCGATCACGTTTTGGGGCTCTCGGTCTTGAGCCCGGGGATTTCGAAGATCCCGCGAGTGCCACGCTGACGGGTCAGATCACTCATGTGAATCAACTTGTGACCAAACTCTTTGGGACTGGTGAATTTCTGTATGTAAACAAACTGGGATATACCCAGATCCGTGTTCGTTTAGACGTGGACGACAACAACAATGCGAGTGCGGATTATGGAATCTATTACAGCGGCGGGGCCGTCAATCCCGCTTCAAGGCCGACGCTCATCGTTGAATATTACGTGCCAACCAACCCGATAATGCGAAAAACATTTAGAAGCATCGCCGCACAGGACGGTTTCATCTGGGAATCCACCGAAACCAGCGGCGTGGGATTGAGGGTAAACAGAACCGGTAGTTTAGCGCGGGTCGGAGACGACAATCTGGACAGGCAGTACGTCAGCATCTTCTCATTCAACACGGCACCCTTGCCCGATACGGCTGTCATTGCATGGGCAAGAATTCGAGTTGAAAACACAGAAATGGTGGGGCATACGGGTTTTGGCTCTGAGATTTTTGAAGTGAAGTCCCCCTTCTTTGGCGTTTCCGCCGCGTTGCTTCCAAGCGATTTCCAAGATTCGGCATCCGACGAACTAACCGGGCAGGGTATTCATGTGAACCAATACCTAACTCAAGTGTTTGGAAGTGGAGAATTCCAATTCATTAACCTGCTTGGGATCACTCAAATACGATTGCGGTTGTCCGTGGATGACAACGACGATATGAGCGCGGATTATAGAATCTGCCTTACCGGTGAGGCGACTAATCCCAACTCGAGGCCAACGCTGATTGTCGATTACTACATCCCCTAGACCGGATTAGGGATTAATGCAACAGGCTGACTTTGAAAGTCAGCCTGTTGTGATTCGAGACTTCTGAACGCGCTCTACGGCACGTAGTAGTTGATGATCAACTGCGGACGCGAGGCCACGGCCGCCACATTGCCGCTATAGAACACCAGATAGTCTGCCAGGCTATCCCCATCGTCCCCTTTTGTGAACCGCAGGCGGAACTGCGTCGTGCCCGTGCGATTGACGTAAGTGAATCCCGTGCTTTTCATCGTGGCGCTATACCAGCCGCTTGCAATTTTAAACAAGTCAAAGATGGATGACTTGCCCGCGGCCGCCTCAAAATCGGTCTTTGCCAGCACGGCGGTCCCAAAGGATGGCTTCTTCATGTCCACCAGGAGAGCACCCAGCGTGGACGTATTTCCCTTGCTGCCCGTGGCTTTCTTGATCTTGAGCGTCACTGAAGTGATGACGGCCGTGTCGGGCAGGGTGGCGGTATTGAAGTGCAAAATCGCACGATATTGTTTTCTCGAGGCGTCATCACCGAGGTTGAAGGTGGTGGTCGTGGCGTTGAACGAGCCGCCTCGATTGCTGGTGGCCGTGGATTCGAGAGTCCAGCCGTCATTCGTATTAATGGACTGATACTGGAGGGTCTTGTTGACGGTATAGAACGAGTTGCCAGCAAACGACCCGCCGAGGGGATTGAGCGCCGCGTCCATGATGGTGTCGTTGTCCAGAACATCCAGCCTGATCGTGCCGTTGCCCAAACCTGTCTTGACGGTGACCGTGTACGTTGTCCCTGAGCCCTCGACGAGGGTGACAGACGCGTTCGTGACCGTGGCAAGCGTGAGGGTGAAGTCGCCCACGTCCACGCCGGTGACAGGTTCAGAGAATATCACGGAAAATCTCACAGTGGCGCGATTGGTGGGATTCACATCCATCAGCGTGGTGGAAAGCACGGTGGGCGGGGTCGCGTCCACAGTCCAGGAATGGGAAGCGGGTGTTCCGTCCGCATTGCCCGCCAGATCCACGGCGCGCACATCCAGAACGTGCGGGCCATCCGCCACCGAGTAGGGACTGGCGCAGGCGGCGAAACCGCCTCCATCCAACTGACAATCAAACGTCGCAGACTCGTCGGCGCTGAACTCGAACGCCGCAGAGGTGCTGTTGGTCAGGCTGGCAGGGCCAGATGCGACTTGCGTATCTGGCGCAGTCGTGTCGATCACAATGGCCTTGTTCGCGGCTAGCGAGGTTCCCGAAAGGGTCAGGACCGCGGCGTTGTTGCTCATGTCCTCGATGGTGCCGCCATTGAAAGCCAGCGCGCTCGCATTTAGATCGCTGGAAGTATCGCCCGCCTGAACCGTGTAATCGGAGAACACCAACGTGGTGCTCCCCGTGCCGCTCACGTAGTTGAGAACAGCGTCAACCGCGCCCGTCTCGAGTGTCAACTGAGGCGTCCCAGTCACATCGACGATCTCGCTAAAGGTCACGGTCACCCCGGAGATCACATCGCCGCCGTTGTACAAACCATCGGCTGTGGTGGACGTCACATTGGTGACAACAGGCGGGATATCATCCCCCTCGCCGATTGCGAAACTGTCCACATTGATGGATGTGGTGAACGGGATGCTGATCGCCTGCGTGCTGGTTGCGGTTCGGACTCCGCTGGTAGTGGGGTGCCAAACCGAGGCCGAGTCGCACCGTTTGACGACAAAACTGGCGGGGTCTGCGCCGCTGTCGAGGTCACTGGGCAGATAATGGAACGTCGCGGTGTATGTGGAGAACACAATCGTCGCGGGCGTCAAAGTCCAGTAGCGATTGACATCCTGATACCGATCCAAGCCGACCGCCGTGGAGATATTGGGATGCTCGCCTGAGGTGGTCTTGATCGTGATCGTCCCTGCCGTGCTGACGCCATCCACGGTGAATTCCACCGGGGTGTATGCGGTCGCGTCTCCGATCGGGAAGGTAAAGTTTTGCGAGGAGCCCGAAACGGCAAAGGTCTTTTTCAAATTGCCGCGGATGTAGCGGGTCGCATCCGCGCCCGCAATCGAGCCGTCCGAACCCATGATCAAAGTCTTTGTGCCAGTATCGAGCATGCCGTTGGTCAGGGTCAGCGCGCCATTCACCATCATGCTTGTATCATCGAGGTACGCGCCAGCCGCATTATTGAGCGTCAGGTTGTTGAAAACACAATCACCGCCTTCAAGCCTCTGTGACACAGTCCCTTGCAGAGTCACCAGACCTGAACGCGCCACCAGCGCGCCACTGGATGTGGAACACGTCCAGTGGCCGCGCAGGTTGATCGCAAAATTCGAAGTGGATACATCAAGGGTGGCGCCCGAGTCGATGGTCACATTCCCGACAACAGTGAGGTCGGCCGCCAGCGTTGTGGACGTGTCGCTGGAAATGGTCAGATTCCCGTTGAGCGTTGTCAGGTTCGCGGGGAGAGTCTTGACCGATCCGCCGCTCAGCACGAGGTGATGATAAGTTCCACCGATCACCGCCTGCGGAGACGCACTGGTGTAGCGGACGGTGTTCCCGACCGCCGAGGCATTCAGGGACGCGATGCTGTAGGTTCCGCCAATGCTCAGCGAGGAGGAAGGTCCTTGCACCCAGTCTCCCGCGACATTGAATGCGCCAGTCACATTCACTGAACCATTGTTGGTGATCGTGACCCCGCTAGCGACGGTCATGTTCTTGAAGGTGACCGCCGAACCGCTGGCAATCGTCTGGTTGGGAGTGGTGTCGAAGGTGTACACGCCATCGCCTGCGCCAGATGCGGAGATGTCCCCGTCGAGGCCGCCGCGGAACGTTACGTTCGCGTTGCCAGAATTGATCCAATCGCCAGATACGCTGACCAATCCAACGTACAGTTTGGTGCCCAGATTGCTGGCATGAGTCAATTGTCCGCTGACGGTGGTGGCGCCTGACACAGTAAAGTCATACGGACCGACAGTGAAGACAGCGCTTCCGCCCACGGTCAAATTGCCGCCAATGCTGAGGTTGGCTTCCGTCACCGCGCTGGTCGATCCGCTCATGACCAGGTTGCCGTTGATGGTAGTAACCCCTGCCAAAGTCTTGATTCCGCTGGTACTGAGCGTCAGATTGTGATAGGTCACCGGCCTGACCGTCTGCGCGGTCCCGTTGTAGTTGACCGTATTGCCAGAGGCGCTGGCGACCAGATTTGATAAAGTAAATTGAGCATCGGGCACGCTAATATTGAGAATGGAATTCCCGCCCTGCGTCAGCGTTCCCAACCCGCCCAGGGTCGTCGTGACGGTTAAGCCCTCGGCGGAGGAATTGGCATTGGTCAAATCCACGCCCGCCGCCACTTCCATATTTGGGATGGTCAGCGTATAAGTCCCGCCAATGGACTGGCTTGCCGCACCCTGGAAAGTATAGAGGCCATTGCCAGCCACAAAAGGCTTGACACTGCTGAACGAAAGGCCTCCCCCCAGCGCGACGGGCACACCGACCGTGTTGTCCCAGATGCCGTACTTGCCGATGGAGATCAGTCCGCCAAAGGATTTTGCGCCGCTCACGCTATTGAACAACAGTTTTCCGTTGACGTAGGTTGACGTGCCATTGATGGCAGTCGGGCCGTCCACGTTGAAATTAAATCCGTTGACGGTCAAGACGGCACTGCCAGAAACGGATAGATTGCCGTCAACATCGAGATTGGCCACGGTGGCAACAGTGGCGGCATCGCCAACCGAAAAGTTTCCCGTCAAATGTGTCAATGCCACTGGCAGGGTTTTGGCTCCACTGCCGCCGAGACCGAGGCTGTGATATTGAATATCGCGGACGACCTGGTCTCCACTGTATGTGTAGTTGACAGTATTCCCAACAGCCGAGGCATCGAGAGACGACAGGGTAAAACCTGAATCCGCCATGCCGATGCTCAAAACGCCGCTCGTTCCCTGAGCGATAGCGCCGCCAGTATGACCATTCCCATCGGGGGCGGAAGTGCCTGCAAGAGTATTTGTTACCGATAGGCCAGCATTGTTGTTGGTAAGCGTGAAACCGTCTTCTACAACGAGATTGGCAAGTGAAATTGGACTAATGCCGCCAATGCTCTGGTCGTTGTCTTCAAAGTAATACGTGCCGCTGCCAGCGTTGAATGTCGCACCATTATGCAACAGGCCGCCACGGAAATGGATATCGGAGTTGCCAGTTCCATCATTTTTCCAGATGCCCCCAGAAATAATAGTGACGAGGCCATTGTACGTCTTGATTCCAATGGGACTGTCATGAGTCAGGGTGCCAGAGACATAAGTGTTCCCCATCACTATAAGGTTGTTTGGGCCAACAACGAAGGTTGCGGTGGGGTCAACCCGCAAATACCCGTTGACGGCGATGGCTCCAAGGGCAGTTTTTACCCCCGAGTTTCGCAGTTTCAGATTGTAGTAAGTCAGGCTGGCAACGTTTTGTGTCCCGCCATTGTAAATGAAGGTGCTGGTACCGGGTATAAACGTCCCTCCTGAACCACTTATGCTCCCGCCCAGGTACAACGTACCCGATCCGCCTTCCAACGTGCCGGCGGTTCTGGTCCATGTACCCGTGAAGGTGTGCGTATTTGCCCCAAGATTAAGCGTTCCCCCCGAGCCGTTCAGCGTCAGGCCGGCGGCAGAAACGTTCCCGGCAAACGTAGCCACACCTGCCGTCTTTGTCATGGACACATTGCCAAACGTTTGGAATCCCGCAATATTCTGCGTGGAGACTGTGCCGGCAATAATGACGTTGGAAGAGCCTGCTTCGAAAATTCCGTTATTTACATAATCCCCTTCAAGAGTTAAAGAATAATTTCCCGTGGTGAGCTCGGAGCCAGCGTTGATGGTCAACGAGCCTTTGATCGTTGTAGCACCGCTCAAGGAAACACTGGCGCCGTCTGTGGTGGCAATGACGACAGAATCATCCACCAGATCGGGCACCACGCCGCCGACCCAGGTTGTGGCGTTGTTCCACGCGCCACCCTCTGAGGTGCTGACAATCACTTCACCAGCGGCGCCTACTGAGGCGGCGGGAATTACAGTCAGAATGAGCGCGAAAAACAAAGCAAGCGAGACAGTGTTACGAAACAAGGATGATTTCATTTTTCACCTGCCTTATTGTGCCTGCTTCCACAGGCAACGGCGAAATAAGAAAGTATGATGTTGCGAGAATGCAACATCATCGAATATCAATCATTATATATTCGCGAAAAGTCAACTCAGCCAACAGAAAAGTAAACACACCCTACAAATTTGATAACACCTTCCTCCCTGCCCAATTGCTGAAATCAGCCCCCAAACCCTTTTGGAGTCTCCGCGTAGACGCCGCGCATATCGGATGGCAATGCCGCGGCCAACGTGAACATCAACCGGTCGGTGAGGGCGAGGGGTGTTTCGCCGGGAAGCGGCAGGATGGGAGAAAGCAGCTTCACGGTCACGCGGGTGCGACGCGGAAAACGTTTGAAGAATTTGTCGGAGCCAGCGAGCGCCATCGGGACGATGGGCGTATCCGTCTCGATGGACATGCGCGCCACCCCGGTCTTTGCCACGCCCAACCCGCGGCCTCTGGAGCGCGTCCCCTCGGGGAACATCCCCAGGGTTTGGTGATGCCCAAGAACTTTAAGCGCATGGTTGTATGCCCACGGATCCTTTTTCTCGCGATTCACGGGGAAGGCCCCTAGGTTTCGGAACAGCACATCGGTCACAGGATTTCGGAACAGTTCCATCTTGCCCATGTAAAAAATTGGACGGGGCAGGGCAAGTTGCATCGGAAAGACATCGAAATTGGTGACGTGGTTGCAGGCGACGATCACGGGTCCATCGGACGGGAGGTTATCGAGGCCTTCGACGCGCATCTCCATGAAGACGGAAAACACGGCGCGCAGGATGGCGACCACCGCCTTGCGAAGGAAAGTGGCGTGGAAGAAAAAGCGTTTGCGATCACGCGGATCGGTTTCGGATGATGGGAATGTGTCGGTCGATTCCATAAAAATCAATTCTCGAAAGAGGATTATACTTGGCGGGAAGTTTTCCCTTCAAACTCTAACTCTATAACCCCAGGAGTGCAAAATGGACACAACGATTGAAAGCATTTCCGCATTGGAAATCCTCGATTCGCGCGGCAACCCGACCGTAGAGGTGGAAGTTGTTTTGATGGACGGTTCGTGGGGGCGCGCCGCCGTCCCTTCGGGCGCGTCGACGGGCGAACATGAGGCGCTGGAAATGCGTGATGGCGATAAAAAGCGCTACCTCGGCAAAGGCGTGACCAAGGCGGTCGCCAATGTGAACGGCCTGATCTCGGAGGAACTGTTCGGCATGGACGCGGCCGACCAGCGGGCCATCGACGCCGCGATGCTCGCGCTGGACGGGACCGCCAACAAGTCCAAGCTGGGCGCGAACGCCATTTTGGGCGTCAGCATCGCCGTAGCGAAGGCCGCCGCGAATTCGGTGGGGCTTCCGCTCTATCGCTATCTCGGAGGCGTCCACGCGCACGTTCTGCCCGTCCCGATGATGAACATCCTCAACGGCGGCGCGCACACGGGTTGGCAAAGCACCGACATGCAGGAATTCATGGTAATGCCGTTCGGCGCAGAAAATTTCACAGAGGGCGTGCGCTGGGGAGCGGAAATTTACCATGCTCTCAAATCGGTATTAAAGGAAAAAGGCTATCCCACTCTGGTTGGCGACGAAGGCGGCTACGCCCCCGCGCTCAAGGCCAACGAGGAAGCGCTCGAAGTCATTCTGACCGCCATTGAAAAAGCGGGATTCAAGACCGGCCGCGGCAAGGATGTGGCCATCGCCCTCGACCCCGCCGCCTCGGAACTTTACGAGGAAGAGACCAAAACCTACAATTTGCGCAAGGAAGGCAAGAAACTGACCGGCGAACAGATGGTGGAATTCTGGGCCAAGTGGATCAAGGATTACCCCATCGTTTCCATCGAAGACGGCCTTGCGCAGGACGATTGGGAATCGTGGAAACTGATGACCAAGAAAATGGGCGACAAGATCCAAATCGTGGGCGATGACCTGCTGGTCACCAACCCCGAGCGCGTCCGCCGCGGAATCGAGGAAAATGCCGCCAACGCCCTGCTGGTCAAACTCAACCAGATCGGCTCGGTTACCGAGACGATCGAGGCGGTGGAATTGTGCCACCGCGCGGGATGGCGCGCCGTCACCAGTCACCGCTCCGGCGAGACCGAAGACGCCACCATCGCGGACCTGGCAGTGGCTCTGAACACCGGCCAGATCAAGACCGGCGCCCCGGCCCGCTCCGACCGCGTGGCAAAGTACAACCAGCTCCTTCGCATCGAGGCCGAATTAAGCGACACCGCCCGCTACGCGGGTTGGGCTGCACTGCGTAAATAGTCCCTTCCAGAAAATGCCCCGCTTCAAATATTTGAAGCGGGGCATTTTTATTCCGCTAAGTTTGTTAAAGTTCTTGACAAAGTAAAATTCCGTGTTATCATATTGGTAAGTTCCCATCCATTTTGTATTCAGGTTATACTGTTTTGAGCACTTACATTCGCTCCCTTCCCGCTCAGAATGTAAAGTATATTAACAAACATGCCATCTTGGACCTGATTCGATTTAAACCGGGGGGCATTTCTCGGGTGGAACTTGCCCAACGCCTCTCCCTGACCCGCGCGGCTGTCACTCCCATCGTCAACGATCTCATCAAAACAGGTTTGATCCTCGAATCGCGCAGCCAATCAGCCACCAGCGGCAGACCGCCTATCTTGCTGGATATCAACGCCCAGCGTGGAATTGTGGCGGGCATCGACATGGGCGCCACCCACCTGACCATCCTCATTGCTAATTTCGCCGCCCAGGTTCAGGCGGAAAAGGAAATTCCGTTCGATATTGCCAAAGGCCCGGAAGATTGCATTGCGCAGGCAGATCGTTTACTGCGGGAGATCCTGACGTCCATGAACCTCGAAGTGGCCTCCCTCGCCGCCATCGGTGTGGGAGTGCCAGGTCCAACCGTGGCCGATGCTGGAATGGTGCTTGCGCCGCCGATCATGCCCGGCTGGGACCGCTTCCCCATTCGCGACACTCTCGAAAAAATGTGGGGATGCCCCATTTCGCTCAACAACGACGCCGAACTGGGTGTGCTGGGCGAATGGGCCTACGGTGCGGGACGCGGCGAGGAAAACCTGGCCTACATCAAAGTCGGGACGGGCATCGGGGCGGGCCTATTCATTGATGGACAAATTTATCGCGGCGCGACAGGCTCCGCGGGCGAAATCGGCCACATGACCATCGACGAAAACGGTCCCCTCTGCACCTGCGGCAACCGCGGCTGCCTGGAAGCCATGGCTGGCGGAAAGGCCATCGCCGCAAAAGCGCGCGAGGCGATCACGCAAAACCATCGGACGCAGTTGGCGGAGATCCATCCACCCGAAACCATCACCGCGCTGGAAGTGGCCAAGGCCGCCGCTCGAGGTGATCTGGTAGCGCAGGAAATCCTTGCCGAGGCTGGCAACCAACTTGGAATTGCCATCACCAGCCTTGTGAACCTTTTCAACCCGAACATTGTCGTGGTGGGAGGCGGCATCGCCCAGACCGGCGACCTGTTCGTGGAACCGATCCGCAAGGCGGTTCTGAAGCGAAGTCTGCCCGCCGCGGCGTACGCGGTCCGCATCACAACCGCCCTGCTGGGAAAACGCTCCACCTGCATGGGGGCGGTTACCCAGGCAATATCCACGGCCTTGCACAAAAGCGCGGCATAACCAGAAATTTGGCAGAAGAGTATAATCAAATTACCATACTCTTTCAGAAACGGAGGATCAGACCATGGCAAGTGTTACCTACAGGAACGTTGTGAAGAAATTCGGGGACATGACGGCCGTTGACAATGTCGATTTCCATGTAGAGGACAAGGAATTCCTTGTTCTGGTTGGCCCATCGGGATGCGGCAAGACCACCGCGCTGCGCCTGCTGGCAGGATTGGAGGAGATCACCAGCGGTGAGATCCTGATCGAAGATCGGCTGGTCAACGATATTGCGCCGAAGGATCGCGATATCGCCATGGTCTTCCAATCCTACGCCCTCTATCCTCACCTGTCTGTGTACGAAAACATGGCCTTTGGCCTGAAACTAAGAAAGACCCCCAAAGACGAAATCAATCGAAGAGTCAGCCAGGCGGCGGAAGTGCTTGGAATCACCGACCTGCTCCAGCGCAAGCCGCGTCAACTTTCGGGTGGACAGCGTCAGCGCGTGGCGGTCGGCCGCGCCATCGTCCGCGAACCGAAGGTCTTCCTTTTCGATGAGCCTCTGTCCAATCTGGATGCCAAGCTCAGGGTCCAGATGAGAACCGAGATCAGCAAACTGCATCAGCGCCTGCAGACCACGTTCATCTACGTCACCCACGATCAGGTGGAGGCCATGACCATGGCCACGCGCATCGCGGTCATCAACAGGGGCAAACTCCAACAGATCGACACCCCGCAGAATCTGTACGACCGGCCTGCGAATCTCTTTGTGGCTGGCTTCATCGGCTCCCCCGCCATGAACTTTTTCCCGGGCCGCCTGCGCAGAGAGAATGGCCGCGTCCTGGTGGACACGGGCGATTTTGTGATCCCGATCCCCGCCGAACGAGCAAAGACCTACGAACCGCACGCGGGACACGATGTTGTATTTGGCATTCGTCCTGAAAATATCCACGACGCTCATTTCACGCCCCCCAACATTCATGGGGAGACGATCAACATGAAGGTGGATGTAACGGAACTGATGGGAAACGAGATTTTCCTCTATCTGTTCAGCGGAAAGAATTCGTGCGTTGCGCGTGTAGACCCTCGCTCAAAATCGAAAATTGGCGAGCAAATACAGGTTGTTTTTGACATGGACAATTTCCATGTGTTCGATGCGCAGACAGAACAAGCGCTTCGTTAAAGAAAGGAGGCGATGCCCTACACACAAATCCATTAATTGCCCCATATCGATATAAATCACTCTAATCTTTTCAAGGAGAAGAACATGAAATCCAAACTGATGCTTCTTATCAGCATCCTTGTAGTTGCCACCATGGTCCTCACCGCCTGCGGTGGCGGCGCATCCAACGAACCCGTCACCATCACCTTCTGGGAACAGGAAGGCGAGGACGTGGACGTCTTCATCGACGCGTTGATCGCCGAATTCCAGACAGCCAACCCCAACATCACGGTCGAACGCACCCACTATGAGAACGAGGCCCTGCGCGATCAGTTCCAGACCGCTTCGCTGGCCAACTCGGCCCCCGATGTTGTCCGCGTCCCGAATGACTTTGCGGGTCCGTTCAGCGAACTGCAGATCGTCGCCCCCGTCAGCGACCTGTTCGATCAGAAGTTCCTCGATCAGTTCTTCCCGGGCGCTCTCGACCCGGCGAAAGTCGGCGGCACCCTGTGGGGCGTCCCCGATAACTACGGCAACCACCTGATGTTGATCTACAACAAGGACCTGATTGCCGAACCGCCCGCCACCTTCGAAGACCTCGTTGCCAAGGCCAAGGAACTCACCAAGGACGACATTCAGGGTTTCGCTTACAACCTGAATGAGCCGTTCTGGGGCGCTGGCTTCTATGGCGCTTTCGGCGGCTGGCCGCTGGATGCGACTGACAAACCGCAGTTCAACAACGATGCCTTCAAGAACTACCTGGCCTTCGTTTCCCAACTGAAGACCGATGGCGTTGTTCCCGCGGAATGCGACTACAACTGCGCCGACACCCTGATGAAAGACGGCAAGGCCGCCATGATCATCAACGGTGACTGGTCGCTCGGTGACTACACCAAGGCCCTCGGCGACAAGATGGGCGTTGCCCCTGTCCCGACCATCAACGGCAAGCCCTACACCGAAATGACCGCTGGCAAGTACTTCATGGTTTCCACCGCCGCGGCCGCCGACGAAGTCAAGAAGGCTGCTGTTGCCAAATTCATCACCTTCATGACCTCCAAGGATGTCCAGAAGAAGTGGCTCGATGAGTTCAAGCGCCTGCCCTCCAACAAGGAGATCGCGCAGGATCCTTCCATCGCCAGCGACCCGATTCTGGCCGGCTCGATGGCCGCCCTCGCCAATGGCAAGGGTCAGCCCGCTGCCCCCGAAATGCGCTGCGCCTGGGATGCCTGGCGCCCGAACCTGGAAGGCGTGATGGCTGGAACCCTCTCCCCGGCTGACGCCGCTGCCGCCGCGCAGACTTCTGCCGATGAATGCGTTGCCACCCTTGGCACCACACCCTAATTAGTTCTCTGCATCTGCAATGGGGGAGGCCATACGGCCTCCCCCACCTCTTTTTCGTTTTCGATAGCGAGGCCCGGCATGGATAATCAAACCCCAAAGCGTCGAATCCTTCCTTATATTTATTGGATTGGCGGCCTGCTCGTTCTATATTTCGTCCTGAATCTCCTGATCTCACCCTACGCCGACGGAATCACTCTCAACCTTGGCCTGATCGCAAAGGGACTGGGCGGGATCGCGTCCTTCCTGCTGGGAATTTTTGGCGGACTGGGCTTGATCGAAGTCTACTTTTATCAAATCTTTTTCCGCCAGCCAAAAGACGCCAGGTCACGAACGATCACACGCGGGTTACAGACCCTGCTGGGTGCGTTCATGGTGCTTGCCATTTTGGCCTTCTTTGAAGTCACCGACCTATACCGCCTCGGGAATAATTTGTTTGCTGAAATCATCCGCCTGCCTCTCACCATTTTTGGCGGACTGCGAAGCGTTCTGCTTTCCACCGGGTTGACCAAGGGAGGCGCAGGCCTGGTCAGTGGGATCGTTTTCGCACTTGTGATCGGCGCCATTTTCTATTACATCCAGAAAATAAGTGTGCCGCGCATCAGCAAATTGGGCCTGCCCTATTTGCTGGTCCTGCCTGCCCTGATCGGCATTCTGTTCCTCATCATTTATCCCTTCCTGTTCGAAATCAAACTGGCATTTTCGAATGCATCCCTTGGCACCCAAGCCACCAAGAACGCGCAATATGGATTGAAGTACGGGTGGGACAATCTCGTCACGCTTTTCACCGGCAAGGTTGCCAAGGACGCCAGGTTCTTCGAAGTCTTCGGCCGCACCATCCTGTGGACGGCGATCAACGTCACCTTCCACGTCGGCGGCGGCATGGGACTGGCCCTGCTTCTGCATCGCCCGATGAAATTACAGGGCGTCTATCGTACCCTCCTCATCTTCCCATGGGCCATCCCCACCACGATCGCGGCCATGGCGCTCCGCAACGAATTCGACAGCCGTTACGGACTCTTCAACATCCTGCTCAGTGACTTGAATACCTGGCTGGTCGGCATCAGTCACGGGACGGTCAACGTACCGCTCATCGGGGACACATTCAACTGGCTGGCCGCGCACATCGGCCCCGTAAGTTGGAAGCAGGACCCGTTCTGGGCGTTCGTCTCCATCCTCATATCCAATATCTGGCTCGGCATCCCGTTCATGTCGGTCATCATCCTCGGCGGCCTGCAAAGCATCTCGCAGGAATATTACGAGGCCGCGGAAATTGACGGCGCGACGAAATTCCAGCAATTCCGCAACATCACCATGCCGCTCCTGCGCCCCGTCCTGACGCCCGCCATCATCCTCGGCGTGGTGTGGACCTTCAACAAGTTCGACGTTATTTACCTCATCACCCAGGGAGGCCCACAGGAAAAGACGGACATCCTGGTCTCCTCCATGTACAAAGCCGCCTTCAGTTTTTACCGCTATGGTTTTACGGCCATGTTCGCACTGGTCATCTTTATCATCTTGCTGATATTCACCCTCATTTACCTGCGCGCGTCGGGCGGGTTGAAGTCTGCCACCGAGTAGCGAGGAGCCAAACTCATGGAAAACAAGCCCACCTCTCCCATTACCAAAGCCCTGCGCTGGTTCTTCGTCCGTGGCCGCGGCGACAGTCCTTTCAAGACTCTTCTCATCCATGCCACGCTCATCGTCGCATCGATCATCGCAGTCTATCCCGTCCTGCGCGTGGTCACCATCTCGCTTCGCCCCAACGATACCCTGCTCACCACCGATCTGCGCATCATCCCCGAAAACGCCACGCTCGAGAATTACAAGGAAGTGCTCTTCGGCGCTCCCGAGAAAAACCGCCAGTCCGATTTCTTCCTGTGGATCTGGAACTCCTTCTCCGTCGTCGCGGTGACGTCCGTCATCAGCATGATGCTGGCCGCGATCAGCGCCTACGCCTTTTCGAGATTCAGATTTCCAGGGCGCGCGGTGGGACTGGTCTTCCTGCTTACTACCCAGATGATTCCAGCGGGCATGTTGTTGCTGCCGCTCTTCATCATGCTGGCGCAACTTAAAATGATCAACACCGCCCTCGGCCTCATCATCGCCTACTCGGTCAGTTCCGTCCCGCTCACCATCTGGACGCTCAAAGGCTACTACGACACCATCCCTGTGGACCTCGAAGAAGCCGCGCTGATCGACGGGGCTAATCGCTTCACCGTCTTCACCAAGATCATCCTGCCACTCTCCACGCCCGCGCTCGCCATCGCCTTCCTCTTCAGTTTCATGGGCGGCTGGAGCGAGTACCTCGTAGCCCGCGTCGTCCTCCAACGAAACGACCTGTTCACGTGGCCGTTGGGAATCTTCACCTACGCCCAGCAATTCACCGTTTCGTGGGGACAATTCGCCGCCGCGTCGGTGCTCATCGCCATTCCTGTGATGGCGCTCTTCCTCTATTCATCCAAATGGCTCATCTCTGGTCTCACGCTTGGGAGTGTCAAAGGCTAGAGGAAACCGAACCCATCGGGGCGGTCCAAGCGTGACCGCCCTTTTTTTATACGGACGTGTACCATGCGCAAATCCATCCTCCTTTTGATCCTCGCATCCTTCCTGACCTCGTGCCTGCCTGCCGCTTCGACGGAGGTCGCCACCGAATCTCCGTGGTGGAGCGACGCGGTCTTCTACGAGATCTTCGTCCGCAGTTTCTACGACAGCGACGGCGACGGCATCGGTGATTTCAATGGCATCACCGAAAAACTCGATTACCTCAACGACGGCGATCCCGCAACCACCACCGACCTCGGCGTGACGGGCATCTGGCTCATGCCCATCTTCCCGTCCCCCTCCTACCACGGTTACGACGTGACCGACTACTACGCGGTCAATTCCCAATACGGGACGATGGACGATTTCAAGCACCTGCTCGAAGAGGCGCACAAGCGCGGCATCCGCGTCATCATTGACCTGGTCATCAACCACACCTCCGACCAGCATCCCTGGTTCCGAGACGCGAAACGGGACAAGAACTCAAAGTACCGCGATTGGTATATTTGGAGCGAGGCCGACCCAGGCTACAAAGGCCCGTGGAACGAACGCGTCTGGCATTCCTCCACCACGGGTTTCTACTACGGCATTTTCACCGCCAACATGCCCGACTTGAATTTCAACAACCGCAAGGTGACCAAAGAAATCGAAAACGTGATGGATTTCTGGCTCACCGATGTCGGCGTGGACGGCTTCCGCATGGATGCCATCAAGCATCTGATCGAAGAAGATAAAGTTCAGGAAAACACCCAGGCCACCCATGATTGGCTGCAAAAGAACTTCTATCCCACCTACAAGTCCGCCAATCCCGAGGCGCTGGCCGTGGGCGAACTCTTCGGCAACGATATGAACTCCATTGGCAAATACGTCAACAACAAACAGTTCGACATGGCGTTCAACTTCCAGCTGGCAAGTTCCTTCATCAGTTCGGCCAATTCTCGCAGTCCCTCGTACGCCAGCCGCGCGCTGGAACTCAGCGGAAAAATACTGGACGACAGGGAATCCGCTCCCTTCCTCACCAACCACGATCAAGACCGCGTCATGTCCGAACTGCGCGGGGACGTGAACAAAGCCAAAGTGGCCGCGTCGCTCCTGCTCACCTCGCCTGGCACGCCGTTCATTTACTATGGCGAAGAGATTGGCATGCAAGGCCGCAAACCCGACGAGAATATCCGTCGCCCCATGCAATGGTCCGATGCGGAAAATGCGGGCTTCACGACAGGCAAACCCTGGCGCGCTCCCGATTCTGACTACGCGCAAGCCAATATTGCCGCGCAGACGGACGATCCAGCCTCCCTTCTCTCGCATTATCGTGCACTGATCCAGCTCCGCAACGCGCATCCCGCCCTGCGCGCGGGAAACTACCTCCCCGTCCAGACGGATGCAGACAGGCTCTTCGTCAGTCTGCGCGTCAGTGAAGATGAAGCGGTCATCGTTCTCATCAACACAGGCGAGGAAGACATCAATGGCTTCAGCCTCCAATTGACCAATTCGACACTCCCCGCGGGCGACTACCTGCTGACCAGCCTGCTCGGTTCCTCCCTGACCTTGAACCTGACCGCCGACCAACAAGGCGGATTCGCCCTCCAATCGGACTCTGCCATTCCCGCCTACGCAACCATCATCCTCCATCTGGAACTGAAATAGTTCATGACCAATCCATACCAGCCTGTTCCCTACGTCAAACTCACACACCCCGAGTGGACGAAGAACGCGACCATCTACCAGATCAATACGCGGCAATTCACATCCGAAGGGACTTTCCGCGCGGCAAAAGAGCACCTGCCAAGGTTGAAAGACCTGGGCGTGGACATTCTCTGGCTGATGCCCATCCACGAGATCGGGATAAAGAATCGCAAAGGCAGTCTCGGGAGTCCGTATTCGGTGCGGGATTATTACAGCGTCAATTCCGAATTTGGGACGCTGGACGACCTCAAGGACTTTGTCAACGCCGCGCACGCGCTGGGGATGTACGTCATCCTCGATTGGGTGGCAAACCACACCGCCTGGGACAGCAATCTCGTGACGGACCACCCCGAATGGTACGCGCGCGATTGGAAGGGCGACTTCCATCCGACCCCCTGGTTGGATTGGGAAGACGTCATTGACCTGGATTACCAAAACCCAGGCCTGCGCGAATACATGACCGAAGCCTTGAAATACTGGGTGAAAGAAGCCGATATAGACGGCTATCGTTGCGACGTGGCTGGCTTCATCCCAACGGATTTTTGGAACAACGTCCGCAAAGAGTTGGACGCCATCAAGCCCGTCTTCATGCTGGCCGAATGGGAAGCGCGCGACCTGCACGAATATGCCTTCGACATGACCTACGCCTGGACATGGAACTACGCCGTCCGCGATCTGGTCAACGGTAAAGTGGGCATGAACGAGTTGTTCGTTTATTATTCCTGGAACGATAAAGCCTACACCCACGACATGATGCGGATGACCCACATCACCAACCACGACCTGAACTCGTGGTACGGCACACAATCGGAAATCTTCGGCGATGGCTTGGAACCCGCCATCGTCCTCTCCGTGGTCGGCGAGGGCCTGCCCCTGCTCTACAACGGACAGGAAGCGGGCGACAGCAAGCGTCTTGCTTTCTTTGAAAAAGACCCGATCGAATGGAAGGAACACCCCATCGGACAACTCTACAAACAACTTTTCGCGCTCAAGAAGTCCAACACCACACTATGGAACGCGCGTTGGGGCGCCAAGATGCTCCACGTGCCCAACAGCGCACCAAAAAAGGTTTTTAGTTTCGTCCGCCAGAACGAACGCGAAAAAGTGTTTGTCGTGCTCAATTTTTCGGCAGAACCACAAACAGTGGCCTTTCAAGAATCCCTCTTCCACGGAACCTACACGGATCACTTTAACGCAACGTGCGTGGAGCTTTCGGAGCGCACCTCCCTCGCATTAAAACCGTGGGAATATCGGGTATTCGTCAAATGAAAGCACTCCGCGGCAAGTAAGCAGATATCTTGTCGTGCTAACAAAACAGGCATCACACGAAACCAATACACAACTTCCTATCAAAGAGAGAAAAAAATATGACCACCCCCGACTGGGTAAAAGACGCCATCTTCTACCAAATCTTCCCCGACCGCTTTGCGCGCAGCAAACGCAACCCCGCAGGCAACCTGCTTTACGAACCCTGGGACACGCCTCCCACCGTCCACGGATTCAAAGGCGGCGACCTGTACGGTGTGGCCGAGAAACTGGACTATCTGCACAACCTCGGCATCACGGCTATCTACCTGAACCCGATCTTTGCCTCCGCGTCGAATCATCGCTACCACACCTATGACTACTACAACGTAGACCCGATCCTCGGCGGCAACGACGCGCTCAAGGTTTTACTCGCCGAAGCCCATCAACGCGGCATGAAGATCGTCCTCGACGGAGTCTTCAACCACGCCTCACGCGGCCTCTGGCAATTCCATCACGTGCTGGAGACGGGCGCGGCCTCCCCGTATCGAAACTGGTTCCACTTCGACGAGGAGCGGCTGAGCGGGAAGAAACGCTGGGGCGCCTATCCTGGCACAGGGGAACTCCGCGCCCTGCAGAGCGGAGAAAGCAGTCTCAAAGCCATTGGCTACCAGGGCTGGTGGAATCTGCCCGCCCTGCCAAAATTCAACACCGCTACACCCACAGTGCGGGCCTTCCTGTTCGATATCGCCGAGCACTGGATCAAATTCGGCATCGACGGCTGGCGGCTGGATGTGGCGGCCGAGATCGACGACGACTCGTTCTGGCAGGAATTCCGCCGCCGCGTGCGCGCCATCAATCCCAACGCCTACATCGTGGCCGAGATCTGGCACGAGGCCCAGCGCTGGCTCCAGGGCGATCAATTCGACGCCACCATGAACTACCTCGTCACCGCCGCGGCGCTGCCCTTCTTCTCGGGCAAACACATCGACATGCGCGTCGTCAACCAGGCAGGCGGATACAACGGCCGCGTCCCCGCGGAAATATCGGCGCACGATTTCGCCAACGAGATCGACCGCCTGCTCCACCTCTATCAACCCGACATCACCTACGCCCAACTCAACCTGCTCGACAGTCACGACACGCCTCGCTTCCTCTCCTGCGCCCGCGGCGACACTGACTCGCTGAAACTGGCCTGGCTCTTCATGCTGACCTTCCCCGGTGCGCCTTGCATCTACTACGGCGACGAAGTCGGCGTGGACGGCGAACACGATCCGTACTGCCGCAAGTCCTTCCCGTGGGATGAAGCGGGATGGAATCGAGACTTGCTGGATTATTTGAAATCGGCCATCTCCCTGCGGAAGTCTCACCCCTCGCTTCGCCGCGGGACCTTCAGCCGCCTCTGGTCTGCGGACGGCGTCTACGCCTTTGGGCGCGCACAGGATGGCGAGTCGCTCGTCGCCGCGTTTAACGTCTCAGAGGAACCGCGCACGATCGAGGTCCAGTACGAAGCGAAGAAACAGCCGAAGCCGCTGTTCGGCCAGCCGTCAGATGTCGCACGGATTGAGAACAGGCTGCGGGTCACCGTCCCCGCACGCAGTGGCGTGGTACTCGGATAGTTCCCTGCCAGATTTCGAAAAGCGGACGTTTCACCGACGTCCGCTTTTTTATCCCAAAAATTCCAGTTGACAAATTTCGCAGGGTGGTTATAATTTAATTAGTTGGTTGCCCCAACATACTAACCCATGCAAAAAAACACGGCCGATCAGGTACTGGTTCGCGAGATCAACCTTTCTTCCGTTCTGCGGCTGATCCACACGCAGGCACCCGTTTCGCGCGCACAACTTGCCCAGCTGACAGGGTTGAACAAATCCACGGTTTCGAGCCTGGTGGATGAATTGCTGGAACGAGGTTTGGTGCATGAGACGGGTATCAATTCCGCTGGAACGGGACGCCCCGCCACCCTGCTGGAGATCAACCCGCAGGCGGGGTACGTGGTCGGTGTGGAACTCGGCGTGGATTTTGTTTCCGTTGGCATCGCGGACTTCCTCGGCCAACTGGTCTGGCAGCGGAAAGAGGATGCCGATCCGATCCAGGGACAGGAGACCATGCTCGAGCAAACGCTTCGGATCACCAAGGAAGCGTTGAGCATCGGCAAAAAGAGGGGATATCGTTTTCTGGGACTGGGACTGGCAACTCCTGGAACCGTTGACCTGAAGGAAGGGGTGTTGATTTTTGCCCCCAACCTTCACTGGAAGAATGTACCGTTCCGAAAGATCATATCGGAAAAGACAAAACTGAAAGTGCTTGTGGAAAACGATGCAAATTCGGCCGCCATGGGCGAGCATCTTTTTGGGAGCGCACGCTTCACACAGGATTTTATTTTCGTATTTGCGGGTGTGGGCATTGGCGGCGGCTTGTTCCTGAATGGGAAGTTGTACCGCGGCAAGAACGGTTACGCCGGCGAAATTGGTCACTCTCCCATCATGGCCAACCAGGGACAGACGGTATGTCATTGTGGCAACCGCGGGTGTTGGGAAACCTTTGCCAACCAATACTCGATCATTCAACGGGTGCAGGCCCGTCTGGAAGTGAAGCGCAACAGCATCATCCCTTCGTTGATGGCAGAACAACAGTCACCATTGACCGTCACCATCATCAAGCAGGCCGCGGACGCTGGGGACGTGGAGGCCATCGAATCGTTCACGGAGGCGGGCCGCGCCATGGGTCAGGGATTTGCGGGTTTGATCAATATCTTCAATCCAGAAAAGATCATCCTGGGGGGGCCGTTGAGCCTGGCGGGAGATTATCTATTGCCAGCCATAAAAGAAGTCATTCCAAGCCACACCCTTCCCGAGATCAATCAACAGGCGGAAGTAGCCCTGTCATCGTTTGGGCCAAATGCCAGTTTGATTGGCGCAATTGCGGTTGTCGTTGACGATGTGCTATCAAACCCCACTCAAGTAGAAAGGAGGTGATCAAACTCGATAAACACCTTTCCGATTCTCAACCGTCACTTCTAAAACAAAATTACAGGAGAGAAGAATGAACAAAAAGATCTTTGCTCTTTTGAGCGTACTGATCATCGCCTCGCTCGCGCTTTCCGCGTGCGGCGGCGGTGCCAAGAAAGTGGAAGTGTTCTCGTGGTGGACGGGCGGCGGCGAAGCGGCTGGACTCGAAGCCATGATCAAAGTCTTCAACGCAAAGTACCCTGGCGTTGAGTTCGTCAATGCGGCCGTGGCTGGCGGCGCTGGCACCAACGCGCGCGCTGTGTTGGCCACCCGCCTGCAGGCTGGCGATCCGCCCGATTCGTGGCAGGGCCATGCTGGTCAGGAATTGATCGGCACCTACGTGGCCGGCAAGCAGATCGAGTCGCTGAATGACCTCTACAAGTCCGAAGGCTGGCTCGATGTCATGCCCGAGACCCTGATCCCGCTCATCTCGCAGGATGGCAACATCTACTCGGTGCCCGTGAACATCCACCGCGCCAACGTGCTGTGGTACAACCCGAAAGTCCTCGCGGACAATGGCGTGGAAGTCCCCACCACCATGGATGAGTGGTTCGCGGCCATGGATACCCTCAAGGAAGCCGGCGTCACCCCGCTCGCCCTCGGCGAACAGTGGACAAAGATGCACCTGATGGAAACCGTCCTGCTTGGCACCCTCGGCGCCGACAAATACAACGGCCTGTGGGATGGCACCACCGATTGGGGCTCCGCTGAAGTCACTGCCGCTCTCGAGAACTTCCAGAAGGTGCTGACCTACACCAACAGCGACTCCGCCTCCCTCTCGTGGCAGGACGCCTCCCAACTCGTCGTGAATGGCGACGCGGCTTTCAACGTCATGGGCGACTGGGCCGAAGGCTACTTCCGCGAACTCGGCAAAACCCCCGAGACTGATTATGGCTGGGCTCCCGTCCCCGGTAGCGTGGGCGTCTTCCAGTTCCTGTCCGACTCGTTCGTGCTCGCCGTCGGCGCGCCCGACAAGGAAGCCGCGACGGACTGGCTGAAGGTGGCTGGCTCCAAGGAAGGTCAGGAAGCCTTCAACCCCGTCAAGGGCTCCATCTGCGCCCGCACGGACTGCGATCCCGCCCTCTTCGGCGTCTATCTGCAGTCTGCCATGGACGATTGGTCCACCAACGTGGTCGTCGGCTCGCTGACCCACGGCGTGGTTGCCAACGACTCCTGGAAGTCCGAGATCGACACCGCTCTCGGCCTGTTCATCCAGAATGGCGATCTGGCTACCTTCCAGGCTGCGCTCGTTTCCGCGTGCGCTGCGTCTGGCCCCTGCAAGTAAAAGACTAGTACAATATGGAGGCTCCGCCGAGATTCGACGGAGCCTCCATCCGTTTTTGTGAAGAAAGAGGCCAGGCATGTTTAAAGACAAGGATCGCTATCTTTCTGTTGTTCTTATTGCTCCATCCATTATTGCTGTGCTGATCTTCATTTACGGTTTCATCGCCTGGTCGGTACGCGTATCTTTGAGCGAGTGGAAGGGACTCAGCCCCGACTACACGTTTGCCAAACTGAACAATTACATCAACCTGTTCTCCGATCCGCGCTTTCTTGTGGACGTCCGCAACACGTTGATCTTCACGGGGGTGTTTGTAGTGGGAAGCATCGGCCTCGGATTTTTCATGGCCGTGATGCTCGATCAGGGGTTGAAAGGCGAAGGCTTTTTCCGCAGTCTGTTCCTCTTCCCGATGGCGATCTCCTACATCGTGACGGGCGTCGTCTGGCGCTGGCTGATGAATCCCGCGGAGGGAGACCGCATCAGCGGCCTGAACCTGTTGTTTTCATACTTCAACCTGGACTTTCTTATCAACAAATGGTACACCACCGAAACATGGGGCATCGCGGCCATTGCACTGGCGGCCATCTGGCAGATGTCTGGCTATACCATGGCGCTGTATCTGGCGGGTTTACGCTCCATTCCTCTTGAACTACGCGAGGCCGCGCAGATCGATGGTGCGAACGAACTCCAGATCTATCGTTACATCATGCTCCCGCTCCTCTCCCCCGTCACGCTCTCGGCGCTTATCATTCTCGGACATATGTCGCTGAAAGTCTTCGACCTGATCGTGGCGGTATCAGGCAAACAACTTCCGCTGGACGTTCCCGCCATCTACATGTGGCAGACCACGTTTGACGGTCTCTTCTACGGACGCGGCGCGGCCATCGGCATCCTCCTGCTTATCAGCGTGGCGCTGCTGATCATCCCCTACATCCGCTACACCCTCAAGTCGGAGACGCAGTCATGAAAACCAAATTTCACATTGGCAAAACCTGGCTGTACATCCCGCTGGTTGCACTGGCAATCTTCTATCTGCTTCCCATGTACGTCATGCTCGTGACAGGTTTTAAAAGTTTTCAAGAGATCGACCTGCAAACCATGTGGAACCTGCCGAAGGGCATCGCCTTCGACAACTACATCGAAGCCTACGGGACGCTGGCCCCATCTTTGTGGAACAGCTTCCTCATGGTCATTCCCGCGGCGCTCATCTCCTCCATGCTTGGCTCGCTGAACGGATTCATCCTCGCCAAATGGAAATTCCGCGGAGCGGATTTCATCTTCCCCTTCATCCTGTTCGGGATGTTTATCCCCTACCAATCCATCCTCATCCCGCTGGTGGTCTTCGTCAACACCTTCTTGAAGCCACTCCACATGTCGGGCATCCCCGCCCTCGTCATTGCCCACGTCATTTATGGCATCCCGATTACCACACTCACTTTCCGCAACTACTACGCCTCGCTCCCGCAGGAACTGCTCGAAGCCGCCAAAATTGACGGGGCGGACATGATGGGAATCTATCGCTGGATTCTCCTTCCCATCTCCATTCCCAGTTTCGTGGTGGTGCTGATCTGGCAATTCACCTCAGCCTGGAACGACTTCCTCTTCGCAGTGGTGCTGACGGGCAACCGTTCGTGGCCGATCACCGTCGCGCTCAACAACATGGCAGGGAGTCAGATCATCTCGTGGAATGTGCAGATGGCAGGCTCGCTTCTCGCCGCCCTGCCCACCCTGCTGGTTTACATCTTCCTCGGACGCTACTTCCTGCGCGGACTTCTGGCTGGTTCACTCAAAGGTTGATCGGACCGACTCCATTTGCAGACCTGGTTTCATCCGAGACCAGGTCTGCTTTTTTCAAGGACAAATGCAACGTATCACTCGTATCACTGTCATTCTTCTCACTGCGGGTTGTTTTCTCGCCTTCTTCGTTTTTGGCCTGACCGACAACCTCAAAGGTCCAACCCTTCTCTCGATGTTGCAGGAAATGGACATATCCTACGGCGCGGGTGGGAATCTTTTCTTCGGCCAATTTCTCGGTTTTCTGATCGCCACCCTTTTCACAGGCCTGCTGGCGGACCGATTCGGGCTGAAAAGCGTCATTCTTCTGGCGGGAAGCCTGCTCCTGCTTGGGGCTGGCGGGTACAGTTTCTTTCATACTACCTGGCTGCTCGGCACATCCCTATTCATCCTCGGGATGGGATTCGGCGCGCTCGAGCTCGGACCGAACGCGCTCATCGTCCGCATGCACAAAGAGCGGAAGGGACTGTTTCTGAATCTCATGTCCGTCTTCCATGGACTGGGCTCGATGCTCGCGCCGTTGTTTGCGGGCTGGCTGTTGAGCCAAAGCGTCAGTTGGCGCACAATTTACCGATGGGATCTGTTGCTCATCCTGGGCCTTCTGCTCTACTTTATGATCATCCGATTTCCGCAAAAAGAAGCCCAGCAACATGAAGCCATCAACTTCAAGCAACTTCCCAAAGTCGCATTCCAGCCTTCCTTGATCTGGTTCTATATTTCCATTGCGCTGTACGTGGCGGCCGAGATCGGCGTGGCATCCTGGTTGGTCGCCTTCCTGCAAAAGGAACAATCGCAATCGGTCGCGGCCAGCAACGGTGCGCTGACCCTCTTTTTTGGCGCCATCATGGTCGGGCGATTCATCGGCGGATTCCTCGTCCACCGCATCGGATATTTGCGTTCGATCTTCCTCGCCTCCGTCGCCTCCGCGCTCTGCATCCTCATCGGGTTGTTCGGTCCCGCCAGCCTTTCCTTTTTCCTTCCCCTCACAGGCCTGTTCTTCTCCATCATCTTCCCCACCATCACCGCTGCCGTATCCGACACGCACACCGAAAACGTGAACTCGATCCTCGGCATGCTCTTCACCAGCGCAGGGGTGGGTGGACTGTTGGGTCCCTGGATCATTGGCTGGGCCAGCGACGCGTTCGGCTTGCGGGCAGGCTTCTCAGTGAACCTTCTCATCACTCTGATGATGACCGTCTCCATTTACATCCTATTGAAAGGAAAACGCCATGGACCGACGTCCGCTTAACTGGGGACTCCTTTCGACGGCGCGCATCAACCGCGCTTTGATCAAACCCCTCCACGCCTCCAAACGGACCTCGTTGAGGGCCGTCGCTTCGAGGAGCCAATCCTCCGCTGACGCGTACGCCCGCGAGTGGACAATTCCCCGCGCGTACGGAAGTTACGAAGCGCTCCTCGCCGATCCAGAAATTGACGTGGTCTACAATCCGCTTCCCAATCACCTGCATGCCGAATGGACGATCAAAGCCCTGCGCGCAGGCAAGCACGTTCTCTGCGAGAAACCGTTCGCGTTAACTCTCGCCGAAGTGGACGCGATGATCGCCGCCTCGCGCGAAACGGGAAAAGTGTTGGCAGAAGCCTTCATGTATCGCCATCATCCGCAAACGCTGAAGGTGAAGGAACTAGTGGACGGCGGCACGCTCGGCAGACTGCAACTCATCAAAGGCGCGTTCACATTCACACTGACGCGCGATGGAAATTTCCGCAACATCAAAGAGATGGGCGGCGGAAGCATCTGGGACGTGGGTTGTTACCCCATCTCGTACGCGCGTTTGCTCGCGGGGGCGGAACCTGTCGAAGTTTTTGGCAACCAGATCGAAGGTCCAGGAGGAAGCGACGTAAGTTTCTTCGGCGAGATGAAATTCGCGGGCGGAGTCCATGCCCAGTTCGACTCGGGATTCCAGTCTCCGTTTCGGAGTCACATGGAGATCGTCGGCTCCGAAGCGACACTGCGCGTCCCCGTCCCGTTCAAGCCTGGACTCAAAAGCGAAATCTCCCTTCACCGCGGCGAAGAAATCGAGACCATCCGAATCAAAGGGCGGGAACTTTACATGGGCGAAGTGGACGATATGTGCGACGCGATTTTGCTCGGCAAGCCGCCGCGCATGTCGCTCGAAGACAGCCGCGGCAACGTGGCGGCCATCCTGGCACTGCTCGAATCCGCAAAGATCAACCGACCCATAAAACTGGAATAACCAAAACCTGTCTTTCGGGTTTTTATCTGTGAAGGGAAAGGAGCCCCATGGAAAAGGCTGAGATGCAGGAATTTTTGAATGAGGCCAGGAACGATCTTGCAAGCGGCGATCCCGCGCGGCAGGCGGACGCCATCCGCAGGCTGGGGAGGGTCAAGTTCACCAGCGAAGCGGTTGTGCGCGAGTTGGAACGGCTGGCGCTCCAGGCGCAGGGAGAGGTGCAGAGCCTGGCGCTGGACGCGTTGAGATCGGCGTCCAGCCAATATGTGAAGTCCAGGAATACCGACCTGCCCAAATTCACGCGCGAGATGATCCTTAAGGAAGTGGACAAGTGGGAAAGCAACGGCTATTTGGAAACCGCACAGGCGGAAGTGATTCGCCGCCAGTACGATTTTGATTTTGCGCCCGCCGCGCCCATCGAAGAAAATCCCCCCGAGCCTCAGGTCCCCGCGCCCAAGCCAGCCTCCGCTGCCGCCGCGCCGCGTCCCAACCTGATGCAGACCCTGCTCAGTGAGACGAGCATCAAAATTTACCTGTATCTCGGCGCGTTGTTTGTCATCGTCGCCGCGGCGATTTTGGCCGCGCTGGTGGAGGCGGCGCGCCTGCCCGTCCTGCTCGCCGCGACCCTGGCGTTTGCTGGCGGCGCAGTCGGATTAAAGAAACGTCTCCCGCAACCGAGTTTCGCGCTCGCCATCGTCTTCTCGTTCCTGCTCCCCATTGACGCCAACGTGATCGCCGATTCGTTATCGCTTCCACCAGTCGCCAATGAAATCTACTGGGCGTCCACTTTCATCCTCATGGCGCTCATCTGGGCATTGGGCACATGGTTTTATTCCTCCCGCCTGTTCAGCGTGGCGGCCTTCATTTCGCTCTGTCTCGGAGTCTTGTGGTTTGGCGAAATCTTCGACGCGCCCACCGATTGGAACATCCTCTCCGTTTCTGTTGCAGCCTTGCTCGGTTTGCTCGGCGTCCGCCTGCTCCAGTCGTGGAAGGATCGCAAATTCGCCGCGCCACTTTTCCTGACCTCGCAATTCTTCCAAATCATCCTCCTGTTCGTTTCCCTCTTTTCCATACTCGAAAACAATTGGAGCGGCTCGCCACCAGGTGACTGGATCGCCCCCGCGCTGACGTGGATGCTCGCCGCCTCGTTCTACGCCGCAAGCGACATCCTCGTCCCGTTCATCCTCTTCCCGTGGACGGCGGCCGCGTCGCTCTTCTTCCTCCCCTGGCTGATCTTGTCCGCCTTTGACGCGCCCACGCTCGCGTTCATCGTTGGGTACGCGCTGTGGGGGACGTTGGCCGCGCTCGCCAGCGAGTTTGTCCACCGCACGGGACGCGCCGCCTGGATGCAATACAATCTTCCCCTACTAACCTTGTCCCTGTCGCTGTTCTTCATCTCGATCGTTGGGGGATTGATCGAGAAGATCGAATATGGGTTTTCGGCCTTCCTCATCGCAGGCATCGTGTACACGGCCATCCACGCCTCGCGTCCGCGCTGGTACGTTTGGATGACGGCGCTTCTGATGGGGCTCGGCGCGTATTTCACTTTCTACGCCCTGCCGTTCATGCAAAACGCGGATGTGTACTTCGGTTACAAACTGCTTGGCGCCAGCTTACTACTCTTGATTCCCGAACTATTTTCCAAACAACCATTCTCTTTTGCGCGTGCCTGGAATTGGCCTCCCATCCTACTGGGAGGATTGTTGACATTCATCAGCTTGTTTATTGCCGTCATCGTCCCTGAGGTAGACAAATACCAAATTGGCAACACCGCCATCATCCTCGTGATTTACGCGCTCCTATTTTTAGGATACGCCCTGCGGTTCAAGCAACCCATCCTCGGGTATTTCGCCGCCGCCTCCGCCGCGCTGACGGTGGTCTACGCCCTCCAACATTTCGACCACGACTGGTGGCTCCCCGCGTTGACCGTGCTGGCCTTCGTCTACTACGCGGCGGGATATCTCCTCGCCCGCCGCGAATCGACAAAAGTCTGGGGACAAATGCCCGCCTACAGCGGCCTCGTCCTCGGCGCGCTGGTTTCCATCATCGCCACATTCACGCTCCAGCCTGCGGGCGGATGGTATTCCCTTATCATCACTGCGCTCTTCATCGTGGAAATGTTCACGCGCCGCAATGGCTATTTAGAAATCGTCATCGAGATTCTGTTGAGTTTTGCGCTCGTCAACATTTTGAACGATTTCAACGTGACCGAGTCAGCCTACTTCCTCTTCGGCCTCAGCCTGCTCTGGCTGACAAGTGAGATCATCCTCCACCAAACGTTCCAAAATCGCAAAACCAGCCTCGCTACAAAAGTCATCGGCGGCCTGTTGACGTTTGTCGCGGCTTCGTTCATCTATCGCACTCTGGAATTTACTCCAGCAGCGCTTTGTTTCGCTGCCTACTCAGTCTTCTTTGCCATCTACGCGTGGATCAACAAAAACCCACTTTTGGGATACGCTTCCACCGCATCGTTCGCCTTGACGGTCTACTTTGGCGCGTCCGCCATGAACGTTGAAAAATGGATCTTTCCCCAGATCGCCGTTGCCGCCATTTTCTACGCGGCGGGATTCCTCCTCCGACGCGCCGCCAAAGCCAACGGCTGGGACAGGGTGCTTCTCTTCAGTGGACTCGGCCTTGGCACATTCGTCGCACTGGCCGCGCCCATGCAAGCGGGCGGGCTGGAAAAATCCATCCCCATCGCTGTCACCGCCACCTTGTATGCGGCAGAGGCGTTCGCGCGCAAAAACGTCTGGCTGGGATTCCCCGCCAACGCGCTTTATCTCGTCTCGTATTTCGTCATCCTGGGCGAATTGAACGTGGAGGAGCCGCAATTCTTCTCCGTCGGTGCGGCCGCGCTTGGCCTGCTTCAACACTACCTCCTCGCCCGCGCAGGCAGTCACCGCGCCGCGTTCATCACTGGACTCGTCTCGCAACTGGTCTTGCTTGGCACTTCCTACGTCCAAATGGTGGATACGGGTGAATTGAGATACTTCTTCCTGCTGTTCTTCCAATCGCTGGCAGTGCTGGTCTATGGCATCGTCATCCGCTCGCGCAGTCTCGTCATCGCCCCGATCATCTTCGTCGTGCTTGCCGTCATCACCATCCTCTACAACGCGCTCAAAGACCTCTCGCTGGTCTTTATCATCGGCATCACAGGCATCATCCTGTTGTCACTCGGCATCCTGGCGGTCGTCATGCGCGAACGCATCACCAACCTGGCCGAGCGCTTCAGCGATTGGGACGCATAATTCGCAGACAGTGGACTGTAGACGATGGACGGTCTACGGTCTACGGTCCACCGTCGAATTCCACACCGCCTTCACCAACGCGGGCAACACTTCCCCCGATTTTCCCTGCAAAAAGAAATCGGCCTTTTCTGTGAGCGGCGTCGGTTCGAGATTGACCTCGACGACGACCGCTCCTTTGTTGTGCGCCGCAAACGGAAGCGCCGCCGCGGGCTGGACGAGTCCCGACGTGCCAACGGACAGGAACGCCTGACATCCCCGCGCCGCATCCACCGCCGCTTCCAACTCGGACCTCGGGAGGGACTCGCCAAACCAGACCACATCTGGTCTGAGCAGTCCTCCGCACCCCGCGCAACGAGGGACGTCTCCGTTTTCCTCCCACGCCTCGGCGACCATCCCGCACTCCGAGCAACGGACACGCTGGATGTTTCCGTGCAATTCGAGCAGATTCCTGTTGCCCGCTTTGCGATGCAACCCGTCCACGTTCTGCGTGATGAGCGTAAACTGCGGGACGCGCTTCTCCATCTCAGCCAGCGCGTAGTGGCCCGCGTTCGGCTGGACTTCGCGCACTTTCTCGCGGCGCATCGCGTACCAATCCCAGACCAGCTTCGGGTCACGCGCGAACGCCTCGGGCGAGGCCAGATCCTCGGGCTTGTACTGCGCCCACAGTCCCGTCTGCGCGTCGCGGAAGGTGCGGAGTCCCGATTCCTGCGAGACGCCCGCCCCCGTCAACGCGGCGACGCGCTCGGCTTGTTGAAGGACTCGAATGAGAATGTCGGGAAATTCTGTCATATCAAAAACCCTTGGCTGTATTGTACAATACTTGCGAGGAGAAAACCATGAAACAAAAAGCGCTTCTGCTCCTTGGGACCGTTCTGCTCACAATGGCCTGTCTCGGTACGCCACAACCGACCGCACTCCCCATCATCAATTCCGCCGCGACGCCCGAGTCCGTTCCATCGGCAACACCACAGGCAACCGCCCTGCCCGAACCGCTTGGCAAATTGAAGATCGCCTACATTCTCGACGGCAATGTCTGGCTTTGGGATGGAGGCGCGCCCGCGCGGCAACTCACCAGCGAGGGGGATGCGACGCAGGTCAAGATTGCAGACGACGGTTTGGTCATTGCTTATCAGCGCAGACAATCGCTCTGGGCCATCAACACAGACATTTCATCCCCGCGATTGTTGGTGAATATTCCTTCCTTTGCAAATCCTCCTCATACACTTGTTGAAAAATCGGCACTCCTTCTAGGTCGATTCGACTTTCAGCCTGATACACATTGGATTTATTTCAGTACGGCATGGCCGTCCAGAGGTTACAATGTTTCTTCTGCTGATCTCAATCGAGTTGATGCAGACAACCCCATCCCACAAACTTTGATGAGCGAAGGGGCTGGAGATTTTTTGTTTTCCCCCAATGGACATCTATTATCCATCACCAAATTATCTGAAATCGAAATGAGAGATGTGAAAAGTTGGCACAGAGTCACATCTTTAGGGCTCCAAACAACACCAAAAGTAGCAGATGTCATTCAAGTATGTTGGGCTTCTGATTCTAAAGGTTTCTACGTTTTTTTGATGCGAACCAACATGGATGAAATGCATGAATACTACTTTGTTTCTTCTGATGGAAGCGGTGCTTCCCGACTCGCCTGGGGTTATGGCTCGCGTGAAAGAATAAGCCAGCCGTACCTTTCTCCTGACGGGACAAAAGTTGCACATGTTGTTCAAAATGGTACAACATACGAATTACAAGTGCTTAATCTAAGTACCAAAGAAAATAAACTTATCACATCCTACTCGGGAGCGCCCCTGCTCGTTCCCGTCGGTTGGACACCCGATTCCAAACTTGTTATCTTCTATAATTCACATCCGCTGTTCCTTCAAATCGCGGGGATTGGCTATCCGCCTACGCAGTTGACTGAATCCGTCACACCCAACAGCCTGCGCTGGATTTCCGCAGACCGATTCATCTTCTTCCGCGAGGGAAACTTGCTGATCGGGCAAATAAATAATCCCGAAACAATCTTGATCGCTTCGGGATTCTCCAATCAGGCAGATACAAAGGAGTACGATTTCGTCGTCAGCCCGTGAACAGGCCGCTTGCTACTTGTCACCCTCCAACAGGTCACGGAGTTGATCGAGCAGGAGCTGGATCTCGTCCCGTTCTTCAACCGCAGACTGGAGGGACGCGCGGAAGGCTGGTTTCTCTGCTTCGGACAGAGTCTGCAGCATCGATTCGGTCCGCGCGATCTGCGACACTTTCTGCTTCAACTTGGTTTCCAATCTAGTGCGATACCCCTCGTAGAATTTTCTCGCATCCAGCGGTTTGCTGTCGGCGAGCATGCCGCGCGAAAGAAGTTCGGCGACCGTTTTCAGCAATTCTTCAATGACAATTGGCTTTTCAAGGAAGCGCGTCACGCCGATGGCGGCGGCGAATTCCTTGTCTTCGGGAGTCACATAGGTGGCCGAAAGGAAAATGACAGGGATGCCGCGCGTGTCGGGATTGAGCCGCAGTCGGTGGACGAGGCTGAACCCGTCCATTTGGGGCATCAAGATATCGGTAATGATGATGGCGGGCCGCTCCTTTTGGATGGCTGCCAGCGCCTCGTTTCCATTACGCGCGGTGACGACGCGATATCCTTTGAACGTGAGAGTGACATCCAGCAGTTGCAGGGTATCGGGGACGTCTTCCACAACCAATAAGGGGCCTGTCAAGGTTTCCATATAGCCATTCTATTCCCTTTTCGAGAATTTTGGCAACTAAAAATCAAGATCGCGGCGACTCGGCCTGAGATGAATTGTACCCATTCTGGACAAGCTCAATATCAGCGGCTTTCAGAAAGTTGAGCGCGTTCTCATCGGAGCGATACGCGTCACCGTAGACGATGCGGACAATGCCCGCGTTGATGAGCGCCTTGGTGCAATTGATGCACGGCAGGTGCGTGACGTAGCACGTCGCACCCTTCGTCGAGACGCCGTGGAGCGCGGCCTGGATGATGGCGTTCGTCTCCGCGTGGATGGTGCGGACGCAGTGACCGTCCACCATGAGATGGCCGATCTCGTCGCAGTGGGCCTGTCCCGCGGGCGAGCCGTTGAATCCCGTGGTCAGGATGCGTTTTTCCAGAACGAGCACACAACCGACCAGGGCACGGTCACAGGTGCTGCGCTCGGAAACGGCAAAGGCAATCTTCATGAAATAGGAATCCCAATCGGGGCGCATAGTTTCCCTCGCGGAGGAGTTTTGGAGATTATACTTGACCCCATCGGAGGAAGCCATGAAAAAACAAATGCTCGTTTTCGTCGTTCTGCTTCTTACCTACGCCCTCGCGGCGTTCCTGACCGTCGCGTTTTTCTACGACCAATTGACGTTGGGACTCGCTCCATCCGACCCTGGCGCGGCGATCGGTCTTCCCAACTGGGTGCTGGGATTGATTAACGCGGGCATCATCCTCGTCTTCTATGGCTTGCTGGGACTGGCGGGCTACTGGTTCGCGAAAAAACTCAACCTGCCTGGCTTCTTCCGCGAAGACGGAAATTGGCGCGGCTGGTTCTGGACGCCCCTGGTTATTGGAGCGATTCTGGGAATCTTCCTCGCCATCGTGGACCAGACCCTTGTTTCCGCAGGGATGTCTCCAAAATTTCCGCATCCCGCCTTCCCCGCTTCGATCCTGGCATCCGTCAGCGCGGGCATCGGGGAGGAGATCATTTTCCGCGGCTTTGTGTTTGGGCTATGGGCTTTCCTGCTGAACTTGCTGCTCAAACGCTGGAATCAAACGAAGGTTGCATTATGGATCGCCAACGTCATCGCCGCGCTGGCTTTTGGCGCCGCTCACTTTCCTGCCGCGATGGTTCTCTTTGGCGTAACCACGCCCGCCGCGTTGCCGCCGTTCGTGATCGCGGAAATCCTCTTTCTCAATGGCGTCATCGGCCTCGCGGCGGGAGAACGCTATATGAAAGACGGCTTGATCGCCGCGGCGGGAGTCCACTTTTGGACGGACTTCGTCTGGCATGTGATTTACCCACTGTTATTCGCATGACAGGCATTTTCATCCATCTTTTTTCTCCCGATCCAACCACAACTCGCGGTATTTTCGGTTCCAGTCAATCGTGAAGCGGACGGCGATGACCAGTCCCGAGAACGCGGCCAGCCAGAGAATGTCCCCGCGCAGGCCAAACAGCCAGAGAACCAGCGGCACGACCAGACCCGTCACAACGCTGGCGCGGGCCGAGTGACGGATGAGGAGCACCAGCAGAATCAACGTCCCGAGGGCGAGCAGGAAGCCGAGCGGAGAGACTGCCAGCAATCCCCCGCCCATGGTAGCGAGTCCCATTCCGCCGCGGAATTGGGCAAAGACGGGCCAGCAGTGCCCCGCGACAGCGAGGGAACCCGTCAGAGCCAGCGACCAGCCCGAAAGTCCCGCGTGACGCGCCAACCAGACGGCGAGGAATCCCTTGCCAATGTCCAGCACGAGGACGAGTGCGCCGGGGAGCCATCCCGCCTGTCGAATCGTGTTGGTGGTTGTCACGTGACCCGAACCCGCGTCGCGCACGTCCACGCCTTTGACGAGGCGCGTGATCCACAAGGCAAATGGAAGGGAGCCGAGCAGGTAACCGAGGAGCCAATAGGCGGGAGTTATCAGGGACATTTTGCCTCCAAATTTTCCCCATTATAAGGCTTTCTTTCTGGTATAATCCCCGCCCGTGACTGGTCCTGCCCTACGGTCTGCCCTGAAGAGGCGGGCTGTGGACATGGAGACCTGCGCAGTGCGGGTGAAAACCCCGCCATAATCTACAGAAAGGAAGCAAACGTCATGCCGCTCGATAAGGAAGTGAAAACCAAGGCGATCGAAGATTTTCATCGCCACGCGACGGACACGGGCTCGCCCGAAGTCCAGATCGCGATCCTGACCAATCGCATCAATCAGTTGACCGAGCACCTGCGCGCGAACAAGCACGATGAGTCTTGCCGCCGCGGCCTGCTCAAACTGGTCGGCCAGCGCCGCAGAATGCTGGCCTACCTGCGCAAGACGGGGTACCCGCGTTACCTGGAAGTTACGGAACGCCTGAACCTCCGCCGCAAGTAAGTCGAAGTAAGACCCTAAAGGTCTACGACCTTTAGGGTCTTTGTTAACCGCCGCTCGTCAGGAATTGAATAGTGTTGGCAATGCGCGTTGCCGCCGCTCTTCAGTCCCTGACACAAAGGCGGATTTGTAGGGGCAGGGTCCACCTGCCCAGGGCGGGAAAACCCCGCCCCTATGGGAGTAAAAATGAAACCTGAAGCCAAACGTTACACAGCGACCGTTGGGTCGCGCACCGTCACATTCGAGACGGGCAAACTGGCCGCGCAAGCAGGCGGGGCCGTCACCATCTCACTCAACGACACCATTGTCTTTGCGGCCGCCACCATGGGCGGCGTACGCGAAGGCATTGACTTTTTCCCGCTCTCGGTGGAATACGAAGAGCGGCTATACGCAGGCGGAAAAATCCCCGGTTCCTTCTTTCGACGGGAGGGGCGTCCGGGCACCGAGGCGATCCTCACCGCCCGCCTCACCGACCGCCCCCTGCGCCCGCTCTTCCAGCATGGAATGCGCAACGAGGTGCAGGTGATGATGTTCTCGCTCTCCTCGGATGGCGAGAATCCACTGGATGTGCTGGCGATCAACGCCGCCTCGGCCGCGATCATGGTCTCGGACATTCCCTGGGGCGGACCCGTGGGCGCCGTCCGTGTGGGACGCGTGGACGGTGAATTCATCGTCAACCCGACCTTCAAGGAAATGGACGCCTCCGACCTGGATCTGCGCATCGCGGGCACCAAGGACGCCATCCTGATGGTGGAATGCGGCGCGAACGAAGTGCCCGAAGATGTGATGGCCGCCGCGCTCGATTTCGGTCACAAATCCATCCAGCCGCTGATCGAGGCCCAACTCAAGATGGCCGCCGAAGTGGGCAAGCCGAAGCGCGAAGCCACCTTTGTCCTCGCGGCCGACGAACTGAACCAGAAAGTTTTCGAGCGCGTCAACGCGCCGATGAACGAACTGCTCGACAAGCCGTTGAGCAAGGCTGAATTCTACGGCGGCATGGATGAACTGCAGACCGTCCTCGTGGCCGAGATGTGCAAGGCCGACGACCCCGCCTCCCCCTCTGAAAGAGACGTGAAGGCTGCCTTCAGCGAGGCCGAGCACAAGATCGTGCGCGAACGCATCCTGAGCATGGGCAAACGTCCCGATGGCCGCGGCCCGACGGACATCCGCCCGATCTGGTGCGAGGTGGGACTCTCCCCGCGCGCGCACGGATCTGGCATCTTCACCCGCGGTGAGACGCAGGTCCTGTCCCTCGCGACGCTCGGCACACTGGGCGAAGCGCAGGAACTGGACAACCTCGGCCCCACCGACAGCAAACGCTACATGCACCACTACAACTTCCCGCCGTTCTCCACGGGCGAGGTCAAGCCTCTTCGTGGCCAGAGCCGCCGCGAGGTCGGGCATGGAGCGTTGGCCGAACGCGCGCTCGAACCCGTCATCCCCGCGGAAGAGACGTTCCCGTACACCCTGCGCGTCGTCTCGGAAGTCCTCGCCTCGAACGGATCGTCCTCGATGGCCTCCGTCTGCGGCTCGACCCTCGCCCTGATGGACGCGGGCGTGCCGATCAAGGCTCCTGTGGCGGGCGTGGCGATGGGACTCATCACCGACGACAGCGGCCGTTACAAAATTCTGACCGACATCCAGGGCACCGAAGACCACCTCGGCGACATGGATTTCAAAGTGGCGGGAACCGCGAACGGCATCACCGCCCTGCAAATGGACATCAAGATCACGGGCCTGAGCGCGCAGATGATGAAGGAAGCGCTCGAACAGGCACACGTGGCGCGCATGTCCATCATGGACAAGATGATGGAAGCCATTGACCAGCCGCGTGCCGAGTTGAAACCGCACGCGCCGCGCATCATCACCGTGAAGATCCCCGTCGAAAAGATCGGCGCGCTGATCGGCCCGGGCGGCAAGAACATCCGCGCCCTGCAGGAAGAGACAGGCACCAAGATCGACGTGCAGGAAGACGGCACCGTGTACATCGCTTCGACCGAGGGCATCGGCGCCAAGGAAGCCGAAGAGCGCGTCAAGTCGCTGGGCGAGGAAGCCGTCATCGGCAACATCTACACGGGCAAGGTCGTCCGCATCGCGGATTTCGGCGCCTTCGTGGAAATTCTCCCCGGCGTGGACGGACTCGTCCACATCTCGCAGCTCGATAGCGAACGCGTCAACAAAGTGGAAGACGTGGTCGGCATGGGCGACGAGATCACCGTCATGGTGACCAACATCGATGGGCAAGGCAAGATCCGTCTCTCGCGGCAGGCCGTGCTCGAAGGTTGGACGGCCGAGGAAGCCCGCGAAAAGGACAGCGGCGGCGGAGGCTCCCGTGGGCCGCGCCCGGGCGGAGGTCGCGGAGGCGGCGGTGACCGTCGAGGCGGCGATCGCGGCGGACGTGGCGGTGGTCGCGACCGTCGGTAACTGGGTACCAACAAGCAAGCGGACGGAGGCGACTTCGTCCGCTTTTTTCTGCTAAACTTCGCATCTCATGATCTTCAAACTCAAATCTCTCTACCGCGAATATCCGCGGCAATACTGGCTGATGATCGCAGGCCTGGTGCTTGCCACCGCTGGCGGGAGCATGATCTGGCCGTTCATGCTGATCTACGCCAGCGGAAAATTGAACCTGCCGCTCAGCACCGTGGCCGCGCTGATCTCCATCAACGCGGGGACGGGAATGTTCTCGTCCGTTATCGCGGGAACGCTCGCCGACAAGATCGGCCGCAAGGTGGTGATGAACATCAGCCTGACGATGACGGGCATCGCCTACCTGCTCCTGATGCACGCCGAGACCTATGCGCAATTCGCCGCACTGATGGTGATGATCGGTTTGTCGAACCCGCTGTACCAGGTGGGCGCAGACGCCATGCTGGCCGACCTCATCCCGTCTGAAAAGCGCACCGACGCGTACGCCATCAACCGCATCGCCAACAACGCCGCGTTCGCCCTCGGACCTGCCGTCGGCGGATTCCTTGCGACGCGTTCCTATGACCTCGCCTTTTACGCAGCAGCCACAGGGTTTCTCGCCTATTCCGTGCTGCTCTTCTTCCTTGCGCGCGAAACGCTGGACAAGACCGAGCACCCAACGAAAGAGGCAAACGTCTCCCAAGGCGGCTATCTCACCGTCCTGCGCGACGGAAAGTACATGTCCTTTGTGGTGCTCATCGGCCTCGGCCTGATCGCGCCCACCATGCTGTGGATCCTGATGCCCGTCTACACCAAGACCAATTTCGGCGTGCCCGAGGCGCTCTACGGCTGGATCCCCACCACGAACGCGGTCATGTGCGTCTTCGTGCAATATTTCGTCACACGCATCACGCGCAATCAACGCACACTCCCCGTTGTGGCAAGCGGCATGTTGATCTACGCGCTGGGTGCGGGTTCGGTGGCGCTGATGACGGGCTTCTGGGGATTCTGGCTGAGCATGGTTATCCTGACCTTCGGCGAACTGACTCTCGTCCCCACCTCGAGCAAATACGTGGCCGACCGCGCCCCCGCCAACCTGCGTGGACGCTACATGTCCGTCTATTGGATCGGATGGGGACTGGCCCGAACCGCCTCTCCCCTCGTGGGCGGATTTCTGAACGACGCCATCGCTCCTCGCGCCATTTGGCTGGGTGCGTTGACCCTCGGCTTGGTCAGCACCTTTGGGCTGTTCCTGCTGGCGCGCAGGGAGGATGCCAGGCTTTTCTCGCGACTGCGCCCCGTCCCTGCGGAGGAATCCGAGCAGGAATGACCGTCCCCAGCAAGATCCTCGACCAGGCTTACGCCGTCTACGAAGAGTGGGGACCCAACCGAAGCATTGGCCGCGCCGAGCGCCTGAAGCAGGAATTCCCGTCCCTCACCGATGCAGAAATTTCGTCCGTCATCGAAGAAATGAAACGCGTCTCCGCCACCATCTGGGAAATTGCTCAGATGGGCGGAGAGGCAAAGATGTCGAGAAGCAAAATAGTAAAATTGCTCCAGAAGAAACATCCGTTTCTTAAAGACAACGGGATGATGCATGCCGTGACACTCGTCAATTATTTCGCGTGGCATGAGGGGTATGATAAGTGAACGCTCGGGGTATCCCTAAGCCAACCCTTAATTAATTCTTACGCGTCTCATACCTGGGGATGGTATCCTGAGCATAAGGAGGCAAAAATGCTCAGTTGGCAGGCACGCACACTCAAATCGCTACTCTCGGCCAGGCGCTTTCTCTCTCCCAAAGTAGACATACAGGATGTGGAAAGCGGACGCGTCAACCTGGAAATGGCTGGCGAAATCCTGCGCCCGATCATCCACATTGACCATATCGGTGTATTGGCAAACGGCGTTCCCAGCGAGTGGGTCATTCCAGCAGGCGCGGGAAGCGAACGCGTCATTCTCTACCTGCACGGGGGCGCGTACAACGCAGGCTCCACCCGCTCGCACCGCGCCCTGGCGGCCAACATCGCCTTTGCCGCCCACGCCCGCGCCTTGACGATCGACTACCGCCTCGCGCCCGAACATCCATACCCCGCCGCGCTCGTGGACGCCTTCTCGGCCTACAAATGGCTTTTGGATTTGGGAATCCGTCCCGAACAGATCACCGTCACAGGCGACTCGGCGGGCGGCGGCTTGACTATCGCCCTGCTGGTGGCCCTGCGCGAGCGCCGTGTCCCGATGCCCGCCGCGGCGGTCGTCCTCTCCCCGTGGACCGACCTCTCCGCCAGCGGCGAATCCTGGCAGGAAAACGCGGCGGCGGACTACCTGATCCACAATTCCAAACTGAAGGAAGCCGCCCGTCTATACCTGAAGGATGCCAGCCCGCAGATGCCGCTCGCGTCTCCCGTTTACGCCAATCTCGAGGGGTTGCCTCCCCTGCTCATCCAGGTCGGCTCCGAGGAGGTTCTGCTGTCCGATTCGCAGAGGCTGGCGGAAAACGCCCGTCTCTCTGGCGTGGATGTCAAACTGGAGGTCTGGGAAGGGATGCAACACGTCTGGCATTTCGCGGCCAGTTTCGTCCCCGAGGCACGACAGGCCATCGAAAACGTCGGGGAATTTATCCATGAGCGCTCGGGCGTGGAACGAATGGAAAATCTTGCAACCTCTGCCTAAGATCCACCAAAATCAATTTTGGCCGACTCCTTTAGTGAGAGTCGGCCAAAAATTTTAAAATCGGTGGTAATCCGTGTAATCTGTGGCAAAAAATCACCCGTACAGAATATTCTCCAAACGGACTTTCGCCCCCTCCCACTCCGAATCCAAAATCGAATAATACACCGAATGGCGGATCGTGCCATCTGGCAGGATCATGTGGTTACGCAGCACGCCTTCCTTCACGCCGCCAATCCGCTCGATGGCTTTCTGCGAGCGGACGTTGCGCGCATCCGTCTTGAGTTGCACACGGATGCATCCCAGCGTCTCGAAGGCATGTTTCAGCAAAAGATATTTGGTTTCGGTGTTGACCGCCGTGCGCTGGAAATCCAGTCCATACCACGTACCGCCGATCTCGAGGCCGCGGTCTTTGGGCATCACGTTCAGATAGCGCGTCGCACCCGCCACTCGTCCGCTGGAAAGTTGACTGACGACAAAAGGAACATCGCCTTTGCGGGAGAGAATATCCAGCACCCAATTGCGCATATCGGCTTCGGTCTGCATATCGCCGTACAACATGAAATGCCAGAAATCCTGTCCCGCGCCAATCTCCGCCAGCGCGGGGATATGAGCCTCGGTCATCGGCTCCAGGCGGACGAACTTGCCAGTAAGAGTCACGGGTTTAACTTCCATCATCCTTTCAGCCACTCCTCTTCCAGTTTGTCCTGCGAGGGCAGATACGGCATCTGCGGCCCGTCCACGCCCAGCAATTCCGCGAGCGCGGCGCGCATGGCGATGCGGTCGTCCCACAGAAATTCTGTCCTGCCAAAACACATGGATTGCTCGTGACCTTTCCCGCAGGCAAGGACGATATCCCCAGGCCGCGCCTTCCTGACCGCGAATTGGATGGCTTCGCCGCGGTCCGCGACGCGCCAAAACGTCTCGTGCTCGCGTCCGCCCTTGGACCTCGCGCCGTCCGCCATTTCCTCGAGGATCCCCTCCAGCGATTCGGTGCGCGGGTCTTCGGCGGTCAGTATCGAAATATCTGCGAGCTCGGCGGAGACCTCCGCCATCATGCGGCGTTTCTCCTTGTCACGTAAACCTGCCGAGCCGAAGACAGCAATGACCCTGCCCTTCTGTTCCCTTTCCTCTTTCAACATTTCCCGCGCCGCCTCCAGCGCCACTTTCAGGGCATTCGGCGTGTGGGCAAAGTCCACGATGGCGGTGAAGGGCTGGCCGAGGTCAATGCGCTCCATGCGCCCGGGGATGCCGCGCAGTGTGGACATTCCACGTGCGGCAACTTGCGGGTCAATTCCAAGGCCGAAAACCGCAACTGTAAACGCGGCCAGACAGTTCGAGACGTTGTACGCGCCCACCAATTCGCTGGTCACTTCAATGTGAAAATCCCTGGATTTGGCGAAGAAATTAATGCCCGATGGAGCGCAGTGAACGTTTTCGGCGCGCACATCCGCGTCTTCATGCAAGCCATAGTTTTTCTTTGGGGTTTGAATCAAGTCGTCAAGAAAACGAAATGACCGATCATCACGATTGATTACCGCCAAGCGCGGGTTGCCTTGCGGCTTGGCGTATGTCTTTGCCAGGCTCTCGAACAGGCGCGCTTTGGCGGCACGGTAATTCTCGTAACTTCCGTGTTCGTCGAGGTGTTCGTGCGTGATGTTGGTCACCACGCCAATATCGAACTCGGAGGCGTCCACGCGGTGCTGGGCCCATCCATGAGAGGTGGTCTCGAGTACCACATGCGTCAGGCCTGCGTCCACCATTTTGGCAAGATAATGCTGGACGTCGTGCGCGTCGGGCGTGGTGACGTGGAATCCCGTATCCAGCACTTCATCCCCGATGACGGCATTGACCGTAGAGATCATTCCCGCTTTCAGCCCCGCCGTCCGCAGGATTTGGTAGAGGAGGTTCGTCGTGGTGGTTTTGCCGTCCGTGCCGGTCACGCCGATCACTGTCAGTTTGCGACCCGGCCAATCGTAGAACGCGGCCGCCAGCCAGGTCAGGGCTTGACGCGAGTCGTCGAGGCGGATGTAGGTCAAATTGGCAAATTGCGCTACGTCACGTTCCCCCACCACCGCGGCGGCGCCGTTGGCGATCGCCTTGTCAATGTAATCGTGGCCGTCCGCAATCCCGCCTTTCATCGCCACGAAGAGGTTGCCAGGCTGAACGGCGCGGCTATCGATGGCAATGCCTGTGATGGGCACATCAGGAATTTCGGCAGGATGCGGGAGGGGAAAGTCGACGAAGAGTTGGGCGAGGGTTTTTGTCATTCAGCATATTCCCAGTACCGCGAGATTTATGTTGCTCCCCTTCGCAAAATAAATCTTGCGGTACTAAATGGTTAAACAAAAAGAGGGTTTTGGTTATTTTACCAAAACCCTCTTCGTGCACTGTGAAGATTACTTCAGGTTCGAGCGTAGGCCTTCGAGTTTGCCCGCCACGGAACCATCGAGGATCTTGTCGCCGACCTTGATGACGAGGCCGCCCAGAATAGACGGGTCGACGCGGAAGGTGACGGCTTGCGCACCGGCCTTGGCAAGGACATCCTTCTTGACCGTGGCCTGTTCTTCCTGCGAGAGCGGGAGAGCGCTGGTCACTTCGGCGGAATCGCCCTTGAAGTCCGCGGCTTCGAGCACGACGACCTTGCCCGATTTGACGCCCGAGAAGAACTCGTTGATGAGGGCGTGCTGGCGTTTCTCGTCCAGCGCTTCGCCGACCAGTTTCTGGGCCGCGGCGATGGAGAGGGCCGCAACCTGTCCGCGCAGATCACCGAGGATCTTGTTGCGCTCGCCTTCGACTTCGGCCAGTGCGGATTCGCGCGCCTTGACAGTTTCTGCGTCGGCGGCGATCTTCACTTCCTTGGCGGCCGCGGATGCACGCTCGGTGGCTTCACGGACGACTTTGCCCGCTTCGGCCTGGGCTTCCGCCATGACTTTGGCGGCTTCTTTTTCGGCGTTGGCACGCGCTTCGGCGGCCACGCGGGCGTCTTCGAGTCCCTGTGCGATGGTCTGGCGACGCTTCTCGAGGAGGCCCATGATGGGACCGACGATCCACTTGGCGATCACCACGTAGGCAATGATCAGGTTGACGATCTGGATCAGCAGGAATCCGGGGTTAATACCCAATGCTTCCACAATAGCCTCCTTCTACTACACAACAGGCATGGGAATGGCGAAGAGGATGAGCAGGGCAACCACCAAACAATAAATGGCGACCGCTTCGGCGAAGGCAATGCCGAGGATCATGTTGGTCTGGACCGTACCGGTGGCGTCGGGATTGCGTCCCATCGCCTGCACCGCGCCGCTGGCAACGATACCGATGCCCGCGCCCGCGCCAATCGCGCCGATCATGGCCAGACCAGCCCCAATCAACTTGCCAAGAATATAAGCTGCAGTTACATCAAACATAACAACCTCCAGTGAGTTTCGGGCGGGGGAACCGCCTCTAGTAATAGGTGTTTTCCCGGGCTTCCGCCCGAAATTTACGCGTGCACTTCTTCGTGATGTTCGCCGCCGTGACCCTGGGTGGCCTGCGACATGAACGTGATTGCCAGCAAGCCGAACACAAAGGCCTGGATGGCGCCAACGAAGAACTCAAGCAGATAGAAAATGGACTGTGCGAACACAGGCACAAGCGAGCCGATAACGAACAACAGAACCGAGCCTGCGAAGATATTTCCGAAAAGACGGAAAGCAAACGAAAGTACCTTCGAGAATTCGGAGACGATCTCCAGGATACCCACACCGAAGTCAATGACGCCGAAAATGGGTTTGGAGAACATGGTCTTGGTGTTCCAGAACTTGGTGAAGTACGCCATCCCTTGCGAACGAATGCCGAAGACCTGGATCATGATCACGACCACAATGGCGATCGCAAGCGTGAAGTTCAGGTCGCTGGAAACGACGCGCAGGAAGGGAACGAACGCGACGTCCCCATGTTCGCCGCCCTCGGGTTCGAAGATCCCGGTCACAGGTCCAACAGACTTGGCGACATATTCAAGGTGTTCGCCATGAGGCTCGATCAGGCCGATCGTCTCCACACCGGGCAAAAGTTCCATCCAGTTGGCGACCAGCACGAGCAACATGATGCTGACGAACCACGGGAAAATGGACTTGGCCCACTTCCCCATCGTCCCTTCCGACATACCATAGAGCAGATCCACCAGGGCCTCCACGGCATTCGCCATGCCCGAGAGAACCTGTTTGCCGCTGGCAACCGCCCGCTTGACGCCAAAGGCGATGAGCAGGACGATAATGTCCACAAAGAACAGGGCGATCAGTGTGTTGGTGATGGGGAAACTGCCAACATGGAACACCGTCTCAGCCGGGAGAAACACAGCCGGCATGATGTAGGGGACCTTTGCCACAAAGAAAAGGTAAATGCCGACCACAATCGTAGCCAGCACCACCCAGCGGCCCCACACTTTTTGTTTCTTTTTCTCAGCCACTAGCACTATCCTCCTTCGGAAGGAATTTCGGAGTTGGATTTTGTTTCAGCCTTCAATCGTTTCGTCGCGGCACGGACAATTGCCAGAAGTACAAGGATGGAGACCGGCATCGCGACCACAATGAAGATGATGGTAAATAACGGACTGGTAACAAACATGCGGTCAAGCCACAATCCCAGGAACAGAAAACTGATGATGATCACCGGAGTTATGCAGCCAACCTGGACGATGACTGTCGTCAGAGTGGTGTTGAACACCTTGTTGGGTTGTGGAGGAACGGCCGACATGTTTGCGGATTATATCACAAGGATTTTTTCAGGAACCCGTTTTTCTTGAGAAAAACGGGTTCCTGAATTGGTAACTAGAACAGGCTCAACGCGCCCGCGGCGGAGAGATCGAACCACGGGGCAAAGATCGTACCGATCAGGATGACGCCCAACGCGAGGACCATCAACGCGATGGCAGCGGGACGCGTGATCGGCAGGACCACATTCTCGGTCGCTTCATCGCGGTACAGGTAGACGTGTTTCAACACGATCAGGTAGTAGTACACGCCCACGATGGAGTTCAGGATGCCGACCACCGCCAGCCAGACCAATCCAACTTTGACGGCCGCCGCAAACACCAGGACCTTCGCGATGAATCCGCCGAACGGAGGCATGCCCGCCAGGGACAGGAATCCGATCAGCATGGCGAAGGCCAGCCACGGATGTCGGCGGCTGAGGCCGTTGTAGGAGGCAATTTCGTCCGAGCCGACGACGCGTCCGTAGGCGGTCACAATGCCGAAGGCCAGCAGGTTGGTGACGATGTAGGCTACAAGATAGAAGACCACGCTCGACACGCCCAATTCCGAGAGCGACGCCTCGCTGTTGTAAATCGCAGCAACACCGACCATGATATATCCCGCGTGGGCGATGGACGAATAGGCCAGCATACGCTTGAGATTTTTCTGCGCCAGCGCCAACAGGTTGCCAAGGGTCATTGTGATGGTCGAGAGGATGGCGAAGATTAACGACCACATCTGCGCATCCAGCGGGAAGGCGACCATGAACAGGCGGAGCAGGACAGCAAACCCCGCAGCCTTCGAGACCGTGGACAGGAAGCCCGTCACAGGAGTGGGCGCGCCCTCGTACACGTCAGGCGCCCAGAAGTGGAATGGAACCACCGAGACCTTGAAGCCGAGTCCCACGATGAGGAGGAAGACCACCCCGAGGAAGAGTCCCTTCGGGAGGGAGGCGAGCGCGTAGATGTCGGTTGTGCCCGTGAAGCCGTAGAGCAGGGAGAAGCCGTAGAGCATCACGGTGGAGGTCAGCGCGCCGAAGAGCAGGTACTTGAAGCCCGCTTCGGTGGATTTGTCGTCCGAGCGGAGGAAACCAGCCAGAACGTAGAGCGGAATCGAGGTCGTCTCGATGGCAAGGTAGAGCATGACAAGGTTGGCCGAAGCCGCCATCAGGTTCATGCCAAGAAGCGAGGCGAGGAGCAAAACGTAGGCTTCGCCGCGTCGGTTGATCTTGTCCAAATCCATCAGGAAGAGGGCGGTCGCCGCGCCGCCGACGAGGAAGGCCATCTTGAAGAAGAAGCCCAAACCATCGAAGCGGAGCATGCCGCCGAGAACGGAGGTCGGTTCGGTGGGGCGTCCGAAGAGCAGGGACACGACCACAGTCAGGAGCAGACCGCCCGCCGTCAGCCAGCCGAGGCCGCGTCGGTCTTCGGCCTTCCAGAACGGTTCGACGATCAGGATGGTGATCCCGATGGCGAGGATGAAAATCTCAGGGAGAATGGAGATGAGGTTCACTTATGCACCTCCCAGTGTCAACAGATCCAGAATATGCTGTACGCCCGTGGATACCATTGGCACCATGATGGATGGGAACATACCGATGCCGATCATGAAGAGACACAGGGTCACGATGGCGATCTTGTCGAGGGCAGTCAGCGGGCTGAAATGGCCCTGGAACTTTTCGGGCATGTCGCCAAAGAAGACCATGCGGATGTTGCGCATGATATAGGCCGCGGTGATGACGATGGAGATGCTGGCGATGACGGCCACCAGCCACTGCGCATTCCACACGCCCATGAAGATGGGGAATTCAGCCACGAAGCCAGAGAAACCGGGCATGCCCATCGAGACGAGGCCGCCAACAATGAAACCGATGGTGGCGAAGGGCATCACCTTGCTGACGCCGCCCAGTTCGGGAATTTCGCGTGTGTGGGCACGGTCATAGACCATGCCGGTGATGGCAAAGAAGAGAGCCGTCATCACACCGTGCGAGAACATCTGCACGCCCGCGCCAAGCAAGCCGTTGTAATTGAGCGTGGAGATGCCGAGCATCACCAGTCCCATGTGCGAGACGGACGAGAAGCCGATCATGTATTTCAGGTCGGTCTGGACGAATGCGATGTACGCGCCGTAGACGACGGCGACGCCCGCGCAGAGCATGATCACCCACGACCAGTATTTGGCGCCTTCGGGCAGGAGCATCACGCCGACGCGCAGGGCGGCGAATGCGCCCAATTTCATCAGCACGCCCGCGTGGAACATGGAGACGGCGGTCGGCGCGGCGACGTGGCCGTCAGGCGACCAGTTGTGGAAGGGCCAGATACCACCCAAGACCGCAAAGCCGAAGAAGACGGGCAGGAACCACGCGATCTGAAATTCAGCGGGGAAATTGGCCAGTTCGAGCAGGCGCATATCGAAGGAACCGAAGCCCGCCTTATAGTACATGGCCAGCGCGCCAACGAGAGAGACCACCGAACCGACGAACAGGTAGAGCGTCAGTTTCATGGCCGCGTATTCGCGAGTCTTGACCCAACCCCAGATGGCGATGAGCAAGTACATCGGGAAGACGGCGATCTCGTAGAAGAAGAACAACATGAACAGGTCGAGCGAGGCGAAGACGCCGAACACGCCCGAGGCCAAGATGAACAGGAAGGCGAAGAATTCGCGGGGACGATCCTGGATGCCCGTGGGCGCGTGTTTGTCGTCAATGCCCCAGGAGATGAGCACACCCGTGAACATGACGATGCCCGTCAACAGGACAAGCGGAGCACTGATGCCATCCACGCCAAAGATCAACTTCATGCCCAGCGCGGGGAGCCAGGAGTATTCTTCCACGAATTGATAGCCCGTCATCCCATTGACCAGGTATTGGATATAGACCCAGCCAGAGAAGATCAGGTCGAAGGTGGCCGCGATCAGCGCAACGGAGCGGACTTCATTCCGCTTTTCGGCGGGAATCAGCAACATCAGCACCGCCGCCACCATGGGAGTAAAAACAATTACGCTCAGGACAGGAAAAGCCATTGCGCACCTCTTAGAAAAGCATCATCATGGCTTTGTTGATCACGTCCAGGATCCAGGCGGGGTAGACCCCGATGACAAGGATCAGGGCCATGAGTGGAACCATGACAATGATTTCGCGTGTATTGATCTCGGTCAGTTTGTGTTCACCATGCGCCCAATGTTCGTTCATGGGACCGTGCAGGACACTCTTGATTCCCTTCAGGATGTAGGCACCCGTGAAGAGCAGTCCAAGCATGGCAACAGCGGTGTAGACCGTCAAAATCGGCCAGGAGCCTCGCACCACCAGGAACTCGGAGATGAAGCCGTTGAGTCCAGGCAGGCCGAGAGACGCCATCGAAGTGAAGATCAGGATGCCGCCGTAGATCGGAACGAGCGGGAAGAGTCCGCCGAATTGCTTCAGGTCGCGGGTGTGCGTCCGTTCGTAGATGACACCGACGAGGAAGAACATGCCCGCCGCCGAAAGTCCGTGATTGAACATCTGGAGCACCGCGCCGTTCAGGGCAATGGTCGCGTCGGTCGTGCCCGCCGCCTTTGCGGCCGCGGCGATACCGAGCAGGACGAAGCCCATGTGGTTGACCGAGGAGTACGCGACCAGCCGTTTGAAGTCCGTCATGCCGTAAGAAGCAAACGCGCCGAAGACGATGGCCATCACTGCCAGGAAGGCCAGTGCGCCCGCGTAATGTTGCGCCTGTTCAGGATATAGCGGCAGGACGAGGCGCAGGAAACCGTACGCGCCGAGCTTCAGCAGAACGCCAGCGAGGATCATCGAGCCAGCGGTCGGCGCTTCGGTGTGCGCGTCAGGCAACCAGGTGTGGAACGGCCAGACGGGGACTTTGATGGCAAAGGCGATCACGAAGGCCCAAAAAGCCACGGCCTTGATGGTCGCGAACGTGATGGTGGTCCCGCCAAACATGGCTTCGGGCGAAATCGAGTTCCATTGCGCCACGATGGTCTGCAGGTCGAAGGTCTTGAACAGCACGCCGAGCAACTGGATGCCGAGCAGAAGTCCGAGCGAACCTCCCATCGTGTAGATCATGAACTTGAGGGAGGCGTAGTTGCGGTTGGCGCTTCCCCACTGATTGATGAGGAAGTACATCGGGACGAGGCCGATCTCCCAGAAGACGAAGAAGATCAGCAGGTCGATCGCCATAAAGACGCCCAGCATGCCCGTCTCGAGGAAGAGGAACAGGATCATGTAGGATTTGACGCGGTCCGTCACGCTGAAGGAGGCCAGCAGGGCGAGCGGCGTCAGGAAGGTGGTCAACAGCACCATCGTCAGGGAGAGACCGTCCACGCCGAGGTGGAGGGACGAACCGATGGCCGCGTACCAGGTATATTTTTCTTCGAACTGATAACCGATCGCACTGGACTGGAAGTTGGTCCACAGAACAATGGACAGCACGAACGGGATGAGGCTCGCGAGGAACGCCGTCCAGCGGATGAGTTTGACTTCCTCCTTCGGGAGGAAGAAGATGACCAGCGCCGCGAGGGCGGGGAGGAAGAGGATGAGGCTCAGGATGGGAATATTCATATTACTCTCCTACGCCGCCGACAGAACGTAAGTCAGGATGACGCCGACGATGATGATCGTCAGCAACGCAGCCAGCATGTACTGCTGGACGCGTCCCGTCTGGATGGGACGCAGGCCGCGCCCTGTCCACTTGACGACATTGCCCGAGCCGTCGCCCACGAATTCGTTGATGAATTTCAGGTCAATGTAGGTGCGGATCTTGTCACCCAGCCAATTGGTGACAGCGCCGAAGGCATGCAGGATTCCGTCAATGATGGTTTTATCGATCCACGGGACGGCAACTTCGGAGAACCAATTGAAGAAGCGGATGAAGGTGGCGTTGTAGGCTTCGTCGAAGTACCACTTGTTCTTCAACACGCCGATCTGGAAGATATCTTCCTTGACCGACTTGACGTTGCGATAATAGAGCCAGCCGAAGAACAAACCACCCAGAGCAACGCCGAGCGAGGTGAGCAGGGGAACCCAACTGAACTCAACCGCTTCGGGGACGTGCTCCAGTGTATGGCCGACAAAATCGTGGAACCAGTTCGGCAGGATTCCGCCGAGGCCAGGGAAATGCTCGGGGATGCCGACCCAGCCGTAGGTCACAGCGAAGAACGCCAGAACCATCAGCGGGACGGTCATCGTCCACTTATTCTCTTGCGCGTGTTCGGCCTCTTTTGTCCGCGGCTCGCCGAGGAAGGTCAACGTGATCTGGCGCATGGTGTAGAAGGCGGTCATGAACGCGGCAATCGCCAGCGTGATGAAGACAGCCAACGGAAGAATGTTCCCTGACTCAGCCCAATGTCCCCAAGCATCGGCCAGGATTTCGTCCTTCGACCAGAAGCCCGCGGTGATAATCGGGAAGCCCGAAAGCGCAAAGCCACCGATGAGGAAAGTCCAGAAGGTGATGGGCATTTTCTTGCGGAGGCCGCCCATGTTGTACATATCTTGCGGGTCAACGCTGTGATCACCCGTGTGCAGAACGCCATGCTCCATGCCGTGGATGACGGAGCCGGAGCCGAGGAAAAGCAGGGCTTTGAAGAACGCGTGTGTGATGAGATGGAACGCGGCCGCCACGTACGCGCCAATGCCGAGTGCAGCAATCATGAAGCCGAGTTGCGAGATCGTGGAGTAGGCCAGCACGCGCTTGATGTCATTTTGCGCCACCGCGATGGTCGCGGCGAAGATGGCCGTGAACGTGCCGATGAAGGCAACGACCGTCATCGCGCCGCCGTCAAGACTGAGCAGCGGGAACATGCGGATGACCGCGTAGACGCCCGCCGAAACCATCGTGGCCGCATGGATCATCGCGCTGACGGGGGTCGGACCTTCCATCGCGTCGGGAAGCCAGACGTGGAGCGGCCACTGCGCCGATTTGCCGACCGTCCCGATGAAGAGCAGGACGGCGATCAGCCCCGCCGCAGAAAGTCCGAGGATGGGTGTGGCAGTCGTGGCGAGGGCATGCATGAGTTCTTCATTGGTGAAGATCGCGCGGAAGGAGAGGGTTCCTTCGCCTGTTATTTGCTGGGTCGCCGAGTAAAGGAAGGCGATACCCAACAGCATGAACACATCGCCGATACGGGTGGTCATGAAGGCCTTGATGGCCGCGTTGCGGGCGGATTCTTTCCCATACCAGAAGCCGATCAACAGGTACGAGCAAAGGCCCATGATCTCCCAGCCGACGAACATGGTCAGCAAATTGTCGGAGACCACCAGCGTGTACATGCCAAAGGCGAACAGGCCGAGGAAAGCAAAGAAGCGCGAGTACATCGGCTCGATGGACGGGACGGTGTGCTTGTGTCCATGCTCATCGGTGACCGTCGCGCCGTGCGGCGGCAGGCCTGCGCGGTCGTGATCGCCCTTCGGTTGCCCGAAGTTCTGATAGCCCACACTGTACAGGAAGATCATGAAGATCGTCCACGCGACGAAGAACAGCACCGCCGCGCCAAACGGGTCGATCAACACACCAATGTTGAACCATGTCTCGCCTGTCGGAAGCCAGGGGATGGATAAATGGAAAGGATGCTCACCCAGATGTTCCACCTGGAGCGCATTCCAAAAAACGATCATGCTCCCCAGCCAGGAAAGTCCCGCCGCGCCGACGCCAATGGTGTGGCTCAGGGCTTTATTCTTGTTCGTGAACAGCACGATCAGGAAAAAAGCAAGCAAGGGCGGGAGGGGAATTAACCAGATCAATGTCTCAGGCGTCATAAGTCCCTACCACTTCATCAAATCAATCTCGTCGGCAACGACCGTGTTGCGACGGCGATAGACAGAGATAACCAGCGCCAGACCCACCGCCACCTCCGCGGCCGCAACCGCGAAGACGATGATGGCAAAGACCTGACCGTCAATGCGGGTCGGGTCATTGTAGCGCCAGAACGAAACCAGGTTGATGTTCACTGCGTTCAGCATCAGCTCGATGCCGAGCAGGATGGCGATGGCGTTCTTGCGAGCAAGCACACCGAACAGACCAATCGCAAACAACGCGGCAGACAGGATCAAATACCAGGAGAGCGGGATCGAGAGTTGATTCATTTATTCCTCTCCTTTCCGTTGGAATGCGATATAGACCGCGCCGACGAGCGCCGCCAAAAGCAGGACGGACGCGACCTCGAACGGCAGGACATACGCTTCGGGCGAGACCAGCGCTTCGGCCAGCAGGCCGACCGAGTCAAAACTCGGACCGAGGGCGGGCGCGGGCGTCGACAGACCGTCCCAACCCTGGAGCAGCCAGACCAGTCCGCCAAAGACGATGACCGCGATCACCGCCGAGAGCCACCAGCCCTGATTCAATCCTGGGCCAGTATCGCCCTTATCGCGGCGCGTGAGCATGATCGCGAAAATGAACAGGATGGCGATCGCCCCAATGTAGACGACCACCTGGATGACGGCGATGAAGCCCGCGTTCAACGTGGCGAACAACACCGCCGCGCCGAAGAGCGTCACGATCAACCACAGCGCGGCATGGATGAGGTTCTTCGTCGTCACGACCATGATCGCCGAACCGACCATCACTGCCGCTGTAATTCCAAAAATGATTTGCATTGCTGTCATAGTTTTCTCCACTTCCCTCGCCCCCTCTCCCGCAATCGGGAGAGGGCTGGGGTGAGGGCAGGTGAGGTCTAGTGATGCACCGCCTCAGCCATAGGCTGAGCGCCTTCCACTTTCTCGCGTTCACCGCGAGCGCGCCTCCGCAGGATCTCGAGCGTGACCCAGCCGAACACCAGGTTCGAGAGGAACATGCCCGCCCAATAAACCCACGAACTAGTCTCGCGGAAATCGGCCAACAGCGCGTTCATCAACGCCACGAACACCAGCAGGGCAAACGAGAACGGGACCAGGAACTTCCAGTTCAGGTCCATCATCTTGTCGATGCGGATACGCGGCAGGGTGTACTTGATCCAGCCGAAGAGCCAGTAGCCGATGGTCGCTTTGATGAGGAAGTAGAGCAGGCCAAGGATGGGATACGCCTCCGCACCAGGTCCGCGCCAGCCACCGAAGAAGAAGGCCGCGATGAAGCCGCCGAAGGTGAAAGTGTGCAGGAGTTCCGACGCATAGAACAGGCCGAACTTCATCCCCGAATATTCGATGTGGTGACCCGCGATCAGTTCAGACTCGGCCTCGGTCAGGTCGAAGGGAGCGCGTCCCAGTTCCGCCGTAGCGCTGATGAGGAAGAGGACGAATCCCAGCGGGACGAGAACAACGTACCAGACGTTCTGCGCCCACACAATGTCATTGATGCCCATCGAACCCGAAAGGATGGTCGGGATGAGCAAAGCCACCACCATCGGGATTTCATAGGAAATCATCACCGCCACCTGACGGAACGCGCCGAGCAACGCGTACTTGTTGTTCGACGACCAGCCCGCCATGATGATCGAAAGCGTTCCGAGCGAACCGACACCGATCAGGTAAAGCACGCCGACGTTCAGGTCCACGCCGAAGATGATGGGCGAGAGCGGGAAGACCGCCCACAACAACAGCACCGACATCATCATGATGACAGGCGCGAGGTTGTAGACCACCTTGTCCACACCCTTGGGGTAGATGTTTTCCTTGATGATGAGCTTGATGATGTCCGCGAAGGGCTGGATCAAGCCGAACGGTCCGACACGATTCGGGCCGAGGCGGTCTTGGAAGCGGGCCACGATCTTGCGTTCGGTCCAGACCAGGAAGATGTCCAGCACCATCACGACCGTGATCAGCAGGAGGACGGCAATGAACGCGGTCAAAATGTGCGCCGCGTCCGCGTTCATGCCCCAGCCTGTGAACACGCCCGACAACCAATCGGTTACAGGGTTGCTAAAAAAGTCCATGCGTTGCTCCTATTACACAAAGAAAAGGCTGAAAAGAAGATTCCTTTCAGCCTTCCATTTTCAGTTGACCAAGTCTACGCCCATTCCAACATCCCCTTGCGCCAGGCATACACGAGCCCGGCAAAAAGGATGCCAATGAAAACAATGCCCTCAACCACGGCGAACAGTCCCAATTGGTTCAACGAGACCGCCCACGGGAAAAGGAACACCGTTTCCACGTCGAAGACCAGGAAAATGAGGGCGAAAATGTAGTATTGCGCCTTGAACTGCACCCAGTTTTCCCCCACCGTTTCGATGCCGCATTCATACGTACTTTCCTTGATTGGGTTGGGCTTGCGGGGAGAGAGCACTGCCGCCAAAATGATGGCCGCCGCAGGGATGAGCGCGCCCACGATCAGGAACAAGCCTATATAAATCCACTCGGTCTGCATGGTCACTCCATGAAAAAATATCGTCAACAGCAAATTGACTGAGAGATTGTACCATGAAGCGCAAATCCACTATATGAAAGCATGTCAATTTTTCGGGTGATAATCGTCATATATTTGACTGGACACTTAATGTCATTTTTCACAAACGCTTTACACGGATTCCCCACAACAAAGCGATCAGACCAAGGACGGCTCCAACGACCCCGATTCCCCGTGCCTCCGTCCCGCTTCGCCCCAGCAAGGACTGGGAGCGGACTTCCATCAACTGCGCGGACACTGGCTGACGCGCCTCCTCCCCACCCGCCTTCGGAACGAACCGCAGATACACCCAAACCGTTCCGCGCAACGCGCCCTCTTCGCGCGGATTCACCTCCCAGTAAAACGTCGCGCCGCCGCCCTCCACCAACGCCGCGCTGACGGTATCCGCAGGCCGCACATCCGCCAGTGCCAGGTCCAGCCGCGCCTCGGCAATCACGTTGTACGCGTCATAGACACCGCCATCTGTCGGATTCCCCTCCGACGTCACATTCAGCTCGACAATTTGCGAATCCCCTGCGCGCATCCTCGGCGAAAACGTCAGGCGGATCGTCCGTTCCTCGGGCAGGGACGGCATCCCCGCGGGAAGGATGAGCGGCACCGTCGCCGTCTCGCGGCGCGGCGGCCAGAATCCCCAAACCAGTAATGACAGGGATACCAACGCGAAGACCAACGCTAATCCAAACCACCATCTAGCCTTCATAATTCATCCTTCGCATCTCCCCCTCCAGTGATACTCCACATCTGGCTCGGACTCGGGCGGGGGGCTGACGCCGAACCGTACCGCCACAAACCCATTCTTCTCATAGAATGCGCGTCCATTTGCGTTGACCTGCAAAGTGTACAGCCAAACATGTCCAGGCGAACGCCCTTTTGCAAAATCGAGCAATTCCCTTCCCAATCCGCGGCGCTGAAAATCGGGGTGGATATAAAGTTGGTCCACGAAATCGCCCGCCATGGCGATGAAACCTGCCACGCGCCCGTCCACGTCCATGACCCAGGCATCGTTATTCGCCATGACCACATTGCGGAAGTAATCGCAATCCTCCTCAAAGGTGTGCGGATGATTACGCATGAACTCGGGAAACGTCTTCTCCCGCGCCGCGCGCCAGAGACGCGTCGCCGCGTCAAAATCGTCCTCGCGAAATTCTCGAATCACGGCAGGATGCCCTTCCCCACCATCCACGCGTGGACTTCGTAGACCAGCCGCCCCACTTTCACCATCGGATCGGTGTCCAGCAATTCGCGCGCTTCGGCCATCGTCTCTGTCTTCAACACACCGATACCGCGAATTTCCCCGCTCTCCGCGAACGAATCCAGCAACGGGCCGTTCAGCACCAGTTTCCCCGTCTCACCGAGGCGTTTTAAATTGGCAAGATGCGTAGACTGCAATGCTTCGATCTCTGGAGTCTCATCGGGAGACCAGGTGGGACCCTTCTTGAATAGATAAACGTGATAGATCGCCATATTCATGGAGGCGGCAATCTGTTTCGCCTCGTTCTCATCGTATGCCATCCTTGCTCCTTTTTTCAAAACTGTAAACTAGACAATTCCACGTTGCAGGCCATTATAATGGACGTATCGCGTTGTCTTCCTGTAGTGGCAACGCAAAAGTGGCGCCAATGGATAAACCAGAATCACCCAATCCCTTCTTCCGCGTCGACCTGTTGACGGGCTGCAACAACCTCGTCAGTTTTTCGGATGCGCTCGCCAACAATTTCGATAATGCCACCCTCGAGCCGCTCTCCCTGATCGCGGTGGACGTGCATCAATTATCGAAAATCAACGAGACGCGCGGACGCGCCTTCGGCGACAGCCTGTTGCGCTGGTTCGGCTTCGCGATCAAAGATATGACTGGCGCAAGCGTGTATCGAATCGCAGGGGAGGATTTTGCGGCCGTCCTTGTCGGCGAGACCCAAAAGGTTCACGCGGACAAAGCAAAGAAACTATTCGATCAACTGAATCAGGAGGCGGAACAGTTCAGCCTGCAACCGCCCGTGGCGCGCATCACCGTGCTGCACTTCCCCGTCGGGTCCCGTCTCGACGCGGCCGTCGTCTGGAAATATCTTAACGAGAAACACAGTTTTACGGCGAACGACCAGGCCTTCAACATCATCGAGGTCGATCCCAATTTGAAAATGAAATACGAGACCGCCCAGGCCATCGTCTTCATGGCCAAGCGCATCACTGATCTGGGCTACATGCTTGAAAACACATTCGGCATGGCCTACACCGACCCGATCAGCGGCTCGCCCAACATGCTTGCCATCCAGCACAAACTCGACCTGGCGCTCAGCGAGGCCGCGCAAAAAGACAGGCCCCTCAGCATCTGTCTCGCGGACGGCGACGATCTACGCAGATACAATGCCATGGGGTACGAGGCGGGCGACGAAGTCATCCGCAAATTGCACACCGCGCTGACAGCCGTCCTGCGCCCCACCGATTTTCTCGGCCGCTGGCGCATGGGCGACGAATTCATTGCCGTTCTGCCAGAGACCAATATCGAACAAGCCGCATTGATCGGCGAACGATTGCGCACAGCGGTGGAACGCGCTTCGCAGGAATGGCTTCATCCAACCACCATTTCGGCGGGCATTGTTTGTTTTCCGCAACACGGCACAAACTCAAACGATCTGCTTCAACGCGCGGAGCAATGCCTGAAGGCGGCAAAAAAGGCGGGAAAAAATCGGATCGTGGCGGCAGAGTGAAACTCATCCCTCGTTTTTCGCAAAACGCAAATGCGACTCCCCTCCCCAACGGCTGGCGGATGGAGATTCCCGCGGGTGACACTTCCGCATATCGCTTCGCACAACTGGACGATTACACGGGACTCTCACGCGGACGATTCCCCTCGCTTCCTTCCCTGACCTTGAGCCTGCGCGCTCGGACCTCGGGCAATTCCATCGCTGGGACGTGGGGCTTCGGCTTGTGGAATGATCCGTTCGGGCTCTCGCTCGGGTTCGGGGGGAATCCGTTCCGACTGCCCACGCTTCCGAACGCCATCTGGTTTTTCCACGCGTCGGAGGAGAATTGGTTGTCGTTTAAAAATTCGGGGCGGGGAGACCCCGCCCCTACGGGTTCGGGAAATGGTTTTTTGGCGCAGGCGTTTCGCTCACCGAATATCCCCTCTCCATTATTAACATTGGCTGGCGTCCCCGCACTCCCGCTTCTGGCTACGCGCAGAACGCGGAAATTATTACGGGGATTGGCGAGACGTGTAGTAGACGAAGATGGCGTCCGCCTCAGCGTGGATCAGACCCAATGGCACGCGTACAGGCTCGAGTGGAGTCCGACGCGCTCCGCTTTTTGGATGGATGACGCGCTCGTGTTGGAAACGTCCGTGAGTCCGCGTCCGCCGCTGGGACTGGTCATCTGGATCGATAATCAATTCGCGAAATTCACCCCTGAAGGCGAGATCGGGTTTGGGGTTGTGAAGAACGAGGCGGCGTGGCTGGAGGTGGCCGACCTACAAATAAACTGACATGGGGGCATCGAATTCCTGATAAATGTCACTTATTTAGGACAGCGTGGTTCGCTAAAATGGAATCACCTTATGAAAGGAGGTAGCGCGATGGTTTATCACCGCAGAACTTGATTCTGCCGTCGTAGGGCGCAGGTGCTGTGCCCCTTCTCCACGCGGCAGATACCATCGCGTTGCCTCGGGCTTGATTGACAGCCCGCCAGGTTCCGCGTGTGTTTGCCTGCGTGGCACCACATTCTCGAAAGGAACCTGGTTATGTCTTTCCGCAATTTGCTCACATCCCGCTGGGGGCCGATCATCACTGGCGCGGTGGTTGGGATTCTCGCGCCGATCCTGGTCAAGTATGGCAACCCCGGCAACATGGGGATTTGCGTGGCGTGCTTCAATCGCGACATCGCCGGCGCGCTGGGATTGCACCGCGCCGCGGTGGTGCAATACATCCGCCCCGAGATCATCGGGTTTGTGCTGGGCGCTCTGATCGCCGCCCTGCTCTTCCGTGAATTCAAGCCGCGCGGTGGATCGTCGCCGCTGGTGCGTTTCCTGCTGGGCATGTTCGCCATGATCGGCGCGCTGGTGTTCCTCGGCTGTCCGTGGCGCGGTTACCTGCGCCTGAGTGGCGGCGATTGGAACGCGGTCTACGGCCTGCTGGGATTGTTCCTCGGCATCGGCATCGGGACATTCTTCCTGACGCGCGGATTCAGTCTCGGGCGTTCGCGTCCGACCCCGACCGCGGCGGGTTGGATCATGCCCGTCTTCATGATCGTGCTGCTGGCGGCGTTGATCATCGCCCCGCAGTTCGGCCGCGACGCGGACGGGAATCCCGTCGGCCCGATCTTCTTCTCCGCCGAGGGACCTGGCTCGCAACATGCGCCGCTCCTGCTGGCTTTGGGCGCGGGCCTGCTGATCGGCTTCCTTGCCCAGCGTTCGCGCTTCTGCACGGTGGGCGCCTTCCGTGACGTGATCCTGCTGCGCGATATGCACCTCTTCAACGGGATCATCGCGCTGGTGGTGATGGCTTTCCTCACCAATCTGGCGCTTGGTCAATTCCATCCTGGTTTTGAGGGTCAACCCGTGGCACACACGGACGCGCTCTGGAACTTCGGCGGGATGGTGCTGGCGGGGCTGGCTTTCACGATGGCGGGCGGATGCCCCGGGCGGCAGGTCTTCCTGAGCGGCGAAGGCGACACCGATTCGGCCATCTTCGTGCTTGGAATGATCGTCGGTGCGGGGGTGGCGCACACGTACAACCTTGCCAGTTCGACCAAAGGCGCGGGCGCGTACGGCCCTGCGGCGGTCATTATTGGATTGGTCATTCTGGTCGCGCTCGGCTTGACGATGCGCGAGCGGACCGCGTAGGAGAAATAAAATGGATTCCAAAAATCTTGTGGATGCACGCGGGCTTTCGTGCCCCGAACCTGCCATGCTGGCGCGTGAAGCCATTCTCGAAGCGAAACAGGGGACGGTGGTTGTGTTGGTCGATTCGACCACTTCGCGCAACAACGTGACCCGCACCGCGCAGATGAACGGCTGGATAGTCACCGCCGAGGACGAACCCGATGGCTCGGTCCGCCTCACGTTAACGAAATGATCTACCTCGACAATGCCGCCACCTCCTGGCCCAAGCCGCCGCAGGTGATGCAGGCCATGCAAAATTTTATGGAGCGCGCCGGGGGAAACCCCGGCCGCTCTGGTCACCGCCTGTCCATCGAGGCGGGACGGATCGTCTACGACACGCGCGAGGCCGTGGCAGAATTTTTCGGCGCGGGCGATCCGCTGCGCGTCGTGTTCACGCTCAATGGCACGCACGCGCTCAACCTGGCGATGCGCGGCCTGCTCCGCGCGGGTCAGCGCGTGGTGACGAGCGGTATGGAGCACAACGCGGTCATGCGTCCACTGCGGGCGCTGGAGGAGCAAGGCGTGGAAGTCGCGGTTGTTCTCTGCGCGGCGGACGGTCAACTCGACCCTGAGGAACTGCAAGCGGCAGTCACGCCCGGAACGCGGCTGGTGGTCATCAACCACGCCAGCAACGTGACGGGCACTCTGCTCCCCATCGAAGCCGCGGCGCGCATCGCCCACGCGGCAGGCGCCCTGCTGTTGGTGGACACTGCCCAAAGCGCGGGAAGCGTCCCGATCCACATGGCGGATATGGGAATCGACCTGCTGGCTTTTACGGGACATAAAGGTCTGCTCGGTCCTACGGGGACGGGAGGATTGATCCTGTCCGAGGAGATGGATCCCGCCCTGCTGGATCCGCTCGTGCGCGGCGGGACGGGGAGTCGCTCCGAGTTCGAACGTCAACCCGACGACCTGCCCGACCGCTTCGAGAGCGGAACGCCCAACGGGATGGGGATCGCGGGACTGGGCGCGGGAATCGCCTGGGTGCAGGAAAGAGGTCTCGAAACAGTGCGCCGCCACGAGGTCGGGTTGATGCGCAGGCTGAGGGACGGGCTGTCTGGGATCAAAGGCGTCCGCCTGTTCGGTCCAGAAAATCCAGAATTGGCGACGGCGGTCCTGTCTTTCACCATCGAGGGGAAGCACGTCTCCGAGATCGGCCAGCGCCTCGACGAGGAGTTCGGCGTCCTGTGCCGCGTGGGGTTGCACTGCGCGCCCGCCGCCCATCAGACGATCGGTTCGTTCCGCGAAGGGACGGTGCGACTCGCCCCGAGCGCGCAGACCACCGAAGCGGAGATCGACGCGGCGGTGCGGGCGGTGGAGGCAATCGCAAAATGAGGCGGGCGGTTTTTCTATTCCACACCACCACGTCCGCCATTCGCGCCGAGAAGGTATTGAAGAAGGCAGGGCTGGAAGTGAAACTCGTCCCCACGCCGCGCGAACTTTCCAGCGATTGCGGGGTGGCGCTGCAGATCGAGAATTCGCAGGCGGAGGAGGGCGCGCGCCTATTGACCGAGGCGAAGGCGGAGGCGGATTTGCATTGGACAGAAGGATAGTGTGCGCTATAAAAAAACGGCTCCGATGGTTCGGAGCCGTTTTGCAACCAAAAGGCTATGCTACGCTTGCTGTTCTTTCTTCCTGGACTTGTCGATGATGTAGCGCACGACCGCGATCACCACGCCGACGCCAAGCACAATGCCGCCCAGTGCGTTGATGGAAAGAGGCAGCGAGATTTTGCGGAAGACCGTGTCGAGCAGGACGCCGAGGATGAGCAGTCCGCCGAACAAACGGTTGTGATAGAAACAGAAGCCAGAGAACCAGGTAGGCCAAAGCGCTTCGAGGCCTGCAGGCGGACCGTCGGGACGCGGCTTGGTGAGGACGGCGACTGCGTAGAACGCGCGCTGACCCGCGAACAGGATGATCAACATCACAATGGAGAAGTAGCCTATGGCAACCAGATAGATGATGACTGCGTAGGCAATGACGATGGAGGCCATGTTGACATAACGCGCCGCAGTCTGCCCAACGCGGACAGGGAAGGTGCCCACGCCCTTGCGCTTGTCATCTTCCATCTTGTCGATGTGTTTGCCGATGTTGATGCTGGCCACACTCAAACCAAATGGAATACCCGCCAAAGCGACCGTCCAAATGTCGGCGAGACTTCCACCCTGCCCCACCGCGAGCACGAGGTAGATGCCCGCGATCAAAATGGGGCCCCAGATCAGGAAGATGGCTAACTCGCCCAGTCCCCAGTATTTCATCGGCCAGGTATAAAAAAGCAGGACGAGCGCGCCAAAGGCAAACAGGCCAAGGACGGCGAAGTTGAAGTTCGTGTACCACAGGGCAAAGAGGCCTGAAAGGAAGGCCAGCACGCCGCTGACGTAAAACCAGCGTAACTGTGTGGGTTTGTCCCAGAATTTTTGCACGAGCGGATGGACGCCGTACTGTGTGCGGAAGTAGTAATCCTGATCGACGCCGCGGCTGAAATCAGTGTAGTCGTTGAGCAGGTTGTTCGTGCCGTGGGCAATGAACAGGCCGAGGGTCAGGATGATCCACGGGATCCAGGCAAAGACTCCATCGCGCCAGGCGAGCAGTCCTGCGATGATGCCTGAATAGATCGTGACCGTGGTGACAGCAGAACGAGTGGAGATCAGCCATTTGGAAACGACATCGAGGGCATCCCACTCTTTTTTGTCGTCCATCTTGATGAGTTCCCATGAGGCCTTGCGCCACATGCCAAAATTGATCTTCATGCAGTCTCTCTCTCCTTTGTTTGTTTGTGTGAAATTATACAACTGATTATCGAGACAAAAAACCAGGTTTCGGCGAGAAACCTGGTTTTTGAAATTATCGCCAGAAGGTGGGGATGAAGATCCGCAAGAACACATCCACCAGCAGGCCAAGCATGAAGTACATGCCAAAGGAGCGATTATTCAAAAAGGACATCGGGGCGAAGTAGAGCGGCCAACCTCCCTGTCCATCGGGGAAGTCCGCGGGACGTTCGGCGGGCTTCGGTTTCAGGAAGGCGGGCAAAACCTGACGCAGGGTGGGAATCGCCAGCAATACGACGAGCATGATCGGCGTGAAAAATTTGACGGCGATCAAATAGGCGGTGATGAAGTACGGCAGGATCATCATCGCCAGGATGGTGTACCGCGCGGCCTTCTCGCCGATGAGGACGGGCAGGGTGCGGATCTTCTTCTCGCTGTCGATGTCGCGCTTGTCGATGTGCTTGCCGAAAATGACGGTGGTCACGCCAAGGACGTAGGGCAGGCTGGCAAGGGTCACATACCAATTCCAGGTGTGTGTCAAAACGTAGTAGCCGCCGCCGATCATCAACGGTCCCCAAACGACGAGCACGGCCACCTCCCCCAACGCGATGTACTTCAATGGCCAGGTGTAGAACAGGACGAAGAACGCGCCCAGCCCGAGCAGAATCCAGATGACGGGATCACCCGCGTTGATGAAGATGAGGTAAAGGCCACAGACGAGGGCCAGCAGCCCCGTCACCGCGAAATAGGTCAGATGCTGGCGACGCGTCATCAGGCCCGAGGCAATGGGTTGCGCGCCGTAGATGGTGCGGAAGTAGTTGTCCTTGTCCACGCCGCGGACGTAATCGGTAAAGTCGTTGAAGATGTTGTTGGAGGCGTGGGCGAGGATCAGGCCGAAGGTCAGCGCCAGCCAGGGCAGGAGAGAGAACGATCCGTCGCGCCAGGCAAAAAGTCCCGCGAGGGCGGCGGAGATAAAGGTCATGATGAGGACGGCCGCGCGGGTCGAGATCAGCCATTTCGAGATGACATCCAGTTTGTCCCACTCCTCTTTCGAGACTTCGGGGATGACGTTCAGAGCTTTCTTCCACATTGCGAAATTCATAAGAGACTCCTGGTAAGTAAAGTTTGGGCGATTATAACAACACCGTCCAGGCGAGAATGGCACATGTCATTAGTTGAAAAACAAGCTCAATTGCCTAAAGGAATCGGCGAGTAAAGAACATATGTATGAACAAGTCGGCCAAAAATTATCAAAATGACTATACATATTCAAAATCAATATTGTGATAAATGTCACTAAGCGAGGGTTATTTATTTCTCTAGTAATTTTGTGATTATTTTCACATAATAGATTTAGCGCTCATCCATGCTGTCACACTCCAATCGAGCGCAGCTGGAGTGTTTCTTTCTTCTAGAGAGAGGATGCTATGGAAATTGCACCAGAAATTAAACCCCCCCCTTCTCCAATCCCAAAACTGATTGAAGACCTGACGTTGCTGGATGAAGTTTCCAGCCGAACGGCAGGGGTCTCGCGGCTGGAAATGTGCATCCAGTGCGGCACGTGCGGCGGCTCCTGCCCCTCCGCGGCGGATATGGACCATACACCACGTATGCTGTTCGCCATGTTGCGGGCTGGGATGCGCAAGGACGCGCTGATGAGCAACACGCCCTGGATCTGCGTCTCCTGCTATCACTGCGTTGTGCGATGTCCGCAGAACGTGCATATCGCGGATGTGATGTACACGCTCAAAGGTATGGCCATTGAAGCCAAACTGTACCGCGACTCAACTGCGCCCGATTTCTCACAGACCTTCGTTGACATGGTCGAGGAATATGGGCGCAGTTTTGAATTCGGGCTGGCAACGCGGCACTATATCAAACACTTTCCCCTGCGCCTTCCCAGCATGGCGCCGATGGGCTTTGGGATGTTGACCAAGCAACGGATGAGCATGACACCCAAGCGCATCAAGGGAATGAATCAACTCAAGACCATCCTGAAGAAGGCAAAGGAAGTGGAGGCGGTCCATGAGTAAATATCTGCTTTACCCAGGCTGCTCCATGGAAACCAGTGCGCGGGCCTACTACGACTCGCTCAAGGCCATCAGTGGTCCCGTTGGACTGGAACTGGAAGAGATCGAAGACTGGAACTGCTGCGGAGCCACCGAATACCTGGGCATCAGCCTCACCCCTGCTTATGCCCTGATCTCGCGCAACCTTGCGTTGGCCTCCCAGCAAAACCACGGCAAACGCGCGGTGGTCGCGCCCTGCTCGGCCTGTTACCTCAACCTGGCCAAGGCGGACTACTACATGCGCGAGCAACCCAAGTTGGCGACGCACGTTAACGAGGCGCTGGCCGCGGGTGGACTTTCATACACGCCTGGCTCGCTCGACATTCGACACCTGCTCGACGTGCTCGTCTATGACATTGGGCTGGACACCATCAGATCGAAGGTTGTCCGCCCGCTGACGGGACTGCGCGTCGCACCGTACCTCGGTTGCATGGTCCCGCGTCCCGATTACGAGAAGCGCTGGTCGGACCACGAGCACCCCGTCGAACTGGACTTGTTGCTCAAGGCCCTCGGTGCGGACGTGATCGACTTCCCGCTCAAGACCCACTGCTGTGGCGGTCACATGACCCAGATCGGCCCTGAGACGGCCTTTGAGTTGATCCGCCGCCTGATCTCCTCTGCCGAAGCGCACGAAGCGGACATCATGACAACCGTCTGCCCGATGTGCCAGATGAACCTCGACGCCTATCAGGGCGAGGCCAACCGTCACTTCGGCACCGCGTTCAAGATGCCCATCGTCTTCTTCACCCAGTTGATGGGCGTGGCGTTTGGATTGGACCCGAAGAATTTGGGGTTCGGCCTTGAGTTGACCAGCGCGCGCAAGGCGATGTCACGCGTCGGTGTGGAAACGCCCGAGCCGCAGGCAGGTACGCCGCGTCCGCGCAAGGACGGCAGTCTGCCGATGCCCAAGCCGCTTCCCACGAAAGCCGAACTGGCAGAAAAAGAGGTGGCGAAATGACTCAGGATAACAAGAACAGCCAGGACGTCCAGGAAAGAATCGGCGTTTACGTCTGCCACTGCGGTTCGAACATCGCAGGGACGGTGGATGTCCAGCAGGTTGCCGAATGGGCGGCCACCCGTCTCAAACACCGCGGCGTGGTCATCGGCCGCGACTATAAATTCATGTGCTCCAGCCTCGGCCAGGAACTGGTCGAGAAGGACATCAAAGAACTTGGCTTGACGCGTGTGGTGGTGGCGGCTTGTTCGCCGCATCTGCACGAAAACACCTTCCGCACGGCCTGCCAACGCGCGGGACTGAACCCGTACCTGTGCGAACTGGTCTCCATCCGCGAGCAGGTCTCGTGGGTGCATACCGACAAAGTGGCCGCGACCGCCAAGGCGCAGGCCGTGGTTTCGGGCGGAGTGGAACGAGTGATCCACCACGAACCGCTCGACCCGTTGCGCGTGCCGATCCATCCTGCCACACTGGTGGTGGGCGGAGGCATCGCGGGCATTCAGTCGGCGCTGGAGATCGCGGACGCGGGATATCGCGTTTATCTCGTCGAGCGCGAACCGTCCATCGGCGGGCACATGGCGCAATTCGACAAGACCTTCCCCACCCTGGACTGCTCGGCTTGTATTTTGACCCCGCGCATGGTCCAGGCGGGATCGCATCCGAACATCACCCTGCTGACCTACAGCGAGGTGGAGAAAGTGGACGGGTTTGTTGGCAACTTTGTTGTCACGATCCGCAAGAAGGCCCGCAAGGTCAATGAGGAGTTGTGCACGGGATGCGGCATCTGTCAGGAGAAATGCCCGAAGAAAGTCATTGATGAAGTGTACGAGGCGGGACTGGGCTATCGCAAAGCCGTCTACACGCCGTTCCCGCAAGCGGTTCCCAAATTCCCCGTGATGGATGTGGAGAACTGCACCTACTTCGAGAAGGGCACCTGCAAAGCCTGCGAGAAATTCTGCCCGACGAACGCCATTGATTTCAACCAGCAAGACGAAATCTTCAGCGTGGAAGTCGGCAACATCATCCTTGCCACGGGCTATGACCTGTTCGACGCGCGCCGCGTGACCAACTACGGTTACGGACGCCTGCCGAACGTGTTCACCAGCCTCGAGTTCGAGCGGCTGAGCAACGCGGCGGGACCGACCAACGGCAACATTGTCCTGCGGGATGGGAAGACCACCCCGAAAGCGGTGGGCATCATCCACTGCGTCGGCTCGCGCGACCGCAATTTCAACAACTACTGCTCCACCATCTGCTGTATGCAGGGACTCAAGTTCGCCCACCTCGTCCACGAGCGGACGGGGGCGACGGTCTACAACTTCTACATCGACATGCGCACAGCCTACAAGGCCTACGACGAGTTCTATCAGCGCGTGCTCGAGGAAGGGACGCTCTTCGTGCGCGGCAAGGTCGCCGAAGTGACCGAAGTCCCGCGCACAAAAGACGAGGAAGGACATCTCATCATCCAGTGCGAGGATACGCTGGCAGGCAAACAGCGCCGCATCCCCGTGGACATGGTGATCCTGTCCATTGGCCTGCAACCCCGCGCCGACGCGAAAGAGACCGCCAAGAGATTCGGTCTGTCCTGCTCGGCAGACGGCTGGTTCATCGAGAAGCACCCGAAACTCGATCCCGTCGCCACGATGACGGAAGGCATCTTCATCGCGGGATGCGCCCAGGGCCCGAAGGACATCCCATCCAGCGTGGCACAGGGCGCGGCCGCGGCGGCACGCGTGCTCGGCAAGATCCAGCAGAAGGAAATGGCGCTCGAACCCGTACGCGCCAGCATCAACCAGGATCAATGCTCGGGCTGTCGCATCTGCAACAACATGTGCCCGTTCAATGCCATCCTGTTCCACGAAGACCGCATGGTGAGCGAGGTTAATCCCGCGCTCTGCCAGGGATGTGGGACCTGCGTGGCAGCCTGTCCCGCGGGCGCCATCAGCGGCACGGCATTCAGCAATGAACAGATCATGGCCCAGATCGAAGGCCTGATGCTGCTCAATGTGGATGCGTAAGGAGCGGACATGAATAACGATACCTTTGAACCCACCATCATCGGCTTCACCTGCAACTGGTGTTCGTACCGCGCCGCCGACCTGGCTGGCACGGCACGCGTCAAATACCCGCCGAACGTACGCCTCATCCGCCTGATGTGCTCGGGACGTCTCGACCCAGCCTTCGTTCTCAAGGCCCTCTCCAGCGGTGCGGACGGCGTGCTCATCACGGGATGCCACCCTGGTGAATGTCACTATCTCGAACAGAACTACAAGGCCATGCGCCGCTTCCACCTGTTGAGGCGGACGCTGCAAGGCCTGGGCGTGGAACCCGAACGCGTCAAACTCGTCTGGGCTTCGGCCGCGGAAGGCGTAAAACTCGCCAGCGAGATCGCCTCCTTCGTGGATGAGATCCGCGGCCTCGGCCCCCTGCATTGGGGTGACGCAAACGCTCCCTGCCCCACCAAACAGTTGGAGGAGGTGCCCGCATGACCGCCAAACCGAAATTCGCCATGTACTGGGCCGCGTCGTGCGGCGGCTGTGAGATCGCCGTCCTCAACATCCACGAAAAGATCCTCGACGTGGACGCCAACTTCGAAGTGGTCTTCTGGCCTGTGGCGATGGACGCCAAATACAAGGACGTGGAAGCGATGGAGGACAAATCCATCCTGCTCACGCTCTTCAATGGCGGCATCCGCAACGACGAGAACGAACACATCGCCAAACTCCTGCGCGAGAAATCGCAGATCCTGGTCGCGTTCGGCTCGTGCGCCTGCGAGGGATGCATCCCTGGGCTGGCGAACATGAGCCACTCCAGCGAGATCGTGTCGACGGCATTCAATACCGTCAGCACCGATAACCCGAACCAGGTCTACCCGCAGACATCCTACACCATGCCCGAAGGCAACCTCCACATCCCCACCATCTGTCCCGTGCTCAAGACCCTCGATCAGGTGGTGGACGTGGATTACTACATGCCAGGCTGTCCGCCCGAAAGTCACCAGATCGCGGCGGTGATCGACCTCGTGATCCAGGTCTTGCAGGGCAAGGCGCAACTGCCACCCAAAGGCTCCTACATCGGCGTGGGCAACTCCACCGTCTGCGATGAATGCAAGCGCACGCGCAACGTCAAGACGATCAAGTCCTTCGGACGGATGCAGGACCTCGCTTCCACCCTGGACCCGAGCCTGTGCCTGCTCGAACAGGGAATCCCCTGCAACGGTCCCGCCACACGCAGCGGATGCGGCGCGCGCTGCCCATCCGCGGGTGCGCAATGCATCGGATGCTACGGCCCCGCCGAAGGCGTCAGCGACTACGGCGCGCGCCTGATGTCGGCCTTCGCGTCCGTCATCGACAGCAACAGTCCCGAAGAGATCGACCGCATCCTCGACGGCCTCGTGGACCCCGCGGGCCAGTTCTACCGCTTCAGCCTCGGCGGCTCGCTCCTGCGGGCTGGAAAATCCGCATGGGCAAAGGAAAAGGTGTAACATGACACAGCGAATCACCATTGACCCCATCACTCGCCTCGAAGGTCACGGCAAGATCGAGATCTTCCTCAACGAGGAAGGCGATGTCGCCAACACCTACTTCCAGATTCCCGAACTGCGCGGCTTCGAACGCTTCTGCGTCGGACGCCCCGTGGAGGAACTGCCCCTGCTGACGAACCGCATCTGCGGCGTCTGCCCCGAGGCGCACCACATGGCGGGAGCCAAAGCCGCCGACGCGGTCTATCACGTGGACCCGCCGCGCACCGCCAAGAACCTGCGCGAACTGCTCTACTCCGCGTTCTACGTCACCGACCATGCCACCCACTTCTACGCGCTGGCTGGCCCCGATTTCGTCATGGGGCCCGACGCGCCCATCGCCGAGCGCAACATCCTCGGCGTCATCCACAAGGTCGGGTTGGAGATCGGCGGCAAGGTCATCGCGGCCCGCAAGGCAGGTCACGCGGTCGTCGAGATGATCGGCGGACGGAAAGTCCATCCCTGCACGTCCATCCCTGGCGGCCTGACCAAGGGCATCACCGAGGAACAGCGCAAGGAAATTCTGGAGATGGGCAAGTGGGCGGTGGAGTTCGGCCAGTTCTCGCTGAAACTCTTCAACGACATTGTGCTCGGCAACAAAGCCTACGTGGACCTGATCCTCGGCGACATCTACACCCACCAGACCTACTACATGGGCATGGTGGACGAGAACAACAAGTCCAACTTCTACGACGGCAAGGTGCGCGTGGTCGGCCCCGACGGCAAGGAATTTTGCAAGTACTCGCCGCAGGACTACACCAAGCACATCGCCGAACACGTGGAGCCGTGGACGTATCTCAAGTTCCCGTATCTCAAAAATGTCGGCTGGAAGGGATTCACCGACGGCAAGGACTCGGGCGTCTACTGCGCGACGCCGCTCTCACGCGTCAACGCGTCGGATGGGATGGCGACCCCGCTCGCCCAGGCCGAGTACGAACGCTTCTTCTCGACGTTGGGCGGGAAACCCGTCCATCAGCGTTTAGCCACCCATTGGGCGCGCCTCATCGAGTTGCTCTACGCGGCCGAGCGCTGGGTGGAATTGGCATCCGATCCCGAGACCTCTGGCCCGAACTTCCACACCGCCCCCACCGAGACTCCCACCGAGGGCGTCGGCATCGTGGAGGCCCCGCGCGGCACGCTCACCCACCACTACACCACAGACGAGCGCGGCGTGGTGACCAAGGTCAACCTGATCGTCGGCACCACCAACAACTACGCGCCGATCAGCATGTCCATCAACAAAGCGGCCCGCTCCCTCATCAAAAAAGGGACGGTCGTCACCGAGCCTATTTTGAACATGGTCGAGATGGCCTTCCGTTCGTACGATCCCTGCTTCGGATGCGCCACCCACTCGCTCCCTGGACAGATGCCGCTCGAAGTCACCATCCGCGACGCGGATGGGAATCCCATCAAGGTGCTCAAGCAGGCCTGTTGATAGACCGTGAGGAGCACGGAGAAAGGCGGAGGTTGCAGAATACTGCAACCTCCGCCACCCCATCCCTGCCATGAAGAACAAAACTCTCATCATCGGACTTGGAAACCCCATCCTCGGCGACGACGGCGTGGGCTGGAAAGTGGCGGAAGAGGTGAAACAGCGCATCGAATCGGATGCGCGTTACCACATGCCCATGCGCCCGCTGCAATCGAAGATCATCCAGCGCATCCCATCCGCCGAGGTGGATTGCGCCGCGCTCGGCGGATTGAGCCTGATGGAGCGGCTGGTGGGCTATCAGCGTGTGATCCTCGTCGATTCGATGGAGACAGGCCAAAGTCCAGAAGGAAGCGTGCGCGTTTTCCCGCTGGAGGCGTTGACGAATCCGTCCGCGGGACATTCCACTGCGATCCACGATACGTCGCTGATGACCGCGCTCGAGATGGGACGCAAAATGGGGATGGACCTGCCCGCGTCGGTGACGGTGGTGGCGGTGGAGGCGAAGAACGTCTACGATTTTTCGGAGGAGCTATCGCCTGCAATCGCCGCGGCAGTACCTGTCATGGTGGAGGCTGTGCTGGATGAATTGAAATAGGAAAAGTCGAGGGGGGTATAATCGCGCCCATGTTCAAAAATCGAAACCTTGCCATTCTATTCTTCAGCCTGGTCGTTTCCATGCTGGGATTCGGCATCATCATTCCCATCCTGCCGTTTTATGTGGAGGAGTTCGGCGGCGGCGGAGCGGAAATGGGGCTGTTGATGACGATCTTTTCGGCCATGCAGTTCGTCTTCTCCCCCGTCTGGGGCAGTCTCTCGGACCGTATCGGACGCAAACCTGTTTTAATCATCGGGGCATTCGGCAACGCCCTGAGCATGATCTTGATGGGCTTTGCCACGAATTACTGGATCCTATTCTCGGCGCGTGCGCTGGCGGGTGTGCTTTCCTCGGCCACGATGCCTGCCGCGATGGCCTTCATCAGCGACAGCACGGACGAACGTCAGCGCGGCGGCGGGATGGGGATCGTCGGCGCGGCTTTCGGTGTGGGCATGACGCTCGGGCCAGGGATCGGCGGCGTGATGGCCGATATGTCCCTGCAAGCGCCCTTCTTCTTCGCGGCGGGAACATCCATTTTGGCGATGATACTGATCTGGATATCCCTGCCCGAAACACTGACCAACGAGAAACGCTCTGGATCTCATCAGCAAGTGCGCGGCCTGGACCTGCGCCTGATGTGGAAATCGCTGTTCGGCCCCATCGGCTTCCTGCTCATTTTGGCTTTCCTGCACAACTTCGCACTAACAAACTTTGAAGGCATCTTCGGCTTCTACGCACAGAAGCGCTACAACTTCGACCCGCCCACCATCGGGTTGATCATGACCGTGGTGGGAGTGGTCTCGGCCATCGTACAAGGGATTCTGACAGGGCCTGCCACGCGTCGCTTTGGGGACGCGGCGGTGATACGCGCGTCGTTGTTCGCAAGCGTGCTCGGATTCCTATCCATGCTGGCCGCGCCCGATCTGGGTTGGGTGCTGGTGACGTGTGGATTCTTCGTGCTGAGCAACTCCATGCTGAGGCCTGGCGTCGCATCCCTGACCTCGAAGCGGGCGGACATCCCCCAGGGCGCGGCGATGGGATTGAGCAATGCCTACATGAGCCTCGGGCGGATCGTCGGTCCGCTCTGGGCGGGGAACGTGCTGGACCTGAACTTAAGTTACCCCTTCGTGACGGGAGCGTTCATCATGGTGATCGCAGGCGTGGCGAGTATGTTCTATCTTTCGCACAAACCAAACGCGGCCGCGGAGACGGTCAGCACGGATTAGTAAAAGATCAGCCCCGAGTTCGAGTGGACTCGGGGCTGATCTTTATGGGAATGCTTTTTCGTAGCCTGCAATGATTCTGCCCCACGTTTCGTTCATCGCGGGATCAATCGTCTGGCGGGACGGGTCTGCTTCGAACCATTCGAGCGTGCGGCGGATACCTTCGCTCCATTTAACGTCACATCGAAATTCGGGAACAAAGCGTTTGATCTTGCTGGTATCGAAGACCACGCTGTTGATTTTGTCACCGATCAGTGAGCCTAAAGAATCAGGATCGTAGGCAACGATCAAATCCGAGGGGATATGGACAATATTCGGCGCAACACCGAGGGCGGAATAGAGTTCGGCCAGGAGTTGGTTCCAGGTAAGCACTTCGTCGGATGTAATGGTGAAGGCTTCCCCGATGGCTTTCGGATTTCCGAGCAGGCCAAGCAGACCGACCGCGAAGTCGCCATTCCACGTTACCACCCAGAGCGAAGTCCCGTCACCGGGCATGATGACTTTTTTGCCGCGCTTGATCCGATCCACGATGGTGTAGGGATGCTGCCAGCTCGAACCGATCATGGCAATTTGCGACGGGCCATATGTCAACGAGGGGCGGACGATGGTGACGGGAAAGCCATCTTCGCGATAAGCCTTCATCAAGCGCTCTTCACAGACGATCTTGTCGCGCGAATATTGCCAGAAGGGATTCTCCAGCGGTGTCTCTTCGGTGATGAGGTAATTTTGCGGGGGTTTTTGGTAGGCGCTGGCAGAGGAGATGAAGACGAACTGGTCTGTGCGGCCGCGAAAGAGACGCAGGTCACGCTCGATATCGGAGAGGCCGAAGGCCATGAAGTCCACGACTGCATCGAAACGGCGACTCGCCAAAAGGTCCGCGAGACGCTCTTCGTCGGTGCGGAGGTCGGCCTGAAGAACGGTCGCCCCTGCGGGAGGCTGGTAACGCGTCGAGAGTCCGCGGTTCAAAAGAAAAAGTTCGTGCCCGCGTTGGATGGCAAGGTCCGAACAGGCGGAACTGATGAGTCCCGTGCCGCCGATGAAAAGCAGTTTCATCAACCCTCTCCCAATTCGGGAATCGGTTCGGACGCGGCGCGATGCGCCAGGAAATTTTCCACCCAGAAGATGATGAGCGCCAACCAGACGATTCCGAAGCCGATCAAGTGTACGTGATCGAAGGGTTCCTTGTAAATGAACACACCGATGAGGAACTGCAACGTCGGCGCGATATATTGAAGGATGCCCACCATAGACAAGGGAATCTGCTTCGCGGCAGAAGCAAACATGAGCAGGGGGACGGTAGTGACGATTCCCGCGCCCGCCAGTAGGAGGCCAATGGTCGGGCCGTCATGCAGGAAGGCGCCCGTGCCGTTCACTTCCATGACGAGGAGGTAGACCAACGCGGCAGGAAAGACAATTGCCGTCTCGAGCGTGAGACCGTAGAGCGAACCGAGCGGCGCGATTTTTTTGACAAGGCCGTAAATGCCAAAGGAAAACGCGAGGGTGAGCGCGATCCACGGCAGGCGGCCATAGACAAAGGTCAAGTAGAGGACGCCGATCGCGGCCAGCGCGACGGGAATCCATTGGGCGAGTCGCAATCGCTCGCGCAGGAAGATGACGCCCAGCAGAACGCTGAGAAGCGGATTGATGAAATAGCCGAGGCTGGTTTCCACGATGAAGCCCGCGTTCACCCCCCAGACATAAACGAGCCAGTTGATGGAAAGCAAAACACCCGCGATGGCATACGTGCCAATCGTCCTGGGATGGAAGGCAACGACACGAAAATCCTGCCATTGTTTTGTCAACAGGATGAAGGCGATCAGGACGATGAACGACCATCCGATGCGATGCCCAATGACTTGCAGTGCGGGAACTTCATGCAGAAACTTCCAATAGATGGGAAAGAATCCCCAAAGCGCGTAGGCGCCGATGCCATATAAAATACCTTTTTTCATTCTTCTCCTACTTTGGCTTTTTTTAGTTACAAGAAAGTGTTTGATAAATTATTTAACACGAAGACACAATGACTCAAAGGAAAAGACTTTGCGGCTTCGTGGCTTGGTGTTGGGGTTTTCAAACACTCTCGAAGGTACGAACGTCCCAAAATGACGTTTGGGAATTCCTGACCAGCCTACAATTTCCTTAAAAACCACCTGCCAGAAACAACTTCGTTCACGTCACGCGCAAAATCACCTGCGGTTGGATAGCGGTCGTTCGGGTCCTTGGCCATGGCCTTGCCCACCACCTCCTGCCAGACGGCAGGGATGTTCTGTTGGATCTTTCGCATATCGGGGATCGGCCTGTCAACGTGCGCGTTGATCAGGGCGGTGGTGGAATCGGCGGCAAACGGAAGTTCGCCCGTCAACAGGCGGTAGAGGACGACGCCCAACGCGTAGACGTCGGCGCGGCCGTCCACAGGCGCACCCGTCACCTGTTCGGGACTCATGAAGGCGGGCGTGCCCACCATCCATTCGCCATCTTCGTCCGCGATCGGTTTCGATTTGGCAATGCCGAAATCGGACAGGAACGCTTCGCGCGCCGCGTCGAAAAGGATGTTCGACGGCTTGATGTCGCGGTGGACGATGTTGCGGGCATGGGCCGCGTCCAGTGCGCTGGCCACGCGCTTGAAGATGTGCGCGGCCTCGCTCAACTTCACATCGCCCTTCTTGAGTTGGTCTTCCAGAGAACCGCCCGACATGTAACGCATCACGATGTAGGGTTGCTGTCCGTGCCAGCCAAAATCATAGACAGGGACGATGCACGGGTGCTCGAGCGCGGCGATCACTTCCGCTTCACGGTGGAAGAATTCGCGGTACACGGTTTCGAGGGTGCGGCTGTACATCAACACCTTCACCACCACCTGGCGCTGGATGTACGGGTCACGCGCCAGATAGATCAACCCCATGCCACCCACGGCAAGTTCGTCTTCGATTTCGTAACGACCGATCTGGTCCGCCGGCATGGTCATTCCCAATCGATCAATTTTCGTTCGGCAAACCCAGCGTCCCGCTCATGCCAATAGCGGACACTCTCCTCGCCATACTTCCAGCAAAGGTTGACGACGCGGTCTCCGCGCACGGCAGGAAAATCCACCAGTCCGACCGTCACATCTTTGACGACGATCCCCATTTTCAAAATCTGATGGAGCAAGGCATCGAGTCTATCGAATTCGGGAAGGACCTTACTGAGTGTTGCGTTCCCGCCATTGCCCGCCGATTTTTCCACCAACGCCAGTAACTCTGGCTGGTGCTGGCGAATCCCGTCGTAGATATCCATCATCTGGCGGACCAACGGGCGAATGACTGGTAACATTTCATTGGCTTCGAAGGGGAGGAAATATTGTGGCATGGGCAAAGTATACCCGATGACGGAAAACTCCCCGCCTCTTTCTGGACGGGGAGTGGGGTCGCTCGCTACGCGGGGACGGCGGTGTAGCCTTTGCGTTTCACCGCGTCCACGATCTGCTCCTCGGTGAGGAGGGACTCGTCGTATTCGACGACCATCGTCAGCTTGTGGTAACTGGCGTTGATCTCTTTCACGCCATCGAGCGAGTCTTCGAGACTCTCAAGTTTCATGGCGCAGTTGGAGCAGGACATATCGGCGACGCGGAAGGTCTGTTTGATCATGGCTCTTTTCTTTCCTCATCATCTGTCCGTCATTGCGAGGATGATTTTCCCGACCCTGGCACCGCCCGCCAGGGCAGGTGAGCAATCCCCGTTGGACGAGGAGATTGCTTCGTTGGGAAGAACACCCTCCTCGCAATGACGGAACGAGTGGATTTATTCAAACACGATCTGCCCCGTGTACATTCCCATCGAGCAGGTGAAGAAGAGTTTCGAGCCTGCGGGTTGGGCGGGGATGGTCACCTGCACCGTGCCAGTGGTGGGAAGGAGTTGGTAGTAGTCCAGCGCGGGGATGACGAAGTCGCGCGAACAGGAGCGGGTGTTGTCCGTGACGAGGTTGAGGGTCAAGTCTTTGCCAGCGGGGGCTTTGAGGAGCGCGGGGAAGTATCCGTTGTTCTCCACGCTGAGGATGAGAGAGCCGTCCGCAGCGACGGGAGCGGCCGCAGGGGCCGAGTCGCTTGGTTGGGCGAACCAGCTGCGGGTCAGGTTTTGAAACGAGAGCGGGGAGCCCATCAGGTTGAGTCCGCCGTCGAGAGTAACGAATCCCAAAATCAAGATGACGACCGCGACAAATCGCATGAAGAATTTTTCGAGACGCGCGCCGAGTTCGGTGGTCAGGTAGGCGACGACGAAGAAGACGGGACTCGTGCCAAGCGTGAAGGCGAACATGAGCAGAGCGCCGATCATCGCGCTGCCCGTGCCGAGGGCAGTGGCCATCATGGCTTGCGTCACACCGCAGGGGATGAAGACGGTGAGCAAACCGAGGAAGATGGGCGTGGCGGTGTCGGTGCCTTTGGCGGTGCGGCGGATGGTGCGCGTGATGAATTTCGGCGGCTCGATGGAGAAATAACGGAAGATCGGGTGGACGTTGAACATGCGCAGCGCGTTGCCGATCATGAAGATGCCGATGGCGATCATCAGAATTGCGCGGGTGACGGGGCTGAGAGTCATGAAGGAGCCGAGCCAGCCGAGCAGCGCGCCTAGCAAAGTGTAGGCGACAAGTTTTGCGAGGAGGAAGAGGGCAATGGGGAGCGCGGAATTTGTGCGAGACGAAGGCTGTTTTGATTTCTTCCCAAGAGTCGCTTGCGCGGTGTAATCCTGTTCGATCTGATGCGCGAGGGACGAGGCGAGCAATCCGCCCTGCACCGCGAGACAACTCAAACCGCCTGTGGTGATGCCTGTGACGAACGCGAAAACGAGTTGTGCGGTCAGGCTGGAGGAGTCCGTGGGAATCGTCTCGGATGGAACGACAAGCAAAGCCACGGCAATCGCGACGAAGATCACGCCAAGCATGACGATGAGGACGGGATCAATGGAGGCAGACTGTTTTTTGTTCATGCAATCTCTGGAAAGGTATACAAGTAGATAGGTACACAGGTAAACAGGCGACGTGAGTACTTGTGTACGTGTCTACCTGTATACGTGTGTACTCAGATTTTCACTCGTCGCAAGCGCAGACTATTGCTCACCACGAAGACACTGCTAAACGCCATCGCACCCGCGGCAAGCATGGGGTTGAGGTAGCCAAGCGCGGCGGCAGGGATGAGGATCACGTTGTAAAAGAACGCCCAGAACAGATTCTGTTTGATCGTGCCGAGCGTCTTGCGCGAAAGGTTGATGGCGCGCGCCACGCCACGCAGATCGCCGCTCATCAACGTGACAGGCGCGGCGGCCATGGCCACGTCCGTGCCTGTGCCGATCGCGAGACCGACGTCTGCTTGGGCGAGGGCGGGGGCGTCGTTCACGCCGTCGCCGACCATTGCCACCACGTCAAAGGTCGAAGGTCGAAGGTCGTTTGACTTTTGACCCTTCGATAAACTCAGGGCAGGCCCTTTGACTTTTGACTGAAGTTTTTTGATTTCAGAAGACTTGCCTTCGGGTAAAACTTCGGCGAGGACGGTATCAACATTGACTTGCTTGGCAATGGCTTCGGCGGTCTTTTGGTTATCGCCTGTGATCATGGCGACTTTGAGTCCCATTTTGTGCAGGTCGGCGATGGCGTCTTTGGACGAGTCTTTGATCGTGTCCGCCACGGCAATGATGCCCGCGGCGACGCCGTCCACCGCGACGAGCATGGCGGTCTTGGCTTCGGATTGGAGACGCGACACTTCGGATTCGAGTCCTCCCAATGGGATGCCGCGATTCTCGAACATGCGCTTATTCCCGACGATGATGCTTCTCCCCTCGACCTCGGCCTGGACTCCGTGCCCCGCCTCTGCCTTGAACCCAGCGGGTTCCGCGAGGCTCAGTCCACGCGTGGTGGCTTCTGCCCAGATGGCTTCGCCGAGAGGGTGTTCACTTCCCTTCTCAACACTCGCGGCAAGGCGGAGGAGTTCATCGTTGGTTAATGGAGGATGGTTAATGGATGAGTCCATGTCCCATGATCCATTAACCACAATATCGGTAACAGCAGGCTGTCCTTTGGTGATCGTGCCCGTTTTATCCAGCACAACCACCGTGACTTTGCCCGCTCGCTCCAATGCCTCGCTGGTGCGGAACAGAATTCCCATCTCGGCGCCTTTGCCTGTGCCAACCATCACGGCGGTGGGCGTGGCGAGTCCCATCGCGCAGGGACAGGCGATAACCAGCACGGCCACCATATAAATGAGCGCGCGCGTGAAGTTGTCAATGTCCGAGTTGATAGCGAGAGGAGGTCCGAAGAAGTACCAGCCCGCGAAGGTGAGTGCGGCGATGCCGATGACGATGGGGACAAAGATGGCGGAAACTTGATCCGCGAGCTTTTGGATCGGCGCTTTGCTTCCTTGCGCGTCTTCGACCAGCTTGATGATCTGCGCGAGGGCGGTCTCTTTACCGACTTTGGTCGCTTCAAATTTGAGCAATCCCAACTTATTGAGCGTCGCGCCGATGACAGCGTCGCCCTGCTTCTTTTCCACGGGGAGCGACTCGCCCGTCAGCATGGACTCGTCCACGGCGGAGCGACCTTCGACGACCACACCGTCCACGGGGATGGTCTCGCCAGGCTTGACCAGGACAACGTCTCCGACGCGGACGTCGTCGATCGAGACCTCAGCCTCCGTCCCGTCGCGAATGACGCGAGCGGTCCTGGCGCGGAGTCCCATCAGCTTTTTGATCGCATCGGAGGTGCGTCCCTTGGCGCGGGCCTCGAGGAACTTCCCAAGTTTGATGAGCGTGATGATAACCGCGGCCGTCTCGTAGTAGACGTGTCCCATCAGCAGGCCGAAGGTGATCGGGAGCGAGTAGAAAAACGCGGCGGAGGAACCCATCACGATCAGCACGTCCATGTTGGCGGATTTGTTGCGCAGGGCTTTGAACGCGCCGACGTAATATTGCCAGCCAACGTAAAACTGGACAGGGAGCGCGAGGGCGAGCATGAGCCAGCCGAACCAGGGCTGGGCGGCGCGCATTCCTTCCATCGATTCGCCAGTGTAGAAGAAAGCGGGAAGCAGGCCGAAGTCCTTGCCCATGGAGAGAAGGAACAGCGGCACGGTGAAAATCAGGCCGATGATGAGCAGGCGGCGTTGTTCGTTGATCTCGTGCTCGCGCGCCTGGGCTTCGGCGTCTTCCGCCTCCCCACCGAGTTCGACCGCTTCAAATCCTGCGGAGGCGACTGCGCGGCGCAGTTCGGCCTGCGTGATGATGGTCGGCACGTATTTGACGCGCGCCTTCTCGGTGGTGAGCGTCACTTGCGCTTCGAGCACGCCTTCGAGTTTGGCGAGGGCTTTCTCCAAACGACGCGCGTCATTATCATCCGAGAGACGCTTGATGATGAGGTCGGCTTCGCCTGTCGCGACGCCATATCCCGCGCGCTGGACGCGGGCGATCAGGTCGGGCATCGTCAGCTTGGACGCGTCGAAGTCCACGGTGGCGCGCTCGGAGGAAAGGTTGACCACCGCGGTCGTCACGCCGTCGAGTTTTTTGAGATTGCGCTCCACGGTCGCGACACAGTTCGCGCAGGTCATGCCTGTGATGGGTAATGTTAATTGCTTTGTATCAGCCATTAAAAAACCTTTTAAACACGAAGGGACACAAAGGCAACGAAGGAAGGTTGAGTGATGGATTTATTATCGCGTTTTCGATCATCACGAACGATGGTTAAAAAGAAAGCATCCTGTTGTGCAACACAACAACCTTTATCTCCTTCGCGCCCTTTGTGTTTAATAAAATTACAGCGCAATTAGTCCCTCAGCGGGATAATTGATCTCAGCGAGCAGAGCCTTGATCTTGGACTCGTCCGCGGGAGCGTCGAAGGTGATGGTAACTTTCTTGGTGGCTTCTTCGGCCTTCACAGACTGAACGCCTTGCAATTCGGCCACTTCCATTTCGATGGTGTGGGTGCAATGGCCGCAATGAATGGCGGGGACGGAATAGGTTACGGTGGTCATGGGGAGTTCTCCTATGTTTTTGATTTTTCGGTGGTCTCGATACGGCCTCGACTTGCCCTCGGCCTACTCGACCACCGACTATCAGACTTTCGCAGACATCTCGAACACTTCGGTGATCTCTTTTAGAACGCGCTCGCGTTCCTTCTTGTCAGTGCCCTGCACGGCGGTGATGACGCACGAATTCAGGTGGCCTTCGAGAATCTGCGCGCTGACCTTGTTGAGCGCGGCCTCCACAGCCTGGATCTGACGGATCACGTCAATACAGTACGCGTCCTCCTCCACCATGCGGATGATGCCGCGCAGGTGGCCTTCGATGGTCTTCAATCGACGCAAGGTGTTGGTGTCGTTTTCCATAGCGGCTCTCTTCTCCCCCCCCAGGGGGGATGGGTATCCAAAGTATATGCCAAAATAGCGAAACGTCAACGTAACGGCTGTCATCATAAAACAAGGACGCGTCGCGCATGATTTTTGACACGCGCCAACCGACCTGCCTACATCCTGTATAATCACCGCATGAACAGATCGCTTCTTCTTGGACTTTTAGCGGCTTCCGTCCTCCTGACCGCCTGCTCGCTGAAAGCGACTCCCGACCCCAACGTGCAGATCCAGATCGCGGTCAACGCCACGATCGCGGCCCTCCCCAGTCCCGCGCCCGCACCGACAAATCCGACTTTCCCTACACCCACGCCACTCAGCCTCGATGGTCTCTTCTGCGAATACGAGTTCTGCATCGGACATCCACCCGAGATGGCCTTCTATGATGTGGTCGCAAAACAAAATCCGTCTTCGCCCGCGTCCAGCACATACGAGAACGGGATCCTCGCCGCACACAACAACAGCCTTTTCATCCAACTCATCTGGCAACACGCGCCAGGCGCCACCGATCCCATCTTCCTCATGGACCTGATCCTCGAAGACGGCCTCGATGTTCCTACTGGCACGTATGGCCTGCGCCTCATCCACGACATGAACGTACTCTCCAGCCCGATCACCACGACGGCCTCGCCCATCCTCCCGTTCGGCGGCGTGGCGGGATGGGTCTGCGGCGACCGCGCCTTCGCATGGAAAGTCTACGCGCCGCAGGCTGAGTCGTTTGAGCCCATGCTGGCCGAGGCGCTGGCCCGCTTCACCTGCGGACAATAAACATGCCGCTGGTCTTGCACACCCCCATCGGAGACGTGGACATCCGTCTCGCGCGCACGGACGACATGCCCGCCTTCCGCGTCCTGCGACTGCAAGCCCTGCGCGACCATCCCGAAGCCTTCTCCGCCGATTACCAGACCCACCTCACAGCGGACGATGCAAACTGGGGGCGTTACTTCAATTTCGGCGAGAATGCCATCATCCACTTTGCATTTCAAGGAAACAACCTAGTCGGCATGACGGGCGTCCGCCTCGACACATCGCCCAAGACCAAACACAACGCCAACATCTGGGGCGTGTACGTCCTGCCCGCCTGGCGTGGACATGGAATCGCCCGCGCCCTCATCCACGCCTGCTGTGACTGGGCGCGCCAACACGGCGCACTGATCGCCCGATTGGGAGTCACCACCACAAACCAGTCCGCGCTACGATGCTACGAGAGTTGCGGATTCAAAATCACGGGGACAGACCCGATGGCAATCTGTGTGGATGGGAAGTTCTACGACGAGTATTTTATGGCGAGGGAGTTGTCCCCCGTTTCCTGAAAACTAAAAGAGCCCTATTTTTGCCCCATGACCAATCCCAAAATCGCCCTTCCCCTCAAACGATTTCTCCTCATCGAACAATGTCCCGCAGAATGGAAGGGACTGGACCTCTACCTCTTCCGTGACGAGGCTGTGACGTTTTACGTCGGTCAATCGCAACAGGCCTTCGCGCGCGTTTGGGAACACCTGCTGGGCGGCTTTCACGGTCACTCCATCGTGGGACGCTTCATCTGGAGCAATTGGCCTGCTTCGATGAGATTCACCATCGAGTTGTTGAGTTCGCAATCCGAAGAATTTATCCACGTGGGAAACGACCTGGATGCGGCGGAACGGCAGCTGATTCAGGCGCTGACACCCTGCTTCAATGTATCGCTAAACGCCGCGCCCATTCCCCTGCCGAGCGCGTACCGTCCCGTCAACGCGAAGTTCCGCTTCCGTCATGGACTGACCCACTTGAAGCGGGAAGCCGAGCGCGCCGTCAAAGCGGAGGAAGCGAAAACCTGGTTGCATGAAATGGATTAAGAACAAAGCCCCGTTTCCATCACGAAAACGGGGCTTTGCCTGCTAATCCTGTCGCTTGAACCGACTTCGCATTTCAGTCACCTTGCCCTGCAAATCCTGGAAGAAGTCACTTTCCACGATCTGTTTCACTTCACGTTCGCGCTTCCCCTGGTCGATCATGATCTCCAGTTGCTGGACGCGGGCACGCAGGTTCTGCTCACGGGTGTACACCTTGCCAACCATCAACTCGAAGACCGAAGCCAGTTTATCCACTTCATCCTGAATGCGGGCGGAATGCAGACTGGAGAAATCCTGGGCGTAGTCACCGCTGCCGATGCGGTCCGCCACACGCGTCAACGCCTGAACGGGACGCGTCACGCCCGTGGCGACCACCCACACCACCACGATCAGCGCGGCCAACGAGACGGCGAGCGCGATCAACACGTTGCGGCGGATGCTCTCGCGCAGGGCAATAACGTCACTGGCGCACATGTCCACGCCCACCGCGCCGACAGACTCACCCTTCGAATTGTAGATTGGCGCGTAGCCTGAAAGCCAGGTGCCCCAATCATCCTCCCACAATTCGGTCTCCGCACCTGCCTTTTGAATCCCCGCGACCATGGTGGGAGAAATATCGAAGTAATCCTCGCGCATTGCGGGACGCGGAAGTGTGGACGCCTTGCAGGAATCGGAGTGCGTCTCCGCATCCACGGGCGGAGGCGTGACGCCTGGCGGGTATCCCGAACTGACCACCAGTTGCACGCGGTCGGTTTTATCGGGCAGTTGAATATACGTGTAAACGCCAGAGGCCTGCGGATTGGTCTTCTGCACCGAACGCAGGAAGTCCGCAATGGTGGTGTACGTGGCATCATCCATCGCGCCGTGGTCGAACAACGCGGCGTGGGCATCCCCGTCAATGCCAGCCGCGGCAGTCTTGGCGGTGGCGACCAGGTCGGTCTGCAGGTTGCGCATCGCCAGTTCGTTGACGAACTTGTCCATCCAGATAAAGATCGCCACAAAGGCAAGGATGAACAACGCCACCAGCGCCGCCATCAATTTGGTCCGCAAGCCAACGAAAATACTGCGCTTTTCTTCTGTGACAGGCGCAGATGGGGTAGGAAGGGTCATCTCATCTCCAATAGATAGGAAAGTGCACGCCGTACAAATTCATGATTGGGAGGCAGGCGATACACGTCCAAGTATATACCATGAATGAAGTCCAACAGGTCCAGGTTTTGGATTTTCGCCCCGCGCTCGGTCGGCACGAGGACCAGATGCATCGGACGCGGCGATTCTCCCTCCAACTCGTGGGGGGTGACGTAGTCCACCGACTCGATCATCACTGGTTCGATGAACGGGACGGGTAGAACGACGCCTCCGCATTGACGATGAAACCGCAATCGGCGTTCTGACAGGATGCGCTCCCCCTCGGTTTCCGCGTCCATGGGGCGTTCCACTTCGCCGAGATAGCCGATAGAACCAGGCAGGCCAAACTGACGCGCGTCCTCGTCGAGTTGTTCGAGCATCTCAGCAAGGATCCATTTGCCGAGGCCGCGTCCCTGCGCGTGGGGAGCGATTCCCACGTACGCGCCATGCCCGAACGAACGCGTGATGATGTGGCTGAAGATCGCCACGCCCACCCACTCGTCCCCGCGCTGGATGAGCCAGACGTGATCGAGCGTGCGTGGATGCGAGGGATGCCGTCCATGCGTGCAGGCGCGCAGATAAGGGAGGTAGCGTCGGTCGTCGGGAAAGACGTCCGCAAAGAGACCGCAGGCGGCCTCCACGAGGTCTGAGTCGCGGCTCGAAACAGGCACCACCCGCGTTCCGTCTGGACCGAGGCGGTTAATCGCCAAGACTCGTCTCCTCGGGCGGAGGCCATCCCGTCCAGTGATCGGCGAAGGCGTAGATGTCCCACCAGCCCTGCGGAATTAGCGGATAAAGTTCCGTCCAGACGCGCTTCACCACGGCCACAAAGTTCGGGTTGAGCAACGAAAGCGAGGGACAGTTTTGGCCCAATTCCCAGGCGAGGTCGCCGCGCAGATCCTGAAACGGGAGGAGGGGAAAGGTGCGGCAGTCCAATGGGTTGTGCTCATGGATCGTGCATTGCAGTTTTTCGCCGAGAAACGGACACGGCTTGCCGAGATCGAGCATGCCGATCTCGATGGTGACCTCTGGCGTGAGCGCGAGCGGCCAACGGCGAAAGACATCGCGCGAGACACCCGTCTTTTCAATGGTGTATTCCATCTCGAAGGGAAGCAGGACCACGACAGGGCTGGCGAGTTCATTGGGCTGCATCTTCCGCATGCCCACCCGCGGACAGCAACGCGCCTCACAGAGGTCGAGACAGTTCAAGCCGCTGAGAGGGATGGTCTTGCTGTTATCCAGGATTTCGTCGAAACGATGGAACCACTCTGCTTTGAGTCGTTCTACAATGTCAGCCGTCACATGGACTCCAAAAAATTAATCTAGACACAAAGGCCACAAAGGAGACGAGGGAGGGAAAGAGATGGCTTTGGTTTGTTGCCGAAAAACGCGAGGAGCGATGATCGGAAATAAATCAGATCGTTGTGACGTTCGGTATAAACCTTCGTGTTCTTCGTGTTTAAGTTCTTAAAATTCGATGCCCGTCAAAACACTCTTTCTGCGCGAGCGAGCAAGCCGCCAATCGAGCAGGCTCTCCTCGTAGCGGGCGCGGATGCGGAATCCCGCCCAGACCGCCACACAAGCCGCCACGATCGCCATGCCGATGTAAATGGACACAATGAGGCCAGTGGTCGGCCCCAGCAACATGAGCAAGCCCAAGACCAGGGAGGCGAAGATGGTCGAGAGGTCGTAGAGATAACGGTCGATCACCACCGCCACGCGTCCGCGGCGTTCATCGGGGACGAGATTCTCCAGCGACTTGCGGGCAGGCTCGTCCCAGGATTGATGCACCAAATGCGCCAGATAACGCGCACCCGCCGCGCCGTAAATGCCAGGGACGAAGAAGGCCAGTCCCGCGCCGATGAGAAGCGCCAGAGGCTGAAAGATGAAGGAGTTTTTCAGGCCAACACGGTCCAGGAAGCGGTTCGAGAACAGGGCCTGCACAAGCAGGATGCTGAGGATCAAAATGATCTTGAAACTTCCATAGAACGCCTGAAATTGAAGCGGGTCCTGTGAAGTAGCCTGGTCCACCGAGGAGAGAAAGTTGAACTCGATGACCGTGAACGCCACTCCCGAAAACAACATGGACACCGCGAGAAAGGTGAAGATCGGCACATGGCGGATGTAATCCAGGCCGACGTTGACCGTCTGTTTGACATCTATCGCCTCCTCGCGTGACTGTCGGGCGTTCACCGTCCGTTTGGCGAAAACCAACTCGATGACGAGCAGACCGAAGAGGAGCAGCACGCTCCCCATAGGCAGAAGCGAAGCAGGGTCGCCGCCGCTCTGTCGCAGGATCCAGCCTGAAAGCGCGGCGAGACCGTTCCCTAGAATGGAGCCGAGCGCCATCCCCATGGTGATGATCGGGAAGAGACGCTTCCCCTCGGAGACTGTGTACAGGTCATTGACCATGGCCCAGAATGCCAGCGGAAAGACCGCGTAGAGTTGGTCGGTCAAAATGTAGAGGGCAGGGTAGGAAATCCAATCGGGCGCGCCGATGGCAAACACAAAGCGCAACAGGAGAAACAGGATGGCGAACGCCAGCGTGAGATATTTGACGAGGCGGACGCGCTCCATCCTGTCCACCGCGAGGGCATAGACGCCCGCCGTCAAAATAGTGATGACCATGTCCGCGATCCACAGCCAAAAGATGTTGCGCGGCCCCACTTTGCTGACAAATCCGCCCGTGGCGATCACGTCCGAAAGTTCCAGAACGAGTGTGGTGATGGCGAGGATGAACACCAAAGAGAAAACCAGTTTGCGTTCCTCTGGGCGAACATTCAAAAAAGAAGTCCGTTCTTCAGACATGGGATTCCTTCGGATAATTCGGAGTAGGCGGGGGGATTATACATGGATTAAGAAGGCCACCGCCTTACAAACAAGTGACAGTCACTCGGAAGCGACTGTCACGTATGGTTTTTTGCGCAATTTCGCGGCAATAAACGGGAACCTATTTTGCGGGCAGGATGGCGCTGATGGTCCTCGTCAGGTTCTGCAACTCTCCCGCGTGACTCTGCAACTTGGACACGTCGCCCGTCTGAAGTCCAGAGCGAACGTCGGTGATGGTCTTGTTGGTCGCGGCCTGGTTGTCAATGATCTTCTGGGTCAGTTTTTCGAGATCGGTCGCGAACTGCGTCAACTTGGGCGGGATGAGCGGGATCTTCTGCATGAACGGCAGCAACACATCCAGCACCTGGTTGGCAATGGCGGCATACTTGACCGTGAGCGTGTGCAGCGCGCCGATGGAGCCCGTCAACTCGAGCGCCACTTCCTGGATCGAGTCGATCATCTTGGCGTTGTCTTCGATCATCTTGCTGATCTGGTCGAGCGAGCCAGTCAACTTGGACGAGAACTTGGTATACGTCATTGGCTTGGCTGCGGAAACTCCGCTTTTAAGGCCAGTCTTGGCGGCAGGGGTCGGGGACATGGGTTTACTCCTTGGATTGAGATGGGCATACTATACAATAAAAGCGACGATGAAACAATGCTTTGATTGTATAATCTCTCCAATGGACATTTCATTGACCTCCGCCCAGCGCGCCATCGCCGACCTTCCCCTCGACGCGAAGATCTTCCTGCGTGGACGCGCGGGCGCGGGGAAGACCACCGCGGCCGTTCAGCGCTCGCTTCAACTCCTGACCCTGGGCGCGCCCGCCGAATCCGTGCTGATCCTCACCCCCCAGCGGACTCTGCAAACGCCCTACGAGCAGGCCATCCTCGCCGCGGGCTTCGCAGGCGGACAGGTCACCTTCGCCACCATCGGCGGGTTGGCGCGGCGCATGTGCGAACTCTTCTGGCCGCTCATCTCCGACCGCGCGGGATTCAAAAATCCCGACCAGCCGCCCATCTTCCTCACGCTCGAAACCGCGCAATATTACATGGCGCACCTCGTCCGCCCCAAATTGGACGAGGGCTATTTCGAGTCCGTCACCATTGACCGCAACCGCCTCTACTCGCAGATCATCGACAACCTGAACAAATCCGCCATCGTCGGCTTCGACTACCGCGAGATCGCCGAACGACTCTCCGCCGCGTGGACGGGCGACCCCGCCCAACGTCGAGTCCATGCCGACGCGCAGGCCTGCGCGACGATGTTCCGCGAATATTGTCTCGAAAACAATCTGCTCGACTTCTCCCTCCAATTCGACATCTTCGCCAATCTCCTATGGCCTGAACCGATGGTGCGCGACCACCTGACGCGCGTTTACCGTCACCTCATCTACGACAACGTGGAAGAAGACGGCCCTCGCGCCCACGATATCATCCGCGACTGGAGCGCGGACTTCCAGTCCGCATTGTTCATCTACGATGAAGGCGCGGGCTACCGCTACTTCCTCGGCGGCGATCCCAACTCAGGCGAAACGCTGAGCGCGGTCTGCGACGAAGTCATCGAGATGAACGACTCCTTCGTCATGTCGGAATACGTGGAAGGCCTCTCCAACTCGCTCAACACCGCCATCACCAAACTCCCCACCGACGGCATCCACGGCACGTTTGAAATTGAAGATATCCTCGCCAAACGCTACTACCCCGAACTCCTCGACTCCATCGTCGCACAAACTGCTCATCTGCTCTCTGATTCTCTGCTCTCTCCCTCCGACATCGTCATCCTCGCCCCCTACATCTCCGACTCTCTTCGCTTCTCCATCGCGCACCGACTGGAACAGGCGGGCATCCCGTGGAGATCGCACCGTCCTTCACGTTCCCTGCGGGATGAACCCGCCTCCCAAGCCCTCTTGACCCTGGCCGCGCTCGCCCACCCCGATTGGAATCTCCGCCCCAGCCACTTCGACGCGGCCTACGCCTTCATGTTCGCTCTGGGGACAGATCTGGTCCGCGCCCAATTGCTGGCCGAGATCGTCTACCGTCCCAAAGACCTGCGCCTCTCCACCTTCGATGAGATCAAGCCTGAGATGCAGGAACGCATCACCTACGCGCTCGGCGAACGTTACTCCGCTCTCCGCAACTGGCTGATGTTCTATCGCGACGGCGAACCGCTCCCCCTCGACCACTTCCTCCGTAAACTCTTCGGCGAGATCCTCTCCCAGCCCGAGTTTGGGTTTCACGTCAATCTCGATGCCGTGCGCGTGGCTGCAAGCCTGATCGAATCCATCCAAAAATTCCGAACCGCGCTTGAATCCGCAGACTTCGGAAGTCTCGGAGACTTCCGAAGTCTTGGACGCGAATATATCGCCATGCTCCAAGATGGTATCATCGCCGCGCAATACGTCGAATCGTGGAAAAGTGAAACCGACGACGCGGTCCTCATCGCCCCCGCGCACACCTTCCTGATGATGAACCGTCCCGTCGCGGTGCAATTCTGGCTCGACCCAGGCTCGAACGGATGGGTGGAACGTCTCGCCCAACCGCTCACCCAACCCTACGTTCTCAGCCGCGGCTGGGATCCCGCCCAAAGTTGGAGCGACGCGGACGAGGTCCAGGCAGAGACCGAATCGCTGGCGCGGCTCGTGCGCGGGTTGCTGAGTCGCTGTCGGGAGAAAGTCTATCTCGCCATCCCCGAACTGGGCGAGACGGGCTTCGAGCAGAGAGGGACACTGCTCAGAGCATTTCAGAAGGTGTTACAGGAAGAATCGAACAGCTAGGGATGCCGAAAAGGAGAATCCATGGTTCAGCCGAATACTGAGTTGCGGCCTCGCCGTCCAAAAGTATGGCAATACCTCTGGAAGGACCCAGACACGAAGCGTAAAATCCTCGTCACCCTGGGGCTGATCGCTGTGTTCCGATTGTTGCTGCATATTCCCCTGCCAGGCATCGCCACTACTCCCGACACCATTCAGGACAATTTACCAACAGGGAGTGGACTGTATACGCTGATCGATTTTCTGAGCATCCTATCGGGAAGTTCCCTCCTCAGGGTGTCCATTCTGGGATTGGGCTTGTTGCCATACAATCTGGCAAGTGTTCAGCTCCAGATATTCGTCCCGCTCATCCCGCCCCTGCAAAGACGGCTCGAAGAAAACCCATACTCCGCACGAAAATTGATGGAAAAGTGGAATTATTTTCTCGCCTTTCCACTCGCCATCCTCGAGTCGTTTCTCTTCCTCTACCTGATTTCGCCCAACTGTGACGGGCGGTTTTACTTACTGGAAGGGACGGATGGGCATTTGAACATCCTGCTGACCGCGACGACTGTGCTCGTCCTGGCCGCAGGCTCGTATTTCTCCGTCTGGATCGCGGAATTGATCAGCGAATTCGGCATCCGCGGACAGGGAAACGCGATCCTCATCCTGACAGGAATCATCGGCCGATTCCCCGAGGAGATTACGCGTGTGCTGGGATTTCAAAGCGAGGAGGATGCCATTCTGGCGGGCGATAGCCTGATCGGTCAATTCTTCCGTCACATTACCACCTATTTTGATTCTCCAGAAAAGTATATTCCTGTGATCTTGTACGCCCTTGTCATGTTCGGGTGTTTGGTTACGGCAATTTATGTGTTACAAGGAAGACGAAATATTCCAGTGATGTATCCTGGCAGACGCGTGGGAAACCGAATGGCAATGCCAATAAAAGGGAGCATTCCCCTATCGACCAGCATTGGCAAAGATGGATTGATTGGCAGTCAACTCGTCGTTGCGATGGCAACTTTTTTTGCACCACTGATCAGTTGCACCACTGTTCCCTGGTTAAACGGACTGGCTCTAAGTGTCATCAATATCTTTGACAGCAATAGCCCATGGTTTTCCATGGTTGTGTTTCCACTGGTTGTAATTTTTTCATTTTTTTACGCCGACATTACATTTCAACAACAAAATTATGCAGAAAATTTAAAACGAGCAGGAGCGTCCATCGCAGGCGTAATGCGAGGCGGCTCAACGAACGCCTATCTTAGAAAAGTTGCTCGTAGAATCACAATGCCAGCCGCCATCATGCTGGGATTTCTAGCGATTGCCCCATCGATTTTGTCCATGGTCATCAGCCCCACAGCCAGCATCCAATTTTCCATTCTGGATGGCGAAATCTTGCTAATTGTCGTCAGCGTAATTCGTGATATCTTCCTAAACATCGACGCGGAAATGAAAATGCACGGATTTTATGATAGGCTTCTCATATGAGAACTTATTCCCGCAGATTACTCAGCCGCTGTCGTGAAAAAATCTATCTCGCCATCCCCGAATTGGGCGAGACAGGATTCGAGCAGAGAGGGACGCTGTTGTGTGCGCTCCAAAAGGTGTGGCAGGAATTATCTGAATGAATTACAGAAACATAGAAGAATAAACATGAACACCGAAAATACATTTCCAGACGCTGTAAATAAGCATTCCAATTTCCTTATCAACCTCGGATTTATTGTTTACGAGAAATTGGAGTGTGATACAAGCGCGTTTGGAAATAGCTATTATCGCTTTAAATCAGAAAAGGTTGGGATTGAAATTGTTCTGGATAAAGGACAAGTGCTTCTGAAAATCGGGAAAATTTCAGAAGACAGAAGAGATTGGTTAGAATGGTCACATGTAATGAAGGCTTACGCCCCAGATGTCAAAGCATACGATTTCGACATTGACATCGAACCGCAAGTAAAGCGTATTAGTGAATTGGCGCAACAATATTGCACTAAACTTCTCAGTGGTGATTTTAACGATGAGAATTTACTCAGAGTAATAGAAGACGCCTATGGAAAGAACTTTCTTCGGCGTTTCCTGCAATCCTAATTGACTCACTGATTACTGATAACTGATGACTGCATCCTTCACCCTCCGCCCCTCCCAAACCGACATCCTCCGCTACCGCGGCGGACGCATGGGCATTTCCGCCGTCCCTGGCTCAGGAAAAACCTTCACCCTCAGTGCCCTCGCCGCGCAGATCATCTCCAGCGGCGCGCTCGAAGCGGATCAGGATGTGCTCATCGTCACGCTGGTCAACTCGGCGGTGGACAACTTCTCGGCGCGCATCAGCCAGATGGTGGAACAGCGCGGGCTGATCCCGCATCTCGGTTATCGCGTCCGCACGTTGCATGGACTGGCGCATGACATCGTGCGCGAAAAGCCGTCGCTGGCGGGGTTGGAAGATCGCTTCCAGATCGTGGACGACCGCGAGTCCGAGTTTATCCGCAAGGAGGCCGCCAACGCCTGGCTCTCCACCTTCCCGAATCATCTCGACGATTTCTTCGACCCCGAGATGGACAACAACAAACGCGATTGGGTGCGCCGTCAGCATCTGCCCGACCTCGTCCACAGCCTCGGGCTGGCCTTCATCCGCACCTGCAAAAATTACGCGCTCGCGCCCGATGACCTGCGCGCCCGCCTCGACAACGTACCCGCGCCGCTTCCCCTCGCCGAGATGGGTTGGTGGATCTACGACAAATATCAACAAGCCCTGCGCTACCGCGGCGCGGTGGACTTCGACGACCTCATCATGTACGCCCACCGCATCCTCCAAACCGACGCCGACTACCTCGCCCGCCTTCAATATCGCTTCCCCTACATCCTCGAAGACGAAGCGCAAGACTCGAGCGACATTCAGGAAAAAATTCTGCGCCTGCTCGCCACGAACTGGGTACGCGTCGGCGACCCGAACCAGGCCATCTTCGAGACGTTCACCACCGCCGACCCCAAACTCCTGCGCGACTTCATCGCCCACGAAGCGGATGTCAAACAGGAACTGCCCGTCAGCGGACGCTCGCAACAATACATCATTGACGTGGCAAATTATCTGATCGACTGGACGAACGCTTCGCACCCCGCCCCAGCCGTGCGCGACGCCCTCGGCGCTCCCTACATCCAAGCCGCCGAACCCGATGACCCGCAACCCAATCCGCCCGCAGACCCCGAGGGGATTCGCTTCATCCCCAACAAATTCTCGCCCGAAGAAGAAGTGGCGGCCGTCGTCAACTCGATCAAGAACTGGCTCCCGACTCATCAAGATTGGACTGCCGCCGTGCTCGTCCCGCGCAACACGCGCGGCACAGAAGTGATCAATGCCCTCAAAGCGCAGAAGATCGAGTTCGTGGAATTCCTCAACAGCACCGACAAGACCCGTCTCACCGCGGGCGCGTTGGGCAACGTGCTGAGTTTCCTGTCCGAGCCCACGTCCCCGACGAAGTTGGCGCGGGCGTATCAGGTGTGGAGACGGGATTGGCGCGATACGACAGGGACGAAACAATCTCCCGAAGACGAAGAGATCGCTTCGTCGCAAAAAGCGCTCCTCGCAAGGACAACCGAACTCCTCCGCAAGGTCGGTGAGACGGAAGCGTTCACGGCGCCGCGTCCCGATTCCGATTGGCTGGCCGCCATCAGCGAGTCCGAGGCGGAGTCCGTTGTCGAAGAGTTGGACGCGTTTCGAGTCGTCGTCAACCGCTGGCTGAGCGCGGTCACGCTTCCCATTGATCAGTTGCTCCTGACGCTCGCGCAGGAACTGTTCACCGACGCGGCGGATCTGGCGCTGGCGCACAAACTCGCGCTGGTGTTGCGTCAGGCCGCGGACGATCACATCGAGTGGCGCCTGCCCGAGTTGACCGCCGAGTTGGGAGTCATCGCCCGCAATGAACGTCGCTTCATTGGCTTCTCATCGGACGACTCTGGCTTCGACCCGAACGCGCACCGCGGCAAGGTGGTGGTGACGACGATGCACAAGGCCAAGGGGCTGGAGTGGGACCGCGTGTATCTGATGAGCGTGAACAATTACGATTTCCCGTCTTTGCAGGCGTACGACAATTTTATTTCGGAGAAGTGGTTCGTGAGGTCGGTGGTTTCGATACGCCCCGACGAACACGGGGCTACTCAACCACCGAAGTTGAATCTCGAAGCCGAAGCGCTGGCACAATTGAAGGCCGCGCTTGGGTCTGACGAATTTAACTGGTACGAGGAAGGCGCCGCCACGCTCTCGGCCCGCGAAGACTACGCCCGCGAACGTCTGCGCCTGCTGTATGTGGGAATTACGCGCGCCAAACGCGATCTGGTGGTGACGTGGAATACGGGACGCAAGGGAGAGTCCACGCCGAATTTGGCGTTGGAGGCGTTGAGGGGATGGTGGGAGGAAAACTAGGATTCACAAAACAAATTTTCAAGAACAATTCCTAATTTTACAATTCCTTATAGTTTTACCTAAATAAGACCATAATCCAAGAGAAGATCTGTACCAACTTTTGTCAACCGGTACTTCACATAATCTTTATCATTTGATTTCTCGGCAACTTCAACCATGTTTTTCTCAATTAATGATTTAAGAAGAGTTATGACTATATCATTATTCGTCCTAAGAGCATAACCAATTTTTTGGGGACTACACACTGAGGTATTATTTAGGGAAATAATTACCATAATATCTAATGCCTTTTTCGGTAAACCCAAGACTTCCAAGGCTGTTTGAAATTTATTGCCCACCAAATCTGGTTTTGCATCCTTAGTGCTCGCTAGCTTTTTAGGTTTAATGGACTTCTCAACTAATACCGTTTCAAAATTACCTATTTGATGCCAATCAGTTCCGCTCAAATCTACTGAACAACCTGCCGATGACAGTCTTTGCGCCAAATCTTGTCGTGCTTTTGTAGAATTAGTCAAGCGAATTGTGTGCCTGCCAGCAATATCGCTAAATGGTCTTAAGTCTCCTACCTCCACAATAATTGTACGATTTGGGAACCTGCCAAGGGCAAGACCCGCTTCAAAGATAACATTCGGGCGCGCTTGTGGGGTCAAATTCTTTTCATATTCTGGCATTTTTTCTGAATGGTATTCTGGACGTAAACGCGCCTCATCATCCCCGTTCAACAAAACCACAACTGCTTGAGCCTGTTTTAATGCTGCGTCAAGAATATCCCCAATAAAAGGCGCGGTTTCATCTGTCATTTGGATTGCCTGACTCCATTCGATTGGTTTCAATCCAATCGAGCGGAGAAAAGCAAACATAGATTTACGAAGTTCTTCGTTGCGACCATGAACAACAAATACTCTCGTTTTATCAACCGTATTTTCATCTGATTGCATAGTAACCGCTCCCAACTCAATTTTGGCAAATTATACCAAGAGATAAAAGTAAAACGGTCTCGGACATTTCCTCCCAAGCCGTTTTTGGTTTCAACTTTCCATCCCGCCGCTGATTAAACAAGTTTTGAAAGTAAAATACAGGCGTAAACACTTTTTACAGGTAAAGGAGACGAACATGTTCATATCCAAACGCAGACCAATCGTCACTCCGCAATCGGAGCATCTGAAACTGGTGGGGACGCTCGCCATGTTATGGGGGAATGCAGATTTTGATAGTCCGCCCATGGAACGGACTTCCATGATCGCTGGTATGGGACAGCATGACCGCGGCTACGGCTATCTCGATAATTCCCCCGTCGGCGGCATGACCGACGAAGAGTGGCTTCCCATTGCGCGGCGGACATTCTACATGCCTTGTTCGGATGTAGTGGCAGACACCATTGTCAAATATCATTTCAAGCGATTGGCAAGTCACGGCAACACGGAGTGGCGTCAGGCGCTGGCCGCAGAATTCACACAATCTCTGGATGACCACCTAAGACAGCACGATCTATCCGCAGAATTATTCGAGCGCGTGGACCGCATCACAAATCTGTGCGACATGATCTCTTTCAGCCTGTGCTTTGACGTGCCCGCCTCACGCACGATTTCCATCCTTCCACGCAACGACCAGGATACTGAAACCGAAGTCCAGTTCCACGTCGAGGATGGAACGATCCACGTGGACCCCTGGCCATTCTCGGTGGATAGTCATCAGGGGTATCTGGTGGCTTATCACAAAGAAGGGTATCCCGAACAAACAGACCCCGTCGTCCTGCTGTATCGGTTGGAGAAAAATTGAGTTAGCCAATAACAAAACGGTCTCGGACACTTCCTCCCGAGACCGTTTCCATTAAATCAGGCATTACCCGTCAATCCCCCGCCAAAATCACCAACTCGTGCGTTTCCTGAATATCATTGATTGAAACGACCAACTTCCCAGTGCCCAAACTGGTATTGGCAGAGATATGCCATTCCCACGTACACCTGCCAATGCTGTCCGCGGCCACAGGTCCAAGACCGCGAGCGGAGCTCATCCCGCCATCGGGCGTGTAGTATGCCAAAAAGCAGGTTGCTCCCTGCCATGCCTGCACACTGACCATAATATCTTCACCTGCTTTCACTTGTGTGGGTAAAGTCAAAAACAAGAATGGTCCACCATCAAAGGGGGGAGTCATGGTTGGCGTTAGAGTAGCGGTTGGTGCTGGTGTGTTTGTAAACGCAACAGTTGGGGAAGGAGTGGGAGTAGCACGCCGATCCTCGAAGAATTCCACAAGTTGCGCGGCCGCCGCCAAAGCCCCAATCAAAATAGCCAAACCCGCAAAAATGCCCCACGACTTCTTGAGCCAGTTCAGGATTTTATTCAACATGGGTCCCTCCGAAAACACAAGTCAAATTCATCGTAGCAAAACACAATCCCAAAGTCAAGTATCATTTCTTCTAAAGAATAATCTCGGACGCGATATCGACGAGACCGTTTTAATCAGGATGAGGTCAAATCCCTTGATTATCCGCATTACGTAGTACAATGAAACCAATCACCAGACGGTGAGAGAGTTTATTCATTTTGTTTTGCCGCACGGGGAAGGCAACAGGCTCTTTTAGACAAAATCAAGAAACTCCAAATGACAGCGAGTCCCCCAAAGCGCCATCATGAGATGGTGTTTTGAATCGTCTGCCAACGATAAGGAGATTGTCCGTATGAACAAAACCATTTTCGAAGAAAAATGGAAACAGATCCGAAGCCAGTCCACCGCATGGTGGAGCCTGATGGCCGAACACGACCTGAGCAAAGTGGACAAGGCGGAAGTCAAGTTCGATAAGTTCGTCACCATGCTCCAGGTCAAATACGGGTACACCCGTCAACAAGCCAGGGAGCAAATTTCCAAACTCTGGGCAAAATACGAATCTGAAAACAAAAGCAACACTTAGGAGTAATACAATGGACGCAAAAAAAGACAAGACGAAAAAGAAACGCCCACCCAAAAGTAAGCGCATACACATTCGACAGATCAAGCAGGATGGTCGAAGGGATGGTTTGTCGGAAGCAGAAATCAAGAAGAAAGTACAGCAAGTCCAATAAGGAAAATCCGCCTTGCCCATCCTTCGGAATCTATCCCCAAACTAGGGGAGAGGGCATCAGGGAGATTCAAACGACGGTCTCGGACATCAAGTCACCGAGACCGTTTTCGTCGTTCTTGACAACCATCGGGAAACAAAGCAAACTCAAGCCCGTGTGGTTGGAGGAAAAGGATGAAAAATATCAATCGGTTTGGGGTGGAGTGGTAACAATAGGCAACATGACCACGCGAGCATCGTACAATCCAGCCTGCCAGGTAAATCCAATCTCCCGCGACAGTACAATCAACCGAATCAGGAACGACAAATGTCATGGTTTTAACGCACCCTCCATGTAACGGCCTATAATGAGAAAGTACGAGTTTCCCATCAAATTCACACCTCCTGGGGATGCACAAAGGCTAGAGTTCAGTTACGAATGGAGAATCATCATGGAATCGATTGTTGAAAAACCGAAGAAGAGCCAGCGCTGGTTATGGATCGTCCTTACGGCAGCCATCCTGCTCATCTGTTGTTGCATCGTGGCGTCAGCCCTGCTGTGGGTCAACCGAACCGAGATTCCGGGGGTTTCGAAACTCTTCGCCACGCCCACACCCGACCTTATCCCTGGCATTTCCGCGCCAATGACAGTAGGAGAGATACAGTTCATCCTCACGAACGCCGAGTATCGTGACTCTTACACCTCCATAAATCAAAAGTTCACTCCCAGCCAGCCCGGCCAAACCCTGCTCATCGTGGAGGGGAATGTCGTTACAGGGGGTTCCGAGACCATCGGGAAGTGGAAAGTGGAAGTGAAGGATGAAAGCGGCGAAAGCCACGTTAGCGGCATCAAAATCACCAACACCAAAACCACAGGCGAGGTCACATTTACCTGGCTGTTCGCCATCCCTGAAGACGCCAGCGAGCTGATTCTGTACCTGCCAGACGGTCAAACCATCGATCTGATGTTGCTCCTCAACCGTTAGAACATTCCCGCCGCAGATTAGCACGAAGACGCGATGATCAAGGCCACACACTACCGACCCGTCACCCGCTTCGATCTCGCGCGGACCCTCGCGGGGCGCGGCCGTTACTGGACGACTGCCTACCTAGTGGACGGCCTCCTTATCGACAGCGGATGCGCCCACACCGCGCCCGAACTCGCGGACGCGTTATGCGCCTCCCACCCGACACGTCTCGTTAACACCCACACCCACGAAGACCATATCGGCGCGAACGGACTCCTGCAACGCGAACATCCGTCCCTGCAAATCTTCGCGCATCCGCTCGCCCTGCCCGTCCTGTCCGACCCGCGCGGCGAGCAACCCCTGCATCCCTACCGCAAGGTCATGTGGGGCTGGCCCGAACCGTGCAACGCCAATCCACTTGCAGATGAGTCACGGATCGAAACCGACCATCACCGCTTCCAGATTCTCTATACCCCAGGCCACAGTCCCGACCACATCTGTCTCTACGAACCAGATCGCGGCTGGCTGTTCACGGGAGATCTCTTCGTCGGCGGCTGGGACCGCGCCCTGCGTGAAGGCTACGACATCTGGCAGATCATCGCCTCGTTGAAGCGCATCGCCGCGTTGCCATCCACCGTCATGTTCCCAGGCTGTGCGCGCATCCGCGAAAATCCAAAAGGGGAACTCGAGTCAAAGATTTCGTATCTGGAAGAGTTTGGGGCAAAAGTGCTCGACCTGCACCGCAAAGGCTGGGACGTGAACGCCATCGTCCGCGCTTTGTGCGGCGGGCCGATGCTCATCGAGCTCGTCACCCTCGGTAATTTCTCGAGGAGACACCTGGTGCTTTCGTATTTGGGAGCGTACGGCAACAAAATTTGAAACAAAGAGACCAGTCTCACTGAACTGGTCTCTTTGTTTCAAGAATCAGACTTTTGCTTCCACCGTCTTTCGCATCCGTATCGTCACGAAAAACGTCATGAAGAGCGAAAACAAATACAGCGCGCCGAAGATGGTCAGAAAGCCCTTTGTCATAATGTAGACCAGCGGGGTAAAGATAACAAACAGCACAAATTCCAGCCACATCCACATGCGATGCTTGCCTATGAATTCGCCGTCCGTGCCAGCCTTGCGCGCCCACGATCCAAGCGCCCACAGATACAGGCCGATGAACAGAAATTCCGCGGGGTCCATCAATTTCATCCACCATTCAGGCGGCGTGACGTTCGCCCACAGGTTCACCCAAACGGGAATCGGCCAAAAGAGCGCCACACCGTTGAACCAAAGCACCAGGTCCAGCAAGGTGTGGAGCAGGATACCTAATCCAAGACCAAGCCCAAGATTTGTCCAGCGTGTGTCCTTCTTCCAAACCCCCACAAAATAGAAGATCGCCACAACCGCCACAACAAAGAAAACGCTGTGCGTCATTGTGCGATGCAATCCATCCGTTGGGGTCTTTGTCAACGTGGCAACCGCCACCGCCACATTATCCATATCGGGGATGAAACTGCCTAAAACTGTTCCCAGCAACAGCCAATCACCCACCTTCGTCCATTTGCGAGTTGCCATCCCGACCAAAGCATGCATACCTGCTTGCGCCATGGAGAACTCCTTTCCTTTGACTGGTTATATAGATTATATATCGAATGGAATTTCAAAACAAATAAGACTCCACCACGCGGCTATAATTCAGATATGACCCGCGTCCTTCGCTCTCCATCCGACCTGAAGCCCACAGACATTCGCGCGCTTTACAACACCTTCGACGCCCCCATCGCCGCGCTCGACTGCGGAAAAAAATGCGCGCCGCACAACCCAAATGGCAAACCGTTCTGCTGCGACATCTGCCACGCCGTCCCCGCTGCCTACGACAGCGAATGGGACACCCTCCGCTCGACCACCGACCTCTGGCACGCGTATCGCGGCGACGAATGCCCCGCATCCGACCCACCCGACGCGGGCCGCGCCGTCCGCGACTCTGAACTTCCCTCGGGCATGATCCTGCTCGCCTGCCTCGGCCCCGACCAATGTCAACGCCCGAATCGCATCCTCAGTTGCCGCGCCTTCCCCTTCTTCCCCTACATCTCCTCCGACGCGCGTTTCCTCGGTCTCGCCTGCGAATGGGAATTTGAACCCGTCTGCTGGGTCATCAGCAACCTGGCCTCCGTCACCGACCAATACCGCGCTGAATTCCTCCACACCTTCGACCATCTCCTCGCCACCTTCGACGACCTCTTCGACAACTACGCCGTCCACTCAGAGCGGCTACGCGCAGACTATTCTTCCCGACGAAAGCGGTTCCCCCTGCTCCACCGCAACGGACGCGTCTACCTCGTCAGTCCCGTCAGCGAACGGATGCAGCACGTGGACGCCAATTTGTTACCAAAGTTTGGGTTTTATCGCTGAAACAAGAAACCAGGCTTCTTGGAGAAGCCTGGTTTCTTGTTTATCCCTTCGTTTCCAGATAATCACTGTACCCACCCTGATACCCAACCAACTTCCCATCATCGATCACCAGCAAGCGCTCCACGGTGCGATCCAAAAAGTAGCGGTCGTGCGAGATGACCAGCACCGTGCCGACGAAATCTTCCAGCGCCTGCTCCAGCACTTCGGCGGAGGCGATGTCGAGGTTATTGGTCGGTTCGTCGAGCAGGAGGAAGTTCGCGCCCGAGAGGACGAGCAAGGCCAGTTGCAGGCGACTGCGCTCACCGCCAGAAAATTCGCCGATCTTTTGCGAGACCTGTTTGTACGTGAAGAGGTAACGCAGGAGGAACGCGGTGGCCTTCGACTCGCTCAACGCGCTCGCGGATCTTACCGCGTCTAACGCGGTCTGGTTGAAGTCCAGCGTCTCATGCTCCTGGGCGTAGTGACCGACCGAGACGCTCGGTCCGACCTTGACCTCGCCCGCGGTGGGTTGCTCCTGCCCGAGGATCATCTTCATCAGCACGGACTTTCCCGCGCCGTTCGCACCAATCAGCCCCACGCGCTCGCCGTGCCAGATGGTTTCGTTGAGGTCGGCGAAGACCTGCTTCGCGCCAAAGGACTTGGAAACGCCATCCAGTTCGAGCACCTTGTTCGAGCCGCGCCAGCCGTTGATCTGAAAGTCCATTTTGCGCCGCTCGGTGACGGGCTTCTCGACCTTGTCCATCTTGTCGAGCCGCTTCTGCATGGACTTGGCCTTACGAGCAAAATCTTCGTTGTCGTAGACCTTGCCCCAGATGGCGTAGCGTTTGATGGCCGCTTGCAGTCGCGTTACTTCGTGCTGTTGGGCGCGGAACATTTCTTCCTGACGCGCCAGCTTCATTTCCTTGTCGGCGATAAAGGAGGAGTAGTCGCCCGTAAAGAGGGTCAGTTTGCCGTCTTCGAGTTCGGCGATGTGAGTCACGACTGCGTCGAGCAGGTAACGGTCGTGGCTGATGATGACCACTGTTCCTTCGTAGTCGCGGATGAGTTTCTCGAGGAACATCTTGCCAGGCAGGTCGAGGTGGTTGTCAGGCTCGTCGAGCAACAACACATCGGGGCGGACGAGCAACAGCCGCGCCAACCCGACCAGTTTCTTCTGTCCGCCGCTCAGCACGGACAGGGGGTTGGTCAACTCGCTTTCGGCCAATCCCAGACCGAGCAGAAGTTGACGGACGCGTTCGGGATACGAGTCACCACCGAGGGCGTGATACTCCTCGATCAGTCCATGCTGACGCTCGAGGGCGCGTTGCAACTTGCGCTCGTCATCGTAGACTTCAGGAGTCCCGAGACTAGCTTCGACTTCCTCGAGTTGCGCGTGGACTTCCGCCACCCGCGGATTGCCTGCGAGCGCGGCGTCGAAGGCTGTCAGCGTAAGGTCAAGCTCGGGTTGTTGCGACAGGTAACCCGTAGTCACGAGGCGGGCGCGGGTGACAGATCCGCCCAGTTCGGGAGAATGTTCGCCCTGGATCAATTTGAACAGCGAGGACTTCCCCGCGCCGTTCGCACCGATCAGGCCAATGCGTTGACCCGTCTGGATTTCCCAGTTGAGATTTTCGAAGACGCGTTTGGCGCCGAGGACGAGGGTGATGTTGGAGAGTTGGATTTGGATCATGGTTGGTTCCGTGAAAATAAAAACGCCGCAGTCACCTGCGGCGCGAAGAAATCAAAACGATTTGCTTTCAGCAAACAGGCGCGATTCGAGGAAGCCCCTCGGTGATAAAGCCACGCACACCGATGCAAAGTGGAGAGTTGCCGACACGAAAGCCGTAAATCATGGGCGGGATTATACCTGAGAAAATGAAGAAACCAGGTTCCTGGGAGAAACCTGGTTTCTAAAGTTGCTTACCGCCACGCGCCGAGGATGACGCCGAACAGAACGAGATTGATGAAGTGGTTGCCCACCTCGATCGCCCAGATCTTCAAGCCGTGACCTGCGAACAGTTTGTTGACGAGGTTGGTGGGCACTACGAAGCCAAGCCAGAGCATGAAGCCCGTGGATGCGCCTGTGACCGCGCTAACGCCGCCCATCAGTCCGCCCATGGCATCCACCATGAACGCCATCGCCACAGCCTGCACGAGGGAGGAGAGCACCGTCAGCGCCCAGGTCATCGTCATGTTTTCCATGCCAGGCTGTTCGCCCTTGCCGACGACTGCCCACCAAGTGGGGAAAAATGTCTTCGGGTTGTACCAAATGCTTCCGCTGATCATGCTCACCACAACACACGCGATCACAGCCAACCAATTGACAGAAGAAAGATCCATTTCAGCCTCCATTTCTAAAGTTGGTTCGGCACACGCCGAGTTTCGAAGAGTATAACCCGAAAAGATGTTCTAAGATGCGCATCTAAAATCGTTCAGGTGAAATCGCGTTCCATCTGGCATAATTGAGACATGTTCAACAAAACCGCCCACACCAAAGCCATCCTGCTGGCTGTCTTCATTACCTTCCTCTGGTCCACCTCGTGGATTCTGATCAAGTTCGGCCTGAGAAATGAACTGCCCGCGCTTTCGTTCGCGGGACTACGCTACACCACGGCCTTCGTCTGCCTGGCAATCTTTGTCTTCGCCAGCCCGAAGGAACGCGCCAACCTGAAGCGCCTCACCCGCGCGGACTGGGGCTGGCTTGCCCTGCTCGGTCTGATCGTCATCACACTGACGCAGGGAGCGCAATTCGTCAGTCTCGCATATCTGCCCGCCAATATGGTCAGCCTGATCCTCAACACAACCTCGATGTTCGTCGGTTTGGCGGGAATCTTTCTGCTCAAAGAAATTCCGTCACGCCTGCAATGGTTCGGCATCGCGTTGACCCTGGCGGGCGTGGGTGTCTACTTTCTTCCGCTTTCGATTTCGGGTGTGCTCGGATTCGGCATTCTCGCCGCCATCCTGACCATGGTCGGCAACACCGCCTCCTCCCTGCTCGGACGCAAGGTCAATTTACAGAGTCATCTCTCGCCGCTAATTGTGACCTTCGTCAGCATGGGCATCGGCTCGGTTGTTCTGCTCGTCATCGGCGCGACCACACAGGGAGTCGGGCAGCCGAGTCTCGCGGATTGGGGAATCATCGCATGGCTGGCTGTCATCAACACAGCCTTTGCCTTCACGGTTTGGAATCACACGCTGCAGACTCTCTCTGCGGTTGAATCGAGCGTGATCAATAGTTTGATGATGCCGCAGATCGCCATCATGGCGTGGTTGATTTTGGGGGAAGGCCTGACGGGGAAAGAAATCATCGGGATGATACTGGTCGGAGTGGGTGTGCTTGTGGTACAGTTGCGCAAACGATGAGCAAACTTTCCACGCCCTTCACTTTTTCGCAATCTTCGCTGCAGGACTACTTCGACTGTCCGCGCCGCTTTGAATTGCGCTACATCGAGAAATTGGATTGGCCCGCCGAGGAGGCCGAACCCGCGCTGGAGAACGAACGTCGCATGGCCGACGGCAACTTCTTCCACCGCCTCGCCCAACAATTTTTGCTGGGTCTGCCCGCCGACAAATTATCCCGACTGGCAAATTCTCCTGATGCTTCGATTGGGCTTAGCACAAGCCTCTCCCGCTGGTGGGACAACTTTTCGCGAGACTTCCGAAGTCTCTCAGACTTCGGAAGCCTGCACCCCGAGATCACTCTCTCCGCCCCAATTCGGAATCACCGCCTGCTTGCCAAATTCGACCTGATCGCCGTTCGAGAGGGACAGGCCACCATCTACGATTGGAAGACCTACCACAAGCGTCCCAAGGACGAGTGGATGGCGATCCGCATGCAGACGCGCGTCTACCGCTACCTGCTGGCGCGCGCGGGAAGTCACCTCAACGGCGGTCAACCCTTCGCCCCCGAGTCCATCCAGATGATCTACTGGTACGCGGATTTCCCGTCCGAACCTGCCACCTCCCACTATGATGCATCCCTATTCAAACGCGACGAGGCGACCATCGAAAAACTCATCCGCGAGATCGAGTCGCTTGAAAAATTCGAGTTGACGGGCGACGAAGGCAAATGCCGCTTTTGCGCGTATCGCTCGTATTGCAATCGCGGAGTCGGCGCGGGAGACTGGCACGACGCGGAAGCCGAGGCGGAAGTCCACGAAGCATTCGACCTCAACTTCGAGCAGATCGGCGAAATCGCGTTTTGACACAGGCAGAAACCAGGTTTCTTCGAGAAACCTGGTTTCTGCCTGTGTAAAGCATCCTTGACATTTCGTCAGGGATATTTTATACTCCGCTGTGTAAAGGAAACTTGACACAAGGAGAAGTCCATGAAAACCGTAGAAGTGATGGTTCGTTCTGCAGGGAGTATTGCGATCTGGCTGTTTGTGTACGCTTTCGTGTTGACAGCAAGCGGTTCAATGCTCCTCTTTATTCCGATGGGGTCCCTCATGAGGATCCTGGTCGGCATAAGCCCGGTGGTGCCTGTGGCATTCGTTATCCGATCGATCTTCCAACTGCTTCAGCATAGTGACGAACTCCAACAGCGCATCCAACTCTTCGCCATCGGTTTTTCCGCCGCAGCAACAGGACTGCTCACCTTTGCTTACGGATTACTGGAAAATCTCGGCTACCCGCCCATGCCATTGGCCTTCATCCTGCCGATCATGGTTATGCTTTGGGTCATCGGAATGTTGTACTTCAAGTGGAGGTTCCGATGAAAAACCTGCTCAAAGACCTGCGCGGGGAACGCGGCTGGTCGCAGGCCGACCTGGCGGAACACCTCGGCGTTTCGCGGCAAACCGTCAACGCCATCGAGACGGAGAAGTACGATCCCAGTTTGCCGCTGGCGTTCAAGATCGCGAAGTTATTCGAGAAAAAGATCGAGGAGATTTTTTCCCCTGATTGAGACAGAACCCAGGTTTCTCAAAGAAACCTGGGTTCTGCTTTACTTCTTGAAATAGATCCCAAAGTGGTTTGCCACAGGGCGTTCGCGGCCTGGGATGTACAGGTCAATGGGAGAGTTGAGGATGCGCGGATTCCCGTCCCCGCCGCGGATGACCATTGTGGAGGAACCGCCACCGTCGAGATTCATGGCGTCGTGCGCGCCAAGGTCGATCATCAGGTTGGCAAGTTCGGCCAGCGTCATGCCCTGGCTGTAGAACGGCTGGCGTCCGTCCACGACAACGAGGTAGAGGAATTTCCCGTTCTTGGAATAGCCGATGGCTGTCCGCGGGTGGACTTCGGTGTTGGTGACTTCCACAGGGGAGCCGCCTTGCACGATGCGCGTTTCCCCTGAGATGACATCGTAGGGTTTGTTGGGCGCGTCGAAGGAGAGGGTGTTCTTCGGGGAAATGTAGAGGGTGGGAAAAGGCTCCTCGGACTCGCGCCCGTAGACGGTCCCGCGGGAGGCGGCTTCGCCGCGCGGGGTCACTGGGTCGCCCGCGTGCGGATAATAGTCCGCGGGGCCGCGCGACCACCAGGGCGAGAATCCGTCGCCGTTGATGGCAATGTCCAGATCGAATTCTTCCAGAAACTGGGACGTGGTACGCGCATCGAGCGGCTTGTCGCTGTTCGGATTATCGGGAGGCGTGACAACCACCTTCAAGCCCTTGGCCTTCATATTGATCTTCAGCACGTGGATGACCATCGGCCGCGGCGAAACACGGACGATGCGCTGGTACTCCACGCCATCACGCAGGGTCTGCTTGACGGGAACGGGCGCGGGGCGTCCATGAAGATAGAGGATGGGCGCGCCGACGCAAAGGCCAATCACAAACAGCAGAACAACTAGGAGGAAAACCTTGCGGGATCTCGATTTCATGTCCACGATTCTAGCAAGACGAGATTAGTTGGAGATAAAAGAGAGCAGAAAGCGGAAGGCAGAAGGCGAAGAGCGGAAGGCGGAAAACAAAAACCCCGTTTTCCGCTAAAGGCAAGAAAACGGGGTTCGACTGATGACAGATTATTGGAAGCTGATCACTGCTTTTCCGCTTCGCGCATCGCGTTGAACGAAGCAATCGCAACTTCGAGCATTTTCGCGTCGGGTTCGCGGGTCGTCAGTTTTTGGAGCGCGAGGTTGGGCTTGATGATCCACTGGACGAATCGGCTGTCGAGGTGGTTCGCCGTCCAGCGGATGTATTCGACGGCGATGCCCGCCAGCACGGGGATGAGCAGGACGCGGCTGACCAGTCTCCACAGCATCGGCATCGGACCGAGGGCGGTGAACACCAGAATGGACAGCAACACCAGCGTCAGAAGGAAGGCGGTGCCGCAACGCGTATGTTCGAGCGGGAATTTCGCCACCGATTCGGGAGTCAACTCGGCGCCCGCTTCGTAGGCGTTGATGGTCTTGTGCTCCGCGCCGTGATAGCCGAAGAGACGTTTGACATCGGGCATGAAGCCGATGACCCAGATGTAACCGACCAACAGCGTAAGTTTGATGACGCCTTCGACCAGGTTGCCAAGCCACAGACCTGACGTGGACGCGACCACGTTCAGTGCGGGCGCGGGCAGGACGCCTCCGCCTCCCGCCGCGGACGGGACGAGGAGTCCCTCCACCCAGCCGCCGATGGCCGCGGGAAGCAAAAAGAAGAGTCCAATACTGAAGGCGAGAGACAGGCCCAAGGTCAGGTAAAGAGGCGCTCCCTCCAGTTTTTCGTCCTCGCCCGTTTGGGTGTTGGCAGAGAGAGTCAACGCGCGCATCCCCAATCCGAGAGCGTCCCACAGTAAAATCACGCCGCGCAAAAAGGGGATTTTGGTGATGCCCGAACGGTACACTTTGGCGAGCGGCTCCGTGTGGACAACGACATTCCCATCGGGGGCGCGCATGGCAACGGCAAACGCCTTCTGTCCGCGCATGAGCACGCCTTCAATGACGGCCTGCCCGCCATACGTGATGATTCGATCTTCCATCCTCGTTTACCTGTAATCCTGTCTACGTGTATACGTGTTTATTTGCTCATATTGAACAAAAAGTGAATGAGCGAGTCGATGCCCTTGTACCAGGTGGGCAGGTGCAGACATTCATTCGGCGAGTGGATGTTGTCCTCGGGCAGGCCAAAGCCAGTGAGGACGGATTCGACGCCCGCGTATTCCTGCAACTGGACGACCGCGCCGATCGAGCCGCCCTCGCGACGGAAGAGCGGACGCGTGCCCCACACCGCATGCAGGCCGTCGGCCATGGCTTTCACACCCGCGCTTTTCAGATCGGTGATGGCCGTGCCAGAGTCGTGCAGGCTGATGAGTTCCCAGCGGATGTCCTTGGGCGCTTTGGCCTTCAGGTAGGCCTGCATCTGCTTGAACGTCTCTTCGGGTGTCTGGTCGGGGACGAGGCGGCAGGAGATCTTCGCCATCGCGTACGCGGGCAGGACAGTCTTGCTCCCCTCGCCCGTCCAACCTGAGAGCAGGCCATTGACCTCCAGCGTGGGACGTCCGCCGACGCGCTCAGATGGGATGTATTCGGGCTCGCCCCACAGTTTGGGGACGCCCGTCTGCTCGAGATAGAACTTGGCGTTGGTCGGCAGGCGTTTGAAGGCCTTGCGTTCCTCCTCGGTCAACCTGCGGACCTTCTTGTAAAAACCCGGCAAAGTGACGCGGCCATTCTTGTCGTGCATGCCCGCTACCAGTTCCACCAACGCCTGCGCCGGGTTGTGGACCGTCCCGCCAAACAGACCAGAGTGCAGGTCCTTGTTCGGCCCGTAGACTCGCAATTCCATGTAGGCCAGTCCGCGCAGGCCATAGGTGATGGTCGGATATTCCGCGCCGATCATTCCCGCGTCGGCGTTGAGACAGATATCCGCGCTCAACTTCTTCGCGTTGGCTTTGATGAAATTGCCGAGATTCTCGGAGCCAATCTCCTCCTCGCCCTCGATCATGAACTTGATGTTGACTGGCATTTGTCCCGTCTTCAAGGCGGATTCGATCGCGGAGAAAGTGGCGATTACCTGTCCCTTCATGTCGGAGGAGCCGCGGCCAAAGAGATGGTCGCCGCGCACCACAGGTTCAAAGGGAGGCGTCTGCCACAGATCCATCGGTTCGGGCGGCTGAACGTCGTAATGTCCATAGACCAGCACCGTCGGCGCGTCGGGTCGTTTGAGCCACTCGCCATACACAACAGGATGTCCACCTGTGGGCATCACTTCCACATTGTCCATGCCAAGCCCGCGCAGGTGGTCGGCCATCCACAAAGCGGCGCGCAACACTTCGGGCTTGTATTCGTTGGACGTGGAAATGGACGGGATGGCGAGCACATCCTTCAGATCGGCCAGAAAACGATCGCGGTTCTGGCGGGCATAATTGAGAGCAATTTCTCGAGCGTCGGTCATGTCATTTCTCCTGTGTTGTATCGCAAAATTAATTTTGCGTTACTGCGAGCGTGCCATACAAAAACCAAAACGATTCCTTTGGAAAATTCCATGCGAGCGACGAGTCCCAGACGAACGCGTCGCCCTTCAAAATACGGCGCAATTCCGCGTCGAACGAGGTCAGCCAATCGGCTGGGGTCTCGCGAACGTCATCCATCAAAAGGGTCAGGATGGTGCGCAATCGGACTTCATACGGATATTGACGGGCCGACTCGGCGGGATGATGCCGCGCCTCCACGAAATAATTCTTCCACAATTCGCCTCTCGCGCGGACCTCGCGGCGGGCCTTCTCGTCCCAGGCCGATCGCCACTTCAAGTGGACCGCGTCCATCTGCATCGTCAACTCCGTCAGCCCGGGCGTTCTCCAACCTTTCAGCCTCTCACGGACGAGGAGCATGGCTCCCAGCGTCATCTGCGTGAAATCGGTGGTGTGAATGGAACTCGCCCAGTACAACTCTTTCGAAAGCAGATATTCCTCCAGTTGCTGGAGACCCGCTTGAAAAAAAGCCTTGTCCTTTTCGGGAGAGTTCATGGTTACGGTGCTGGGGTGGGCGTCTGCTCGAGGGCGCGGCGTGTGACAAGATACCACTGCGGGATGAGCAGGAAACGGTCGCTGGTATCGTACAGCGGAGGCATCTGCACGCCCTGAACCGTGTTGTTGACGCCGTACGAATAGACGGGCACATACAACGGCAGGGACGGCAGTTCGCGCGCGAAGATCACCTGGAAGTTGCGATAGAGACGGGCGCGCAGGCCAAAGTCGGTGGTGACGCGCGCCTGTTCGAGATATTCACTCGCGGAGCGATTGTCCCATTGCGAGTAGTTCTGTCCGCCAGTGGCCTCCGCCTGGTGCCAGAACGGATACGGGTCGGGGTCGGGCGTGCGCGGCAGGGCCAGTTCCACGAGTGCGGCCTGATAGGTGCGCTTGGCGAGATAATCGGTCTGCAGGCTCGCATACGGGACGGGGACGAGGTTCACCTGAACGCCGATCTTGGCCCAATTTTCCTGGATGGACTGCGCCATCTTCGTGTGGACATCGTCATCGGGGTGGACGAGGTTGAACGCCAGCGGTTTGCCGTCCTTGACGCGCACCGCTCCCCCGTCCGCGGGAAGCGTGTATCCCAGTTCCTTGAGGA
>JBMOMR010000023.1:0-101757 GCA_049324715.1 Chloroflexota bacterium | reverse complement strand
ATCCGTTTTTCAAACTCGAACAACTTCCCGCGCTCCTGCGTCGCACCTATCGCCGTCCCACCATCAACGCGCTCGTTGTCGAACGCACGCCCGAATGGGTCTTCCGCTGGATCATCGACCTGACCAACCGCGTTCTCGGACGCGCGGGCGACTCCGCGTTGACGCTCTCCGAGGAGATTCGACTGCAGACCGCGCTGGACTACAAGCGCACCGCCCCAGGCGCGTTCAACATCCCCAACACGGTTCGCGATCTGACCTCGGACCTGGTGCGCGTCATCATGCCGACTCTCGTCATCTGGGGCGACCGCGACCAAACCCTCGCGCCCGATTCGTTCCCCGCGCTCGTCCGCGCCCTGCCCAACGCCCGCGGACAGGCCATCTCTGGCGGACACGTGCCGCATCAATCCAATCCAGAAGAATTCAATCGATTGGTGCTGGATTTTCTCAAAATCATTTAGCCACCATGATCCATCACACAATTTGGCACCCAGGAGAGACTGTCACGGCGCGCGGCGTTGAAAGAAAAGTCATTTGGGCTTATCCAGTTACTATCGTTCAAGATACACCTGAATTGATCGCCTACTTCCTGCGTGCGGGAACGGTTGGCAAGAACACCGATCACCGCGTCACACCTGCCGAAATGTTGGATGCGAACAGCGTACGAATCGTAGATCGCCAATGGACGAGAACAGACGTATTAATGCTGGTGGTTCCAGGGGAGGCGTTCGGCGTCTACTTCATGTGGGAATCGGGGACAAGAAATTTGGATTGTGTTTACATCAATTTACAGGATCCCATCCAGCGCACAAGGATAGGGTTTGATACTATGGACAATATCCTGGATGTAGTTATCAGTCCCGACCTGAATGAATGGAATTGGAAGGATGAGGATGAATTCGAAGCAGCGCAAAAAGTGGGCATCTACTCGATAGAACGAGCGCGGCAAATTCGGAAGGATGGCGAAAAAGCAGTAGACTTGGTTTTGTCGCAGCGGAGAGTCATGTACGAGAAATGGAAGTTGTGGGAACCCGATCCGCAATGGGGCCTGCCGATTTTATCCCCACAATGGGAAAGGATATATTTCGACCGATCAGATTGATCAATATAAAAGGATGAAAATCCAACGGGATGGATATTTTAAGGTTAATCACCCTATAGTCCTCTTGTGACCACTTTGCATATATGTTAGAATGCAACCAACCAGCCATATATGTACGGCTTTCGGAACGATAAACCGCCATATATGGCGGTAACATTTGTTCTAATTTTGGACCTTTCATGCGCTGCCCTTACTGCCAAAACAACGATTCCAAAGTACTCGACACTTCTCACGACAGCCACGGGGGCATCCGACGCCGCCGCGAGTGCCTCAAGTGCGGACAGCGATTCAGCAGTTACGAACGTCCCATCCTTTCCACCCCCCTCATCGTCAAACAAGACGGAACCCGCGAAGAGTTCGATCGCGAAAAACTGGCGCGCGGCATCCGCATTTCGTGTGCGAAGCGCCCCGTCTCCGCGGCGGACATCGAACGGCTGATTGGTCAGGTGGAATCGGAACTGCAAAAGATGGGCAAAGCCGAAGTTTCCTCGCGCATTGTGGGCGACCTCGTCATCCACGGCCTCAAGGAAATGGACCAGATCGCATACATCCGCTACGCCATCGTCTACCTCCGTCTCGACGACCTCCACGCGCTCCGCAACGAAATCAATCGCTTACTCGAGGGCTAATCCACCCGACAACCTCGCCCATTGGGGAGGTGGAGTTGTCGGTTTTTGCGTCTTAACACGCCATCACAGTTTGAGGAGAGAATGTCATGGTTGCTAAAGTTGACCCAGCCGCGAAACATGGTTTATTGCCGACCCCTGCCATGCCACGCGGCCTTCCCAAAGTGGACCTGACCGAGAATGCGCGTCAGGTGTTGATGAAACGCTACGTCCGCCGCGGCGATGACGGCAAACCCGCCGAAACCGTGGAGGGAATGTTCTGGCGCGTGGCATGGCACATCGCCAAAGTGGAGGAAGCCTGGAATGGCGATGTCAACGCCCGCGCGGTTGAGTACTACCACCTACTGACCAGCAAGAAGTTCTTCCCCAATTCACCGACTTTCACTGGAGCGGGCACGCCGCTGGGACAACTCGCGGCCTGCTTCGTGCTTCCCATCTCCGACGACATGGGACGCGACAGCGCGGGCATCTTCCAGACCCTGCGCGACGCGGCCCTCATCCAGCAGACGGGCGGCGGTAACGGCTTCTCGTTCTCGCGCCTTCGACCGAAAGGCGGACTCGTCAAATCCTCCGCGGGACAGGCTACGGGTCCCGTTGGATTCCTGCGCGTCTACGACCACGCCTTCGGTGAGATCGCCCAGGGCGGGACGCGGCGCGGCGCCAACATGGCCGTCCTGCGCGTGGACCATCCCGATGTGGAAGAGTTCATCACCTCGAAGACCAACGAGAACCACATCACCAACTTCAACATCTCCGTCGGCATCACCGACGCGTTCATGCGCGCCGTGAAGAACGACGAAGATTGGGAATTGCGCTTCCCCGATATTTCTCAAAAGGAATATCGGGGCTGGAGCGGCACGCTGGAACAGGCCGAGAAAGCGGGCATGACCATCCGCTCGTACGGAAAAGTCCGCGCCCGCGACATCTTCGACAAGATCGTGAAGCAGGCGCATCACAACGGCGAGCCTGGCGTCCTCTTTTTGGACGCGGCCAACCGCGGCAACCCCGTCCCCCATTTGTATCCGCTGGAGGCAACAAACCCATGCGGCGAGCAATGGCTTGGCCCGTACGAAAACTGCTGTCTCGGTTCGGTCAATCTCAATGAGCATTGCGGCCCCGATGGTGCTGTAGACTGGGAAACCATCCGCCAGAGCGTTGTCACCGCCACACGCTTCCTCGATGACGTGGTGGAGGCCAATGCCTATGTGCCCGCTGTCTCGCAATTAAAGGATGCCGCACACCGCGCCCGCCGCATCGGACTTGGCATCATGGGCCTCGCGGACTTGATGTACCACGTCGGCGTGCGATACGGCTCGAAGGAAGGACAGGAGTTCGGCGCGCAGGTGATGGAGTTCGTCCGCTACCACGCCATGCAGACCAGCATCGAATTGGCCGAAGCGCGCGGCCCCTTCCCTGCCATCGAAGGCAGTATCTACGATCCAGATGATCTGAAATGGACTCCGCCTCAGCCGCTGGACGCGTATCAGCATAACTGGGGCCGCCCCAACGTCGAGTGGGACGCGGTCGTGGACGGCATCCGCAAGCACGGCATCCGCAACGCCGCGCAGACCACCGTCGCACCGACGGGCACCATCGCCACCGTCGCAGGTTGCGAGGGCTATGGCTGCGAACCCGTCTTCGCGCTCGCCTACATCCGCCACGTCAACGATCAGGGCAAGGACCTGCGACTCACGTATGCCAGCCCGCGTTTCGATGAGGCGTTGAAAAAACTCGGCCTCGGCGAAGAGAAGCGGCAGGAGATCGTGGAACAGGTGATGAGCGAAGGCACGTGCCAGCGCGTCATCGAATTGCCGCAGGCCGTGCGCGACACCTTCGTCGTCTCGGGCGATATCACCGCCGAGGAGCACGTCCGCATGCAGGCCGCCCTGCAGGTCTTCGTGGACAACTCGCTCTCGAAGACGGTTAACTTCCCCGAGACCGCCACCGAACACGACGTGGCCAACGCCTACATGCTGGCCTGGGAATTGGGCTGTAAGGGGATCACCGTTTACGTGACGGGTTCGCGCGAAAAGGTTGTGCTGGAGACGAAAGCCACCGCCGCCAAGAAGGAACCCACGCCTCAACCCGACCTTGGGCTGGCCTCCGTTTCGACAGGCATTGTCTCCCCTTCGAAGACAATGTGGCACGAGACGAAGAAACCGCGTCCCCGCGCGTTGACGGGTCGAACGTTCAACATCGAAACGCCCGTGGGCAAGGCGTTCATCACCATCAACGAAAATGGCGGAGACCAACCCTTCGAGGCGTTCATTAACACTTCGAAGGCGGGCTCCGAAACCGCGGCAGTCTCCGAGGCGATCGGACGCCTCATCTCGTACATTTTGCGGATGGCCAGCCCCGTTGTCCCGACCGACCGCATGCGCGAAGTTGTCCGCCAGTTGATGGGCATCGGCGGCGGACGGTCGCTCGGCTTCGGCCCGAACCGCGTCCGCTCTCTGCCCGACGGGATCGGACAGGTTCTCGATCACTACCTGCGCGAAAAAGATGGCATCGCCCCCGCGCCCGTGGAAGAGAAATCCAACGGCAACGGCGGTCACGCCCTCGAAAAGGAGGCCGCCGAAAACGTCCCGCCGATGCGGATCGGCGACCTGTGTCCCGAATGCGGAGAGGCCGCCGTCGTCAACGAAGAGGGATGCAGGAAATGTTACGCCTGCGGATATAGCGAGTGCTAGAAAATAAACGAAGAGACAGCCGCTTTGACGGCTGTCTCTTTTTTGGGGCTTCTAATCCATTTGCCCGAGCAGGTAGTTCTGCAACCCCATCTGGCTGATCTGGTCGAGTTGGGCTTCGAGCCAGTCGAGGTGGTCTTCCTCGTCCTTCAGGTTGGCGTCGATGAGTTCGCGTGAACCGTTGTCACCTACTTCCAGGCAGAGACGGATGCCTTCGTTGTAATCCTTGATGGCTCCCGCTTCGGCTTCCAGGTCATGCTTGAGTTGGGCTTCCACCGTGGCGCCGATGTTCATCTTCTTCAGGTTGCTGACGATGGGAATCCCCTCCAGGAATAGGATGCGGGCGATGAGCTTCTCGGCGTGTTTCATCTCGTCAATGGCGCGTTTCTCCGATTTCTCGTGCAGTTTGCCGTATCCCCAATTGGCGCACATCTCAGAGTGGACAATGTACTGGTTAATGGCGGTAAGTTCATCCGCCAAGAAACCATTCAACATGGAAATGACTTTTTCGTTTCCTTTCATGTGTCGCTCCTTTTAAGGGTGAAATCGTTGAAGTCAATTTGATTATAATGAATTAGAAACCGCCCTGAAAGTGACGTTTATCCCAAATTTGGAGAACCCATGTCCAAACTCATCCCCGCCGCCGAGCGGATCGTCCGCGCCCGCGCCTTGATCCAGAAGGCCCGTGAATTGCCCGTCCCTGCCGAACTGGGCCGCAGTGACCTGTCCTTCATTGCGGGCGTCAAAGACCTGCTGAGACAGGCACGCGACCTCGTCAAATTCATCCCGCAGACGGCGGGCGTATCCGCAGAAATGAAGGAGGAAGTGAAGCGGATCTACGACGAAATCGAGCAAGCGGAGCGGGAGATTTTCGGCAGGTAGAAACTTTTTTTCATCCATATCCGTAAATGGATATGCAATCAACTGAAAGGAGAATGCATATGGAAACGAAAAATCGGAATAGCGGGGCCCTGGTTGGCGGGGTCTTGCTCATCGTTTTCGGCGTCTTGGCGCTGTTGTCCCAATTCTTCCGCGGCTTCGACTTCTGGGGGACGTTCTGGCCCTTCATCATCATGGGTGTCGGGGCCATGTTCTTCGTAGGCATGGCCGCGGGTGGAAAGTCCACTGCGGGGCTGGCCGTTCCAGGTTCCATCATCACAGGAATCGGCCTGATGCTCTTCGTGCAAAACCTGACCGATCACTTCGAAAGCTGGGCCTATGGCTGGACAGTGATCATCATCTCCGTGGGGCTGGGTATCTACATCATGGGATGGTGGGGACAGAATCCTGAACAACGTCGTAGCGGCACGGGCCTCATGCGGGTCGGACTGTTCCTGTTCGTCATCTTCGGTGCCTTCTTCGAGATGATCTTCAATTCATCCCGATTCGCCAACTACCTGTTCCCAGCCGCGCTGATTCTGTTGGGCCTGTATCTGGTCATTCGGCGTTCTGGGCTTCTGTCTGCAAAAAGTTCAGACGACCAGCCGACCGACCAAAATACCCTCTAGTTGGAGAAAAAATGAAAGAAAACCGTTCTATTTTCTGGCCGCTGACGCTTGTCGCAACAGGCGTCCTCTGGCTGATGATCAATGCAGGGCAAATTCCTTCCGCAAACCTCTGGGCTTTGACCCACATCTGGCCCTACCTGTTGATCGCATTGGGCATTGGATTGATCCTGCGCAGTTTCTGGAAGCCAGTGGGGATGATTGTCTCCGCGTTGGTGGTCCTCGGCGCGGTGGGAGCCGTCTTCTATGCTCCCCAGTTGGGCTGGGACAACGCCCCCAATTGGGTCGAGTGGAATGTGGGTGATGACTTTTCGGGAGCCGTCCCCGGGTCAGAAAAGATCGCCAGCGAGACGCGCCAGTTGGAGGAATTCGACGCGATCGATCTCCGCTATCCCGGTGAGTTCATCGTCAGGCAGGGAAAACAGCCTTCCGTCACGATCGAAGCGGATGACAATCTGCTTCCGCAGTTGAAGACCGACATCCGCGGCGGGACGCTCATCATCGAAAACAGCGAGAAGAATTACTCCCAGCGTGTGCGTCCCTCCGAGGACGTGAAGATCGTCATCACCGTGACCAGCCTGAAGGAGATCAATTTTTCAGCCGCAGGGACGCTTCAAGTCGACGGGTTGAAAGCCGACTCGTTCGAACTGAAGATCAGCGGCGCAGGCGATTCGACCATCAGGGACCTGGAGGCGGACTCGCTCGTGGTGACCCTGAGCGGCGCGGGCAAGGTGACGGTGGGCGGCAATGCGGATAAAGTCCGCGTCACCATCAGCGGATTGGGCGATTTCGACGGGACCGATCTGCAGAGCAAGACCGCCGAGGTGCAGATCAGCGGCGCGGGGACCGCCACCTTGCGCGTGGAAGATGAACTGACCGCAAGGATCAGCGGCGCTGGCACGATCAATTATTACGGCTCACCGACTGTCAACCAGACCATCAGCGGCGCGGGGTCGGTGAACAAGAAAGACAAGTAACAAACGAGAATTGGCACCCTCAAAACAAAAAGACTCCCTTTCGAGGGAGTCTTTTCGTTTTGAGGCGTAGAAATCAAAAGGGCCCTGAGTTTTTTTCTCAGGACCCTGGTGAGCTGAGGAGCCTGGATTCGAACCAAGATACCTACATCCAGAGTGTAGTGTCCTGCCGTTGGACGACTCCTCAATATGTTTCCAGCGGGCGGTATTTTAGCACGCCCGTCCGTTTCGGGCAAGGGTTGGGATGGTAAACCCTACTTCCGCGCCGCGCGGCGGGTGTTGTCTTCCATATCCATCAAAATCAACAGGGCTTTTGAGATGGCCTGCAATGCGATGAAATAGACCACGCCGCGGAACGGACGTTCAACGATGTAGAGCACGTTGGTCACGACGTCCGTAAAGCCCATGTGTGCCAGGTAGCCGCGGAAGTACTGCATAAGAAAAACGCCGAGGGCAACGATCAGGTCCACCGCGTAGATGACGGCCACCACCCACGAAAGGATCTCGCCCCAGCGCGACACTTTGATCACCGCATCGCGGTCGAAATACGTACCCATGAATTTCTCGTTTTTTGTTTCGCTCATCTCAACCTCCAGATGGGATTATAAAACACATCCTGCCCTTTGTTATAATAGCAGACATTCTCTTGAATTCGAGGAAGAATGACCAACGAAACCACCAGCCGAATCCCTGCATTTATCCGCGAAGCGGTCGCCGAAGATTTGAAGAACGGCCGCTTCAATTATGTCCGCACGCGCCTGCCGCCCGAACCGAACGGCTACCTGCACATCGGACACGTCAAGGCATTTTTGATCGATTATTTTACCGCGCAGGAATTCGGCGGCGAACTGTACCTGCGCTTCGACGATACCAACCCTTCCAAAGAGGAGACGGAGTTCGTGGAAGCCATCGAAGATGACGCCGCCTGGCTGGGGATCAAGTGGGCCAAAGTGACCTTCGCCTCGGACTACTTCGATCTTCTCTACGATTGGGCGGTGAGACTCATCAAAATGGGACTCGCCTACGTGGACGACCAGACTCAAGAGGAGATGAGCGAACGACGCGGCACCCTGCCCAAAGGCACGAAATGGAGCGAGACCGAGTCCGCCATCAAGCCAGGGATCGATTCGCCCTATCGCAATCGCTCGGTGGAGGAGAATCTCGACCTGCTGGAACGCATGAAGAACGGCGAGTTCGCGGAAGGAAGCCGCGTCCTGCGCGCCAAGATCGACATGTCGCACTCTAACCTGTTGATGCGCGACCCCGTCATGTACCGCATCATGAACGTGCATCATCATCGCACGGGCGACAAGTGGCACATCTACCCGATGTACGATTGGTCACACGGACAGAACGACTCGATGGAAGGCGTCACCCACTCCCTCTGCTCCAACGAGTACATCATCCACCGTCCGCTCTATGAGTGGTTCCTGCAAAAACTGGAAGCCTTCCCCTCGCGCCAGATCGAATTCTCGCGGCTTAACCTGACTTACGCGATGATGTCCAAGCGCAAGATGCGGAAACTCGTCGAGACGGGAATCGTGCGCGGCTGGGACGATCCGCGCCTCACCACGCTGCGCGGTCTCCGCCGTCGCGGCGTCACACCCGAAGCGATCATCAACTTCGTCACCAGCACGGGCGAGACAAAGAACGACAGTTACGTGGAGATGGCGCAACTCGAAGCCATCGTCCGCGATGACCTGAACAAACGCGCCCTGCGACGGATGACTGTCCTGCGTCCGCTCAAACTCGTCATTGACAACTACCCCGAAGGCCAGGTCGAGGAGATGGACGCGGTCAACAATCCCGAAGACCCGTCCGCGGGGACGCGCAAGGTCTCGTTCTCGAAAGTCCTCTACATCGAACAGGAAGATTTCCGCGAGACGCCGCCGCCCAAGTACTTCCGCCTCTACCCTGGCAATGAAGTCCGCTTGCGCTACGCCTATCTCGTGAAATGCACGCACGTCGTCAAGGACGCGGCGGGCAACGTAACCGAAGTCCATTGCACGTACGATCCTGCTACGCGCGGCGGCGATGCGCCCGATGGACGAAAAGTCAAAGGCACGATCCACTGGGTCTCGGCCGCGCACGCCCTGCCTGCGGAAGTCCGCATGTATTCACAGTTGTTCACCGTCGAGCGCCCTGATGACGGCGACCTGGATAGCATCGTCAATCCCAACTCGCTCGAAGTGTTGAACGGCTACGTCGAGCCATCGCTGGCAGGCGCGCACATCGGCGAACCGCTCCAGTTCGAGCGGACAGGCTACTTCACACCCGATCCCGATTCGACACCCGAAAAACTCGTCTTCAATTTGACGGTGACGCTGAAAGACACGTGGTCGAAGTTGGAGAAAAAAGGGTAGTCCGTCGTTTTGATCGCCGAACGATTTCGAGTAAAACGCCTCGCGGAAACGCGGGGCGTTTGGTTTGATCCAGCCGCGATCGTGGGACCCAAACGGCAGGCAACTTGACACGCCCCCACCCATGCAGTAAACTCGACCCGCAAGATAATCCAGAAGAAAGGAGCGCACTTCCAATGACCCTGTTTGTCTCTTTCAAACGTAAAATAAATATCCCTGCTCGAAGTGCGCCTGTTGACCGCTAACGGTCTTTCCTCGTCCGTCATGACATGACAGCCACGGTGCACTTGCGCATCGTGGCTTTTTTGTTCTCCGCCCCACCACCATCCACTTTACACTACCCACTTTTCACTCATGAACATCTCCTTCAAAGCCTACTGGAACCTGCTTCGCGACCACATCCGCCCCCAGCGTGGACGTTTTGTCCTGCTGGCCACCCTGCTCTTCGGCAGCATCGGTTTGCGCATCCTTGCCCCGCAGATCATGCGCGAATTTATCGATTCCGCCCTTGCTGGCCAGGCGCTGAAAACATTGACTTGGACCGCTCTCGCTTTCATCGGCGTGGCCCTCGCCCAGCAGACGGTGACGGTCAGCGTGAATTATCTGGGCGAGAACGTGGCTTGGACTGCCACCAACGACCTGCGCGCCGAACTGGCCTGGCACGCCCTCAACCTCGACATGCGCTTCCACAACGACCACACGCCCGGCGAGTTGATCGAGCGCATTGACGGCGACGTGACCGAACTTGCCACCTTCTTTTCGCAGTTCGCCCTCAACCTGGTCGCCAACGGGCTGCTCATGATCGGCATCCTGATCGCGCTTTACATCGAGGATTGGCGTGCGGGCCTGGTATTCACCGTCTACTCGCTTCTCACCATTGGCATCCTCGGGCGGGTGCGCAACATTGCCGTGCCACACCAGAAGGCGCGCCGCGAGGCTGAAGCCGGTCTCTACGGTTTCCTCGAGGAACAACTGGCTGGCACCGAAGACATCCGTTCCAGCGGCGCAGTGGATTTTTCACTGCGGGAACTCACACGTCACCAGGCCATCATCCTGCTCCATTCCCGCCTGGCACACTTCAAACGCTGGATCATCGAGAACAGCATGGGGTTGGCGCTCACCATTGGCAGTTTGCTCGCCATCGTCAGCGGTTACTTGCTATACAACAGTCAGCTCATCACCATCGGCACGGTCTATCTTTTCGTGTACTACATCAACCTGCTCGAGGAACCCTTCTGGGCCATGACGCACGAGATCGAAAGTTTCCAGACCATCGGCGCCTGTGTGGAACGGCTCACCGAGTTCCGCAACTTCCAACCCGAAGCCGTGACAAGTGACGGACTCGAACTCCCACCCAGTCCGCTTCACCTGTCTTTCGATGACGTCTCCTTCTCCTACAATGGGACGGATGCCGTGTTGAACGGTCTCTCCTTTGACCTGAAAGCGGGTTCCGTTTTGGGGCTGCTCGGACGCACGGGCAGCGGCAAAACCACCCTCGGGCGGCTCATCTTCCGCCTGTACGACGTCCGCACGGGCAGCATCAAACTGGATCACGTTGACCTGCGTCAGGCCCGCCTCGACTCCATCCGCAGCCGAATCGCCATTGTGACGCAGGATGTACAGCTTTTCCGCGCCAGCATCCGCGATAACCTGACCTTCTTCGACCGCTCCATAACGGATGAGACCATCCTTGCGGCGCTGGAGGAACTGGAACTCGGCGACTGGCTGCGGAGCCAACCCGAGGGGCTGGACACGCAACTCGAAACGGGATCCCGCTCCCTGTCCGCGGGCGAGGCGCAATTACTGGCGTTTACGCGCGTCTTCCTGCGAAATCCCGGGCTGGTCATCCTCGACGAAGCCTCCTCCCGTCTCGATCCCGCAACCGAGCAGCGTCTTGAGCGCGCCATCGACAAATTGCTGCAAGGACGCACTGCCATTGTCATCGCCCACCGGCTCGACACCGTCGGCCGCGCCGACGAGATCATGATCCTGGAGAAGGGCTGTGTCAGCGAACATGGCCGCCGCGAACATCTCGCCGCCGATCCCGCCTCGCGCTTCCACCAACTCCTGCAAACTGGCATGGAGGAAATGCTCGCATAATTCAGTACGCGGATAACACAGTTTTGACAGATTGACACGGAAAGAAATTAAAAAAATCCGCGTTCGTCCGTTCCACCCGTGAAATCCGTGTACAAAGGTTTTGAAACATGCAAACCACCCTCGAACAAAACGTCCCCGCCCTTCCCGCCTGGCGCGTCATCCTGGATATGATCCGCTTCCGCCCGTGGTTCTGGTTCATCGACCTGATCTCTGTGGCGCTCATCCGCTTCTGCTGGCAGGTGGCACCCGCGCTGATCATCAAGGCTTTCTTCGACATGCTGACAGGCGCCGCGCAACTGACCTTTGGCATCTGGGCCATCGCCGCCTTCCTGGCTGCCACCTGGCTGGGACGCGTGCTGGCGAGTTACGGTTTCTATTACGCGGATGTGCCCATCTTCGCCGACATCCCGACGCTGCTGCGCAAGAACCTGCTGCGCCACATCCTGCGGCGGCCTGGCGCCGCGCCATTGCCCGATTCGCCGGGCGAGGCAGTCAACCGCTTCAAGACCGATGTGAACGAGATCCCGCTCTTTGTCATCCTCATCAACGACATCATGATCGGCATCGTGATCGTCATCGTCTCCATCGTGCTGATGGCACAGATCAGCCCCTCGGTCACGGCCATGGCGCTCTCGCCGTTGATCCTGGTCGGCATCGTTGCCAACCTTGCCACCCGCCGCATCGAACATTACCGCCGCGCCTCGCGCCAGGCAGCGGGACGTGTCACAGGTTTCATCGGTGAGTTCTTCGGCGCGGTACAGGCTGTCAAGGTGGCGACCGCCGAGAAGAATGTCATCGGTCACTTCCACAAACTCAACGACGAGCGCCGCAAACTCGCCATCCGCGAGACGCTCTTCGACCAGGTGCTTGGCTCGATCTACCGCAACACGTCCACTTTCAGCACGGGCATCATCCTGGTGCTGGTCGGACAGTCCATGCGCGCAGGCAGCTTCACCATTGGCGACTTCTCGCTCTTCACCTACCTCCTGCAAAGCATGGGCGACCTGACCACCTTCGCAGGCATGCTGGCTGCCCGCTACAAACAGATGGGCATCTCGGTCCAGCGCATGTACCGCCTGATGGAAAACGCTCCGCTCGACGCGCTGGTCAAACACAGCCCCGTGGATTTGACAGGCCCGCTCCCCGAAGTGACCTACCCAACGAAGACCGATGCGGACCGCCTCTCGGAACTGTCCGCTGCCAACCTGACCTTTCATTATCCGCATTCGGAGAACGGCATTTCGGGTGCGAACCTGCGGCTCAGGCGCGGCACACTGACCGTTGTAACGGGTCGCGTCGGCTCGGGTAAGACCACCCTCCTGCGCGCCCTGCTCGGGTTGCTCCCGCTCGAAGCTGGCGAGATACGTTGGAACGGTGAACTGGTCACTGCCCCTGGCGATTTCCTTGTCCCGCCGCGTTGCGCCTACACCGCACAGGTGCCACGTCTCTTCAGCAACACCCTGCGCAACAATATCTTGCTCGGTCTCGACCGCACAGATGACGACATCAACCACGCCGCCAAACTGGCCGTCATGGACCGCGATCTCGAGGAACTAGACCACAATCTCGACACGCTTGTCGGGGCGCGCGGCGTTAAACTCTCTGGCGGGCAGATGCAGCGCTCCGCAGCAGCGCGCATGTTCATCCGTGAGCCCGAACTGCTGGTCTTCGATGATCTCTCCAGCGCGCTGGATGTGGAAACCGAGCAGCAACTCTGGGAGCGCATATTTGCCACTGAAGACAAGACCTGCCTCGTCGTCTCGCACCGCCGCCCGTTGCTGCGTCGCGCCGATCATATTCTGGTGCTCAAAGACGGCCGCGTCGAATCCGAGGGCAGGCTGGAAGAGTTGCTGAAAACCAGCTCGGAGATGCGCGAGTTGTGGAAGTTGGAAGAGTAATTTGGACAATGGACAATGGACGACAAACCATCGTCCGCGGTCAATGGACTGTTGTCAAGGAATTTATCATGGACATCATTACTGGAAAAATCCTCAAACTCAACGGCTGGCCCGACGGTAAGATCATCGGCATTGCCAAGGACGCGGCCGCGCGCCTCATCGATTCGGGACTCGACCACGACTCGGTTCTCGCGACGCTTTCCGCCGTGCGCGCCGACCCAGGCAGTTTCCTCGCTGACGGGGCCCTGTCCGATCTAGCGCGTGAATGTCTCCGTGTGAACCAACCCAAGGAGGAAGAGTCCACTGACCTGCGCGGCGAAGCGACGACCTATCCCATTTGGGGACGCGAAAATATCGACGACCAGTCCCTCGCCCAAATGGATAACGCCATGCGCCTCCCCATCTCCGTCGCTGGCGCGCTCATGCCCGACGCGCACGTCGGCTACGGATTACCCATCGGCGGCGTGCTTGCGACAGAGAACGCCGTCATCCCGTACGCGGTCGGCGTGGATATCGCCTGCCGTATGCGTTTATCGCTATACGAAGTCTCGCCTTACCTGCTTGGACAGAAGCCCGCCCTCTTCGAGAACGCGCTCTGGAACGAAACTTCCTTCGGTATGGGCGCGGAGTGGAAAGGCTCGCGCCGTGCCGACCACCCCGTGCTGGACGACTCCGCCTGGGACGCGACGCGTCTGCTCCAGACCCTGCACGATAACGCCGCCAAACAACTCGGCACCAGCGGCACGGGAAATCACTTCGTGGAATGGGGAACGTTCCGCCTGCATGAACCGCTCTTCGGCCTGCAACCAGGCGAATACCTCGCGCTTCTCTCCCACAGCGGATCGCGCTCGGTGGGGTTCAAGATCGCCGACCGCTACAGCAAACTGGCGATGGAGAAGCATCCGCACCTTGATAAAAGCGTGCGTCATCTCGCGTGGCTCTCGCTGGATACCGAAGAGGGACAGGAATACTGGCTCTCAATGGAACTTGCGGGTCGCTTCGCTTCGGCCAATCACTACATCATCCATCACCGCGTGGCCGAGGCGGTTGGGCTGAAAGAAGCCGCGGTCGTGGAGAACCATCACAACTTCGCCTGGAGAGAAAGGCTCCCCGACGGACGCGAAGTCATCGTCCATCGCAAAGGCGCCACACCAGCAGGTAAGGGAGTGCTGGGGATCATCCCTGGGTCAATGGCAGACGCGGGCTATCTGGTCAGGGGGCTTGGAGTGGCTGAGTCACTTCAGTCGGCCTCACACGGCGCGGGTCGGATGATGAGCCGAAAGGCGGCGTTGAACGCCATCCCCAGGTCCACGCGGGACGCGTATCTCAAAGCACGCGGCGTCACGCTCCTCGGCGGCGGTATGGACGAGTCGCCGCAGGCCTACAAGCCGATCGACACGATCATCGCCGCACAGCATGATCTGGTGGAAGTGGTCGGAAAGTTTTCGCCGCGCATTGTCCGCATGGCGGATGAGGCGGGCGATTTTTAGTCCAGTGTTTTAAACGCAAAGGACACGAGGGCCGCGTTTGTGACCCTCGTGTCCTTTTTTTCAAAACAGTTAAATCTCTCGGATATCCCAGATCTTGTTGACGAGCGGGCTGAGCGCCTTTTTGACCTGCACCTGCTCCATGCCATTGACCTTGAAGGTGAGGACGCGCGAGCTCACATCTTCGCCAACAAACTGGCCAAAGGCAATGAAGTTTCCGCCTGCTTCAGCAATAGCCTTGGTGATCTTGGCCAGCGTGCCAGGCGTATCTTCGATCAAGGCGGTGACGCGTACGCCCTTTTCGCGGGCGCCCATCAACTCGAGGAACATCTTGAACAGGTCGGTCTCGGTGATGATGCCGACGACGCGCGACCCCTTCATCACGGGCAGGCCGCCGATCTTATTGTCTGCCATGATGCGGGCCGCTTCCTCGATGGGGGTATCTTCCGCCACGGTGATGACGTTCTTGGTCATCAATTCAGAGACCGTGAGTTTGCTCAGCAGGTAATGCATCTCCCAGACGCTGAGGGTGGTGGCAGGAGACGGGGACGCGTTCAGCAAGTCCTTTTCAGAGACGATACCGACGAGTTTGCCGCCCTTTATGACGGGCGCGCGGCGGATACGCTCCTTCTTGAACAGAGCCAGTGCATCGTGGATGCTCATTTCGGGCCCAATGGTGATGGGCGGTCGGGACATTCGTTCGCCAACTAACATTCGTACCTCCTGTTTGTACGCGGATATTCTTAGGATAATTTATTGGATTATATACGCGCGTGGGATTTCAATCCAGAGGCGGTTTGTCACATTGACAGAAGGTGGGTGTAACCAAAGCCAACAAAAAGCCTCGCGTCCCACTCCGCGAGGCTTCTGCCTTCTGCTCTCTGCCCTTCGCTTTCTGCCTTCCGCCTTCCGTCCTATCTCCCCTCCCCAAACTCCCTTACCACCCGCGCCATGTGACGCGCGTGCTTGAGATACAGATCCAGGCGGATATTCTCGTTCGGGGCATGGGTCTTCGTGTCGGGATAGCCCATCCCCGCGGTCGCGACGGGTAGACCGAGCACATGCACGAAGGGATGGTTCGGTCCCGATCCGCCCACCAGCGGGACGAGGCTCATCGGCTTTTCGTACACTTCCTCCGCTGCTGCCACGACCAGCTGGATGAACGGATGGTCGGGATCAGTGCGCGCGGGCGCGTCGCCGCCGAGGTCGGTGATCTCCACGTCGGTGAAGCCGTGCGAGTCGAGGTGGGCGCGCAGTTTCTTCAGGATGTCGCTCGGGTCCTGGTCGGGGATGAGACGGAAGTCCACTTTGGCCGAGGCACGGGCAGGCAGGACGGTCTTCGAGTCAGGGCCTTGGTAGCCACTCGTCAACCCGCAGATGGTGCAGGTCGGCGAGAAGACTTCCTCGATCTTGAGTTCGTCGCCGCCTTTCAAGCCTTTGATGAAATACGGCACGCCGTAGCGCGACTTGTATTCCTCGGTCACATCCGCCAGCGCGGACATGAGTTCGCGGTCGCGTGCGGAGGGCGGTTTCACGTCATCGTAAAAGCCAGGGATGAGGATGCGCTCGTCCGCACCTTTCAGCGTGTTCAACGCCCAGACGAGTCGCCACGCCGCGTTCGGGAAGATGGAACCGCCTAGTCCCGAATGAACGTCAGTCGAGAGCAAGTCCACCGAGAGTTCCACATATTGAATGCCGCGCAAGCCAAGATATTGCATGGGCGTTTCGGTATGGTCCACGCCACCGAATTCCCAGATGCACGCGTCCGCTTTGAGCAATTCGGTATTCTCGTGGATGAATTTCGCCAAATTCACACTGGCCGTTTCCTCCTCGCCTTCCACGATGAATTTCACGTTACACGGAAGTTCGCCCTCGGCCAGCAACGCGTCCAACGCGAAAAGACGCGCCACGAAATGGCCCTTGTCGTCGCTCACGCCGCGTCCGTACATTTTGCCGTCGCGGATCTGCGGCTCGAACGGCGGCGACTCCCACAATTCCAGCGGCTCGGGTGGCTGCACATCGTAGTGATTGTAAAAGAGCAAGGTCTTGTCGCTCTTGCCTTTTCGTTCCGCCACCACAACGGGCGAACCCGCCGTCGGATAAATATTCGCAGTAAAGTCGCGCGCACGCAGCATTTCTGCCACCAGCGCGGCACACTCGTCCAGCCCGATCTTCTGCGCGGAAATGCTGGGCTGGGCTACCAGCCGTCCAAGTTCGCGCAGGCTCGCGTCCAGGTTCGAAACGAGGAACGCGTCCATGTTTGAGTAGTCGGTCATGTCGTCTCCTATTCAAATAAAAGCGGAATCGACGCTGATCCCGCGAAGGCGAACGTCGCCATTTTGATGGTCTGTCCGATCCAGCAAAAGATCAGAAATTTCCAGACGGGCATTTTGGATGCGCCCGCCGCGACGCCCGCCAGATCGAAGAACGGATTCGGGATTGCGGCCAGCACTAGCACCGCCCATCCGCCCCATTTCTGGACCCAGGGCTGGACGCGCGTATACGCGGCCGTATTCTCCACGACAGCCTGCCCGCCGAAGCCAGCGAGATAGCCGCTCAACTCGCCGAACGCGCCGCCCACGCCTGCCGCCAGCGCCACGCCCAGCGGATGGAACACGCTCCCCATCGCGAACACGATCGCGATCCCTGGCGCGGGGAGAAAGACCGTGGCGTTCGACAGCAACGCGATGAGGAAGATGCCAGGGTAACCGTAGGCCGCGAACTCGTCCACGCGCGCGCGGATGGAGAACACGTACACGCTGATGCCAATGACCGCCAGCACCGCGAGGATTCGCAGGATGGTTGTCCGCGTTTTTGGGTTCATTCGATACGGTACACGGATTTCACGGATGGGATGGATTTACAAGGAAATTTTAAAAAGGAAATCCGTGTGACTCTGTAAAATCCGCGTAATCCGTGTACAAAGGATTTAACTCTCAACAATTTCAACGCTGAGAATTTTCACGCCAGGATATTCAGGCGCCTGCGGGTTACGCGGCTTGATCGCCATCAACACGTCCAGGCCTTCGACAACCTGCCCGAAGACGCTGTGTCTGCCATCCAGGTGCGGCGTCGGGACGTGGGTAATGAAGAACTGTGAACCGTTGGTATTCGGTCCCGCGTTCGCCATCGAGAGCACCCCCTGCTTGTCGTGCTTCAGCGAGGGATGGAATTCATCCTCGAAGCGGTAACCAGGTCCGCCTGAGCCAATTCCCGTCGGGTCGCCGCCCTGCGCCATAAAATTCGCAATGACGCGGTGGAAGATGACGCCCTCGTAAAATCCCTGCCGCGCCAGGAACACGAAGTTGTTGACCGTTTTCGGGGTCTTGTCGGCGAACAACTCAATGACCATCGTGCCGACATCTGTTTTCATGTGGGCGGTGTATTTTTTCTTCGGGTCGATCTCCATCGCGGGCGGGGTTTTCCATTGTTTTGCCATTCTGTTCTCCTTGTTGTTGGCTATTGGCTGTTAGCACTTAGCATTTAGCGTTTAGCAATTAGCAGTTAGCCAAGCGCTGATTGCTAAACGCTATTTTCACTTCAGAAGCGCCTCGATGCGCGCCACCACCATATCCAGCGCGGCAATGTTCATCCCTCCTTCGGGGATGATGACGTCCGCATAGCGTTTAGATGGTTCCACAAACTCCAGGTGCATCGGGCGGACAGTGTTGAGGTACTGCTTCACCACCATCTCCACCGTTCGTCCGCGTTCGGCGATGTCCCGCTGAATGCGGCGGATGAGGCGGATGTCCGAGTCGGTGTCCACGAAAATTTTCACGTCACAGATATCGCGAAGGGCGGGTTCCACAAAGATGAGGATGCCCTCCACCAAAACTACGCCTCGCGGCTGGACGGTGAACGTCTGCTCCGTGCGGCTGTGATGCGCAAAGTCATAGATGGGGACTTCGACGGATTGTCCGCTCTTCAATTGTTCGATGTGCTTGATGAGCAATTCTGTTTCGAGCGAGTTAGGGTGGTCAAAATTGACCTCCGCGCGCTGGGCAGGCGGTAGTCCGCTCAGATCTTTGTAATATGCGTCGTGCTGAAGAAAGGCAATTCGAGATGGGCCGACGCGCTGCAAAATTTCCTGTGCGACGGTCGTCTTGCCAGAGCCCGATCCGCCTGCGATGCCGATGACGAGTGGCGTGGAATGAGTCATGCCCCGATTATACCCGCCCGAAATAAGGAAACCAAAACCCCGTTTTCATTGCGAGAAAACGGGGCTCGGAATTAGGAATGGCTCATGCGTTCGCGCCACCAGCCAGTGATCGCCCGCCAGATCGGACAGCGGTCATACACGCCCAGGAATGCCAGCAACACGCCCAGCACGATCAACAACCAGTTGCCGCCGCTAATGCCCACCACCGCGAGGACCGTCCCCGCGCCGAGGCGGAAGATGCGGTCCAGCGGACGAAGCGAGACCTGCACAGACGACTGTCCAGTTGCCAGCGCTTCGAACATGGCACGGAAATTCTCGCGGCTTTGTGCGCCTGTATACCTGCCAATCTGTTTCCCATCCCGATACAGAAGCACGGTCGGGATGCCGTAAATTTTCAACGACTGGAGTACCTCGGGGCTGTCGTCCGCGTTCACCTGCCAGAGGTCCACCTTATCCTTGTACTCGCGCGCCAGTTCCTCAAGGATGGGCTTGGTCACGCGGCACGGTCCACACCACGGTGCCCAAAAATCCACCACCACTGGCCGCGTGCGGGATTGAAGTTGTTTTTCGAATGCGTTTCGATTCATTTTCTGTCCTTGATGATTTTCCTTCCAGATGTCCTCTGACAAGAAAATATTACACGCTCCAACAAATTGTGACAAAAAACCGCCTCCTCCCGAAGGAGGAGGCGGTCACTGTTCCATGGGCGTTTACATCCCATACATGTAAGCCAGCCCAACGACCCCGGGCCCTGCGTGATTCCCGACAACGGGACTGACTTCCGAAAAGAGGCTTTCCGCGGCGTTCAATCCCTTCGTTGCGCGGTCAAGCAGGTCACGGGCCTCCTCTGGCGCGTTGGCGTGCAGAGACGCAATGCGGACGGGCGTCTGTCCCTTTGTCTTTTCCGCCACCAATTCGAGCACGCGGTCGAGCGCCTTGCCCTTCGTGCGGATGCGTTCGATGGCTTCCACGCGTCCATCCACAACGGCAAGGACGGGTTTCATGTTCAACGCGGTGCCGATGAGACGCGCCGCGCCCCCGATACGTCCGCCGCGATGCAGGAATTCCAGCGTCTCTACCGCAAAATAGACGCCCGTGTGGTCGCGTGCCTTTTCTGCGACGGCCATCGCGTCCCCGGCGCTGGCCCCGTCCGCAACGGCACGGGCCGCGGCCAACACCTGAAATCCCATGGCCATGGCGGTGGACTGACTGTCCACGACGTGAACCTTATCCTGTCCCTTGCTGAGCGCCTCCCGTCCCTGAATGGCCGACTGCATGGTCCCAGAAAGTTTCGAAGAGATGAAAACGCCAAGGACGTCGAATCCCTTGTCGAGCAGTCCCTCGAAGATATTTTGCATGGTCACGATCGGCACCTGCGAGGTGGTCGGCATCACTTTGGCGGTCTTGATGCGGGCATAAAATTCCTGCGGCTGAATATCCACGCCGTCGTTCAGGGTTTCCCCCCCCCAAATGAGCACCTGCGGGGCAACAGTGATGTTGTACTGGTCGATGAATTCCCTGGGGATCCAGGCAGTGCTGTCGGTTACGATCGCGGTCTTGGACATGGGTTCCTCCCGAATGAAAAGGTTGAAGAAATTCTCAAGGTAGTAACCCCAATCTGGCCGAAATCGTTACGCAAATTTCATTAAAACACCTCATGGTATAATATTGTGCTAGCAAGTTCACGCAGACTTTCAATGAGGAGCCCACTTTGGCCTTCAACCCATTAAACTGGCTTTTAGGCCTTTTTTCTCTCGACATTGCCATTGACTTGGGCACCGCGAATACCCTGGTGCACGTCCGAGGCAAGGGGATCGTGATCAACGAGCCGTCCTGGGTGACGATCGATAAACGCCTTCGACAGCCGCTTGCGATCGGCCTGGAAGCAAAAGAGATGGCAGGACGCACCCCCACGAACGTGGTGGCGGTCCGCCCGTTGCGAGACGGCGTCATCTCGGAATTCGATGTGACCCAAAGCATGTTGGAATACTTCATTGGCAAGGTGCACGAGCAAAGCGTGGTGCCTCTGCCCCGTCCGCGCGTGGTGGTGGGCATTCCCACTGGCGTGACCGAAGTGGAAAAACGAGCCGTCTATGACGCGGTCATGGCGGCGGGAGCGAGACAGGCCTTCCTGATCGAAGAGCCGATCGCGGCCGCCCTCGGAGCGGGTCTGCCCATCGGTGAGATTCGCGGCTCAATGGTGGTTGACATCGGCGGCGGGACGACCGAAGTGGCGGTCATGTCCATGAGCGGCGTGGTCGTTTCCAGGTCCCTGCGTGTGGCGGGCGACGAGATGGATCAGGATATCGTCCAGTACCTGCGCAACAAGTACAACCTGCTGATCGGCGAAGGGGTCGCCGAGCAGATCAAATGGAACATCGGCTCGGCCTATCCCCTGCCCGCCGAAAAGACAGCGGAAGTGCGCGGGCGTAATCTCGTCACTGGCCTGCCAGAGACCATCCAGGTCTCCTCCGTAGAAATGCGCGAGGCGCTGGCCGTCTCGGTGCAGGTGATCGTGGATACGGTGCGCGACGCGCTGGATGAGATCCCACCTGAGATCGTCTCCGACCTGATGGATGTGGGCATCTGCCTCGCGGGCGGCGGCGCGCTCCTGCAGGGATTGGCTGAACGCCTTTCGGACGAATTAAAACTGCGCGTTTGGGTGGCGGAAGATCCGCTCACCTGCGTGGCGCGCGGTGCTGGTATGATCTTCGAAGATTTTGAAACCCTGAGTCGGTATCTGGTTGGGCTGGAACGCGGTAGCACACGCCACAGCGCGTAACTGTCCGCCAATCAAAAATGAGAGACCTGCTTTCCCGTTCGCTACAAACAACGATCATATTTCTGGTGGTAGGGGGAATCCTGGCGCTGGCCTTTGGCGGCTACTTCAGTTCCGCCTCCAACTGGTTCACTGGCTCGCTCGTTGACGTTCAAAGTTGGTTTTCCACGCGCTATGTTGCCATCCAGGATTTTTTCGCCGCGCCGCGTGACGTGGCTTCCCTGCGCCAGCGGAACGCCGAACTGGAATCGGAGAACGCGGCATTGCGCGCACAAGTCATCGAACTTTCGGAGCGCGCCAGCCAGGTGGATACCCTCGCCGCGCTCGTGGACTACTCGCGGGCCAACCCCGAATCGAGTTACGTCGCGGCAGACGTGATCGGGCGTGACCCGAGTCCGTTCTTGCATTACATCATCATCAACCGCGGCTCGAACGATGGCATCCTGCGCGGCATGCCCGTCATCACAGAGCAGGGCCTGGTCGGCCGCGTGGACGCGGTCATCGCGGACGCGGCCCGCGTCCAGTTGATCACCGACCCGGTGTCGGCCATCAACGTCCGCCTGCAAAATTCGGACGTGGAGGCCATCCTGAGCGGCTCCGTCACCGGCGATCTTTCTCTGAACCTGATTCCGCAGGATGTGACCATCGAGGAGGGCGATCTCGTCCTGACGTCGGGGCTGGGAGGCGGCTACCCGACCGACCTGATCATCGGACAGGTGACCAACATCCGCAAGCGCGAAGCGGACCTGTTCCAGCAGGCGTCCGTTCAGCCAGTCGTCGATTTTTCGCGGCTTTCCATCGTCCTCATCATCACCAACTTCCGCCCCGTCAACATCGAGTCGCTGATCCCCACCGTTACACCTTAATCCTATGCGCCATCTTGTTGCTTTTCCCATTTTGGCGCTGGCTGTCATTTTGCAATCTGCCATCGTCAGCCGCATTTCCCTCCTGGCCGGTTACGCCGACCTGACGTTGGTCATTGTCATCGCCTGGGCGCTCCAGGAGGGCGTGGAGACTGCCTGGCACTGGGCCGTACTCGCCGGGGCAATGGTGGCAATTGTCACGGGTCTGCCGTGGATGGTTCCTTTCGCCGTGTTTTTGGTGGCTGTTTTTATCGCCAAGGCACTGCAGAAAAGGATCTGGCAGGCCCCCATGATCGCCATGTTTACGGTCACGTTTCTCGCGTCCGTGTTCTCGCATTTGCTCACGTTCATCACGATCAACCTGACCGGAGGTTCCCTTCCCATCAGCGACGCGTTCAGTCTGGTGACCCTGCCGAGCATGTTGCTGAATTTATTGTTGGCTATTCCTGTTTTCTGGTTAATGCGTGACCTGGCACAATGGGTCACCCCGGTCGAGGAGGAAGATTGAGCTCTGGTCCCGTTTCTCAACCCACGCTGGAACCGCGTCGCATGTTGCTCGTCTATGCGGCGGTGGTAGGGGTGCTTTTCCTGTTGATCTCGCGCCTGATCACCTTACAGGTGGCGGAAAATTCGGACTGGCTGGGGCAGGCGGTGGAAAATTACACCACCACCATCAGCGAGCCCGCGCCGCGCGGCATCATCTATGACCGAAACGGTTATGTTTTGGCGCGCAACGTCGCTTCGTACAACATCGTTATCACTCCCGCAGAACTTCCAGACGACAATGCAGACATCCAAAACATTTATCGTGAGTTGTCGGCGCTGATCGATGTCCCCGTCAATCAGGGCACGGTGGAAGAGGCGAAACTCTTCGCGGCCTGCGTGGAAGGCCCGGGCATCGCACAGTTGGTGGAACTGGGAGACTCAAACTCCCCATATACACCCGTGAAAGTGAAATGCTATGTGGATGAAACCACCGCGCGCATCGTCGACGAGCGCGCCATGGATTGGCCCGGCGTTTCAGTGGAAGTGGAGCCGATTCGCGACTACCCGACTGGGTCACTGACCTCCAATGTGATCGGTTTCCTCGGACCGATTCCCGCCGCGCTGGAAGCGGACTACCGCACCCGCGGATTCGTCCCCGGGCGGGACAAGGTGGGCTACTCTGGCGTGGAACTCTCTCTGGATGAAATCCTGTCTGGAACGAACGGTACGCGCATCATTCAGGAGGATGTGGCTGGGAAGGAATTACGCAACCTCGAGCCGCCCGTCGCGGCCGTCCCTGGGCAAAACATCATCCTGACGATCGACACGCGCCTCCAGTCCGCGGCGGAGGCGGCACTGGTCAACGAGATCAAGGAGTGGAACGCGTACTTCGGCGAGGAGCGCATCTCGAGCGGCGTCGTCATTGCCATGAACCCCAAGACTGGCGAAATCATGGCGATGGTCACGTATCCGACCTACGAGAATAACCGCATGTCGCGCTTCATCCCGGGTTACTATTATGAGCAACTCAGCCAGGACCCGCGCAAACCGCTTTTGAACAACGCCATCTCCAGCGAATTCCCGCCTGGCTCGACGTTTAAATTGTCCACAGCCGTCGGCGCGCTCAACGAGGGCGTGGTTACGCTTGATAAGATCATCGATGCGCCTGGACAATTGGTATTGACAGAGAAATTCTCCCCCAACGATCCTGGCCGTGAACGCCCCTTCGTGGATTGGACATATAACCTGAACGGTGTGATCAACGAGGAGGGCTTCAAGACCATTGACTTCCTGCACTGCATCGCCTACTCGTCCAACGTCTGTTTCTATAAATTGGGGGGCGGCTACGAAGATGAAATTCCTCAAGGCCTGGGTATTGAGCGCCTGCGGGAATATGCGCGCGCCATCGGTTACGACCAGCCTTCGGGCATCGCGTTGCCAGCCGAACAAGGTGGATTGATCCCCACTCCGCAATGGAAACGTATCAACAAAGGCGAGAACTGGTCCACGGGTGATACGTACATCGCCAGTGTGGGACAAGGGTATGTGCTTGCAACGCCCCTGCAAGTTCTCATGTCGGGAGCGACCATTGCCAACGATGGCAAATTGATGCAACCCACCATTGTCCGCGAGGTGCAGGACAGCGAAGGAAATGTGGTGGAAAAATGGTACGACCCAACCACGTTCCTGGTCACGGATTCGAAGACGAGCCCGACCAGTTATCAAATTTCGCCGTTCAACCCCACAATGAAATGGGACATCACGCAAACACCACTTATTCGCGATTTCATCTGCGAGGGTCCCTACTGCACAGAAACGGACAACTTCAAGACCGTGAGTCCATTTGTTGTGGAGAAAGTGCAGGAGGGAATGCGTCTGGCGGTCACAGATAACCTGGGCGGTCTTAACCGCGGTACATTGAACAAGGTCTTCGGCGACCCCGTCAAATATCCCATTGCCATTGCGGGAAAAACGGGCACCGCCGAATATTGCGACAATGTGGCACTGGCCGCTAACCGCTGTCAATTTGGAGCCTGGCCCACCCATTCATGGACACTGTCTTATGCCCCCTATGAGGACCCCGAAATCATCATCCTGGCATTTGCCTATAACGGCGGCGAAGGCGCGTCCGTGGCCGCGCCCATCGTGGCGCGTGTCATGCAGGCCTATTTCGAAATCAAAGCCATTGACCTGGCCGCAGGCGGCGGATGATGGTACATGCTATAATTCATCCGTTGACCCGAGGAAATCCCCGCACAGGGAAATTTGAATGAGCGATTCCGATTCCCTGATTCAAATTAAAGGTTTGCGCGACGGCCTGCTCGTCTCCCTCGGAAATGCTCCCTGGGAGGAGTTGCGAACCGCGCTGATGGAGCAGATCGAAGCGCGCGGCTCTTTTTTTCGGGGAGCGCGTGTCGCCATCGATGTTGGCAGTCAGATCTTCCACGTCAATGAACTGTCTGACCTGCGCGATAGCCTGTCGGAAAAAGGCGTGAACCTATGGGCGGTGGTGAGCGAATCTCCCACCACCGAAAAGACCGCCCAACTGCTCGGATTGGCGACACGCATTTCGAAACCGCGTCCACAGGAGATGACGCGTCCGTCCGCGGAGGAAGTGGGCGAGGGCGCGGCAATGTGGGTCGGGCGGACGCTCCGCTCGGGGACGCGCATCGAGTTCCCTGGCAACATCGTTGTGATGGGAGACGTGAACCCTGGAGCGGAAGTGGTTGCCAGCGGGAACGTCCTCGTTTGGGGACGGGCGCGCGGACTCGTCCACGCGGGGGCGGCAGGCGACGCGTCCGCATGCGTGTGCGGGCTGGACCTGTCAGCGGCGCAAATCCGCATCGGAGGCGCGGCCGCCCCCTCGTCGAAAAGGAGCGGCGAAGTCCGCCCCGAAAAGTATTTTTTGGAAGATGGAATTATCAAGTCGGAAGCATGGCAGACGAATCAATCTTAAGGTGAATCATGGGCGCACAAGTCATTACGATCACATCTGGAAAAGGCGGCGTGGGCAAGACCACTGCGGTCGCGAACCTAGCCGTGGCGCTCGCCGCGGACGGGGCCCGTGTTGCCTGCATTGACGGCGATATCGGCCTGCGAAATCTCGATGTGGTGATGGGACTCGAAAACCGAATCGTGTACGATGTGGTGGACGTGATCGAGGGACGCTGTCGATTGCGTCAGGCCATGATCCGCGACAAGCGACTGCCCGATCTGTATCTCATCCCCGCCGCGCAGACGCGTGACAAGTCCGCCGTGACGCCCTCCGACATGGTGCGCTTGTGCAACGAGTTGCGCAGTGAAGTGGATTGGGTGTTGATCGATTCGCCCGCGGGGATCGAACGCGGCTTCAAAAATTCCATCGCCGCGGCAGACCGTGTTCTGGTGTTGACCAATCCCGAAGTCTCGGCGGTGCGCGACGCAGACCGCGTCATCGGCATTCTGGAGGCCGAGGAAAAGGGGACGCCGTTGTTGATCATCAATCGTCTCAATCCCGTAATGGTTAGGCAACACGATATGCTTTCGGCGGATGACGTGCTCGACCTGCTGGCGATCAAGTTGATCGGCATCGTGCCCGAGGATGAGGGCGTGATCGTCGGGACAAATCGCGGCAACCCTGTGGCGCTCGACCCGAAGAGCCGCGCGGGACAGGCCTTCCGCAACATTTCCAAACGGTTGAAGGGCGAGGATGTACCCTTCATGGACATGGAAGCAGGCAACGGCCTGTGGGCGCGCCTGACAAAGTTAGGGAGGAAGTAATGTTCAATTTCTTGAAACCCAAACGAAGTGCGGCCAGCGCCAAGGAACGACTACAGTTGGTTCTGATCCATGACCGCACCGACCTGACAGCGGGCGAATTGGACGCACTAAAAGACGACCTTTTGGACGTCATCTCGAAGCACGTGGATATCGAACCCGACGAAGTGCGCATCGGACTGGAACGCGACGGGCGTTCCCAGCGCCTGGTGGCCGACATCCCCCTCAGGAGCACGGTGCGCCGCCGCGGTGGATAAGTGAATGGCTCGCGGAATTTCATGGCGTCATTTTGATTTCTGGCTTTTGGGCGTGATCATTCTCGCCATTGCGTTTGGCGTGGCGATGATCCGCTCTGCCATCGCGGGCAACGCCGAAATCGAACAATCGGTGACGCGCCAGATCCAATTCGCGTTCATCGGCCTGCTGGTCATCATTCTCGTGGCGAGCATTGACTATCGCTATTGGACTGCTCTATACATCCCGATGTACATCGTGATGATGATCCTGCTCATCATGATCTACATCAGCGCACAGCCGCAATTCGGCGCGGCGCGCTGGTTCCAGATCGCAGGTCTGTTCATCCAGCCCACAGAATTGGCCAAGGTGGTGGAGGTGCTGATTCTGGCGCGCTATTTCGAATTGACGAAGGACCGTCCGCGCGACCTGCGCTGGATTCTCGGAAGCCTGGCGTGGGTCTGGGGACTCGCCATCTGGATTCTGCTCCAGCCCAATCTCAGCAACGTGATCGTGATGATGGTTATCTGGGCCGCGATGATCTGGATCAGCGGGATTCAGATCAAACATCTGCTTTGGGGCGCACTGGTCGGGATCATCGGCATTGGTGCGGCCTTTCCTTTCCTTGAGCAATATCAGCGCGACCGCGTTCTGACCTTTTTATTTCCCGATGCGAACGCCACATACGGAGCAACGTACAACGTGCAACAGGCATTGATCGCCATCGGTTCGGGCGGATTGCTCGGGCAGGGATACGGTCACGGCACACAGGTACAACTGCGCTTCCTCAAGGTCCGTCATACCGACTTCATCTTCTCCGCCATCTCGGAGGAGTTCGGCATGATCGGTGCGGGACTGGTGATCGCTATTTTGGTCTTCGTTGTCTGGCGTTGCCTGCGCGCCGCGCGTCTCGCCAAGGACATAACAGGCGCGATGATCGGATATGGGATTGCCATCCTGATCTTCTTCCAGGGCGCGGTCAACATCAGCGTGAACATGAATATCATCCCCGTGTCGGGACTGCCGCTTCCGTTCATCAGTTATGGCGGATCGGGTCTCGTCTCGCTCATGCTTGGCATCGGGCTGGTGGAAAGCGTCATCCTCAGACACCGTCAGATGGAATTTTAAACGTCGCCGCACAGTGCGACAAAACTGGAGATTCACCCTTGATCGACAAACCCATTCGCACCCGCTTCGCCCCCTCTCCCACAGGACGCATGCACATCGGCAACGCGCGTTCGGCGCTCTATCCATTCCTGCTGGCGCGCCGCTTGGGCGGCGAGTTCATCCTCCGCATCGAAGACACTGACCAGAAACGCTACGAGCCTGGCGCTGAACAGGAACTGATCGAAGGCCTACACTGGCTCGGCCTGCACTACGATGAGGGTCCTGATATCGGCGGACCACATGGGCCATATCGCCAATCCGAGCGGCGGGCGATCTACCACGAACACGCCTGGAAATTGGTGGAACTTGACAAGGCCTTCCCCTGCTTCTGTACCCCCGACCGCCTTGAAAAAGTGCGGCAGGAACAAATGAAGAACAAGCAAAACCCGCGCTACGACGGAACCTGCCGAACCCTCGCGCCCGAGGAAGCGCGTCACCGCGTGGACGCGGGAGAGAAATACGTTATCCGCTTCAAAATGCCGAAGGAAGGTTCGATCACCACCACCGACCTCCTGCGCGGCTCCATCACCACCGAAAACTCCGCCCTCGACGATTCCGTCCTGCTGAAATCCGACGGCCTGCCCACCTACCACCTCGCCGCGATGGTGGACGATCATCTGATGGACATCACACACGTCATCCGCGGTTCCGAGTGGCTTCCCTCCATGCCGCTGCACATCCACGTCATCCGCGCCTTCGGCTGGGAGGAACCCATCTTCGCACACCTCTCCGTCTTCCTTAAACCGAGCGGCAAGGGCAAGATGAGCAAGCGCGACCGCGCCGAAGCCATGAAGGACGGCCATTCCATTTTCCTCGGCGACATGAAGGATCTGGGCTACACCCCCGAAGGCGTCCTCAACTGGATCGCACTCATGGGCTGGGGCGTGGCCGAGGACGACGTGATGACCCTCGACCAGATGGTGGAACGGTTCACGATCAACAGCCTGACTCCCTCGCCCGCCGCCATCAACTTCCAGAAACTGGATCACTTCAACGGGACGCACATCCGCCTCCTCCCGACCGAAGAGCTGGCCGCGCGTATCAAACCGTATTTCCTCGCTGACGGCCTCGAAGTGGACAACGACACCCTGCTGAAGATCACGCCGCTCATCCGCGAGCGACTCGTCACGCTGGACGATTGTCTCGCGTTCGGTGCATTCTTCTTCCGCGAGAGCGTCCAGCCGAACGCGGAGGAGTTGATCGCCAAGGGGTTGGACGCGAAACAATCGGCGGAGGTCGCTCGAAAGGCGCGCCAGATCCTTTCCGCGCTGCCCGATCTCAGTCACGCGCGAGCCGAACCGCCGATGCGCGCCTACGTCGAGGAATCAGGCCTCAGTCCCAATCAGGTCTTCGGCATCCTCCGCGTCGCAGTGACGGGACAAAAGGTCAGCCCGCCGCTGTTCGAGAGCATGGAGATCATCGGGAAGGAAAAAGTACTGGAACGGCTGGAGAAGGCCACACAATTGCTGGAAAGTTTGTAATAAAAAACCAGGCTTCTTGAAGAAGCCTGGTTTTTCGTTATTGCTTCGGCCAGATGGCCAGTTCGAGTGTGATGCGTTCGAAGTAACTTTTATCGGGCAGGTTGCCGCGGCCATATTCGAGGTCCACCACGGTGGCGAGGAGTTGGAGCGTGGCCGTTTCGAGCACCACTTGTCCCTGCGGCTGGACTGGAACGAGTTCGCCTTTGGCCTCCAGCCGTGCGCGGATGTTCGGGTCGGCGTATGCGTGGGCGCTCATCAGAACTTTGGTGGCGGTCTTGATGTCGTTCTTGTCGAACAGCCAGATCTCGACGGCGGTCACTTTTTTGGGCTCACCCACCCCCATGGTCTCAGAGACGCCCACGCCGTATTCGCCGAGGAATTCACCCGCTGGCGAATCGATGCTGAACGACTCGTCGTACAGGTCATCGCCCAGAACATAGGTGGTCATGTTTTGCGTAATGGGCTTGGCCAGGCCGAGACCTGCAAAATCGGTTTTCTCCACCGAGCGATTGATTTGCTGCGCGTGCTGTGCCGCGGAGACTTCTCCTGTTGCGGGTCGTTTCGCAAAGAGAGGTTTGAGCAGGTATAAATAGACCGCGCCGCCAATTACGCCCAATGCAAGAACAGAACCGATCAGCCAGACCCATGGACTGACTGGGGTGGATGGTTCTGCCCCGGGCATTTCAGCGGCGGAAGTCGGTGGGATCGTACCAGGAGGTGAAACGTCAATCTGCATGGTCTCGAGCGCGAGTTTAAAATCATCGATCGCTTTAGGTTGTTGCGAGCCTGGGTTATCTTCGATGGCTTTTAGAAGGGCGGGGGCATTCGGCCCGATGGCAACCCAGCGTTGGGCCGCCAAACCCACATCCTTGTTGATGCGATACGAGTCCACCGACATGCGCAAGTATTCTTCCTGATATTGCTGACTCAGGATTTTCGGCACGGCATCCGTATAGTCCACCGGCCAGAGCACCCATCCTACCAGCAGGCCAAGAGCCAATCCAAGGATGACGCCCGTGATCGCGGCATTTCGAGGGGTTTTGAAAAAATCAGGAAGGCGCATATCTCGCTCCTTTTTCGTTGATATATCCATTATACAGTTTCCTGCCCAAACCGCCAACGTACAAAGGGACTATCGCTTCGTCTCGAGCAGATACATTCTTCGCTCAGACTGATTCACGTCCACGGATGCGCGGATGTGGAAGCGCGTCCCGAAGGCGGATTCGAGGCCCTCGCGCGTGTACCCGTCGAAGATATCCTTGCGCGTTCGCAGCAATTTCTGGACCTGGGAATCGGTCTTCGGAACCCATTCGATCACCAGCCACCGACAAAGTCCCGCGAAGAAATCCGCCAGCCGCGTCAATGGGACGTTGTTCGAGATGGCCAGATGGTGGATGAGCGCCAGTGCGAAAACCATATCCACGGGGCCGCGTTGACCGAGAGAATCGCGCTCCTCGTTGGCCCACCCCAGCGCGGGGCTGGGATTGGTCAAATCGAGCACCAGCGGAAGCAGGCTCTGTTCCTTCTCGGATCTGATTCGCAGGTAATCCTGCTCCACGGCAGAGGGATCGATGTCCCACGCGACGGTGGGTATTCCCAGCGTGCTCGCGAGGCGGCTGAATTCGCCGTTGTTCGCGCCCAGATCCCAAACGGACGCTGGCGCCACGTCCTTCAGCCAGCCAGAAATGATTTCCTTTTTGTGCGTGAAGGCGGTATCTGTGTAATTGGTGATCTCATAATAATTGCCCCACTCCGTGCCAGCGGGTTTCCACGTCAACTTTTTGACCGCGCCTTCGAGGCTTTCGATCAAACCGATGAACGCGTTCCTGCTCACGCCGCCTTTCGGAGCAGACGATTTGACGTCCGCATCCGCGTAACGCGTCTGGGCAGAGGCGTGGATGTGGATGTGCGTCAACAGCCCAAAGTTCAGGCGCGTGGAGGCGGGAAGCAGGCGGCTGGCCAGGTCGAGCGGGATGCCGTCAATGTAGACGCGCAGGAGTTGCCCGAGACGGATATCCACGTGCGACATCAACGCCAGCGGCACGAGGAAGTGCTGGCAGAACTGGCGATACGCGTCCCACGGCTTGCCTTCCTGGTAGGTTTCGAACGAAAGCGTGTCGATCAGGATCGGCTTACCGTTGACGAATTGGATGTTGTACGCGCTGGCGTCCTTGAGCGACATTCCCGCCTTGAGGGCGCGCCTTTGGATGGAAAGGGTCGCGAGCGCGGCATCCTTCAACTGGGAGAACGACCACTCGTACGGATACGAAATGAACGGCACCCGTTCAGGACGGATGATTCTGAATGACAGTGCGGGCTCGGCGGGTTTCTCGTCCACTTCGGTGTGCGGGATGAGCAACCCCGCCTTGACGAGTTTTTCGTAGAGGCCCGATTCGGTCAGGCGCGAAAAATCGTCGGCGTAGGCGCGGTTGACCTGTCGGTAGAGGATCCCGCCGCGAGAAAACAGGAATCCGCTCGGGTCCCGAAAGGAGGCGCCGAGGAAGTCTTTATTTTTCGTCGGCATCGTCGTCAGTCGATTCGTCCGCCTGGCCTTTTCCAAAAAGTTTTTTGATCTTGCCCCATGAAGCCCGAACTGCAACGCCGATGGCAAGCAGGGCCGCGAGCAGGATCTGGATCAAGAACGAGCCAGAACCAGGATCGAGATATGCAAGAGGAGTGAAATGCATGGTTTCCTTTCTGTAGCGCAAAATGCCATTTTGCGCACTGAACAAGTTGGCAACTTGTTCTACTCTACAACTTCAGGCTGGACATCTTCCAACGAAAATGTTTCTGAACAATTGGTGCATTGGGCTTCGCGCTTATTGGCGATGACGAGCAGTCCGTGACATTTGGGACACGGAACCGAGAGCGGTTTTTTCCACGTGGTGAAATCGCAGTTCGGATAATTCAGGCAGCCGTAAAATGTGCGGCCGCGGCGGGTCTTGCGTTCCACCATCTCGCCGCCGTCCTTCGGGCATTTTACGCCGATCTTTTCGAGCCACGGCTCGGTGTAACGGCAGGTGGGGAAATTGGCGCACGAGATGAATTTACCGAAACGTCCATAGCGGATGACCAGCTCGCCGCCGTCTTCGGGACATTGCCGCCCGATCGGTTCGGGGCCCGACTTGGTGACGGGCATCTCGGCTTGCGCTTTGGCGAGGTCCACCGAGAACGGCTCCCAAAATTCCTTCATGACGTGCACCCAGGTATCCTGTCCCTCGGCAATCTTGTCGAGGTCTTCCTCCATGCGCGCCGTGAATTGATAATCCACGATGTCGGTGAAGTATTGGATCATCAGGTCGTTGACGAGGATCCCCGTCTCGGTCGGGACGAGACGCTTGTCCACGCGTTCGACGTAGCCGCGTTGCTGGATGGTGGAGATCGTCGGCGCATACGTGGACGGGCGGCCGATCCCGTTTTCTTCGAGCGTGGCCACCAGCGACGCCTCGCTGTAGCGCGGCGGGGGCTGGGTGAAATGCTGTTCGGGGATGAGACGGACCAGTCCCTGGCGCTGACCCTCCTCCAGTCCCGCGGGGATGCGGACGCTTTCCTCCTCGTCCTCCTCGGATTTGACGTCCTCGTTCCTGGCTTCCTGATAAACGATGTGGAAACCGAGGAATTTGACGACCGAGCCTGAAGCGCGCAGAAGATATTCGTGTGCGTCGGTCTTGCCCGTCACTTCCACCTGCAATGTGTCGTACACCGCAGATTCCATTTGCGAGGCAACGAATCTCTGCCAGATGAGTTGATACAGTTTGAACATGGCAGGCTCGAGGAACGCTTTTACTTTTTCAGGTTCGCGCATCACCGAGGTGGGACGGATGGCCTCGTGCGCTTCCTGTGCGTTCGCGCTGCGGGTGCGGTAAACAGGCGGTTCATCGGGCAGGTATTCTGCGCCGTATTTGCCCATCACGTATTCGCGCGCTTCCTTCTGCGCCAGTTCAGAGACGTTGGTCGAGTCGGTACGCATGTAGGTGATGAGACCCGTCGTGCCGCCGTTGCCCACATCCTGGCCTTCGTAGAGTCCCTGCGCAAGCGCCATCGTCCGCTTGGCAGTGAAACCCAGTTTGCGCGAGGCCTCCTGCTGCAACGTGGACGTGGTGAACGGCGCGTACGGTTTGCGCCGACGCTCGCCGCGCTTGATCTTCGTGATGCTGTATGCGGCCTTTTCCATATCCACGAGGATGGGTTTGACCGCCTCCTCGTTGGGCAGTTCGGGCTCCACGTCATCGATGCGCGCCAGTTTGGTGAGGAAGGATTGTTTCAAGCCTTCGGGCTGGAATTCCGCCGCGATGGTCCAGTATTCCACGGGGATGAATTTCTCGATCTCGCGTTCGCGGTCCACGATCAGGCGCAGGGCCACCGATTGCACGCGTCCCGCCGAGAGGCGCGAACGCACCTTTTCCCACAGGATCGGGCTGATGCTGTAGCCGACGAGTCGGTCCAGCACGCGGCGCGCCTGCTGGGCGTTGACCAGGTTCATGTTGATCTCGCGCGGATGCGAGAACGCCTCGTGGATGGCGGGCTCGGTGATCTCATGGAAGACCACGCGGTGTGTCACGTTCGGCTCGATCTCGGCCGCTTCCATCAGGTGCCACGAAATCGCTTCACCTTCGCGGTCGGGGTCGGTGGCGAGATAGACTTCGGCGTGCTCCTTCGCCAGTTTTTTCAATTCCTTGACGACGCTTTTCTTCTCGTTCGGCACGCGATACTTTGGCGTGAAATCGTTTTCCACGTCCACCGAGAGTGACGAGCGCAGGAGGTCGCGGATGTGTCCCACCGAGGCGCGCACGGTGTAACCCTTGCCGAGGAAACGTCCCACCGTTTTGGCTTTGGCGGGCGATTCCACGATCACCAGTTTGCCGTGGCGCGGCTTCTCCACTTTGGCTGGCTTCTCAGGCGGGGTCAGCGACGCGTGCGCGTCGGTCCTGCCCATCCGATACAACTTCGTTCCACAAACGGGACACACACCGATCGTCACAGGCGACCCCTTGGCGTTGAATCCCGCCTGCGGGTCTTTCATCTCCTGCTTGGTCTTACACTTCATGCAATACGCTTCCACAAAACCTCCAGGATCAGAGAGCGGTCGATCTGCTCACTGTCCTAAATGTATTTTTCTCGATTCGAATTTTTCAAATTTTCCACAACATTGCGGACTTTCTGGGCGTGGTCCTTGTGACAGACCAACAACACATCGCCCGTGTCCACCACGATCAGGTCATCCACGCCAATCGTGACGACCAGTCGCTCGCCATTATTACCATACACCAGCGAATGATGCGTATCTTCGCCAATGTGATTCCCGATCAAAACGATGTTGCCATTCTTGTCGGGCAGGAGCACGTCGAAGAGCGAATCCCACGAACCGACATCGCTCCACTCGAGTCCACCCGCGGGCAGGACGGCGACCCTGTCGGCGTTTTCCATGACTCCGTAGTCGACGGTGACCGTCTCGAGGTCCAGCCATACGCGTTGGAGGATCTCCTCGCGTCGCGCGGACGTTGTGCCTGCCGCGATCTCCTCGAGCGTCGACTTTAACTTCGGCAGTTGTCTGCCAATCTCCGCCAGGATGGAGTCCGCGCGCCAGACGAACATGCCCGAGTTCCACGAGTGGTCGCCCGTCGAAAGCATCTCGCGCGCCTGCGACTCGTTGGGCTTCTCCTTGAACTTCGAGACGTGGTACACGGGGTAGATGACGCGCTCGGGAATCGCCTCACCGCGTTGGATGTATCCGTATCCCGTGGCCGCGTAGGTGGGCGTGATGCCCAGCGTGACGAGGTAGCCCTTCTCGGCCACATCCACCGCCACACGGATTAACAAATGAAACAGGTCGCGGTTACGGATGAAATGGTCGGCGGCCAAAACGGCCATCACCGCCTCGGGGTCGCGCTCGCGCAAGACCTGCGCCGCCAACCCGACTACCGAGGCCGTGCCACGCGGCGCGGGTTCGAGCAGGAAATTTTCCGCGGGGATTTCAGGCGCTTGCCCGCGCAGGCTGTCGGCTTGCTCTGCGACGGTCACCACGTAGATGCGGTCGGGAGTCAATAACCCGTCCATCCGCTTCACTGTGGTCTGGAACAACGTATGATGCTCTTCCAACAGCGGGAGCATCTGTTTGGGTTTGTTGCGACGCGACAGCGGCCAGAGGCGTGTACCGCCGCCACCCGCCATGATCACAGCGTAAGTATGGTCAAGAATATCGGTCATTTGTTTCGCTTTATGTTTTTCGTTTTACGCCTGCGTTGGTAGAACGTGAGGCGTTCGTCGTTTATGCAGAGTAGCCTGCCTGCTCTTCGCGGACAGAGATGTAATTCATCCCGCCCACCTGGCGCACCATTCCTTTTAATTCCATCAGTGTAAGTGTAGCGGAGACTTTCTCAATCGGCAAGCCCGTCGCGTTGCGGATCTCGTCCACGTGGACAGGTTCATCGCCAAGCGCCGAAAGCAATTGTGCTTCGAGCGCGTCCGCTGGGATGGCTTTGCGCGCGGCCTTGAATTCTCCTGCACGCGTCAAGTTGAGTGCCTGCACCAGGTCCTGCGGAGTTAATAACGGATGCGCACCATTCTGGATGAGTTTGTTCGTGCCTTTGCTCTGCGGGGCAAGGATGCTCCCAGGCACCGCAAAGACTTCGCGTCCCTGCTCGGCGGCGAACTCGGCGGTGATGAGCGCGCCGCTGGTCTCGCCCGCTTCAATGACGATGGTCGCCATGGAAAGTCCCGAGATGATGCGGTTGCGCGGCGGGAAGTTGGACGACTCGGGCGCAGTCCCAACAGCATAATCGCTGACCACCGCGCCCTGCTTCATCATTTTCTCGGCCATCGGCAAATGTTCAGGCGGATAAATTTTATCCACACCCGAGCCGAGCACGCCGATCGTGCGTCCGCCTGCCTTGAGCGCGGCGGAGTGCGCCACCGCGTCCACGCCGCGCGCCAAGCCAGAGACCACCGTCACGCCCTGGCCCGCGAGGAAGGATGCCAACTCTTCGGTGATCTGCCTTCCATATGGAGTAATGCGGCGCGTCCCAACAATGGCAACCGCAAAATGATCGTCCGGGGTAATCTCGCCGCGGACGAACACGACGGGCGGCGGCTGTTCGATCTCTTTCAGCCGCGGCGGATACAGTTCATCGTCCCATGTCAGGACGCTGATGCCTTGCGCTTCGATCTGGTTCCAGATCTTTTGCAGGTCCACGCCCGCGCGGACTTTTGTCACCGTTTCGATCAATCTGGAACTGAGACCTGCTTCCTGCAACTGATTGGGAGAGGCGTTCCAGGCATCTTCGAGTGAATCGAAATACGCAAGCAGGGCGCGCACCCGCACCGCGCCAATGCCTTTCACAAGATTGAAGCCGACCCAGAAGCGTTTATCCATAACAGGCGTTATGCAACACGCAGTACGCAATAAACGGTACTTCGTATTTTGTACTACGTATCCGAAACCAACCCATCCAACAAATGCACTTGAATCTCGCCCTGCTCCACGTCGGTTTTCAAAATCACATCGGGGATGGCAGGGAGCAGGAGCTCTTTATCGTCCGCTGTTTTTACCACGTAAACGCGATTCGCGCCCGTATCGAAAATTTCCGTCAATGTCCCAAGTTCGCGGCCATCGTCTGTGACGACGCGCAGGCCGAGGATTTGATGCTGGTACAACTGTCCATCGGGCAGGGGTGGACGGTCCGCGGCCGCGACGTAGACCCAGGTGTTGCGGAGCGCGCCCGCCTCCTCGGGAGAGTGGACTCCCTGAAACGCAACCAGCATCGAGGTCCCATGCGGACGCGCCGACGCGAGTTTGGCGGGTTTGTGCCCATCGCCGAGGAAGACTTTCGTCCCCGCGCGCAGTCGGTCGGGGAAGTCCGTATGAATGTCCATGATGAGCTCGCCGCGCACGCCATGCGGACGTCGGATGAATCCCACCGTCAAATAGACAGGCTCGCCGCGTGGCGAGCCTGAACCAGCGGGTGCTGGGGAAGTTCTGCGGGGCATCAGGGTTCCAGAACGTCGAGCGTGACTTGTTTGCCTTCGCGCTCGGCGGCCACGCGCAGCAAGGTGCGGACAGCGTTTGCGACGCGCCCATTTCGTCCGATGACGCGTCCCATATCGTCCGCGTGGACTTTCAGTTCGAGGCGGACGCGGCTGCCACTTCCCAATTCAGTCACTTCCACTTCCTCGGGATGATCCACCAGCGATTTGGTGATGTACTCGATCAGGTCTTTCATACAGGCTTCCTTACCAATACGCAGTACGCAATAACGGGTATTGCGTACTGCGCAACGAATACTACTTGGCCTTCTTCGGGGTGCGCTTGGCGATTGCCTCGGCGCCTTCCTTGACGAGGGCTTCCACGTCCTCGCCCTTCTTGAAGCGCTCGAAGCGGTCGAGGATGCCCGCGCTCTTGAAGATCTGTTCCACAGATTCGGTCGGCTGGGCGCCGTTCTTCATCCAGTGGTAAATGCGGTCTTCTTTGACGGTGAGCGTGGAGGGATCATTGCGCGGGTTGTAGTGACCCAGGATCTCGAGGAAGCGGCCATCGCGGGCGTTTTCCTTCTCTGCCGCCACAATGCGATAGGACGGCTGGCCTTTGAGGCCGATGCGGCGTAAACGAATGCGAACCATCGAACACGTACTCCTTGTAGGTGAAAGTTTCGGTTTGAATTGCAGGTTCAGCAGGTGAGAGAGGGGTGCGTCAAAGGAAACGCGCTCACGGGCGGAAACTGACAAGGCGATATTTTACCAGAGAATTACCCAAACAACCTCCCCAACCCTTTCATTCCCGATTTCTGCATCATCTTCATCATCTTCTGTATCTCGCGGAACTGCTTCATCAGACGGTTCACATCCTGCACTTCGACCCCCGAACCAGCCGCGATGCGGCGTCGGCGAGAGGCGTTGAGCAGGTCGGGGTCGCGGCGCTCCTTGACCGTCATCGAGTTGATGATGGCTTCGGTCGCCTTGAAATTCTCTTCCAGTTCTTTGGGGTCTTTTTGTTTGGCAACCGCGCCCAACTGCCCAGGCATCATGTCCATGATTTGGCTGAGCGGCCCCATTTTTTTCATCTGCTTCAATTGGTCGAGATAATCTTCGAGTGTGAATTGCCCCTTCATCATCCGCTCGGCGGATTTTTGCGCCTGCGCCATATCAAAAGCGGACTCAGCCTTCTCGATCAGCCCGATCACATCTCCCATGCCGAGGATGCGCGACGACAGCCGCGACGGGTCATACGCTTCGAGCGCGTCCAATTTTTCGCCCACGCCCAAAAACTTGATCGGCACGCCTGTCACCGAACGGACGGAGATGGCCGCGCCGCCGCGCGCGTCGCCGTCCATTTTGGTCATGATCAGGCCAGTGATGTTCACGTTATCGCGGAAGCCTTGCGCGATGTTGAGCGCTTCCTGCCCGATCATCGCGTCCACGACAAGCAGCGTGTCTACAGGATTGACCTTCGCCGCGATCGCCTTCAACTCGGACATCAAGTCCGCATCCAACTGCGACCGACCAGCCGTGTCCACGATCACGACGGTGTATCCGCCCTTTTGGGCCTTGTCCAACGCGCGTGCCGCCAGTTCGGGCGGCTTGACATTCAGATCGGCCTCCACGGGGACATCCACGCGCTCGCCGAGCTGCTGCAGTTGCGTCACCGCGGCGGGACGGTACGGGTCACCCGCCACCAGCATCACGCGTTCACCGCGCGAGCGCAGGAAGCGCGCCAGTTTACCCGCGGCGGTCGTCTTGCCCGAACCCTGCAAACCAGCGAGGAGGATCACGCGCGGCTTGGGACCCGTCAGGTTCAACGGCGCGGGGTCACCCAGCAAGGCAATCAATTCCTCGTTGACGATCTTGACCACCTGTTGGCCAGGGTTCAACGCCTTCGATACCTCCGCACCGACGGCGCGTTCGCGCACTTTGGCGAGGAAGGTTTTCACGACGCTGAAATGCACGTCCGCTTCGAGCAGTGCGAGGCGTACTTCGCGCAACGCGGCATCCACATCCGCTTCGGAGAGTTTTCCGCGGCGGCGCAGCTGGTCAAAGACTTGGTTGAGGCGGGAGGTAAGGTTTTCAAACATATTGGCTCATTAGAAACCCGTTTTCTCTGAGAAAACGGGTGCCTGGATTGTAGTCGGGAACCCGCGCAAGGTCAAGAAAGAGGCGTTTCAGGGTGTGCGCACCTCACGGGTGGAATCGTCTCATCGAGCAGAAAAACCCAGGAGGAAGAGAGCGCCAGTCAAAAAAGGTGCGACGCACTCCCATCCGATGGCGCGTTTTTGTGTTGACAGTCCCAACCTATTCTGATAACATGCGTCAACATTAAACGTACTCTCAAAGGAGAGAAAAATGCTCAACGAAATCGAAACCCAAACCATCAACATCTCACCAGCCGCGGCCGAGGCTGTGCAAAATATCCTGGCCGAACGCAATCTGGAAGGCTACGCCCTGCGCGTCTACGTCTCCAGCGGTGGGTGTTGCGGCGTGAACTTCGGCATGGCGCTCGATAACAACTTCCGCGATGTGGACACCACCTTCGACGCCAACGGAATCAAACTGGTTGTGGACAACGTCTCGATCGATTACCTGCGCGGCGCGTCCATTGACTTCGTGAACGACCCCGATAAAGGAAATGGGTTTGTGATCAACAATCCGAATCAGGCTCACAACCACGAAGGTGGATGCAGCAGTGACGGGTGCGGCGGCGGTTCGTGCTCGTGCAATAACTGACAGTCGGTTGATACAAAAAAAGGCGGCCAAATGGCCGCCTTTTTTCATCGTCCTCGCAGGAAGGATATGGCCGCGATCAATCCGCCCACAAAGCCGAGGAACAGCACGATCAACCCCAGCGGGACGCGCGAGGCGGCATCGGCATTGTCGGTAAAGACGAGGTTTTCCAACGGCGGGGGAGGCGTAAATGTCGGCAGGCGCGTTGGAGTTTGAGGCGGGATGAAAGCCGCTTCAAGCGTGGGATTGATGGTCGGCGTGGCGGGCGGAGTGGGCGTTGGCGGCGGCTCCACGATTGGCAGAAAACCAGCAGAATTGAGACTCACGTTGGGGGCGTAGATCCAGCCTGTATTGCCAGGCACACCCAAATAGTAAACCTGGATCCATGAGCCATCGGGCGAACGCCCCAATGCGGCCGCGGTCTGGCCGCGCAGCAGGATTCCAATCTTGGGATAAAAATACTCGCTCGGGCCAGAGCGCACATTCACAAAATCCACGTCGAGGTTGACGGTGACGTAGGGGCCGCGCGGGGTGCCTGTCACAGTGGGCACAGAGCCTGTCGGCTGTTGTGCCTGCGCCGTCCGCGTGAAAGGCAGGGCGAGCGCCAAAACCCCCACTCCCAAAAAGAGAAGGGCGAAAACCGAAAATTTTATCGAACGCGAGATCATGAAAAACTCAACGCCTGAAAAGGAAAGACAGGAGCAGGATCGCCAGCCCAAGCACGCCGATCACAAGGATCAAAGCGCCCTGCATATTTCCGTTCACGGAGATCGTGGGCGTTTCTGCGAATGTTGGAAGCGACTGCGGCGCGGCGGGCGTGAAGGTCGGCAGGCGCGTCGCTGTGGGTTGGACGGGTGGGAATTCCGCGGCCAGCGCCGGGTCAACGGTGTCGGTGACCAGTGGCGTGGCGGTGGGAGGAATGGTGACCACGGGCAATTCGCCCGCCGCGGTCAATGTCACATTGGCGGCGTACACCCAGCCTGTGCCGCTGAACGCGCCCGGGCACGAGATCTGGATCCATTCGCCGCCCGGGGATCGTCCGACCGCGGGCGCGGCCTCGAACGTGAGAAGGATTCCGATCTTGTCATACTGATAGGAATTCGGTCCGCTTCGCACATTGACCTGGGCCTGGTCGCTGTTTACGGTGACGTACGTCTCGCCCAACGCGCCCCCCGACGCGGCGCACGAAACGATCTGCTGCGCGTGGACAACCGTCGGCGCGGACAAAATCAGGAAAGCGGCCAGCAGGCCTACGGTCAAAAGAGCGGCGGGGCTTCGTCGTGTGAAACTAAGTGGTGTCATTTTCGTAATCATTATCAAAGAGGATGCAAAGAAGATTATAATGCAAAACATGAATCGACGATTTTTCCACGGCAAAATAACCCCGGTGGATGTGGCGCAGACCCTGCTGGCGGAATTCAACCGCACCAACATCCACGCCCAGACGTTTGGCACCAGTGACAAAATGTTCGTCCAGATCGGCACGCGGCCTGGCGCACAATCAGGCGGGCAGACCGCGCTCACCGTCACCATCGAAGACGCGCCCGACGGCGTGATGATCGAAATGGGACAGCAGGCCTGGATGGGCACCGCCGCCAGCCTCGGCTGGAGCGCGTTGACCGCCCTGCGAAATCCGCTTTCGCTGTTGGGTCGCATTGACGATATCGCGCAAGACCTGGAAAATCTGCAACTCCCCGAAACCGTTTGGAAGACCGTGGAGCGCGCCGCTGAGGCCGCGGGCGCATCCCACGAATTATCGGAGCGATTCAAGCGCGTCACGTGCGAGTATTGCGGCGCGGCAACTCCTGTCGGCGATGCCACCTGTCTCGCCTGCGGCGCGCCGCTCGGAAAATCCCAACCCACTTCCTGTCGCAGTTGCGGATTCGTGATTCGGCGCGGCGAGTCTATCTGTCCCAATTGCGGAAAGCTGATTTAGGCCATACTTGAAATGCAACGGCGGTTGTTAGCCACTTACAATACTTCAACTCAGAAAGGGGAAATGTCTGCTTGAAATTAAGGAATCCCAGTTGTATACTTGATTCAACAGGGAAGCCAACTCCACATCCCCCATAATAGCAAACACCAAAATACAACGCACCCGATTCGCTCTGGTTTCTCAACGATTCGTATTTTTCGATTCGAGGAGATGAATAACATGAAACCGACTCGTCTGCTACTCAGCCTCATAACGGCGCTTGCATTGACGCTTGCTTGTGGCATTAGCTTCGACACGGGTGTTACGCAAGCCCCATCATCCAATTTACCAACAAATCCACCTCCACCACCCACCAGGGTGACGGTGATTCCCCCAACTTCGTATTATGTTTATGAAATTGATTATAGCAGCACGATCAAGGTGACTGGAGGTGGAGGCACCGGTGGCGCCAATGCATGGGAGATCTCCTGCCCAAAGGGTTTCCTGGCCACGGGTCTGATTGGTGCATCTGGCATTTACATTGACAGTGCCGGGTTGCAGTGCAACCGGCTTGAGCCCAACGGTAGCACAGGAAAAGCCGCGAACGCGGATCCACGAGGCGGCACAGGAGGTAATAAATTCTCCCTTCCCTGCCCAACGAGTCAATTTCTTGTCACGATCATGGGGCGCTCTGGCATCTACGTTGACCAGATAAGTGCTTATTGCGAAACGATTGATCTTTCTCAATCCTTTCACTCCGATCCGGTGGGCGGAGAAGGTGGAAGCGCGTTTATTGCCAAGTGTCCAGCCGGGTATGCTGTGACGGGTCTCTATGGAAGATTCGGGAATTGGCTGGACTCACTAAATATCATCTGCAACAAGATCAATAAGGTGCGCTATTAAAATCGGAGTTCGCACAAGAACATTGCCTTTCTTACACCTCAGACCGCCAAACTTCTGGATTTACACAGTTCGGGAGTTTCTTCCCTTCCAACCCAGCCAGTAAATTTTCGCAGGCCATCTCGGCCATGCGTTTGCGTGTCCCGTGCGTGGCCGAGCCAATGTGCGGCAGGATGAAGCAATTCGACAGGGAATACAAAACATGGTCGGGCAGGAGTGGCTCAGGATCGGTCACATCCAGCGCGGCGAAGCGGATCCAGTTCTCTGAGAGAGCGCGCGCCAGCGCAGGCGTATCCACAACGGGACCCCGCGCGGCGTTGATCAAGATCGCCGAGGGTTTCATCTTCCGCAAAGCGGCCTCGTTGATGAGTCCGCGCGTGGATTCGTTGAGGGGACAATGCAACGTGACAAAGTCACTGGTGGACATCAACTCATCGAACGTGACGTACCGCGCGCCCACAGCCGCTTCATTCTCTGGACTTGGAGCGGGTTCCCAATAAACGAGGCGGAGTCCAAACCCGCGCGCCCGTTCGGCCACCGCCCTGCCGATCTTCCCCAACCCGATGATTCCCAGCGTCGCGCCGCGTAAGTCCGCACCCAGCCAGCCCGTGGGAGACCATGTCTGCCAGCGCCCCTCGCGCGCGTCCCGCGAGGATTCGGGCAATCGCCGCGCGGCCGCCAGCAAAAGCGACAGGGTCAGGTCGGCGGTTGCGTCGGTCATTGCGCCGGGGGTATTCCCAACTGGAATCCCTCTTCGATTACAGGCTCCTACATCAATATTATCCACTCCGACAGCCATGTTGCTGACTATACGCAAGCGCGGCATTTTCTCGAGGAGAACTGCGTCAACGCGATCGGTCAATAAGCAAAGAAGGCCATCTGCTCGGGGCATGGCCTCCGTCACATTCGCGGACCAACCAGTTTCCTGCTCGGTACCGATGATGAGGTCCACTCGCCCAGCGAGCGAGGAGATCCAATCGGATGGAAGCGGATGAGGAAGCAAAACAACGGGGTTCATGGAATGCGTCCCTTTCGAAAAGGATTCAGGTGGATTAGCGCGCCAAAAGTCCAAAAAGGAGCAAATAGGATTCGGTCAGACAAAGTATATCAGAATTGGTCAAGTGTAATTTTTATGATATTTATCTATATTATTGACAAGTTACAAGGGGACGGGTATACTCGCCCCCATGAAAAGCACGCGTGACCGAATTCTGCAAACGCTTTTGCGCTCCCCTCGTTCCACCATTAACGAGCTGGCGGAGGCCGTGGGAATCAATCCCATCTCGGTGCGTCATCACCTGACCAATCTCCAAATGGAAGGACTGGTGGACGCACAGGAGGAACGCCACGGGGTTGGAAGGCCGCGCCTGGTGTACATTCTTACCGACGAAGGCATGGAACGCTTCCCCACTCGTTACCTGCGGTTGACAACGCGGTTGCTGGCGCAGATGAAAGAGTCCATGTCGGGGCCGTTAGTCAGCAAGCTTTTCTCGCAAGTGGCGGAAGACCTCGCCTCGGAATATACCGAACAGGTCAAGGGGCTGAGCATGGAAGAGCGCCTTGAAGCCGTCAAGGATTTGCTGGCCGAGGAAGGGTTCACTGTGGAATGGGAAAAAGCCGAGGACGGCTATCGCATCCACGAGATCACCTGCCCGTATTATCAGATTGGCCAAAGCCATCCCGAGGTCTGCGTTGTGGACCAAACCTTGATTTCGAAAATGCTGGCCGTTCCCGCAAGTAAAGTTCAATGCATTCTCGAAGGTAGTGCCCATTGCACTTACCTGGTCAAACCTAAATGATGGTGAGTTATGAGTGAAAATTCGGAAACCAAACAAATCCAGTGGACGATACACAGCACGCATCCCGACAAGGTGGAGTCTGTACGCGCCTCCCTTTCGGAGGTGGTCGATCCCGAGATTGGGATGAACATCATCCAGCTGGGCCTCGTACGTGATATCCAAATCGAAAATGATATGGCTCGGTTGAAAATGATCCTGACTACGCCGTTTTGTCCGTACGGCCCGGCCATGATCGAAATGACCAAGGCCAAGGCCATAGATGGCCTGAAAATGCCCGTGACCGTTGAAATGGGCATGGAAATGTGGGATTTCTCGATGATGGAAGACCCCTCCGCACTGGACTGGGGCATGTACGCCTAGCCTAATAACCTCTCCTTGTCCGCTGCCCGTTGAGCATTCTTCTCAACGGGCATTTTGTTTAGATTGGGGCGTACGACACAATATGACAACCCACATTGTGAATGATGACACATGTCACACCCTGAAAAATGGTTTTTGTTGTATATTAGCTCGGTATTAATAATTCGACTATAATAGTCGAAATTACAGATGTCGGAGGTGCCCATTTCAGATTAACTCTTCTTGCTCAAAACCAAACCCTAACTTGGAGAATGTGCACATGAACTCAAAGAAGTTTTTGCTCGTACTCGGAACTTTGTTGCTCGCTGTCGCCGTTTTGGCCGCCTGCGGCACGAAGCCAACCGAGTCCCCTGTTCCGACCGCTGAAGCGGCCCCTGTCGTTGATGAAAGTTCTGTTCCTTACTATGCCGCATGGGTCGGCTCCGGTCACAACGCGGTTGACACCGAAGCATTCCGTCACTGGGATGCTGAAGATCCCGCGGAAGTTCCCACCTCCTGTGCGCGCTGTCACAGCACCGCCGGTTACCAGGACTTCCTTGGCGCCGATGGTTCTGAGGCCAACAAGGTGGATGCGGCCGTTCCCGCCGCGAATGCGCAAGGCATTCAGTGCGTGGCGTGCCACAATCCCGTTGCCAGCACGCTCGATAGCGTTGCCTTCCCCGGTTATGAGATGGACGAAGCCGGCGAACCCGTCCCGTTTGTGGTGACCGGATTCGGTGACGCGACCCGCTGTCTGGTCTGCCACCAGGGACGCGAGTCCAAGGCTTCGGTGGATGCCCAGATCGCCCGCTTCCAAGTCACCGACGTGGATGCCGTCGTCGCCCCAATCAAGGATGACCAGGGCAAGGATGTCCGCTTCGGGTTCCGCAACATCCACTACTTTGCCGCGGCTGCCACGCTGTACGGCACTGAGGTCAAGGGTGGGTACGAATACGAAGGCAAGATGTACGACGGCAAGCACATGCACGTGGATGGTTACGAGACCTGCGTCGGTTGTCACGACCCGCATACCCTCGAGGTGAAGGTTGAGCAATGCGCAACCTGCCACGGCGAGGGCGTCACGACCGAAGGTGGATTGCAAGACATCCGCGAACCCGAAGCCTCCGCCTGGGACTATGACGGTGATGGCAACGCGGAAGAAGGCATGTACTATGAGATCGAAGGTCTGCAGGCTGCCCTCCTGGCCGAGATCAAGGCCTATGCCAAGGACAAGGTTGGTACGGGCATCACGTACGATCCCGCTGTGTACCCCTACTTCCTCACCGATGCCGATGGCGATGGCGCGGCCGACACCAACGCCGAAGGTGGCGTGGTTGGCTACAGCACGTGGACTGCCCGCCTGCTGAAAGCCGCCTACAACTATCAGGTCTCGCTCAAGGACCCGGGCGCGTTTGCCCACGGCAACAAGTACATCATCCAGTTGCTTCATGATTCGATCGAAGACCTGGGTGGTGATGTCAGCAAGTTCGTCCGCGATGACGCGGGCCACTTTGCCGGCAACACTGAGCCATTCCGCCACTGGGATGAAGAAGGAAAAGTTCCCTACGGCTGTGTAAAATGCCACACCGCTGATGGCTTGCCAGAATTTATCCACAACGGCGGCACGGTTGCCACTACCGGCACTGGCGCCATTGTCACATCCGGTGTGGGCGCAATGGCTCCGAGCAATGGCTTCAAGTGCTCCACCTGTCACGATGAAGCCAACTGGCCTGCGCGCTATGCTGTCACAAGCGTTCCATTCCCGTCTGGCAAGAGCGTTACGTTCTCCAAGGCGGATGCGGATGGAAAATTGATTCCTGACGACTCCAACCTGTGTCTCGAATGTCACCAGGGTCAGTCCTCCACCACCAGTGTCAACAAAGCCCTCACGGGTAAGGAAATTGATACAGTGGATGCGAAGATCCGCTTCGTGAATATTCACTACTTCGCGGCGGGCGCGACTCTGTTCGGCAACGACGCTCAGGGCGCCTACCAGTACGATGGCAAGGAATATCTTGGTAAGCATCCGCATGTCGAGAACGGCTTCACCTGCAAGTCCTGCCACGATGTGCATGAACTGGAAGTGAAGACCGAAGCCTGCGCAACCTGCCACGGCACCGAAGACCTGGAAACCATCCGCTTTGGCGATCCTGTCGACTACGACGGCGACGGTGACACAGCGGAAGGCATTGCGGGCGAGATTGCCACACTGACCGACGCACTCTATGCCGAAATGCAGAAGTACGCGGCCGCCAATGGCGGAGAACTCAAATACGATTCTCACGCCTACCCCTACTTCTTCGGCGCAGATGGCAAGAGTTACGCCACCTGGACTCCCCGCCTGTTAAAGGCCGCCTTCAACTACCAGTACGTTCAGAAAGACCCGGGCGCGTTCGCTCACAACGCCAAGTACATCATCCAGATCCTGATCGACTCGATCGAGGACTTGGGCGGCGATACCACTGCCTACACGCGACCGTAAGCAAGTCCCTGCACGAATCACGATAAAGGTAGCGGGTTGCATAAACCCGCTACCTTTTCGGCATATAATGAAAGAACATCGCCAAAGTTCCAAGGAGATAATGGTATGAGCCTAAAAGAGTCCTTACGGACGTTTTTCTTTCCTCCGGCCGGTTCACCCCGTTGGAAAGTGATACTGCCGATCATTGTCATAATCGTTGTTGTGGCGATCTCGCTGATCGGGGGGACCTATGGTTGGGAATACAGCAACTCGCCGCAATTCTGCGGCACCACCTGTCACACCATGCCGCCGCAAAACGCGGTTTACGTTGAGTCGCCGCACGCCAACGTCACCTGCGAAGAATGCCACATCGGACGCACGTCCTTCGTCAATCAATTGACGCGCAAATCGCAGGGAATCAAAGAAGCGTATTATCAGATCTTCAAACTTTATGAATTCCCCATCCGAGCCAAGGCCCTGCGCCCCGCGGTGGACACCTGCGAGAAATGTCACCGCCCAGAGACCTTCTCGGATGACAGCCTGCGCGTCATCACCCATTTTGGGGACGAGATCAACAATCCCGCCACCAGCACCTACCTTGTAATGAAGACAGGCGGCGGGACCAAGCGCGAAGGCCTCGGTTTCGGCATTCACTGGCACATCGAGAATCCCGTTTACTATTACGCCACCGATGAACTCAACCAGGAGATTCCCTACGTGCGCGTGATGAATTCCGATGGCACCTACACCGAATATGTGGACGTGGAATCTGGCTTCGACAAATCCACCATGGACGAAAGCCAGCTCAAGCCCATGGACTGCATCACCTGCCACAACCGCGTCACTCATGACTTTCAGCCGCCCTCCGTCTCCCTGGACGAATCCCTCGCCCGTGGGCGGATCAGCACATCCATCCCTGGCATCCGCAAGCGCGCCAACGATGTGCTGAGCAAAACCTACCCGTCCCGCGCGGAGGCGATGAAAGCTATCGAGGGCGTGGAGGAGTATTACAAGAACACCGAGTACTATGTCGGTCACGGCAAGGAGATCAGCGCCGCCATCGAAGAGATGAAAGCCATCTACGACCAAACCGTTTTTCACGATCAAAAAGTGGATTGGACGACGCACCCGAACAACCTGGGGCACATCAACACAGCAGGATGCTTCCGCTGTCACGATGGCAGGCATCTGAACGAACAGAACCAGGCCGTCCGCCTGGAATGCAATCTGTGCCACTCCATCCCCGTCGTTGCGAATGAACAGGACTTCACCACCAGCATCGAGATCAGCCGCGGCCCCGAACCCGAGTCGCACTTGAACGCCAACTGGATCAGTCTCCACAACCAGGCCTTCGACTCTACCTGCGCCAACTGCCACACGGTCGAGGACGCGGGCGGAACGAGCAACACATCCTTCTGTTCGAACAGCGCCTGTCATGGAAGCGTCTACACCTTTGCAGGATTCGATGCGCCAAAACTTCGCGAGATCCTCAAGCCGCAGATTCCCCCGCCTGCGCCAGCGCCCGCCCTGCCCGAGGTTCCCGCCAATTTGACGTTCGATAATTTCATCGGCGCTTTGTTTGGTAATCGGTGCACCGCCTGCCACGGCGAAAACCCGTCCGCTGGGTTGAAACTTTCCACCTACGCGGACGCCATGAAGGGAGGTCAAGGCGGCGCAGTCGTCCTGCCCGGCGACAGCGCCAACAGTCTTCTGGTCAAGATCCAGAGCGAAAAACACTTCGCCAACTTCTCCCCCGAGGAATTGGCCCTCATCGTCCAGTGGATCGACGCGGGCGCGCCCGAAAAGTAAATCAGCCAGTTACAAAAAAAACAGCGGACGAAATGTCCGCTGTTTTTCATAAATCCTCAATCGCGTGTTTGTGAATCATAAGGCCACTCTCGTTCTCGGAGAAATCCGCCAGCATGATCAGGGCATTGACGACGGTATTGCCGGGGTTTCTCCACCGATGGCGGAGTTTTGCCGCAAAGAGCAGGCTGTCGCCCGGCTCCAACAGGTAAATCTTCTTATCGATCTGGTATTCCAGCGTGCCGCGCAGGCAGAAGACAAATTCGTGCCCGCTATGCAGCATGGAATTGGGTCCGCTCCCGCCGCCATTCTCCAGGGTCAGGATGAAGGGCTGCATGCGGCCGACAAAATTTGTGCCGCCCAAATCCTCCCACACCCCGCGCACAAAGGAGACCCGGGAACGCTCCGCCGCCTTCAAAAAAACAACGGGTTGACGCTCGACCGGCTCGCCAAAGAATGCCGTAATGTCCACGCCCAGCGCTTCGGATAATTTATATAAAGTGCTTACCGATGGGCTGGTCTTCCCTCGCTCGATCATGCTCAACGCATTGGCCGAAAGACCGCTTTTCGCGGCCAGGCCGCGCATCGAAATATTGCGAGCCTCGCGCAATTCGCGCAAGCGATTGCCGACATTGATAGAGGTTGCATCTTTACTTGGCATTACCATGGCTTATCTCTCCTTATGCCCCATTATAAGGGCTATTAATGGTTTTTGCGGAAGGCATGGGATGGTCATTTCATGGCTTTCTCAAAGACGGAGGATTCTCAATGCGAATGCCGCGAATTTGCGAGTAACGCGAATAGGATGAAGAAAATACGCGAAATTCGCCCACACCGCACTTGCGTTCGGTGCAAGTGTTCGCGCTTTTCGCGTTCCAAATCGGTTAAACTGTCAAGCGGCTTTGAGAAGGACCATAGGATGATCAATTCGTGCTTCGACGTCGAGCGTGGAACTTGAAATTGGCAAAACGAAACAACACGTAATACGGCTATAATAAATCAACCAACCTCAAGAAGGAGTCTGCGATGAATGCGAATGGAAAATTCAAGATCAAGGGCAAGAAAATCCCCAATTACGATTCAGAGATCGAAGTGGACATCGGAAGTGGCAACGCAGAAAAATACGAAGTGATCAGCAAGAAAGTCCCTGATCCGACTTCCTATGATGGCGGGACGATCACCTGGTTCAACGCGTACGGCGTCAAAGACAAGAAAACGGGAGACTTCGCCAAAATCCACTACACCGTTGTCTTGAGCGCGTTGCCCGCGGGGAAGAAAAAACTCTTCGCCCTCGTCAACGATGTCCCGCAGGAATTGGAATTCCAGACGACAGGAAGCGGAAAGATCAAATTCACGTGGGACCTGGGCGACCCGCCGATCGGCATCTGGCCGTAGAACGCGCCTAGTTCGTCTGGTGAATGGCGCGTCGCCACGGGACGTTTTCCACGTACATGCGCCGCGCGTTTTCATCCTTGAACTTCGAGACCTGCGCTTCGAGCAATCGTTTTGCACCTTGCAGAACCGCTCGCGAGCGCGGGTCTTTCATTTTCTCCAGAGCCTGATAGCAGATAAAGTAAATCCGCAGCGGGTCTTCGGCTCCTGAAAATTCCCTGTCCTTTTCCATGATCGCAAGGACGGACTCCGTCCGCTCGGCCAAGGCCGCCAATTCGTCTTTGAACAACGCGATCTGGATCAACCCCGCTAGAGCCTCCGCCGACAAATTTGGCTGGCGCATTTCTGTGCGGATGAAAAATGACTGTTCGTACGCGACCTGGGCGGGTTCCAGATCCTCGGTCAGGATGTAGGAGTGGCCCAAATTCAGCAGAGCCCAGGCCTCTCCCGATCGCTCACCGATCTTGCGGCACAATTCATAGCCAAGGATGGCAAATTCCCGCGCACTGACCGCATCTCCCTGAATCCCCAACAGCGCGCTCAAATTGATCAAAGTATAGGCTTCCTGGTGCTGGTTGCCGACTTCACGCGCGATCTTCAACGCCTGCCGTTGATAGGTGAGCGCGGACTCGAAGTCACCCCGCATCCCCGCCGCCCATCCCAGGTTATTCAGCATCGTCCCCTCCCCGCTTCTATCGCCGCGCGTCTGGAATCCCCGATAGGAACGTTCGTAACATTCGTATGCCATGGAGTAATCGCCCAGCGAGGCCGCGGCATTCCCAAAATTGTTCAAGGCGCTGATCTCGATCACCTCGTCCGCGATCTGGCGCGCGATCTTGATGGACTGTTCCAGATAATCCATCGCATCCAGGATCTTGTTCTGCTCGATGGAGATCAACCCCATCCCGCTCAGCATCTGCGCTTCGCTCCTCTTCGCCCCAGCACGGCGCGCCAGGACCAATCCCGCGCGTGCCTTCGCTAGACTCTCGTCCAGCCTGCCGAGGCGGAACAGGGAGGACGCCAGATACGAATACGCTTCGAGAGTGGTTTCGGGGCTTCCCGATTTCATCAGATCGATCACATTTTCGGCTATGGTGTTCGCAGCCGAGTAATCGCCTGTGGCCGAGCAATAATTCGCACGCGCCAGGAGGGCTTGGGCAGTGAAAGTCGGGTCGCCCAAAAGGCCAGCCAGAGCATCCAGACTGTCGATGTCGGCGATCTCCGCCTTTCGGTCGCCCATGCGATGGAGCACTTGCATGCGCTTGAGCAAAAGGTCGAAGCGTACACGCGATTCCCGTTCGGGGATCAACACCAGCACGCGGGTGAGGTAATCCACCGCCTTGGCGTTCTGATACGCGTCCATTGCCTGCGCGCTCGCCAGAGGCAGATAATGGATCGCCTTATCAGCGAGGGCGGCACTTTCGGCATGGTGCGCCAATTCGCCATAGCGCGGCTCGATCTCATTGGCGTACAACCGCTCGAGCGCATCCACGACCGCGGCGTGGAGTTCCTGCCTGCGCGCCCGCGTCTGCATGGAGTAGGCCGCGTCTCGCAACAAACCATGCCTGAACGTGTAGCGGTGTTGGTTCACGGGCAATAGAATTTCCGCCTGTACGGCCTCTCGCAGCAGGTCGGGCAGGGAGATGCCGTCCCCCAGAACAGCGGCCAGGGTCCGCGAATCAAACTCACGTCCAAGAATGGATGCGGTCTGGATGACGTCCCGCACCGCGGCGCTTAACTGGTCGAGGTGGGCCATCAACAACGCGCGGATATCCGCTGGAAGGGACGCGTCTCGAAGGGCACGCGAGGCGCGCCAACCTCCCTCCCCCATCTCCAGCAACGCCTCCTCCTGTAGATAGATCAGGATCTGCTCCGCAAAATAGGGATTTCCCTCCGAACGCTCCTGAAGAAAATCCACCAGCTCGGGGGAGGCGGCCCCGCCCAGATAGATCTCCGCGAGGCTGGCCATTGCCTGCGTGGATAGCGCACCCAACTCGATGACCGCATCGGAAAGCGACTCGAGGGTGGAATCGGGGCCAGAATGCCGCGCCGAGACGATCATCGCAACGGAATAACCCGCCAGGGCGCGCTTGAGACGCGGCAGGAACGCGGCGGAATCTTCGTCGAGGAATTGAGCGTCCTCGATAAAGATGACCACAGGCTGGCGCAGGCTTTCAGCCTTGAGCAGGGACGTGAGCGCCAGCAGGGTATTGTTGTAGCGGCCCTCCGCGTCGAGTTTTTCGTAGAAGGAGTCAGGCCAGGTCAAGTCCAGGAGGGCGCCGAGGGCGGAGCGGACGCGTTCGAGATCGGCCGCCAGTTCGAGGTCAGGAAGAGAGGCGAGCAGGTCATCCAGTTTTTGGTTGAAGGCCTGCTTGCGCGCTTCGTCGCTCATCTCGGATGTCAGGCCGAAGTAGCGCAATAGCCAATATCGGAATGGATTGAACGAGTGACGCAGGACCTGGTCGGAGTGACAGAAGCCCCAGAGTACGCTCCGACCTTCCAACGCGGGCGAGACGCGCAACTCGTACACGAGTCGACTCTTCCCGATGCCTGCGTCGCCCCAGACGGAGATCAGTCCCGCGGACTTTCCCTGCCAAAGCGGTCCCAGAAATTCCGTCAGACGGGAGAGTTCGGCCGCGCGACCGACGAGTTCTCCTTCGTGCGGAGCCTCCTCGTGCGGCTTGCGTCGCTCCAGTTGATACACTTTCTGTTCGGTATCGAAGCCCTTGAAACGCTGTGCGCCGAGATAGGAAAAGTCGAAGCGGTTCTTGATGCGCCGCGCCACGCGTTCGTCGATCCACGTGTGCCCAGCGGGAGCGGACATCATGAAGCGGGAGGCGAGGTTCACACCCCAGCCATAGCAGGTGTAGCACTCGAAGATCTCGCCGCCCAGAAATCCCGCGTGGGCGATGTAATACGTGACACCCGTGGTGATGGGAAAATCCACGCTGGCCTGGAGATCGAGCAGAAAGTTGAGGGCGCGGCCGATATCGTTTTCGTAGGCGACGGGAGCGCCCCACAACATGAGCATGTTACAGCCCTTGTCGCCAAAGTCGAGACGGTTGATAAGCCCGCCATACTGTTCCTTCAATCGGAAGAGGGTCTGGACGAACTCCTGCAACTTCTCGTTCGGCAGGTCGGGGAAGCGCATGAACAGGTTGACCGCCTGGCGAAACTCGCCGCGCTCATCACGATGGAGGATTGTCTCTGGAATGAATACCCGCGAGACGGTCGAGTCGAAGGACGGGAATCTCAGGGCACTGGGAGAGGGCAATCGGGAGCGGATCCCAGACAGGCGCCCGAAGGCGTCGCCGTCTTCGACGAGGACGTCCTCCCGCAGTATGTCCGCTAGCGAACGGGAGAGATGGGTCTCCCCTGCGCGCGCCAGATGTTCGGCGGTGGCGCAATCGTCCACGGCCTTGCCGCGGAAGTAGTAGGTGGATTGATCGAGAGTGGCGGAGGACAAAATTCCCCAGGAGACGTCGCCGAGGGACAAACCGATCTTGGCGGAAAACGAGAACGAGCCAAAGGGAGTTGATTGGATGGCGCGCGAGGCCAGGTTCCGCTGGATCCACCAGGCGGAGGCCAGCGCGTTCAAGGCGGTGGCGCGTTCGTCCGTTTCGATGGGGAACAGCGCCAGAATGCCGTCGCCTGCGAAGCCGACGATCTTGCCGCCGTGTTCAAACACACTGGCGACCAGCGGATCGAACACATTGTGCATCAAGCCCACGAGAATTTCCGCACCGTACTGTCCCTGCTTGGCGAGCGCATCGGTGAGGCTGGAAAAGCCCGATAGGTCAAGGAACATTCCCGCGGCGCGGAAAGAGCCGTTGAATTGTCCAGCGCGGTATTTTTCTATGATGAATTCGGGGACAACGCGGTGCATGGTTCGATTGTATACTATTTTTATCTTGCCTTGTTGGTTTAGTTGTTGTATAGTGTCCCAACTCACAAGGAGCCGCGCATGGACCTGACCATCTACAACTGCCACATCCACACATTCACCGCCGAGCACATCCCCAACCGCTTCCTGCCGCTGGGATTGGTGAGCGCCCTGCGACGCCCGTTCCTGCGGGGATCGATCCTGTGGTTGTTCGAGAAATTCATCCCGCACTCGAACAAGGACGAGGCGGCGCGGACGGGACGGTTCCTGGCGCGCGGAGCGTTCGAGAGTCAGGCAAAGGTGTTCGAGTACGTGCAGATGCAATATCCCACGGGGACGCGCTTCATCGTCCTGCCGATGGATATGGAGTTCATGGGGGCTGGCAAGCCCGAGGTCCCGTATGAGGCGCAGTTGAAGGAACTGTCGGAACTGCGCGACAGGTCGAAGGGGGCGGTCATCCCATTCTGCGCGGTGGACCCGCGTCGTCCGAATGTGGTGGAAGAGTTCCAGCGCTGGCACAAGGAATATAAGATCAAAGGCGTGAAGTTGTATCCAAACCTTGGGTACTATCCCGATGACCCCGCCCTGCTGGAGATCTACGCGTATTGTGAGAAAAAGAAGTTGCCCATCATGGCCCACTGCTCCACGGGCGGGGTTCACATGGCGGGGTTAAGCCGCACACAGGCGCAGAAGTTCGCTCATCCTGCCAACTACAAAGGCGTGCTGAAGCAGTTCCCCAAACTGAACTTCTGCCTGGCGCATTTCGGCGGCGCGGACGAGTGGGAGCGTCACCTGACGGGCGAGACGCCGCGCAAAGGCGAGGATGCCACCTGGCTGACGGTGCTCATGGAGATGCTCAGGTCGAAGAAATATCCCAACCTGTACACGGACGTTTCGTACACGCTGTTCGTGGAGAATCCCGATTACCGTCCGTTCAATCACTTCGAGTTCCTGAAGGTGTTGCTGGTCGAGAAGTGTGTGCGCGAGCACGTGCTATTCGGGACGGATTATTACATGGTGGAACGCGAGAAAGTGAGTGAGAAGGAGGTCTCGATCGCATTGCGAAGCCATTTGGGGGAGCAGGTGTATTTTCAGTTGGCGCATCATAATCCGAGGAGATATTTATATGAGGCGAAGAACGAGGGGGAATGACCGCAAGCGGGATGCGATGAAGGATCGAATAGGACTATCTACACATTGCCAATCCCTGAAAAGAGATATAGAACTAAGGGTGGATTTCCCGCGGAGAACCATTTATTGTTACTCTGCTGGGATTTGGAGGCGCACATGAAACCAAGACAACGATTGCGGCTCGATGTCCAAATCGCCCTGACGTACGCCCTGTTTGGGGGACTGTGGATCTTCCTCACTGATTTTTTCGTGTCCCGACTGACCGTGGAATCAGCGGCCATCACGCGCCTGCAATCCATGAAGGGCGTGATCTTCGTGGCGCTCAGCGCCGTGGTGATCTTCGTCCTGTTGCGGCACGAACTCAAACTGCGGCGGGTCAAGGAGCGGGAGGCCGAGGAAAGCGCGAAGAAACTCCAGGTGGTGCTGAGGAACGCTCCCATTACCATCTTCACCCTGGATCGCCAGGGGCGCTTCACCTTCTCCGATGGGCGGGGATTGGAGGGGGCGGGACTGAAGCCCACTGAAAACGTGGGAGTATCCGCCTTCGAACTGTACGGCTCGATGCCCTTCGTGGATTTCAACGGGGAACCCTTCAGCGGGAGTGAAATCATCCAACGCGCCCTGGCGGGGGAGACGTTTAGCGTGGTCAACGAAATAGACGGTACATATTTTGACAACCGCATCGGCCCCATCCACAATTCGGCGGGCGAAATCGTGGGGATCGTAGGAGTCGCCACCGACATCACCGAACGCAAACGGGCCGAGGAGGAACTGAAACGCCAAAACACCTACCTGACCACCCTGCAGGATATTGACTTTCTCATCCTTTCGGTCATGGATATGAACGTCAGCCTGGACATGATCGCCCGCAAAACAGCGTCCCTCCTGCATGCGGATGCCGCCACCATTCTTCTGCTCAATCCCGTTCTGAACTTGCTGGAATGTGGAGCCGCCGTCGGATTTCGGTCGAACACGGTCAAGACAGCCACCGTCAAGATCGGCGAGAGTTACGCGGGCAGGGCCGTCCAGGAAAGGCAGTTGGTGCAGATCCCCGACCTGAGCATGGACCCCAACGAACCGTTTCAATTTGGGTTTCTCAAAGAGGAGGGCATCAAGGGTTATTCTGGAATGCCCCTGGTCGCAAAAGGCAAGGTGATCGGCGTATTGGAATTGTTCCACCGTTCGGTGGTGGCGAGAGATGCAGAGTGGCTGAATATTTTCCGCACGCTGTCCAATCAGGCCGCCATTGCCATCGAGAACGCGCAGATGTTCGAAGACATGCAACGATCGCACATGGAATTGAGCGCCGCCTACGATGCCACCATCGAGGGCTGGTCGCACGCCATGGACTTGCGCGACAAGGAGACGGAAGGCCACACCCAGCGGGTGACCGAACTGACGCTCGAACTCGCCCAACGAATGGGCGTCGCCGAGCAGGAACTGACGCACATCCGCCGCGGGGCGCTCCTGCACGACATCGGCAAATTGGGCGTGCCCGATCACATCCTGCTCAAACCCGATAAACTCACCGATGACGAATGGACGCTCATGCGCCAGCATCCCGTCCTTGCCCTCAACATGCTCTCGTCCATCACCTATCTGCGGCCCGCACTGGACATTCCCTACTGCCATCACGAAAAATGGAACGGAACGGGCTACCCACGCGGACTGGTGGGCGCGTCCATCCCCCTCGCGGCGCGCATCTTCGCCGTGGCGGACGTGTACGACGCCCTGACCTCCGACCGCCCCTACCGCCCCGCCTGGACCCGAGAACAGGCGCTGGAACACATCCGTCAAATCTCGGGCAGTCACTTCGATCCACAGGTGGTGGAACTCTTCATGCAATGGAACGCCGAAAGGGAAGCCAGGCTGTAAAATAAGCGAAGCCAACGGTCCGCACAGCAGACGATGAAGCAATCAATGATATAATGACTTCATTCCCCCAGATCGACAGGTCCCAGACGCCAGTCCTTTTGCAAGGCTGGCGTCTTGTCTTTTTAGACGGACAGTCAGGAGATCCTAATGAATTACCGAAAAGGCGATGTTGTCATGCACTGCATCCACGGGCTTGGGAAAATCATTCAAGCGGAAGAGCGGACAATTTATGGCCCCGCCATATTGTATTACGCCGTCCAGGTCGGCGATATGACCGTCTGGGTGCCAGCGGACGACAAGCTGGGGGAGCGTCTGCGCCTGCCCACGCGGGGGGATGAATTCCACCACCTGCTGGACATCCTGAATGGCCCCGGTGACCTGCTTCCAGACGACCGACACGAGCGGAAAGAATTGCTGACTGAGTGGCTGAGCGACGGCCGCGCCGAATCGCTTTGCCGCGTGATTCGCAGTCTCGTCAGCCACCGACAGTCCCACTCCCTGAACGATAACGACCAGATCATCCTGAAACGGACACAACGCGCGTTCGTGGGAGAGTGGAGCCATTCCCTGTCCATCACGCCGGCGCAGGCGGAAACCGAATTACAACATTTGCTGGCGCCCACCGCCGCCGTGAATTGAGGTCTGCCAGGATGTCAGAGGAAAAACAAATCATTCTCAAGGCCGTGGAGTATTTCCTTCGGGCAGGAAATACCGACGATCTCTCCATAAAGATCACGCGCATTCCCGACAATAAAACCAGTTACGTCTAGCGGAGTTCTGGGGATGGGCGCTCCATCATGCTGGACGAGTACCGCATCAATGGCAAAACCATCTGGGCGGGCTATAGCGGCCGCTCTGGCATAGTCTATCTGAGTCTCGTGGGATAATCCTCCGCATAATAAATCGAAGAGCCGCCTAAACAGGGCGGCTTTTTAGATTCCAGTAGAATCCAACCCAAAAGAATATGACAAACCTCCCGTTTTTTCCGTGACCAGCGGGAGGTTTTATTGGGAATATAATCACAGCATGGCCAAACTCCTTAACCGACAGATCGCCCTGCCGCAGGACCACGGCTCATGGGTGTTCATTCTCAGCCCGCTCCTTATCGGACTGTTTGCGGGCGGCACGTTCAACTACGCATCCCTCGCGCTAACAGCCGCGGCGATGGCCGCCTTCCTCATCCGCCAGCCGACCGCGATGATAACCAAGGCTTACGCGGGCAGGCGTCCGCGCAGCGACCTGCCCATCGCGCGCTTCTGGTTTATCGTCTACGGCGTGATCGCGCTCCTTGCGCTGGCGGAATTATTCTGCCTGAAACAGGGCTACATCGCCCTGCTCGCCATCCCTGGGATTCCCGTCTTCGCATGGCATCTCTATCTCGTCAGCAAACGCGCCGAGCGCAGGCAGGCTGGCATCGAAGTCATCGCCACGGGAGTCCTGTCCCTCGTCGCGCCCGCCGCCTTTTGGGTGGGACTCGGTCACTACGACCCCGCGGGCTGGTGGCTGTGGGCATTGACGTGGCTGCAATCCGCCGCGAGCATCGTCTACGCGTATCTCCGTCTCGAACAGCGGGAACAGCCATCCCGTCCAGAACGAAGCGAGAGATGGAAACGCGGCCGACGCGCCTTCTTCTACACATCCTTCAACCTGGCCGCGACGCTCGTCCTCGGCTGGAGCGGAATCCTGCCGCGCTGGATCTTCGTCCCGTATCTGGTTCAGTGGCTGGAAACGGTCTGGGGGATCGAGAACCCCGCCACAGGTTGGAAGCCGACGCGCATCGGCATCCGCCAATTGATCGTCAGCATGCTGTGGACGATCCTGTTCATCGCGACCTGGAGAGCGCAATGATCAAACCAAAATGGAAACACCTTATGAACGCCAGCCGCGCAGAAGCGGAGATTCTTCAAGGGTTTTTGGAATCCAGGAACATATTGGTGTTTGTCGTCCAAGGGGGGTACGAGCATGCAGCGTTCGGACAAGGAGGCGGTGTGCAAATTCTTGTCCCAAATCACGATATTTTTGAAGCGCGCGAACTACTGCACGCTCGAGGATGGAAATTTGAATCTGACGACTACGATGAGGCCGATGAATGATCGCCTCAACTGGAGGTTGTAATGGAACAACTCAAATGGACCAAACTCACCGATGTGTACGGCCGTTTTCAGGCCGAGTTGATCGAAAACTATCTCGAATCGAACGGCATTGACGTGGAACTCTTTCAAGAGGCGGTGGGAAACAGCATTTATCCCACCACCATTGACGGGCTCGCGAAAGTGCAGATCTTCGTGGAAAAAGAGAACCTGCCTGAAGCGCGCAAACTGCTGGAACAATTCAACGACCAGACCACAGACGAAGAAACAACATGAAAAACACCGTCATCCTCATCAACGACAACGGCATGGGCAAGGGAGAACTACCGCTCCAGCAAACGCTCATCGGCAAGTATCTTGAACTGCTTTTGCAACACGATCAACTTCCCGCCGCCATCTGTTTCTACACCGAAGGCGTGCGCCTGGTCTGTGAAGACTCGCCTGTGCTCGACAGCCTGCGCGCCCTCGAAGCGCGCCGTGTGCGCATCATTGTTTGCAGCACCTGCCTGAACTATCTCAACCTGACCGATAAAGTGCAGGTTGGCATCGTGGGCGGGATGGGCGACATCCTCGAAGCGCAGACCAAAGCAGACAAGGTGATCACACTTTAGAATGACTGAACGATCCAAACATCCCCGCCTCATCCGTACCCTTCGGCTTCGCTCAGGGCAAGCATTTGGCCTGCTCCTGATTCTATTGAGCGGATTCATGCTGTTGGCGATTCCCGCCGCGGCCTCCCCCGCCCTGGATTCCGTCACCGCCACCGCCACGCCCACCATCTTCGTGACGCCCTCCCCCACCATGTATCTGGTGACGCTGACGCCGACGCCCACCCTCGCGCCGACTCCCACCTTCGATGTCAGCCGCCTCGACAAGCCGATCGTCAACGACCCGCCCGCCCAACTGGACGAGGGATTGCTCATCTACTGGGGCGTGTGCATGGCCTGTCACGGCGATACGGGACAGGGCCTCACCGACGCGTGGCGCGATTCCTTCGGCGAAGATCGCGACTGCTGGACGTCAAAATGCCACGCCTCCAATCACCCGCCGCAGGGATTCGAATTTCCGCGCCTCGTCCCCTCCCTCACAGACAAGGGGACGCTCCTGCGATTCGTCAACGCAAAACAGTTGTATGAATACAACCTCGCCAACATGCCCTGGTGGGACCCTGGCTCGTTGACCGAAGAAAAAGCGCTGGCGGTCACTGCCTACCTGTTGAAGATGAACGGCAAACTTCCCGAAGGCGTCACGCTCACCGCCGCCAACGGACAGTTCATCCCCATCCAATACGCGGTCAAAGAACCGCCCGCGCAAAGCAACCTGTGGAAATTCCTGCTCGCAGGCGCGTTGATCCTGGCGGGAGTGGGCGTCGGGATCCAATCCGTCCAGCCGCGCACGGGCAAGCGTCCCAGTTTCATCCTGCACCTGCATCCGCCGACCATCCCTGCCTTGCAGGCGCGCTTCCGCTACACCCTCGGCGCGGGCGGACTGGCCGTCTTCCTCTGCCTCGTCCTGCTCGTGACGGGCCTGCTGGAGATGTACTACTACGTTCCCTCGGTGGAACGCGCCGCCACCACCATTCAAGAGATCACCTTCCTCGTCCCCTATGGCGGACTCGTCCGCAGTCTGCATTTCTGGTCGGCGCAGGCGTTGGTGATGGTGGCCGCCATCCATTTACTGCGCGTGGTCTTCACGGGCGCCTACGCCAGGCCGCGCCGCTTCAATTTCCTGCTCGGACTTGGGCTGTTCGTCATCGTGCTCCTGCTCGATTTCACGGGCTACGTCCTGCGCTGGGACGAGGGCATCCGCTGGGCGTTGATCGCGGGGACCAACCTGCTGGGCTCCGTGCCAAAGATCGGCGAGGGACTCGTCCGCTTCGTTTCAGGGAACCTCGAGCCGGGTCCTGCCATGCTGATCCGCTTCTACGCCTGGCATCTCTTCGGCCTCGCCATCCTCGGCGGCATCGTGATGATCTGGCATCTCTTCCGCGTCCGCCGTGACGGAGGCATCGCCGCCGCGCGCGTGGAGCAAGTTGCCAACTTGCGCCCCGAAGACGAGGTGACGCCCACGCGCATCTCCCGCGCCGAACTCCTGCGCCGCGAAGTCATCGCCATGTTGGTCGCGGGAGGGATTCTCCTGCTGGTTGCCACCTTCTTCCCCGCGCCTATCGAACAGCCGATGAGTTCCACCCTCGTCAGCCTGGCGGAATCGCGGGCGCCGTGGTTCTTCCTGTGGGTGCAGGAACTGCTCAAGATCGGCGACCCGTTCCTGTGGGGCGTGGCCACCCCGCTGATCGTTGTCCTGCTGCTGGGACTCATCCCCTACCTCTTCCCGCGCGTGGACGAATCCGAGATCGGACGCTGGCTCCCCCGTTCAGGCCGCGCCGCGCAACTCTTCCTCGCCATCCTGCTGGTGACCATCATCACGTTGACCTTCCTCGCCACGCGATAATGCCAGCGACTATCAGACTGTTAGACTATCAGACCATCCGACCATGAGACTCCCTCGTCGTAACTTCCTCAAACTCCTCACCAACTCTCTGCTCGCCTTCAGCGGCGCGCTCGGACTGGGCGGACTGGCGCGCTACTTCAGTTTCCAGGCCGACCCGCCGCCACCCAAAGAGTTCGACATCGGTCCCGCCGCGAACTATCCGCAGGGATCGGTCACCGTACTGTTGCAAATCCCCGCCACCCTGCGGCACACGTCCAAGGGCTTCATCGTCATCAGCATGAAATGCACGCACTTGGGATGCACCGTGGAAAAACCTGGCGACACGTTCGAATGTCCCTGCCACGGTTCGCGCTTCGACGAATTCGGCAAGGTGACGCGCGGTCCCGCCACCCGCGACCTGCCGCATTTCGAGGTGATTCAAAACGAAGACGGGAATCTGATCGTCCGTGCAAGTTAGGCGGGCGATATAATGGACTTGACAGGAAAAACTAGCCGTCCGAAACCTTGTTGCAAGTGGTGGTCGAGTAGCCCTGAGTGTTTGCCGAGGGGCGTATCGAGACCACAATTCCAGTCAGCCCTACCTACTATTGGTCTCGATACGGCGGCAAACAGTAACATCTCTTGAAAATTAGCACTCTTTCTGCCGCCTACTCGACCAACGGAGTATTTTTAAACTAAATAGATTTTCTTTTTGAAAATTTCAAATCAGCGTAATCTGCAAAATCTGCGGATTATCTCCGATAATTTCCATAATCAAAACCCAAACTGGAGGAGCGACGCCATGGATTTCGACCTGAACGAAGAACAACGCATGTGGAAGAAGACCGTCCACGAGTTTGTGGCGGCCGAGGTGCAGACCAAAGCCCGCGAGGTGGACGAAACCTCCCAGTTCAATTGGGAGGCGGTGCGCAAGGGAGGGCCGATCGGCCTGCTCGGGCTGAGCATCCCCGAAGAGTACGGCGGCCCGGGCGTGGATAGCGTCAGCGCGATGATCGCCATCGAGGAACTCGGCTGGGGGTGCGGGTCCACTGCGTTGGCGCTGGCGGCGCACAACGGTCTCGGCACCGCGCCTCTCGTCAAGTATGGAAGCGAAGAACTCAAGAAGAAATGGCTTCCCCTCGTCTCCAGCGGCAAGGGTAAACTCGCCGCGCTGGTGATGACCGAACCGCAGGCTGGCTCCGACATTCAGGGCGGCATCACCTGCCGCGCCGAAAAAGTGGGGAATGACTGGGTGCTGAACGGCGCGAAGATGTGGTGCACGAACGCGTCGATCGCGGAATACATCATCGTCGTTTCGCGCACGGACCGGGGAGGCGGGTCCCGTTCCCTGAGCATGATCCTCGTCCCGACCGACGCGCCCGGTCTGCACATCGCCCCGCCCGAAAAGAAGATGGGACTGCACGGCTCCCCCACTCACGCGGTGACGCTGGAAAACGTCCACGTGCCGCTCGGCAACCTGGTCGGTGAGGAGGGACGCGGCCTGCATCAGACGCTCGCCACGCTCGACGGCGGACGCATCTCCATCGGCGCCATCTCGCTCGGACTGGCCGAGGCCGCGCTCGAAGCCGCGCTGGCCTACGCCAAGGAACGCAAGGCCTTCGGGCAGGCTATTGCCAACTTCCAGGCCCTGCAGTGGAAACTGGCCGACGCCGCCACCGAGATCGAACTGGCGCGCAACATGCTCTACAAAGCCGCCTGGCTCAAGGACCAGAACCGTCCCTACACCACCGAGGCCGCCATGGCGAAACTCTTCGCCAGCGAAATGGCCGAACGCGTCTGCTACAACGCCATCCAGATTCACGGCGGATACGGCTACAGCCGCGAATACCCCGTGGAGCGCATGTACCGCGACGCCCGCCTGATGACCATCGGCGAGGGGACGAGCGAGGTGCAGCGCCTTGTGATCGCGCGCGCCACGCTGGGATAGGCTGTTTAACACTTCATACAAACACAAACCCGCCCGAGGGATGAAGCCTCGGGCGGTTGCTTTAAGCCGTAACCATTGACGGTGGCCTTGATCTGGCCTCGACAGGGTTTCGACACAGCTTCGCTAGTCAACCACCAGTTCGACCCAACGGCTTGCCGATGTAATCGCTGAGCAGAGTGATTGAGACGGGCCAAAGGTAACAGGATACAAATACCAGTTTTTGATAAATATCTCTTACAGTAGAGGTTATCTCATAAGCATTGGAATAATCCAATGCAACGTCAAACCGCTAAAGGTATAACCAACAAGTGCCCATAGCACTAAATTGCGCCACAGAAAGGACCACTTACGGGATAAGATAACTTCAGGCGTAAATTCCACCAGGGCGCTAGGAAACATTCTCTTAAAAGCCCAGACTGTAAGCCCTGCTCCTAATAGCAGAGTGATTATCACATAGAACGTGGAATACATAGTAAGTGTATCGTTACGAACGAGAGCGTAAACTCGAACACCTAGTTCAAAACCAACTTTAACACCAACTTGCGTTGAAACAAGGATCAATAAAACATAGGTAACAGCATCGAATAGAAAAGGCATGAACCGTCTCATATGGTCTCCAAAAGCTAACGATTGGGTGTTCCAGTAGGTGTTACCAGGTTAAACGGTGCGCCAAAAGGTGCAGTGGGAGTCGCCGTGGGAGCAGGTGTTGCCGTTGGCAGACTCGCTTGGGCGTCCATAGCGCCTGCTGTACTATTAACCAATGCTCCACCTCCTATAAAGGCTGTTGCAAGGAGCGCAAGACCCGCTAGCGTTGTAGAAGAAAATGCTGTTAGTCCGCCAATTCCTATGGCAGCCAACGCAGCGACGCCGAATGGCGAAAAAATAATGGCAGTAACCGCTATAGCTACACCGATGGCTATCAAGCCCGTTGCGACCCATCTCATATTAACGGTTGTTTGTGATGATGCCGCGGTTTGAGTCTGTTCGCTAGGATTATTTGGAAGCGCTGGCGCGCACAACCCAGAGCATTTTCCGCTGTCATTGTCTTCTGGTTCAACTATATCGTCCAGATTATCATCAGGCGAATTCGGGCATTGCGGAGAACCTTTCCCGTAACGCAAACAAGGATCGGTAGACGAATTGGTATGATCAAAATGGGAAGGCCCGTCACCTGTAATCATATGTCCAGTCGGATCCGTATAGCGGACGGGATTATTATTGACAAACGCGTACCGATCCCAGGCCTGTGTCCCTTGCGTGGAGGTGGGGACGATGGTGTCGGGCGAGAGGAACCGTCCCAGCGAGGAATCATACCAGCGTGCGTTGAAGAAGTAAATGCCGAGGCTGGCTTCCTCGCGCTGGCCTGTGAATTTATAGTCCGTGCTCAGGTTGCCGAGCGTGTAGCGAGTCTCACCGAAGGCTTTGTAGAGCGCGGAGGCGGTTTTTGCACCATTGGCATAGGTCGTCACGGACGAACTGCCGAGATGATCACCGAGCAGGAAGGATAGAGTCCCGCCCGTGCCGCTCCGCGCGGCGAGACGCGTCGCGCCGACGAAAAAACGTTTTGTGACTGTCCCGTTTTTCACTCCTTATTTTTGTTTCAACCAAGTGAAGAGCTTGTGAATGTCGTCAATAATTTCCGGTTCGTTATTCAGCAATCTATCTTCGAGAAGAGATGTTTGAAACCGAACCTTTTCTTTGTCAAACTCCATTAGTGCTTTAATAGATAATCGCTTAACTCGAATTGAGCGATTTGGTGAAACAATAATACTAAATATTATCGGAATTGCGCGATCAGCTATTGGTGAGCCGATCCTTTTAATTGGCAATATTGCATAATCTACTATGTAATTCTCGTCGGTTCCGTTTGATAAGAGCTCAATCAACTCTGGTAAAGCCTCCGAAGTTTGTCCCGGATCAATTTCCTCAAGATACTGACATAGCCCTTGAATGCAAAGGTTATTAAAATCCAAATCCGTCATGTAGTATTTAATAGCCGCCCGTATCGCCGGGATGATTGGCGGCCCTATTGTTTTCGCCACTTTAAAAGCTAGTTCCCATCCCATATCATTTGGATCCGAGATCACCGATGCTACATACTGTAAACTATGCCTGTTCGCTGGGTAACCGAATTCGTTTATCACCTCCAAAACGGGGACTGATTTTAATTGGGATGGGGGGAGAATAGCATATTCTAGAATCAATGGAAGAACTGCCTCTCCTTGCGCAACCACAGTTTGGAGTAGGGTCTTATGCAATTCTTTGGATTGAGACTCGCCCAGTTTATCCATCAAGCGGTAAATCGCGTCTTTGTCCATATGGCACCAGAAATATCAATCCAATTGAATCCAATCGGCGAGAGTACTATAGAGCAAGTCGACGAAGTTGGTTTTCGACATCTCCCAGCTCGGTTCCCAGCGCCAATGACCTGGTTTATCATTAACTATCGTAATACCTCTTGGCGGCTTCGCACCTGACGGATATGCCCAAGTGTCTTTCCACCGTTGTAGCGGTTGAGTGACAGATGACATTCCACCAGAATGCGGATGAACATTTCCATCTGCGTCGACCGGTATGTCGATTCTACCATTTCCATATGGATTTTCTTGGGTGTGAATATTTTTCAACGCTGGGCTTGACCCGTCTCCTGCTCTATACAATGTCGGCTTACCCGAAGATAGACCAGCCGTACAGTAGCCATTTGAACATGAAACAATGGTTGTTCCCATGAATTTCAAATTGTATTGTCTAAATTGTATTGCGGTCATACCTCTCACAAGACTACGGGAGTTCAAACCAAAAGTTATCCCCTCATCCGGACCAGTCGGGTTTGGTCTGTTTCCACTTGCTGGGGCTATTCCACCACCAATATCGAGCTGGTCAATCATCATATGTCCCGTCGGATCCGTATACCTGACAGGATTATTGTTCACAAACGCGTACCGGTCCCAAGCCTGCGTCCCTTGCGCGGAGGTGGGGACGATGCTGTCGGGCGAGAGGAAACGTCCCAGTGAGGAATCATACCAGCGTGCGTTGAAGAAGTAAATGCCCAGGCTGGCTTCCTCGCGCTGGCCTGTGAATTTGTAGTCCGTGCTCAGGTTGCCGAGCGTGTCGTAAAGGATGCTTCGCGATAGCGAGTCTCACCGAAGGCTTTGTACAGCGCAGTCGCGGTTTTTGCTCCATTGGCATCGGTCGTGACCGAGGAACTGCCGAGATGGTCGCCGAGGAGGTAACTCAGTGTCCCGTCCGTGCGGACGGCGAGACGCGTTGTCCCTGCGAAGTAGTATTTGGTGACAACCGAATTCTTGACTTCGTAGTGGTTGCCGACATAGAACGTGGTCACGCCGTCAACAACGGTTTTCACTTGCTTCCCGTCCGCGTCGCAATAGTAGTTCGCGGTCGATGAGAAGGCAATATTAGAGCAATCGAAATCAGGAAAATATTTTTAACAAGTAAATTGAAGTTATCGTATACATGGCCTCTTGAGCGCAGATACCACCGAAGAATCCAAAACACAAAAACTTTAATATATGCCTCTGCATAACCAATGACAAAGATTTGTCTTTTTTCGATTCAGACCGCATGATAGAAATTAAGTTTCGAAAAATCCAAACGCAGATTGCCAAGCTGACCAAAAATAGAATTGCTCCATATAATATTGACAAGACAATCTCTCCTGAACCTTTGGTAAGAGAGCCAACAACTGGCGAAACCAACGACGCAAGATATATGCTAAAGAAAAAACCTATCACACTACCAACTATTACAGATAGATAAACCACAATAATGTTAAACAGTGTTTTTGGAGAATTAACCGTACTAGGAATTTTTGGATCCATGGTTTCGGGCCTTTCTTGCCTATTGTCCAACAAGACTAAAAGCTAAATTAAAGATTCCTGACTGCGTCCAAGTTGGAAACGAATTAAATGGCTTACTGCCATCCAGCGCCACAACGCCAACTTCACGCTTTAACCCACTTCCAACCATTGCGATTTCAGTATTGCCACTGCTAGATGCATTCGCGGATATCTTTCCAGCTAAACTTGACTGTAATCCACCATCAATCCAGAGCGCCGAACCAACAACGCTTAGGGCTATACCCACGCCAATAATAGCAGCCCCTGTTAATGTCAGTGGCGCAGAAGCAACTGCTACAACTCCTGCAATTACAAGTCCAGCTATTGCCAAGCCAGCGCCCCAACTCTGCTCGGTCTCTGCCTGAGTATTCATATCAGTAATCAACATCGCCAATTCTCCCTGATCATACTCTCTTTCATAGCACAATTCACCATTAGTAGCCATGCTCGAACAAAGCAATCCACTATCCTCTGGTGGCGAATAAGTACATTGTCCTGGTTGTCCATTGTTATCAGCACTAGGATCGTTGCATTTTACGGCTTCATCTTTATTCTCTTCCGCTTTATGCCCGGTCGGATCCGTATATCGGACAGGATTATTATTGACAAACGCGTACCGATCCCAGGCCTGCGTCCCTTGCGTGGAGGTGGGGACGAGGGTACTGGATGGAGCCTGTTAAGACTCCATCCAGTCAAGTCAACGCCTACGGGGTCGTAAACGACCACACCGTGGACCACGCACTGGCCTTCCCTGCCGCATTGAAGGCGCGCACGCGCCAGTAGTAGGTTTTTCCGCTGACAAGATCAGATAGCGGTCGGAAGTATGAGGTTTTAAGAGTGTTGTTACTCACACGCCCAATAGTGAAAGTGGAATTTTCGGCAATTTGAAGTTCATAATGATCCAGGCTGGGCGTGGAATCGGTCCAGTCGAGGAGAGGCTTAAGGGTAGTCACTTTTGACCCGTTGAGAGGCTTTAGTAGAGTTGGCTTGCTGGGAATATACAGACACGTATAAATGTGGACATCATCCACAGTCCATCCAAGAATGGCAGGGATGGTACTGGGAATACCAGAGGTACCCAGACGCCATTGGATTTGAACATATTTCCCTACAAGGCTGGAGAGGTCATATCGAGAATCCACGAAGCCATGACTATCGCCTGTAAACGCGTATCTCCCTTGCAGGGGATTTTGAATCTGTAAGGTAATGGTACGGTTGTAATTTTGACCCGCGTTAAATAGAGGCTTTAGATCCCTCCAGTTGACACCGTTGTTCAACGAGTACTCAACTACACCACCAGCATACGTTTCGTTGTAGTAGATTCCCAGCGTATAGGAATGGGCAAAATGCAGGTAGGTTTTGGCGCCCGATGGAATGAGCACTCGTTTAGACATGGCGGCATAAGAGTCGTTAATGTGATAGCTGTCATTGGCCCATAACGCATTTGAACCGCTGTAAGAATATTTTCCAGAGAGTTCCCACACAGATATACTCTTAAATATACCCGGGTATGCACCTAATTTCCAGCTGCTTTCATTAAGACCCGCTTCAAAATCATCGAAGAACAGGTCTTTATATTTGACCATCCCAGTTGGGCACAGATCGGCATCCGGGTTAAAACCAGCAGCCGGCTCCAGATTCATGCCAACAGCCAGGGTGGCGTTGCGAACTTGGTTGCAATTATCAAGAACGATCCCTTTTGTACCGATCTTGTTTAAACAAGCCTGGTACAGTGAATTGTAAAGGTCGAGATAATCGGAGCCAGAGGTGAGCAGGTTTGTCTGGGCCTCATAATAGATGGTGAGAACCTTCGGCCAGCCAAGCGGCTTAACAGTGCGGTTGCGGAAAGTTCCACCTGCCACCAGGAGGTACGCGGCTTTGTTGTTTACACCGCTATTAGTGTGAATACCGCCTTGATCTTTGAAGATACAGTCGCCGCTTTCACAGTACAAGGAACTGAGCACCGAATCGGGCTGTTTATAAGCAGGCGGATTCTTCATATTGCGGACCGCGCCCAATCCGGTTACATCCTCGCCGATCAGCCATTTGACAGTGGCCACATCATTCCCTAATTTGTTATACTGATCGACAGCCTCGCCCCATAAATCGGAGAACGACTCAGAGATCGCACCAGATTGATACCACGGGAAAAGGCCTGACTCATACTGCGTGACACCGTGAGTGTATTCATGGGCAACCACATCGTCGGCTTTTGCAAAGGCGTAACCATCGCCATAAACGATCGAACTCCCGCTCCAAAAAGCATTTTTGTAGCCCGAACCGTAGTGAACACTGGAAAGAATCTGCATGCCGTTGCCATCGATGCTGTTACGACCATGCCAGGTTTGGTACCAGGAATAGGTGCTATAGGCATAATTGTGGGCAGATCGTTCATGGACATCCCCGGCACAAGCGCCCGTATCACCGCTACAAACCTCCGTTCCAGGAAGAGACGTGGTATTTCCTGCATCGAACGTCACCAACAGTGCTTCGGGGGGGTGAATCTCATGCAGGTATTCAACCGCTCCCATATCGCAAGCTGAACCTTGTGGCCGCGCAGTGCCAATCTGATCTTCCTCGGCGCAGGCATAGTCATCGCTTTCGGGAGGAAGCGAATTCCCATTATCGATTGCAGGACTGCCGGGATTAAGAGGCCGAATCCAAACTCCATTCCCAAGATCGGTGAGAGCGCCAATATGGGCAAGCGCAGGTTTTTCATGAGTTCCTACAATATCACTCATGGGGTTCCAGTTGCCCTGACAATTCCATGCAAACTCACCATTCCAGGGAGCAATACCCCCGTACTCACCGATCAGATTATAGCCATGGGAAATGACTTTTGCATGACAGTCAAATCCGGAGCCTGATCCACCGGCAAAGTTACCTGCAATGATTGTATTCATCAGGACAAATTCTCCGCCGCCGCTATCGGTATAAATTCCACCGCCCACAGAGGCCGAATTGTTCGTCACTGTCACATTGATCAGCGTGGTAGTACCAGACGCGCCATAGATACCGCTTCCATATCCCGACAGAGGGGAATAAATGTAGTAATTATCAGTGATGGTCGAATTAACAACTGTTAATGTATCTCTGTTTTCAATACCGCCCTTGTTATTCTTAATGGTCGAGTTCGAAATCGTCATGATTCCGTTGTTGTGTACGCCATATTTGTAAATGCCGATGCTGAGGAGCGTATTTTGAATGGTAAATTTCTCGATGGAGACATTCGTGCCACTGGATGTAATGATAGCATCCTCAAGCATGGATGCGCCAATCTGACTGGTGAAAGTGGCGTCCCAGCCTCCTTTCAGCGATACGCTTTTCTTGACGTAAACATGGTCGCTGGTGTTATACAGGCCAACAGCCACCCAAATCTCGTTTCCGTCCGCAAAATGAGGTTTATTCAGAACACCCTGGATGGTGGCACAAGGTGTTAGCGGCGTCACACAATCGTTTGAATCGTTTCCTGTGGGCGCTACCATCCAGGAACCGTTGTGTAATGAAAAATTAACCATGTCTGGCAGGTCTTGTACGCTGGCGCTAACTAGGTAACTACCAACCTGATCGTTTGCTGTAAACTCAGAAGAGGTTGCTAATCCGCCCAAGTCGGTAGTAGCGGAAGACTGGTTGTTGGTGAAAGTGCCGCTTGCTCCGGTGGCTGGCGCTTCAAAGTTAACAACCGCATCCGGGACAGGGCTGCCTTGAGCGTCGAAGACCGCAACACGAAGAGGCAGGGAAAAGGCTGTATTAGGCGAAGCAACTTGCGGAGATCCATCAATGATCGAGATGCTGGCGGGTGTTCCTGGGGAGGTATATTCATAGGCGCCAATATCACATGCTACGCCATTGTTGCCATTTTGAACTCTCGACGCGCCGCGCTGATCCTCAGATAGGCATGCATCGCCTCCGCTCCCTGCTGTGGCAGGATTTCCAGCATCAACTGCAGGGCTGGTCGGCTGAAGGGAGTAATATCCTACGCCGGCGAAAAACACAGTCAGCCCTGGGTCTACATTTAACTGATCGTGCCCAGCAGATGTGGTATCAAGAGTGCAGGAGGTGGTATCCCCAACGATATTATAGTCTTTGGATGTCACCGATCCGTAACAATCAGGCGCTGAACCAGTATTGTTGGCAACAATGCTGTTCTTGATCTCGGTGTCATATGCCCACATTCCGCCAGCAGTCCCACCGCTATTCTCTGTGATGGTGGAATTATTGATGACAATAGTGTCGCCTCGTATTCCCATATTTTCATTCTGTGCAATCGTGGAATTATTGATCGTGAGCGTCCCAATGCTATAAATTCCACCACCGCCAGTATATGAACTGTTTTGATAAACCACGCTGTTGCTTAGCACCATTGTCCCTTCATTGCGGATACCTCCACCCCAAGAGCGGCTGTAATTTCCGTGAACACGAATGCTGATAATGGTTAACTCCGCAGAAGAGCCGTTATAAATGCCTCCGCCCAAATCATTGGAATAGCCATTTGTAATGATGAAATGATCGATACTTGACTTACTGGCATTCCTAATTCCAAGTCTGGCATCCTGACCATCAATAGTAGAGTGGCCGGTCTGTGATGTGAAAGTTTCGTCCCAACCGCCGGAAAGCGTAAGACTTTTATTGATTAACACAACCTCCGTTCCGCTTCCAACATAGACCCCAATGGCAACAAAGATGCTGTCACCGTTACTTGCCTTATTGATAGCGCCGTTAATGGTTGCACACGGTTCTTCGGGAGATTTGCACGAGTTCACATCCGAACCGCTGGGCGATACATACCAGATAAGATTCTCCAACGTGAAATCCACCGTGGTGCCAAGCCCAGCATCAGCCTGAACCACAAAAGTGCCCAATTCTGGATTGGCGGTGATAAGCGAAGTTGTTGCGACGCCACTTTCATCGCTAAGAGGGACTTCCTCATAAGTACCATTGCCAAATACACCGGTTGGGCCACTTGTCGGAGCAGTGAAGGTTACGCCCGCATTACTAACCGGGCTTCCCTGGGCGTCTAACACCACCGCGCGCAATGGCTCTGGAAATTCCGAATTCGGTTCAGTGTGTTGATTGTCCCCTGAAACCGCCCAAACGCTTGCGGCAGGACCGGGAACGGTATATTCATAAGCGCCAATATCACACGAAATGCCCAAGTCACCCACATTATCAATGTCGATTCGCGACACACCGCGTTGATCAGTAACATCACAGGATGTATCACCAGTATCAATTGCCGGACTGTCGGAAAGGATGGGGTGATATCCCTGTAACGGAAGAAATACGCCCAAGTTCGGATCGGTTTCGAATTTATCTGTCGGATCTTCAATGGCGCCTCCGCAGGTAGTTCCAATTACATTATGCCCCAGGGAATTAAAGTCTCCTGCCGCCATGGACCAACATTCCGAGTTCGATACCCCTCCATTGCCATTAAACATAATCGTATTCTTAAAATTCAGTACACCCGTATACTTATATATGCCCGGATAATAGGGAGTGACATGATCGCTGATCGTCACATAATTCAGATTTACTGTTCCAGAAGAAATGTATAAACCGTAATTCTTATTACTGCTGACTGTTGAGTTTTCAAGCAGGAGTTCGCCATTGCCATGACGAATGCCATCGTGCATGTTGCTGTGAATGGAACTACGCGCGATCGTCAGGTTCTCATTATTCAGAATCCCCCACCAAAGTGTCTTAAAGACCATAACATTCTCAATCGAAACGGTCAGCAGTCCAGCACCTTGATCCGTTACGATTATTCCGTTCTGCGAATTCATCCCATCGACTATAGAATATCCCGTTTGAGCGTCGAATGTAGCATTCCATCCACCAGATAGATTCACGCTTTTGTTTATTAGTACAACCTCTGTCCCACTCCCCGTATATGTTCCCACCGTCACGCCAATCGCTTGCCCATCACTTGCTTGTGAAATGGCATGGTTGATCGTCGCACAAGGATTGGCAGAATCTGTACATGTATTATTACCGTTATCATCCGTACCCGTAGAAGCAACGAACAAACTCAAACTCGGGTCTGGGTCGCCTAATGGCATATTCAGTCCCGTCGCAGGCGCGTGGATAGGCTCCGCCGCAGGGACTGTCGCTGGATTGACCGCATCATCTTTGGCAGGGGACGGATTTCCCGTCCACGCGGTATCGATCTGGTTGAAATGCAGACTGATCTTCCCATTCTGTGCGTTCACCAGCACCAGTTCCCGTAAAGGCGCATTCTCTGAAGTTACTTCCATCCGCCAGACCAGATGCGCAGGCGTTTTGTCATTCCCATTCAATAGGCGCGCATCGTAGATCCACAAAGCGGGTTCCGAGATGGTCAACTCACTTGTCGCGAGTCTGTACGCGCTGGCGATCTCGCTCAAGGCAATGCCCGTTGCGCGCGCAGAATCAACGTTCGGCTTGGTGGAAAGATTCAGATCGGGAGAAACCTCCCCATTGATGGACAATAACGCGCCCTGCGCGTTGGTGTTGACGATCAACTCTCCCGCCAGGATCGGAATCCCCTGATACACCTGCTGATATTTCACCGTTCCACGCCCATCATTCTCATGCGAGGAGGTGAAACGAAGTTCTTCCTCGGCATTCTTCAAACCGAATTCGCGTCCGTAGACATCCAAAATCGCCTTGCCGCGCATCTCGGGACTCAGGCCGCGCTCCATTGCCCTTTCCACGCGCAGGGGATTGGTAGGATCTGCGCCCAGGAACGACAGTTTCCCCGTCTGTGGGTGGACGCTGCGGCGGATGCCGTCTTGAATAAAAGAATCTGAGGCCGATACGCTTACCGGTTGCACAGCCGAAAACAACAGCGTCAATCCAACCAACACAGAAATGATGACGTTCGCGAGATTCAGTTTGCGGTTCATGGGTTCCTCCAATTGTCCGTCTTTGCGTCTTCGGGAATCAAAAATAGGCAAGCCGATCAAAAGCCTGCCTCGCGGTTCATGGATTGCAAAACACAGGAAGTCAGAATCCTCTGCATCCCGAACTCCTTCCATTCCCTAAGTCGTTCCTGGCGTTGTATGTAGCCAGCCATGTCAATATTTGGACTATACAAGATTCCGCCTGTCAAGTCAATTGACTTTTGTCCAAACTTCTTGTTACGCAATATGACAAATCCAAACAACCTGACATCCGTCACTAGCCAAATCGCCCCAGCATTATATATAATATACAATATGATGCTCACAGAAACCCTCTCGCGCCGATCTCTGCGCGACGAAGTCTTCGATGCCCTGCACAAGCGCATCATCGCGGGCGAAGTCCGCCCCGGCGAATGGCTTCGTCAGGAGGATGTGGCATCCCAACTGGGGGTCAGCATGACGCCCGTCCGCGAGGCGCTCGACCAGTTGGTGGCCGCGGGACTGGCCGAACGCGTCCCCTATCGCGGCGTCCGCGTCATCGAACTCACCCACGACGAAATGCTGGATGCCTACGGACAGCGGATTCTGCTCGAGCCGCTCGCCGCGCGCCTCGCGTCCGAACGCCGCCCTGAGCCTGTCGAAGGGACCGCGACCCCGCGCGGAGCTCGGACTGAGCAAAGTCGAAGTCTCCAGGATTTGAAGCGTCTCCTCGCTGAGACCCTCGACCTGCTCCGCCTCGAAGACATGTCCCGCCTGCGCGAAGTCTCCCGTCAATTCCATGCCCAGGTGGTCGCCATGAGCGGCAGTCCCCTGCTGACGCGTCTCTACGGGATCGTCGCCGCCAAATTCCCCGATTGGATGCTCTACGAAGCCATGTTCCGCCACCCCGAAGCGTTGACCGAATCTCTGCGCCTCGAACAGGACCAGCACCGCGCCCTCGTGGAAGCCATTGCCTCGCACAACCCCGAGGCGGCCGCACACGCCGCGCTCGAACACATTCTCTCCCTCGGAAAGGACCTCGAAACCTATTTGGGAATCCCCCGCGAACTCATCCGCCAAAAGGAACAGCAATATCTTCGTTAAACGTTAAACGTTTAACGTTCAACCTTCAACCCCACAGGAGAATAAACCATGTCCGAAGAACTTTTGCAAAAAATGGCCCAATCCATCATTGACGGCGATTCCGATGTCTCGGTGCAACTCGCACAGGAAGCCATCGCCATTGGAATGGACCCGCTGAAAGCCATCACCGATGGTTTCGTCGTCGGCGTCAACAAGGTCGGCGACGCGTTCGCCTCGGGCGATGCCTTCCTGCCTGAATTGGTGATGGCAGGCGAAGCCATGAAGGCCGCCGTGGCCACCCTCGAACCCGAACTCGCCAAAAAAGGTTCCGAACGCAAGACCCTCGGCAAGGTCGTCATGGCCACCGTCGAAGGCGATATCCACGAGATCGGCAAGTCGCTCGTCTCCACCATGCTCGGCGCCTCAGGCTTCACCGTGGTCGATATGGGCGTGGACAATCCCTCCGATAAGATCATCGAGAAGGCTTTGGAGATCGATGCCGACATCATCGGCCTCTCCGCCCTGCTCACCACCACGATGATCCGCCAGAAGGAAGTCATCGAAAAACTGGATGCGCGCGGACTCCGCAAGAAGATCAAGGTCATGGTCGGCGGCGCGCCCGTCACCCGCGAGTGGGTCCAGAAGATCGAAGCCGACGGATACTCCGAAGATGCCATCGGCGCGGTTCAAGTTGCCAAGCAACTCATGGGTGCGGAGTAACGTGGTACCGCAACATTCATGTTGCCTTTGCAAGATGAATCTTGCGGTACTGGTTCCATCCTTCATCTTTCATCCTTCATCCTTGAATTTGCCATGACCAAAAATATCAAGTCCATCACCAACCCCAAACTGAAGTTGGAGATCCTCACGCCCGCCGAAGTGAAGAAGATTCACGACGCCACCCTCCACATCATCGAAAACGTAGGCGTGCGCTTCCCCTCCAAACGCGCGCTCGAGATCTGGGCCGCCAACGGTGCGGACGTGAACTACGACAAGAAAGTCGTCAAAGTCAAACCGCACATCATCGAAGAAGCGCTCAAGAAAGCGCCTCCTGTCTACCCGCTGGCGGCGCGCGATCCCCAACAGGACCTGCCCCTCGACGGCAACCACGTCTACGCAGGCACCGACGGCTGCGGCGTGGAAGTGATCGACATCCAGACGGGTGTCCGCCGCATGTCCAAACTGGACGACGTGCGCGACATCGCCCGCATCGCCGACGCCACCGAGGAAGTCGCCTTCCACTGGGTGCCCGTCAGCGCGCAGGATAAACCCGCCGAGACGCGCGGCCTGCACGAGATCAAGACGATTTGGGAAAACTCCACCAAGCACGTCCAGACCGAGTCCATCTACAACGAGCGCGAAGCCAAAGCCGCCATCGAGATGGCCGCGCTCATCGTCGGCGGAAAAGAGAATCTCCGCAAGCGCCCCGTCCTTTCACTGATGCAATGCACCGCGCCTCCTCTCGGACATGACGGCGGCTCCATCGACGCCGCCCTGCTCGCCGCTGAAGTCGGCATCCCGACGGGCTTCATGACCATGGCCGCCTGCCTCACCACTGGCCCCGCCACGCTCGCGGGCAACCTGGCCGTGGGCAACGCTGAAGTCCTCGCAGGGACGGCCCTCCTGCAACTGGCCTTCCCCGGCGCGCCCGTCTTCTACGCCGCCGCGCAGACCGCCTCCGACCTCCGCAACGGAGCCTACACCGGCGGCGGCCCCGAGGATTTCCTCTTCGGCGCGGCCACCAACGTTCTCTCCGACTACTACAACATCCCGCTCTCGATGGGATCGTTCGCCACGGGCGCGAAAGAACCGAACTGGCAGGCGGGCATTGAAAATTCGCTGTCCACCTTCATGGCCAGCATTGTCATGTCCGACATGCTGCTCGGGCTGGGCTTCCTGCACGGTTCGCGCATCTGGTCCTTCGCCGAGATGATGATGGACGCCGAGATCTTCAGCATCATCCACAAGACCATGCAGGGCATCGTGGTGGATGACGAGAACCTCGCCCTCGATACCATCGCCAAAGTCGGCCCGGGCGGTAACTTCCTCGCGCAAAGACACACCAAGAATCACATGCGCGAGATCTTCCTGCCCGAATTCATGGACCGCCGTCCGTACAACGTTTGGGAAGAGAAGAAGGACGACGCCCGCGATTGGGCGCTCGCCAAGGCCCGCCGCATCCTCGCGGAACATCAGCCCGATCCCCTCGACCCGAAGATCTCCGCCGAAATGGCGAAGATTATCGCCGCAAACGAAAACAACTAACCCACTGCCCTGAGCGGAGGGTCGAGTAGCCCGTGCTTGTCGGGCGTATCGAGACCCGAAGTCGAAGGGCAAGTAGATTCAAACAGCGCGTTCCGTGTGACCATCCATCCGACTATGAAACTACAAAACTAAAATGAGACCCAAACTCGAATTCCTCCCCCCTGACCTCATCGTCCGCATCCTCGACGAGGCCTTCCAACTGATGCGCAAGCCGGGCATCAAAGTCCAATCGGCGGAAGCGCGTCAACTACTCACCTCGGCAGGCGCGGATGTGGACGAGGCCGCGCAGGTTGTCCGCATCCCGGAGAAAACCGTCCGCGCCGCGCTCGAAACCGTCCCGCACGAATTCTTCCTCTTCGACCGCCGCGGCCAGCCCAAAGTCCAGTATGGAGGCGACGCCGTCCACTTCGACCCGGGCTCCTCGGGCGTCCACATCCTGGACCCCGAAACGGGTGAGCACAAACCGTCGGAGACGCGCGACCTGGCGCGGCTCGTCAAAGTGACTGAGATGTTGCCACAGTACGACGCGCAGTCCACCGCGGTGGTGTGCAACGAAATCCCGAAGGAGATCGGCGACCTGTGGCGGCTGTACGTGGTGCTGATGCTTTCGGAAAAACCGATCGTGACGGGTTCGTTCTCGCTGAAGACGCTCGACGCCATGATCGACATGCTCGCCATCTACGCGGGTGGACGAGGCGCCCTGGCCGACAAACCGCAGGCCGTGTTCGACGTCTGCCCCTCCCCGCCTCTGATCTGGTCTTCGTTCGGCGCGGGCAACCTGATCGAGCTGGCGCGCGCCGGCGTCCCCGCCGAAATCGTCTCCATGCCGCTGGCCGGCGCGGGCTCCCCGGTGACGTTGCTCGGTTCCATCGTCCAGCACGCCGCGGAATGTTTGAGCGGCATCACCATTCACCAGCTCGCCAAGCCCGGCGCTCCCATCGTTTGGGGCGGCGCGCCGGCCATCTTCGACATGCGCAAGGGTGGCACACCGATGGGCGCCATCGAAACGGCCATGATCGATTCTGGCTACGCGCAGGTCGGCAAATCGTTGGGACTGCCTACGCACGCCTATCTTTGCGCAAGCGAATCCAAGGTGATCGACGCACAGGCCGGCCTCGAAAGCGGCATGACCGCTCTCGTCGGCGCATTGGCGGGCATCAACATGATCTCGGGCGCGGGCATGCTCGACTTCCTGGCCTGCCAGAGTCCCGAAAAACTGACCGTCGACGCGGAGGCCATCGGCATGACGAAGCGTCTGCTGGAGGGCATCACCGTCCGAACCGAGACGCTCGCCACGGCCATGTTCGAGGGCATCAACTTCAAAGCCGACTTCCTCAAGCAGAAGATCACGCGCGAACTCTTCCCCATCGAACAATACCTGCCCTCCTCCATCATTGACCGCGACTCGATCCGCGGCTGGCAGGACGGCGGTTCGCTCGACACGTTCGCCCGCGCCAAAGCCCGCGCGAACGACCTCGTCTCGAAATACCAGCGTCCCGAGTCCGCGCTCGCCCACGAGAAGGAACTGGTCGCGATGGTCTCCTCGCTTGCGCGCGAAACGGGCATGGAAAAATTACCCGACTTCATTTAACCATCACCAGGAGCCTGATACTTGACTTTAAACCTCGAAACCCTCCTACGCGTACCCGATGTTGAAACTGCTGGCTGCACCCTCCACCCCGATGGCCGTCGCGTTGCGTTTGCATGGAACAAGACTGGTCAATGGGAGATCTACCAACTCGAACTACCCGCCGATCCTTCCGCCAATTCACCGACCGCGGATTTTGGAATTACCCAAATCTCCTCGGGCATCGGCAGTAAATTCACCCCGCGCTACTCTCCCGATGGCAACTACCTCGCCTGGTTAATGGACCTGACCGGCAGCGAGGACTTCCATCTCGTTCTCCACGAAATCGCCTCAGGCCAGACCCGCGATCTGACTCCCAATATTGATTTCACCATCCAACCGACGTTTGCCTGGTCGCCTGATTCCAAACAGATCGCCTACCTCGCCGACCCATCGGGCAATTTCGACCTCTACATTCTCGACGCACATTCCCCTCTCCCTGCGGGAGAGGGGTTAGGGGTGAGGGCTCTATTCTCCCCCAGCGGCCCCGCGCATTTCGTCCGCTGGGCGCGCGACGGGCGTCACCTCGCCGTCAGCGCGGAGCAGGAATGGCAGACCGACGGCACGTTCATCGTCCCGCTCGACGGGAGTCCGCCGCGCCGCATCGGCGGGGACGAGGCGCTGGACGCCATCCAACCCGCCTGGTCGCCCGATGGCACCAAAGTGGCCTTCTCGTCCAACTCCACAGGCTGGGCGCAGATCGGCATCTTCCATCTCGAAGATGACCATATCGAATGGCTCACCAGCGACGAAGGCGACAAGAACAACGCCATCTGGTCCGAAGATGGAACGCACCTCGCCTGGATCCACAACCACGGCGAGACCGCCTGGGTGGAGATCCGCTCGATGGACGGAACCCAGTGGAGGGTCCAGACCGAGGCGGGATTTGCCTTCTGGCCGACTTTCACGATGGACGGCAAGTCCGTCCTCTTCGTGTACGAAAATCCGCATCAACCTCCGGACCTCTGGCTGGCCGCGCTCGCCGATGGGCGTCTCACCCAGCTGACAAATTCCCTGCCCGCCGAGTTGAAGGACGCGGAATCTAAATTCGTCATCCCCGAACCAGTGACATTCCCCTCGCTGGACGGCACGCCGATCCCCGCCTTGCTTTACAAACCAAAGGACGCGGGGCCGCATGCTTCGCGACCCGCAATGGTGGTCATCCACGGCGGACCCGCCTGGCATTTCGGTTACTACTGGCATCCGTTCATGGCGCACCTCGCCTCGCGCGGCTGGACGGTGATCGCGCCCAACTACCGCGGCTCCACGGGCTACGGCCGCGCCTGGACAATCGCCAACCGCTTCGAGATGGGACGTCTCGACAACGACGACTGCGCCGCGGCCGCGTTGTACCTCGCTCGCGAAGGTCTCGCCGATCCGAAGAAGATCGGCGTCACGGGACGCAGTCACGGCGGCTACCTGACGATGACCTGCCTGACGCGCCAGCCCGAGTTGTGGGCGGTCGGCTCGGCGGTGGTGCCGTTCCTGAATTGGTTCACAGGCCACGAAAATTCCCGCGAAGATTTGCAGTATTGGGACATCCAGAATATGGGCGATCCCGAAACGCATCACGATCTCTGGTATGAACGCTCGCCGTTCTTCTTCCTCGACAAGGTCCGCTCGCCCGTCCAATTCATCTGCGGAGAGAACGACCCGCGCTGTCCACCGTCCGAATCCATCGAAGCGCACCGAAAACTCCAATCGCTCGGCGTCATCAGCGAGTTGCTTCTCTACAAAGGCGAAGGCCACGGCTTTTTGAAACTCGAAAACATCATCGAGTCGGATGTGCGACGCGTGGAATTTTTGGCGAAGATCTTAGAGCGTACACACGTAAACAGGTAAACACGTAAACAAGTCCCTTTCATCCCTGTATATCTGTGTACTTTCCCAAGGATACCCATGTTTTCCTTCCTCTCCCCCCAATCCATCGAAGCCCTCCACACCGCCACCCTGCGCATCATGAGCGAGACGGGTGTCGTCATCAATCACGCGGGCGCGCGCGAGATGCTCACCGCCAATGGTGCGCGTATCGAAAAGAACCGCGTCCTCGTTCCGCCCGAACTCGTCGAAAAGTGCATCGCCAGCGCGGGCAAGAAAGTTTCTGTGCGCGGACGTGGCGGCGTCACCAAACATCTCGGCGACGGCAATCTCTACTTCCACAACCTCGGCGGCGCGCGCGACGTGCTCGACCCCGTTTCAGGCACAAAGCGCCTCGCCAACGTGCAGGATGTGGCCGACGCGGCCCGCGTCCTCGACGCACTCGAAAACTGTCACACCGTCACGCCCTTCTTCACGCCCTGCGATGTGCCAGGCGATCTGATGTCGCTTGCCATGTATCGCCACGCCATGCCCAACACCGTCAAACCATTGCAAGGACCAGGCGTGCAATACCCCGCGGAAACACGCGCGGCCGTCCGCATGGCAGAGGTGATCGGCGAACCGTCCGAAGTGTTGACGCTGGCAGTCTCGCCCGTCAGCCCGTTGACGATCCCCGATCACGAAGTGGACGCCATCTTCGAGATCGCGCGTCTCGGAATCGCTTTCGGCGCGCTCCCCTGCCCGACGGCGGGCGCGACCGCCCCCATGTCCATTGCGGGCGCGCTCGCCCAGCAAAACGCCGAAACGCTGATGTGCGTCGTCCTGACGCAACTCGTCAACCCTGGCCTGCCCATCATCTATTGCGGACGTCTCGCCATGATGGAAGCGCGGACGGGCGTCTCGGTTTGGGGCGGCGTGGAACTCGCCCTCGCCTCGGCTGGGACCGTTGGGCTGGGTCACCGCTACGGATTCGCGGTCAACGTCTACGGCTTCTCCACCAACGCCCACAGCCTCGACCTGCAAAACGGCTTCGAGCGCGGACTGAACGCGGCCATCCCCGCCCTGGCAGGCGCGGACGAACTCTCGGGCATCGGCGAAATGGAAGCGGGCGTGAGCGGCTCCTTCGCACAGATGGTGGCCGATAACGAGTTCGCGGGGAGTATTCTCCGCTTGAAGAAAGGCTTTGAAATCAACGACGATTCGCTGGCAGTAGAATTGTTCAGCCCCGTCATGGATGGTTCGCGCAACTTCCTCGGCCAGAAACACACCATGAAGTATCTGCGCGCGGGAGAAGTTCTGCTCACCAAAATGTCAGAGCGTGGCACATGGGAGACTTGGGAAAAAGAAGGCCGTCCCGATCTTGCCAAACGCGCCCAGGCCGAAGCGGAACGAATTTTGCGCGAGCATCGCGTGGAACCGCTCGAGGAGAAGCAGGAGCGCGAGTTGGATAAAATTTTGGTTGAGGCAGAGAAAGAAATGGCGAGGAAGTAGTTATGCTCAAACAATCCAATGCAATTTCAGAAGAACTGATCGAATGGCGGCGCGACTTCCACATGCATCCTGAAACGGGTTTCGATACGCATCGAACCTCGGCCAAAGTCGCGGACGAACTTGAGAAGATGGGCTACCGCGTCACGCGCGGCGTCGGCAAGACGGGCGTGGTCGCGGAGATCGGCGAGGGCAGTCCCGTCATCGCGATCCGCGCCGATATGGACGCGCTCCCCCTCCTCGAAGCCAACCAGACCGATTACACCTCGCAAATCCCAGGCAAGATGCACGCCTGCGGACACGATTCGCACACTTCGATGGCGCTCGGCGCGGCGCATTTGCTGATAAAAGAGAAATTCAACGGACGCGTCCGCTTCCTCTTCCAACCGTCCGAGGAGACCGCCGACGAGGAAGGCAAGAGCGGCGCGATGCGCATGGCCGAAGACGGATGCATGAAAGGCGTGGACTACGTCATTGCCCAGCACGTGGATCCGACCGCGCCGGTCGGGACGATCGGCATCAGCTCGGGGCCCGCGTCCGCGGGCGTGGACTCGTGGTTCGCGGAGATACGCGGCGTCGGTGGGCATGGCGCGTACCCGAACAAGACCATTGACCCGTTCGTGCTGGCCGCGCACGTCATCATCGCGTTGAACACCATCGTCTCGCGCCGCGTGGACCCGTTCGCGCCCGCGGTGGTCAGCATCGGCTCGTTCAACGGCGGCTTCACAGAGAATGTCATCCCCGAAAGCGTAAAGATCACGGGCACGTTGCGCTACATGAATTTGGATCTGCATAAGGAATTGCGCGCCGAGATCCAGCGCGCTTTCGAAGTGGCGCGCACTCTCGGCGGCGATTACACGCTCAAATTCGAGTATGGCGGCCCACCGATGATCAACGACATCCACGTCTCGGCCATGATCGAAGAGGTAGGCGTGGACTTACTCGGGCGCGAAAACGTCCACGAGTTGCACAAGAGCATGGGAGCGGAGGACTTCGGCGCGTTCATGGAACACGCCCCAGGCGCAATGTACACACTCGGCACGGGCGGCAGGCCAGAGACGGAATTCCCGCTCCACCATCCGCGCTTCGATATTGACGAACGCGCGCTTCCGCTTGGGACGGCGGTGCTGGTGGAGACGGCGTTGCGGTTTTTAAGAGCGTAGGCAGGTACACAGGTAAAACGGAACACGCAATACGCAGTATGAACTACGAAACCACGTAACTATCAAACTACGAAACTAATCTCGGAGGGCACAAATGCATACAGTATTGAAGGGCAAGGGCAAGGATGTCATCATCGGCATTGACAAACCGTTCGTGATGATCGGTGAGAAGATCAACCCGACGGGCAACAAGAAACTGGCCGCCGCATTGAAAGAAGGCAATTACGATTACGCCCTCGGGTTGGCAAAGCGTCAGATTCAATGGGGCGCGGATGTGTTGGACGTGAACGTCGGCGTGCCAGACATGGACGAAGTGACGGCCATCTCGAAAGTGGTGGAACTGCTCATCGCCAACGTGGACGTGCCGCTCTGCATCGACTCGAACAGTCCGCAAGTGCTGGCCGCGGGACTCAAAGCCGCACCAGGCAAGCCGCTCGTCAACTCCGTCAGCGCGGAGGAAAAATCGTTGAACAGCATCCTCCCTATCGTCAAGGATCGAGGCGCCGCCGTCATCGGCCTGACCATGGAGACTGGAATCCCAAAGACGCCCGAGGAACGCGTCTCATTGGCCGAGAAGATCATCAACCGCGCGGGGCAGATCGGCATCCCCATCGAAGACGTAATCATCGACCCGCTCGTGTTGACCGTCGGCTCGGATAGCAAGGCCGCGCAGGTCACCATCCAGACCATCGAAATTCTGCGGCGCGAGTTCGGCGTGAACATCAATCTGGGCGCGAGTAACGTCTCGTTCGGCCTGCCCGACCGTCACACCGCCAACCAGTCATTCCTCGCCATGTCCATTGCCGCGGGCGCCACCTGCTCCATTACCGACCCGATCAAACTCGGCCAGACCATTCGTTCCGCCGACCTGCTCCTCGGCAAGGATGATTTTGCCATGCGCTACATCAAATATTTCCGCGCCGCGGAGAAATTAAAAGAGCAAGAAGCGGTAAAATCATAGTGCGTACTGCGTATTGCGTAATCGCAGTGCAGGTACGTCACGCAATACGAAATACGGAATATGCGAAATTAACTTTAAAGGTAACGTCATGAAACTCCTCATCCTCTCCTGCGAATCCCTCACACGCGCCGCGTACGGTGCGGCCGCGCGCTCGCCCCACATCGTCGACGTCACCATCATCCCGCGTAATCGTCACCAGCCCGCCGACATCCGCACGCGCATTCAAGCCTTGATCGATGAGGCCGAAGGAAAAAACTATGACGCCATCGGTCTCGTCTATGGTCTATGCGGACAGGCCACCGCGGGTCTCACGGCGCGCGGCACGCAACTCGTCATCCCGCGCGCGCACGATTGCATCACGCTCCATCTCGGCTCCCGCACCCGTCATGAAGCCGAACTCAAAAAAGAGCCAGGCACCTACTGGTACGCGCAGGATTACATGGAACGCGTGCAGGGCATCAACGCCGCGCTCGCCATGGGTCAGGGCAGTGAAGCCGACATGAACGCCATCTACGACAACTACTGTCACAAGTACGGGCAGGCGAAAGCCGACCGACTGATGTCCGTCATGGGCGACTGGCTGACTCACTACAAGCGCGCCATCTATTTGACGACCGACCCGAACGCGGTTACCGCCGTCGAAGCGGACGCGCGTGCCCAAGCCGAAAAGCGCGGCTGGATCTTCGAGCGCCTCCCCGCGGACTTCAGCCTGGTCCAGCGACTCTGCAACGGCGACTGGCCCGAGGATGATTTCCTCGTCGTGCCGCCTGGGATGACAACGCAGACGACTTATGATAATGATATTCTTAATGCCAAATAAAGCGTAAAACGATAAACGCAAAACATAATTCGCAACCCGACCATCAGACTATCAGACCATCTGACCACATGACTACTTTTCACCTCGACCTCCAACCCATCGGCAAACGCATTGACGTCCCTGCAGGGACGAACCTCCTCGACGCGTGCCAGCAGGCAGGCGTGGAACTCGTCGCCATTTGCGGCGGCGCGGGCGTGTGCGGCACCTGCCGCGTCCGCCTGCTCAAAGGCCAACTCAGCGACTACTCCCTCACCGAGATGGAGGAGTTGACCGACGCCGAACGCGCCGCGGGATTCCGTCAAGCCTGTCAGGTGGAAGTGCTGTCCGACATCGTCATCGAGATCCCGCCCGAGTCACTGAGCACGACACAACGTCTCTCCATCGAAGGGACGGAAGCCGATTTCGAGTGGGAACGCTCCGTCATCGAGATGTATGAAGTGCAGGTCGCATCCGCATCTCTGACCGATTTGCGTCCCGATACCACCCGCATCCTCGACGCCCTTCGTACAGATGGCGGTCCGTTCGATTTGCCGCTGAACGAACCATTCGAATTACATTTCGATTCCGAGGCCGTCAAAGCGCTTGCGCCGCTTCTACGGAACAACGATTGGAGCGCCCGCGTCGTCATTCGTAATGAACGCGAAGTGGTGGCCTTCCTCCCACCCGCGACACCCGTCTTCGGCCTCGCGGTGGACATCGGCACCACCAAAGTCGCCGCGTACCTCGTGGACATGGATTCGGGCGAGACGGTCGCCAAATCGGGCGCGATGAATCCGCAGATCGCCTACGGTGAAGACATCATCAGCCGCATCCGTTACATCAACGACCATCCCAACGACGGACTCAAAACCCTGCAGGGTCGCATCATCGAAACCCTCAACAACCTGATCGAAGAGTTAAGCAAGGAAGCCAAAGTCAAACGCGAGCAGATCGTGGAAGCGGTCATCGTTGGCAATACGGCCATGCACCACATTTTTGCAGGACTACCCGTCAAGCAACTGGGCGACGCGCCGTACATGGCAACCGTCGGGGAAGCGCTCAGCATCAAAGCGCGCGATCTCGGCTTGAAACTCGCCGCGGGCGGAACCATCTACCTGCCTCCAAACATCGCGGGTTTTGTCGGCGCCGACCACGTGGCCATGCTCGTCGGTGCAGGCCTGCACGATGTAAACGAGACCATCGTCGCATTGGACATTGGCACGAACACCGAACTCAGTCTGTATCACAAAGGCCGTCATTGGTCGTGTTCCTGTCCCTCGGGGCCAGCCTTCGAGGGCGCACACATCGAAGACGGGATGCGCGCCGCGCCAGGCGCGGTCGAACGCGTCCGCATCGAAGGGGACGAAGTGAAGGTCCACACCATCGGCAACGCGGACGCGGTCGGCATCTGCGGCTCGGGCATTCTCGACGCCATTGCGGAATGTCAAAAAGCGGGACTGCTCACCCAGAAAGGCGCGTTCACAGGGACGCATCCGCGTCTGCGCGGCTCGGGCACCGCGGCCGAATTCGTGCTGGTGCCCGCCGCAAAGTCCAAGACGGGACGCGACGTGCGGATGACGCGCAGGGACGTCAACGAGATTCAACTTGCCAAGGGCGCGGTCCGTGCGGGCGCGGAGGCGCTTCTCGACGTGGCGGGCATCAAAGCGGAGGAACTCGAACAGGTCATCCTCGCGGGCGCGTTCGGGACGTATCTCGACCTCGACAGCGCCGTTGACATCGGCATGTTGCCGCGCACCGAGCGGACGCGTTACCAGCAGATCGGCAACGCCGCAGGGACGGGTGCGCGCCGCATGTTGGTCTCGGTCGAACAGCGCGAGATCGCCGAGACCATTGCCCGCGATGTCGAATTTGTCGAACTCGCCAAACACCCCTCGTTCACAAAGATCTATTCACAGGCACTTTTGCTGACATAACACAGAACCCCGTTTTCTTGAAGAAAACAGGGTTCTCGTTTGAAGAAGCGCTTAGGTGTAGACCGTGCCTCTCCTTTGCTTCTCAATCTTCATATGGCAGTTGGCACACCTGACGACGCATTTACTTATCTCGCGTTCAATTGCATCTAAACTATAGCCCTGATTTACCATCTGCGAAATATCCATCTTTTTGTGTCCGCTGACGTGATCGAATGTCAACACCAGCGGATCAGATTCGGAACAATCAACGCACGGATGACCGCTCAGATAATCAAACACAAAATGCCTTGCTTCCTCCCTTTTGCTTATCTGCCTTGTTGATTTATATTTCAATTCCTTATCTTTATTCCTGCGGTAGTATTCCATTCTCTCAGAGGCCCTGCACTGATTACAGGCAGAATGCCTCTTTACCCATCGAACGCTCCACGAGTATTCAGATTCATCTTTTGCCTGGCCGCATTTACTGCAAACCTTCATGATTTCCTCGGTGCCTTATGCTTAGATGACCTATTTTAATATCAAAAGACCCAGTTTTAACCTGGGTCTCGTCGAGGGGCGAATGATGGGGCTCGAACCCACAACCACTTGATCCACAGTCAAGTGCTCTGCCATTGAGCTACATTCGCCATATTGGGCGGGCAATATTTTATCACAAAAATTTCTGGCGATTAAGACAAATCCAGAACCGCCATGATCTCGGGGCCAAGCATTTCGCCCGTCTCCACAAACCCGCAACTGGCATACAATTTCCTTGCCACCTCGTTCTCGGGCTCGTAACTGATCCCCACCGCTTTGACGCGGCTTTCCGTGCGGAAAATTTCGAGCATCCTCTCCAAGCCAAAGCGCCCAAATCCCCTGCCCTGGAAGCGTTCATCCACCATCAAACGGATGATAAACGCCTGATATTTCGGATGCTCGAAATTGAATCCAAACATCAGAAAACCGACGGGGTCGTTGCCATCAAAAATCCCGAACGGCTGCAAATCCCAATGCCCCTGATAATCAATTCCAAATTGCGACTGGGCAATGGAATACACATTGGGCGCGACGAAATTATTTTGTGATTCGCCGACTTTCAGATTAACCAATTTCTGCCAATTATCCCTGCTTACAGGTCGAATCTCAGGCATTCAATATCCCTTTGATGACATCCACCACCGCCTCGCGCGTGACGATGACCTGCTCGCCCGTCCGCAGGCTTTTCACCGCCACCTTGCCGTTCGCGGCCTCGTCGGGACCGATCGTGACCGCGACCTTCGTCTTCATCTTGTCCGCGTATTTAAATTGCTTCGGCAATTTGGCAGGCTCGGGATAGACCATCACATCCAGCCCAGCCTTCCGCAACTCCGCGGCCAGCCCAGTGGACTGGAGCCACAAACTCTGGTCGAACACCGTCACCAGCACGGACGCGGGGCTGGGACTGAACTCGGGGACAAGTCCCGCCTCTTGCAGGATGATGCCGATCACCACATCGCCCATGGCAAATCCCGTCGCGGGGAGAGGCTGTCCGCCCACGTCCGCGAGCAGGTTGTCGTAGCGGCCGCCGCCGAGGATGGCGCGTCGGACGGAACCGCTCACGTCAAAGGCCTCGAAGACCGTGCCAGTGTAATACAAAAGTCCGCGCGTGATATTCGGGTCAAATTTTATGTACTCGCTCACGCCCAACGCTTCGAGCGCGGCAAAGAGACGCACCAGTTCGGGGCTGGTCTTCCACAGGTCAAAGTTGGAGAGAGTCGCTTTCAGGCCGTCGAGTTGCGATTGGGTCAGGCCGATTTCCAGTGCGAACTCATCCCACTTGGCAGGTTCCATTTTGCCGCGGCGGTCGATCAGGTTGAGCGCGTCCACTTTCTTTTCGGCGGGGATGCCAAGGGCCTCGAGCTGGGAATTGATGAGGCGGCGGTCATTCACGTAGATGGCGGCCCGCTCGGGGGTGAGTCCGACCGAGCGCAGGAAGGTGGCCGCGACCGCGATCAGTTCCGCGTCCGCTTCGGGGGAGTCGGCGCCGAGCAGGTCAATGTTCCACTGAAAAAATTCGCGCGTGCGTCCGCGCTGGGGCTGTTCGTAGCGCCAGAACGGCCCGAACGACCACCAGCGAACAGGGAAAGTCAATTCGCCCTGTTTGGCCGCGATCATGCGCGCCAGCGACGGCGTGAGTTCGGGCCGAAGAGTCACCTCGTCGCCGCCGCGGTCGGTGAAGACGAAGGATTGTTTCTTAACGAGCTCCTCGCCCGACTTGGCCGCGTAGAGCGCAATGGGTTCGATGTAGGGCGCGTCCCACTCCACGTAGCCGAAGGCCTGCGAGGCGGCGCGCACTTTGTCGTTGATGAAGTTGCGCAGAGCCATCTGCTCGGGATAGAATTCGCGCGTCCCTTTGACGGATTGGATTTTTGTGGACATCGTTGCTCCTGTCTGGCGGAATGGCATTCCGCCCCACGTTCAAAATTCAGTCGCTGAATTTTACTTCAACTTTGGTATAATTTTCGCGAGACAAGAAAAGAGGTCTAAATGAACTCTCGCGCAGTTCAAGTCACGCGGATCTTCTTTTACATCCTGGCCGCGTTGTGGCTGGCGGTCGGCATCGGATACATCGGCCAGAGCGATGGCCGCGTTTTCTTTTACGTGATCGCGGCGTTGATGTTCCTCAGTATTTTCGTTTTCATCCTGTTGGGAATGAACATCACCAAAAAGCCAGTGTATTGGATCGGTGTCGCGGCGCTCGCGGCCTGCATCTTGTTGACCATCTTCGACCAGTTCGGCCTCGCTGATTTTATCGCACTTGTGCTTTTCGCCATTCCGCTCGTTATCATGCTCACTAAACGAAATGAATTTCTATTGGAGACACAATGAAAATCAACTATCAGGAAACCAGCAAGGATCTGCTCACCCGAATCGACATCCACGAGAAATACGGTTCCGCCAACATTGACGTTTGGACGAACGAACTGCTCCAACCCAAACCTGGAATGAATATTCTCGATGTCGGGTGCGGCGCGGGCAAACTGTGCTTCCTGTTCGACGATTATACTAAAGGCGCGGCCAAAATTACGGGCGGCGATTTTTCAGAGGAATTGCTCGACAAGGCACGCGCCAAAAACGCCCAGCGCGGCTCGAAGGTGAATTTCCAATTCCTGGACTTCAACAAGCCCTTCGCCTTCGCGAACGGGACATTTGACCTGTGCACGTCCGCCTTCGCCATCTACTACGCCTCCGATCTGGACTTTACGTTTCGTGAGGCGCACCGCGTCCTTGTTCCTGGCGGACGGCTCTTCGTCTCGGGGCCGCTTCCCGAAAACAAGCAGATGTTCTATGACATCATCAAGGAAGCAACGAACGCGACCATCCCACCCATGCCTGGTTCCAGCCGCTTTAAGGGCGACATCTTCAACACCATCAGCAAAATCTTTGCCAAGACCGAACTGCACAAGTTCGAGAATCATCTCACCTTCCCCGAAGTCGCGCCGTTCATTGACTACGTGCGCGCATCCCTGAGCGAAGATCGCAAACTGTGGACATCCATGTTCAACGGCAAGGACGAGTACGAAGCGTTGATCGGCAAGATCGAAGCGGTTGCCAGGAAGTGGTTCGACCGCGATGGCAAACTCGTGATGACAAAGGTTGTCGGCGGAATACTGGCGACAAAGTAAGCATTATGGGCAAAAAATTGATCGACCTCAGCCACACCGTCGAGCATGGGATGATTACCTACAAGGGTCTACCCGCGCCGATCATTTGTGATTTTCTGTCGCGAGAAGATTCCCGCGGTCACTACGCGGCTGGGGTCGAATTCAATATTGGTAAGATCGAGATGGTCGCCAACACAGGCACCTATGTGGATAGCCCCTTCCATCGCTTCGCGAATGGAATCGATTTGGCCGAACTCCCCCTCGAGTCGCTTGCAGATCTTGATGGAGTCGTTGTTCGTACACAACGTTTGGGACGATCCATTTCCGCTGGGGCATTCCGCGGACTGGACCTCAAAGGCAAGGCTGTGCTCGTCCACACAAATTGGGCACGGCACTGGGACACCGATCAATACTTTGAGGGTCATCCCTTCCTAACCAAAGACGCAGTGGAATTACTAGTACAAGCAGGCGCGGCTTTCGTGGGCATTGACACCTATAACATTGATGACACCAACGATGGCACACGCCCTGCGCACACAACTCTGCTTGGAAATAACATTCCCATTTGCGAGCACATGTGCGGATTGGAAAACCTGCCCGACCGTGGATTTCGCTTCCATGCAGTTCCCGTCAAAGTTAAAGCCTTCGGGACATTTCCCGTGCGCGCATATGCAGTATTGGACGAATAATCCATGAATTTCTTCGGCAAACGCGTTCTCTTTCTCGGCGCGCACCCAGACGATATCGAGCTGGGATGCGGCGGTCTTTTGCATCACATCGTCAAGCAGACGGATGTCCTGTGCGTCACGCTTTCGGACAACCAGAAGAATCCCGACCTGCACAACGTGGTGGACGAGCATTATCGCTCGATGGCAATCCTCGGCGTCCCCAAAGAAAGCATCGTCCTGGGGCCGTTCACCACGCGCGTCTTTCCCGACGCGCGGCAGGAGATTTTGGAATACTTCCTCAAACTCCGCAAGGACTTCAAGCCCGACCTGATCTTCGTTCACTCGAACAAGGACGTGCATCAGGACCATCTCACCATGACGGACGAAGCCCTGCGCGCCTATCGCGGCATCACCGTGCTGGGATTTGACGTGGTGCGCTCCTCCTACGGCTTCTTCCCCCACTTTATCGTTGAAGTAAGCGAGGAGGATGTCAACAAGAAGATCGAGGCGCTTTCACAATATGAAACCTACCGCGACCGCTACTACTTCAACGCCGAACTGACGCGCTCAATCATGGTGCGCCACGGCGCGCTGGCGGAATGCCCCTTCGCGGAGGGGTTCGATATTTTGAGGATCGTCGGGAAATTCGAGAAGTAACTGTAAATCGGAATAAGATACCGCTCAAAGATTAGAGGTGAAACATGAAATTCAAAACGCTTTACCAAGAATTGAAAAACAGCACCGAAATGATCCGAGCCCTGCTGGCGGGAATTTCGCAAGAGGAAGCGCGCGTCAAGCCAACGCCAGAGACGTGGTCCATCCTTGAAGTGACGTGCCACCTGCACGACGAGGAGCGCGAAGATTTCCGCGCCCGTCTGCAGAACATTCTGCGCGGACAGAATGAAGAATTTCAAGTCATCAATCCGCAAGATTGGGTCACGGAACGAAAATACAACGAGCAAAACTTCGAAGAGATGCAAAGAAAGTTCTTTGCTGAACGCGCCAAGTCACTCGAATGGCTGCAAGGCTTGACAGATGCGGATTGGAATATCACGCATACAGACCAATACGGTTCCGTGACGGCTGGCGAAATGCTCTCTGCCTGGATCGCCCACGACAATTTACACATCCGTCAACTGGTGGAATTGAGACGGGCGCGCATCGAGAAAATCACCCAGCCATACATCATCGAATACGCGGGCGAGTGGTAACAAAAGTTACAGCGAATCAACAACGCATCGCTTAGAATTCAGATATGCAAATCCTTGCGATCATCTCTGGCGAGTATGGCGTCCGCCATGTGGACAACGTCCGCAGACACGCGCCCGAGGGGTGGACGATCGAATCGTGGAAGGCGCCCGCGGCGTTTCCGCTCATCATTGACTATCCTGAAGATTTCCTTCCGCAGAGTTTCGCGCCCGCAGACTTGATCCTTTCACTCGCGGAAACCAAGTCGGTGGCGGAACTCATCCCTGAGATCGCGCAGATGACGGGTGCGCGCGGCGTGGTCGTAGCGGTGGACAATGAGGCCTGGCTCCCGCGCGGGCTGGCGCGTCAATTGACGGGATGGCTGGCGCGCATGAACGTGGCTTGCGCGACGCCCAAGCCGCTCTGCTCGCTGACCGAGCGCGATTACAAGGTGACGCGTCGCGAGCGCGAGACCTACGCGAGTGAAGTCATCGCGGAATTCGCAAGACACTTCGGCCAGCCCGATATCCGTCTCAGCGTGGATGAGGCGACTCGGACGGTGTCCCGCGCGGAGGTCCGCGTGGACGCGGTGTGCGGGTGCGCGCGTCACGTCGCAGAGAAGTTGGTCGGTCTGTCGGTAGACGAAGCCGAAGAGCGCGCGGGCTTGTTCCATCATCATTTCCCCTGTTTGGCGAGCATGGTCAAATTGAATGACTATAATCATGACACGTTGATGCACGAATCGGGACACCTGTTGCAGGAAAATCTCGCCGAGCAGTTGAGGCCGTTCGTGCAGACGAAATACATCACCCCTGGAACGAAAAGCGAAGGAGATTTTAATGGCTAGGGTTCGCGTGACTTATTGGAAGGAAATCCCCACGTCGTTTGTCGTGGAAGGCGATGGGCGGACGGTGAAGAAGCAACTCTCGCAGAAGATCCAAAACCTGATCGACGCGTACGCGATGTCGCTCGGACTGACTTCGACCGAGGATTACAGCGCGCAGTATCGCCGCGGCGAATGGACGGAACGCGAGGGCGCGCCCGAAGAGGTGGCCGAGGCCCTGCTGGCGGAGTTAGAAGCGGAGTTTGGGAAGTTTCCGATTCCGAAGAGGAGTTAATACGGTACACGGATTTCACGGATAAAAAAGGACGAACACGGATTTTTTATTTTCCGTGTTCGTCCGCTAAGTCCGTGTTTAACCGCGTACTGGTTTTAGTCTTTGGGGATACCGACGAAAATTTGTCCGTCGCGCACTTGGACAGGGTACGCGGGGATATCCACCACAGCGGGCATTTGCATGACTTTCCCCGTGCGGACGTCGAACTCCGCGCCGTGACGCGGGCAGACGATGTTGAAGCCTTCCAGGTCGCCATCGCCGAGCGGACCGTCATCGTGCGTGCAGACATCGCCGATGGCGAAGAACTGCCCCGCGATGTTGAAGATGACGATGGGACGGTCGCCCACCTCCACGAAGAGACGCTGTCCGTTGGGGAGTTCGGATGCTGGGGCGATTTCGATGAAGTCGAGTTTAGATTCATCCACCTGTGTATAGTTGAACATTCTTATTCCACCAGCTCATCACTTGCCTCCCCCAACCCATACACACCTGCCTTCAAAACCTTCAACGAAAGCAACGCGCACTTCAAGCGGACGGGGCCGAGGTCAATGCCGAGCATGTCGAGGATGAAATCCTTGTTGAGTTGTTTCACTTCTTCGACAGGCTTGCCGATGATGGATTCCATCAGCAGGTCGGCGGAGGCCTGCGAGATGGCGCATCCGTGACCGTCGAAGCGCGCGTCCGCGATGTTGCCGTCCGCGTCGACGCGCAGGTCGATCTGGATGTGGTCGCCGCAGAGGGGATTGTTGTCCGCGAACGTGATGTCGTGCGGGTCCAGTTTGCCGCGGTAGGAGGGGTTTTTGTAGTGCTCGATGATGACTTCGCGATAGAGATCGTCCATACGTTCTCCAGTATCAGGTGTCAGGTATCACGTGTCAGGCAAAAGCCACTTGACACCTGACACTGAAACACCTGACACAGATTTATCCAAACATTTTTTTGACTTTGTAAATTCCGTTCACCAGCAGATCCACTTCGTCTTTGGTGTTGTACAAATAGAACGAAGCGCGGCTGGTGGCGGGGATGCCGAATTTCTCGTGGAGCGGTTGCGCGCAATGATGCCCTGCGCGGACGGCGATCCCGTCCTGGTCGAGGATCTGCGCTACGTCATGCGGGTGGACGCCTTCTAGCGTGAACGAGGCGACGCCGCCTTTTTTATCCGCTGAGGGACCGAAGACTTTCACGCCAGGGATCTCTTCGAGACGTTCCAGCGCGTACTCGGTGATGGCGTGTTCGTGCGCGGAAATCGCGTCCATGCCGATCTTGGTCAAGTAATCCACGGCCGCGCCGAAGCCGACAGCCTCCGCGATGGCGGGAGTCCCTGCTTCGAATTTGTGCGGGAGCGAGTTCGGACGGAAGGAACGCAGTTTCACTTCCTTGATCATGTCTCCGCCGCCGAGGAACGGGGGCATGGATTCGAGCAGGCTGGCTTTTCCGTACAACGAGCCGATACCCGTCGGTCCGCACATTTTGTGAGCCGAGAAGGCATAGAAATCCGCGTCGAGAGACCGCACGTCCACGGCGAGGTGCGGGACGGACTGAGCGCCGTCCACGAGCGTGACCGCACCAGCGTCGTGTGCGAGGTGGATGATCTCAGCCGCGGGATTCACCGTCCCGAGCACGTTAGACATGTGCGTGAACGAGACCAGTTTCGGTCCGCGCGCCAGAAGCGATTTGTACGCGTCCAGGTCCAGAAGGCCGTCCGCCGTCACGGGGATGAAGTCGAGTTCGATGCCGCGTTCGGCCGCGAGCATGTGCCACGGCACGAGGTTGGAGTGATGCTCCATCTCGGTCAGGATGACGAGGTCGCCCGCCTTGAGATTCGCCCGCGCCCACGTGTACGCAACGAGATTGATCGACTCGGTGGTGTTGCGCGTGTAGATGATCTGCCGCGCCGAGGGAGCGTTGATGAACTTTGCCACCTTCTCACGCGCATTTTCGTACAGCGCGGTGGACTCCTCCGCCAGTGTGTGGACGCCGCGATGGATGTTGGCGTTCGAGCGGCGGTAAAAATCGTTCATTGCGTCGATGACCGCGAGCGGTTTCTGCGAGGTGGCCGTGGAATCGAGATAGGTCACGCGCACACCGTTGGCGGTCTGGCGTTGCAAGATCGGAAAGTCGCGGCGGATTTCTTCTACGTTGAGCATGAGTTAATAAAGAGGAACTTCTTTCTTCATCGATTTCTTCGCGGTGGGGCGGATATGCTCGGAGACGAGCGGATACCAAAGGATGCGGTCGGGGACCATCCAGCCATCGGTGAGGAAGACATTCGAGCGGAATTGTACGGCGACCATTTTATTGTCCACCTGCACCACAATGCCCCTGATCCAACCGCGTACGCGATCATTGTTCTTCTCGTGGTCGCAAAAAACTTCCACGTTGTCGCCCACTTCAAATACGTGTTCGATCCCAGGCGCTTTCATGTATGAAATTTGCGAGCCGATCCGTCCCTCTCGAATCGGACGACGCGCCGCGAGGGACGCGGCGGGTCTGGCTGTCTTGGGTTTTGGTTTTGTTTTGGTTGCCATTTTTTCCCTTTGTCTATTATCAGCCCATCTTATGTGTGATGGCCTGTTGGAATCTTTCGCGCACACCTTCGAACGGGATGCGCTGCATGATCGGATCGAAGAAGCCCTCGACGGCCAGACGTTCTGCCTCCGCCTGCGGGATGCCGCGTGACTTAAGATAGAACAGCGGCTCCTGCTCCAACTTGCCAACGGTCGCACCATGCGTACAGCGGACATCATCCGCGAGGATCTCCAACCCTGGAATGGAATCGGCTCTCGCTTCGTCACTCAGGACGATGTTGCGGTTGGCCTGATACCCGTCCGTTTTCTGCGCTCCAGGCGCCACGTAGATCATTCCCTGCCAGACCGAGCGGCTCTTTCCCTTGAGCGCACCCTTGAAGAGCAGGTCACTGGTGGTGTGCGGAGCAAAATGATTCTGCTGGGTGTCGTGGTCGAGATGCTGGTGGCCATCCGTAAAATAGAAACCCGACATGCGTCCCGTCGCGCCTTCGCCGACGAGATCAAGGTCGGAGAAGTTTTTCGTCAGCCGTGAACCGACCGCGCCGAAGATCCAATCGAGGTTGCCACCGCGTTCGACGCGGGCGCGCTCGTGCGAGAAGTTCCAGACGCCGCGTCCCCACGATTGCAGTTCCACAAATCGCAGATTGGCATTTTCACCCACGTGGATTTCCACCACGCCCGCGTGCATCGCGTGACCTGTCTCATCGGGCGAGGCCGCCTCGTGGACATATGTCACCGACGCGCCATCGTCCACGTAGACGATGAGGTGGGAGAAATGCGCGAGGTCAGAGCCAGGTCCCCACAGCACGGAATGGAGCGGGGCTTCCACCTGAACATTTTTCGGAACGTAAAGCAAAACGCCGTTTTGCGATAATGCGGACGCAAGCGCCGCAAACTTTCCATCTTCGGGTTTGACGATCTGCCCAACCAATTTCGCGAGCAGATCGGAGTGATTCTTTTCGGCAGTGCGGAAGTCGGTGAAAACGACACCCTTTTTCGCGAGCGCGTCTTCGAGGAAGATTTGCGAACCGCCCGCGAGCAGGGTGATCTGCCCGCCGTGCTGATCGCCGACGAGCGGTTTCAGCAATTCTTCGGGGACGGGAGGCAAGTCTTCGTGCGCGCCGAGTTTGGGGATTTTGAAATCAGGCGCGGGGAAGAGACGCAGATCCGTGCGACGCCAGGCTTCGTCTGTGTTGATGGGGAGGGAACGCGCCTGAAACGCTGCCCAGGCTGAGGTCCGAAAGGAGGCGAGGTCGGTGGGTAGATCCGCCGCGGTGAAGGTAAAGTCCCGAGCGGAAGAGTCAGTTCGTCGCTGTCTTGAAACAACTACTTTTGGTTTCTCTTGCATGTCAGCCGATCGATCCTTCCATCTGAAGTTGTATCAAGCGATTCATTTCCACTGCGTACTCCATCGGCAATTCTTTGACGAGCGGCTCGATGAAACCAGAGACGACCATGGTGGTGGCTTCCTCTTCGCTGAGGCCGCGCGACATGAGGTAGAAGAGTTGCTCCTCGCCGACCTTGCTGACCGAGGCCTCGTGGCCGATGGTGACATCGTCCTCGTCGATCTCGATGTAGGGATACGTGTCGGAGCGGGACTTGGGATCGAGGAGCAGCGCGTCGCACACGACGTTGGACTTGACGCCCTTCGCTCCCTTATAGACTTTGAGCAGGCCGCGGTATGAGGCGCGTCCGCCATTCTTCGAGATGGATTTCGAAGTGATCTTGCTGGTGGTGTTCGGCGCGAAGTGAATCATCTTGGAACCCGCGTCCTGTGTTTGACCTGCGCCCGCGAAGGCCATCGAGAGCATTTCGCCGTGCGCGCCTGGCTCCATGAGATAGCACGAGGGATATTTCATGGTGACTTTGCTTCCGAGATTCGCGTCCACCCACTCGTGGGTGCCGTTCTCGAAAACTTTGGCGCGTTGCGTAACAAGGTTGTAGACGTTCGTGCTCCAGTTCTGAATGGTGGAGTAACGCGAGCGCGCGCCTTTCTTGACGATGATCTCGATCACGCCAGAGTGGAAGGAGTCGGTGGTGTATTGAGGCGCGGTACAGCCCTCGACGTAGTGCACTTGCGCGCCTTCGTCCACGATGATGAGCGTCCGCTCGAACTGGCCGACGTTGGCGGTGTTGAGACGGAAGTAGGCCTGCAGGGGCAGATCCACTTTGACACCCTTCGGCACGTAGACGAACGATCCACCCGACCAGACCGCGGAGTTGAGCGCGGCGAATTTGTTATCTTCGATCGGGATGACCGTGCCGAAGTATTCGCGGAACAGGTCAGGGTGTTTCTTCAAGCCGTCTTCGATGGACAGGAAGATCACGCCCTGTTTTTCGAGATGCTCCTGGATGGAGTGGTACACCATCTCGGATTCGTACTGTGCGCCCAAGCCTGCCAGGAACTTCCGTTCCGCTTCAGGGACGCCGAGTTTGTCGAACGTACGCTTGATGTCATCGGGAACGTCGTCCCAGGATTTCTCCTGTTTCTCGGTCGGCTTGACGTAGTAGTAAATATCGTCCAGATTCAGGGACTTGAGTTCAGGTCCCCAATTGGGCATGGGACGCGCAAGGAAGTGCTCGAGCGCCTTGAGGCGGAAGTCAAGCATCCACTGCGGCTCGCCCTTCATGCGCGAGATGTTTTCGACCACCTCGCGGTTCAAGCCTTTTTGCGATTTGAAGGCGTAGTTATCATCACGGTCGTGGAAACCGTATTTGTATTCGCCAATGTCTTCAAGGATTTTCGCGTCGTCACTCATGGGTAAACCTCCAGAGAGCAGAGAATAGAGAGTAGGGAACAGTTCATTCAACCAATAAAAACTGCTCTCTGTTCTCTAATCAACTACTCCTCTACTTTCTCACGGATCCAGTCATAGCCATGCTCTTCGAGATGCAGCGCCAGGTCGGGGCCGCCCGATTCGACGATTCGTCCGCCCATCATCACGTGGACAACGTCAGGCTTGATGTAGTTCAACAGGCGTTGATAATGCGTGATGACGAGTACACCGAGATCGGGCCCAGAAAGAGCATTGACTCCCTCGGATACGATTCGCAGCGCGTCGATGTCCAGACCTGAATCGGTCTCGTCCAAAATGGCGATCTCGGGCCTGAGGGTGGCCATCTGCAAGATTTCGGCGCGCTTCTTCTCGCCGCCAGAAAAGCCGTCATTGAGATAACGGCCCGCAAAGTTGTGGTCCATTTTGAGCATATCCATCTTCTCCTTGAGCATCTTGCGGAACTCGGGGATGGGCATGCCCTTGTCTTCGGGATTCGCCGCGCGGCGACGGGCGTTGACCGCCGAGCGCAGGAAGTTCGCCACCGTCACCCCAGGGATGGCGACGGGGTATTGGAACGCAAGGAAGATGCCAGCGCGTGAGCGTTCATCAGGTTCAAGGTCAAGGATGTTCTGGCCTTTAAAACTCACATCGCCTTTGGTGACTGTATAATTCGGGTGCCCCATCAGCGTATAAGCCAGCGTGGACTTGCCAGTCCCGTTCGGCCCCATGATGGCATGAACCTTGCCTTGCTCCACGGTCAGATTGAGGCCTTTCAGGATCTCCTTATCGTCAATACTAACGTGGAGGTTTTTGATCTCAAGTTGCGACATTTCTTTCTCCAAAAATCGCCAAACGGCGGAATTTCTTAACGTGCGGCATTATAGCAAAATAGAGGCGAAAAGTCAATATTTATGATATTTTTCTAGTATATTAATCTCACCAAAAGGTCAGGCTTGCGGAATCACCCCCTCCCTTCTATAATGATTCCAAGGCATTTTCATGAAGATCAAATTCACAAAGCTTGAAACTCGCATCCAGGAATTGATCGAAATACGCATGGTAGGCATCCTGCCGGGCGTACAGATCGAGACATCCACCATTCAGCACCTGGCGACAGCCATGCAGACGAACATCGTGGAACACAATGGGACCAAGACCGCTCCCAACATTTTCACGCTGGTCGTCTCTCCAAATGAGACTGCGCACTGGCAGAATGCCCAACTTCTGGAAGTGCTGAGAGAGGCGCTCCAGATCGTCGGTCGAGAAGCGGACCTCGAGTTTGCCGCGCCACCCACACTTTCAGTCGCGGCGGACGCGTCCATCGCGGCGGGCGAAGTGCGCGTCGTCGCCTCGCACAAGGTGGAGGGCATCGGGCCAACCGACGTGGTCATCCAAAACCCATCGACAGAGACGGACGAAAACAAGATCCCCGAAAACGCCTTCCTCATCATTGACGGGCGAAAGGTGTTCCCGTTGAACGGCCTCGTCGTCAACATCGGGCGCAGGCTGGAAAATCATCTCGCCATCGATGACCCGCGCGTTTCGCGCACCCACGCCCAACTGCGCGCCATCAAAGGGCGATACGTGCTCTTCGATCTGAATTCCACAGGCGGGACGTTCATCAACGGACAGCGCACCAGCCAGAGCATCCTCTACCCGG
>JBMOMR010000022.1:0-17571 GCA_049324715.1 Chloroflexota bacterium | reverse complement strand
GTCTACAACCCGAACAACCACCAGATCAAAGCCACCATCGCGCTTTGCACCGAAAACGGTCTTGGCGGCCAATGCATCAACCACACACTCGAATTCAAACCCTGATTTGTGAAGGACTCCGGGCCGCCGCCCGGAGTCCACTCTCTTTGCCATGACCCCTGCCCGCGTCCAAAAACCAGAGGGACAGCCCACCCGCGGCAAGACCGCCTCCAATCGACTCCGCCGCGTCGACAATTTCCTCCTGCTCTACGAGCCTTCGCTTCTCACGCGGACCGATGGGCGGTTCGCGGCTTCCTGCTTCGTTGACCTTGGCTACGGCTTCGACGCGCGCACCACCCTCGAAAGCGCCGCCCGCTTCCGACGCGTGAATCCCACTCTCCCCATCCTCGGCGTGGAAATTGACAAGGAACGCGTCGAAGCCGCGCTTCCCTTCGCCGACGCGTTGACCGATTTCCGTTTCGGCGGATTCAACCTGCCGATGAAAACGGGCGAGTCAGTCCGCTTGATCCGCGCCTTCAATGTGTTGCGTCAATACGAAGAGAAAGACTTCGCTCCCGCCTACGAACGCCTTGCAGAATATGTCTTGCCCGATGGATTGATGATCGAGGGGACATCCACGCCGTTTGGACAGATCTGGTCTGCGAATTTGGTGAGGAGAGTGGTAAATGGTGATTGGAGATTTGAAGCCCTTGTCTTCAGCACCAACTTCCGCCTCGGTTTCGACGTGGAGGAATTTCAGACCATTCTCCCCAAGAATTACATCCACCGCGTCGTGAAAGGCGAATCTATCTACGATTTCTTCGAAGCGTGGAAGCGCTCCGCCGCGGAGACCTCGCATGCGAAGACGTTCAGCCTGCGTCAATGGTTCGTCGCTGCGGCTGAGGCCCTGTCCGCGAGGGGATTCAAAATTGACTTGAAAAAGAAATGGCTGACAAAGGGATATTTGATCTGGGAATTGTAGCCCGCACTTGACGCCTTTCCTCTTTCCCCGTAAGATAACCCCCGCAAAATGAACATAAATTAACCGCAAAGCACGCTAAGGCCGCAAAGTTTTTTTGATTTTCTTTGCGTTCTTGGCGGCCTTGGCGGTTCAAAAAGGATTTTCTATGGAACTCGGCCTCGTCCGCAAAATTGATATTGACCATGAGATGCAGCAAGCCTACCTCGATTACGCCATGTCGGTCATCGTGGCGCGCGCCTTGCCCGACGCGCGGGATGGCATGAAACCCGTCCAGCGGCGCATTTTATACGCGATGTACGACATGGGCATCCGCGCCGACACGCCCTACAAGAAGTCCGCTCGTATCGTCGGCGAGGTGCTGGGCAAATATCACCCGCACGGCGACTCGTCTGTGTATGAGGCGATGGCGCGTCTCGCCCAGGATTTTTCGATGCGCACCATGCTCGTGGACGGTCAGGGCAACTTCGGTTCGGTGGATGGCGACCCGCCCGCGGCCATGCGTTACACCGAAGCGCGTCTCGCCGCGTCCGCAGTGGACATTCTGGCGGACATCAACAAAAACACGGTGGACTTTGTCCCCAACTTTGACGACACGCTCGAAGAGCCATCCGTTTTGCCAGCCGCGATCCCGAATCTGTTGGTCAACGGCGCGACGGGCATCGCGGTTGGCATGGCAACTTCCATTCCGCCGCACAATCTCGGCGAGATCGTGGACGCCTGCGTCTATATGCTCGACCGCTGGGACAAACTCGACGACATTGACGTCGAGCAGTTGATGGAATTCGTTCAAGGTCCCGACTTCCCGACGGGCGGCATCATCATCGAGGAGAAGGGCGACGAGGGCATCGAGTCCGCGTACGGTTCGGGGCGCGGCCGCATCACGGTCCAGGCGAAGGCGCACGTCGAGGAGATGGAGCGCAGCAAGAACCGCATCATCGTCACCGAATTGCCGTACACCGTCAACAAGTCCAGCCTGATCGAGCGCATCGCCGAGTTGGCGCGCGACGGTCACTTCGAGGGACTGTCCGACCTGCGCGACGAATCCGATCGACGCGGGATGCGCATCGTCCTCGAACTGACGAAGAATGCCGAACCCGAAGCCATCCTGCGCGAACTCTACAAACGCACGCCGATGCAGACCACCTTCGGCATCAACCTGCTCGCGCTCGTGGACGGCGAGCCGCGCACGCTCACGCTCAAGCAGGCGTTACGCGTCTATTTGGAACACCGCCTGACGGTCATCAAACGACGCGCCCAGTTCGACCTGGAAAAGGCCGAAGCGCGGCAACACATTTTGGAGGGATACCTCGTCGCCTTGAAAAATCTCGACGAGATCATCCACCTCATCCGCAACGCCGCGGACGTGGAGTCGGCGCGCGTCAAACTGATGAAGCGCTACAAGCTGACGGAGTTGCAGGCCAACGCCATCCTCGATATGCAATTGCGACGGCTGGCCGCGCTCGAACGCAAGAAGATCGAAACCGAATACAAGGAAGTGTCCGCGATCATCAAGGATTTGAAGTCGCTGTTGAAATCGCCGAAACTGATGCGCAGCGCGGTAGCCGACGAATTGTTGAACGTGAAGACCGCCTACGCCGATCGCCGCCGCACGCAGATCGTGAGTCTTAAAAAAGGCAAGGCCGCCAAGATGTTGACCGCGACCGACCTCCTGCCCGACCAGATGGTCTGGGTGGGCGTCACCGCGGACGGGTTAATCGCGCGCACGCACGACGACAAACAGCCCAAGCACTCAGGCCACGACGCGCCGCGCTGGCTGGTGAAAGCGTCCACGTCGGATACGCTCTACCTCGCCGCCGAAAACGGAAAGTGCGCGGCGGTGGCGTTGCACGTCATCCCCGAAGCGGAGAAGTTGAGCGACGGCGCGCCGTATTACAAGGTCTCGCCGCTCGATGAAGACGACGCTTTGGCCGCCATGTTCGCGTTGCCCGCGCGCAAGAGCGAATTCCCCGAAGAGACGTGTGTCATCACGATGACGCGCTTCGGCATGATCAAGAAGAGTCTCGTCACCGAACTGCCTGGTCCCTCCGCACAGGCATTTACGCTGGTGAAGATCAACGAAGAGGATCGACTCGGCTGGGTCGGTTTGACGGATGGAAAGAAAAAGGAAATCCTGCTTCTCACGTCCGCGGCCATGGCGATCCGTTTCAAGGAAGAAGATGTCCGCCCGATGGGCCTCGTAGCCGCGGGCGTGAACGGGATCAAGTTGGACGAAAAAGACGAAGTCGTCGGTGCGGAAGTGTTGCCCGCGGAAGGCGAGATCTTCCTGCTCGCGTCGGACGGCAAAGCCAAACGCGTCGGCGAGAAGGATTTCCCGTCGCAGGGACGGTACGGCAAGGGCGTGCGCGTCTGGGACTTGCCCAAGAAGATCGCGCTCGTGGGCGCGGTGAGCGGCAAGCCGAATCACATGGCAACCATCGTCTTGTCGAAGGGCGCGCCCAAATCCACGCGATTGGACGCGGCCAATGTCCGCAAGCGCGCCGCCACGAAAGGTGATGCCATCGTCGAGATCAAGAAGGACGAGATCATCACTGGCCTGTCTGTGGCGTGGACGGTGGAGAGGTTTGTGACGTTGTCTCCGAAGGGGAAGGCGGAGGAGGCGCGAAAGCCGAAGGCCGCTTCGCGAGGCGGAAAGCAGAAGGCGGCGACTGCGAAAAAGGCTCCTGTGAAGAAGGCGGTTGCGAAGCCAGCCAAGAAGAAAAAGAAATAAAACGTAATGTGTAAAACGTAAAAACACAAACTCCCGCGTCGGCCTTTGGGCTGGAGGCGGGAGTTTTAATTTTGATTCGGGTAAAACCTGACATGTCTCCTCAAGAGTCCGATCATCGTGACCCACGTCCACGTGATGGCTCTGGTCAGTCACGGCGCGGATGAGACATGTCAGGTTTCCGCGAAAGTCCGACGATCATGGCCTTTGTCCGCGCGATGGCTCTGGTCAGTCACGGCGCGGGGGAGATACTTCGACACTCCCATTGGTCGCAGTACAAGCATGCCAGGTGTTTGCGCGCCTCAACTTCGTTCCAAATTTCATAATCAATTTGGCTTTACACCTTGCATAATTGTTAGTTTTCCTTATAATCAACCCTTAATTACGATAATTAGCATCTAAATAATCATCATTGCAAGGGTACTCCCATCCCTTACCTATTCGGAGTGTCGGACATGAAGAACACATGAACATCAGTCTGCGGGCAATCGCCCCTGCGGACGAGCAATTTACTTTTGCTGTGTATGCCAGCACACGGGCGGATGAACTCGCGCTCACCGATTGGAACGCGGAACAAAAGCACGCCTTCCTCCAGATGCAGTTCCGCGCGCAGCAGGGGCAATACCAATTCACCTATCCCAACGCAAATCATCAAATCATTGAAGTGGACGGCGCGCCTGCCGGGCGTCTCATTGTGGACCGCCCTGAAAACGAAATTCTTTTGGTGGACATCTCCCTCCTTCCGCAGGTTCGCAACCTCGGTATCGGAACGTCACTCCTGCGCGAGTTGCAGGCGGAAAACAAAAAGATCATCCTGCACGTTATCCGCTCGAACCCGGCCGCTCAACTGTATCAACGGCTGGGTTTTGTTTTTGTGGGCGAAGAGTCACTGTACGTGCAAATGGAATGGACGCCGGAGGCGGCCCGGGGTTGTCCGTGGCCCGGGTTGTGCGTCCCCGCGTATCGGTCCGAACGACGCGGCGATTGGTCGCTTCGCAAAGTCCCGCAGGTGGCGCAGTTCGGCTATTTCCAAAACTGGCAGGGTCAGGGCGACATCCACGCGCTGTTCTTTGACGAGCAAACCTGGATGTCGGACGCGCGCGACGAGGTGGACAGTCAGATGCCGCACGTCGCGACCGCCTTCGGCCATGTGGTTTTGATGGGCGCGGGGATGGGCATCGCGCTCTTCAACCTGCTGATGAAGAAAGACGTTTCGCGCGTGACATTGGTGGAGCGCGACCCATTGGTCTTCGACCTGCTCCGCGCCGCCTCTGACCTGGACCGCTGGCGGGGCATCGAAAAACTACGCGTCGAATTTCGCGACGCCCTCGACTTTGTGCCGGGCGAGGCCATTGACCATCTCTACGCCGACATCTGGGCCGCGCCAGGTGAGGCACGTTCCATCCCCGATATGCAACGCATGCAGGACAACATACATGCGAAGCAAGTCTGCTGGTGGGGACAGGAATTGCTCTTCCTCGATTGGCTGCGCGGCGAGACTCCCACGCTCGAAAATTATCGCGCCTGGGCGAATGAACTGGACCTGCCGCTCATCGAACAGAATAACCCCGCCTATCCCCGCGCAGTGGAACAGGTCGCGAAAAGTTATTGCTACCGCATGTTCCAGAATGACCCCGCGAGATACCAGGTTTCTGCGAGAAACCTGGTATCTGCCAACGAAAGAGAATTGACATGACCAACAACTGGACTCACACAACATTTTCTGAAAACCTGAACACATCCTTCACCCTGCAACATCCGCAATGGGGAAGTATGACCGTGGAGTTGATCCACGTTTCCGAGCTGCGCGAGACGCCGCGCCAACGCATGTATTCGCTCGTCTTCCGCGGGCCGCTGGAACAGCCTCTGCAACAGGGCATGTATCCCATCTCCCACGAAAAAGTGGATGCGGGCGAGCTGTTCCTCGTCCCCATCGCGCGCGAAGACGACGGTTTCCGTTACGAAGCGGTCTTCAATAACCTGGTGAAGTAACGTGGAACGACTCGCGGCCTACACCCTCCGTCCCGTTCGGGATGAAGACGAAGCGCTCCTGCTGGCGATCTATGCCAGTTCGCGCGCCGAGGAGATGGCGCTTGTGCCGTGGGACGCGGCGATGAAGGATGCATTCCTGCGCTCGCAGTTTTCAGCGCAGCAAACGCATTACCGTTCGTATTTTCCGCAAGCCGTCCATGACATGATCCTCGTGGATGGAGAACCTGTTGGACGAATCTACGTGGACCGCCGCGCGGACGAGATCCGCATTCTGGATGTGACCATGCTGACGGAATCACGCAGGCGCGGGATTGGCACGAGGATCATTCAGGAACTAATGAAGGAGGCTGATGACCAGGATCAATCGTTATCCATTTACGTGGAAAGTTTCAACCGGTCGTTGGGTTTATTCCAAAGACTCGGGTTCGTGAAAGCAGAAGAAACCGGCGCTTCCTGGTTAATGGTATGGCGCGCCGCTTCGTAAGCCTATCGTTTCTTGAAGGAGACAAACTATGAGTGTTCCATTTGTTGGAGAAATACGCATATTCGGGGGCAACTTCGCCCCAGCCGGTTGGGCATTTTGCGATGGGGCGCTGATGCCCATCTCGGAAAATGAGACCTTGTTCCAGCTCATCGGCACCACCTACGGCGGCGATGGACAGAACACCTTTGCTGTACCGGATTTGCGCGGCCGCCTGCCCATGCACATGGGAACCGGCCCGGGGTTGAGTACCCGCCAAATCGGGGAATCGGGCGGCGCAGAAACCGTCACCCTCACCACCCAGCAGATTCCCGTCCACACCCACGCTCCGCAGGCCGATTCAAATAGCGGGAACCAGACCACGCCGCAAAACGGCATTTGGGCGGCTACGGCCGCCTCGCGTTACTCGGCCAGCGCGCCGAATTTGGCGATGAACAACACACTGATCGGTTCGGCAGGCGGCAGTCAGCCCCATGAAAACTTGATGCCGTACCTGGCCATCAGTTTCATTATCTCTCTGTTTGGGGTCTTCCCCACGCCGAATTAAGGAGACAAAACCATGACTGAACCATTTTTATCCGAGGTCAAGATCGTCAGTTTCAATTTCGCACCGAGAGGCTGGGCGCTTTGCAACGGGCAGTTGTTGCCCATCAACCAGAACCAGGCCCTCTTCTCCCTGCTGGGGACAACCTACGGCGGCGACGGACGCGTCAACTTTGCCCTTCCCGACCTGCGCAGCCGCATCCCCATCCATTTCGGCGGCGGTCACACGCTGGGAGAAGCAGCCGGCTCGGAGAACGTGACGCTGATCACATCCCAAATGCCCGCGCATACTCATCCCGTTTCGGCCAGCAATGCGGATCCCACTCAGGGATTGCCGACCGGGAATATGTGGGCCAACGGGTCGGGAGCGTATTCGAACAATGCACCAAACGCCGCCATGCTCCCATCCTCCGTCAGCAACGTGGGCGGCAGCCAGCCACATACCAACCTCCAGCCCTTCCTCGTGTTGAATTTCATCATCGCGTTGCAGGGCATCTTCCCCAGCCAAAATTAGGAGACTGCCATGTCGGACCCATTTGTCGCGGAAATCCGCATCTTCCCGTTCAACTTTGCGCCCACCGGTTGGGCCATGTGTAACGGCCAATTACTGCCCATCAGCCAGAATACTGCGCTGTTTTCCCTGCTCGGAACCATGTACGGCGGGGACGGCAAATCAACATTCGCCTTGCCCGACCTTCAAGGGAATGCCCCCATGTTCTGGGGGCAGGGACCTGGTCTATCTCTTTACGATCAGGGCCAAACCGGCGGCTCGGAAACGGTCACTCTATTGCAAAGTGAAATCCCCGCCCACAATCACCAGGCCAGCGGCGTCTCGGGCAGTGGTCCCACCAGCCCGGCCAACGCCACCTGGGGGTCAGGCGCGGGGCGCACGCCTCCGCCAGTGTACATTAGCGGCAGTCCCAATGTGAACATGGCGCCAACGGCATTGGGAATCGCAGGGAGCAGTCTGCCGCACAATAACATGCAGCCTTATCTGGTCCTGAACTTTTGCATCGCCATGCAGGGTATTTACCCGCCTCGTACTTAGTCGAACTCAAGGAGAGTGAACGCATGAAAACAATTCGAAAAATTTTACGATCCCTGACTCCTCCGCTGGTTTTGATCGCATTGACCATGTCGCTCATCGGCGGCGCGGTCACGGTCACACCGGCGCGTGCGGCCAGCTTTACAGTCACTAAAACAGCCGATACCAACGACGGCGCGTGTAATGGCGACTGTTCGTTGCGCGAGGCGATTGCCGCCGCCAACGCCAGCCCCGGTGCGGATACCATCACGCTTCCCGCCGGGACCTATCAGTTGACCATCGCGAACGGCGGCGGGGTCAACGAGGATAACAACGCCACCGGCGACCTCGACATCCTCGATTCCGTCACCATTCAAGGCGCGGGTTCGGGCATCACCATCATCCAGGCCGGGACCAACAACTCCAACGGCATCGACAAGGTGATCGGCGCCAACCCGCTCTGCACTGCCGGGGTGAGCGTCACGATTGACAGTGTCACCGTCCGCTATGGCTACAACTCCCAGCCCAGCGGTTCGCCAGACTTCAGCCACACCGGCGGCGGCATTGACTATTGTGCCGGCGGCAATGGATCAATTTTCACCCTGACCAATTCAGTCGTTTCTGACAACACCAACGTCAACGGCTATGGCGGCGGGTTGAATATGGATGCGTACCTCGCCCCCTCCTACACGGCTAACATCACCAATGTCACCTTCTCGAACAACCGCACCCTTAGCCTGACCGAAACGGCGACCGGTGGCGCGATCAACATTTTTGGCGATCAGGTGATAGTGAATATTGCCGGCAGCACCTTCACCGGCAACTTGACCACCAATCCCAATTCCGCGGGCGGCGCCATTTTCTTCCGCCCCTCGGCACTCACGGTTGGACCTGTCAGTTCGTTGCTCGTCAACGGCTCCACCTTCACGTCCAACACAGCGGCGGGACGCGGCGGCGCGATTGCCACCGCCACCTTTGGCGCTGGCACAACCGTCACCATCCAGAATTCAACGTTCACTAGCAATACCGCCACGGCCTCCTTCGGCGGTGCGATAGACCTGGACAGCACGAACCTCAACAGCACGCCCTTCTCGCTCTCGCACCTGGTCATCACCGGTAACACGGCTGGGACTTCTGGCGGCGGCGTGTACGTGGGCAACAGCAACGTGACCATGAGCAAGTCGCGCATCGTCAACAACAGCGCGCCAACTGGTAGTGGCATTCACAAAAGCGTGGATGCCGCCACCGCAACCGTCACCAACAACTGGTGGGGATGCAGTACCGGGCCCGGTGCCGCGCCTTGTGATGTCGCCACCACCTCCGGCGGGACGCTCACCTTCACGCCCTGGTATCGCGGCCAGTTGACCGCGGGGACCTCCCCCATCGTCACCAACCAGTCTACTTCGTTGACCGCCTCTTTCCTGACCAACTCATCCGGCGGGGCCGTCCCGCTGGCTGACATCTCCGAGATCATCGGGCGCACGGTCGCTTGGGCGGCCACCAACGGCAATTTGTCCGGGACCCAGTCCACGGTCCAGACCGCGGGAACCGCCACCGGCAGTTTCCAGGCCACCTCCGCGGGGACGGCCATCATCTCTGCCAAAGTGGATAACGACAACACCGCGCCGGTCAGTTCGAACGTGCTGAGTCTGACCGTCAACAAGGCCAACACCACCGCGGCCATCACGAACGGCGCGACCCTCTCCAGCGTCGACTCGGTGACCGGCCAACCGGTCACCGTCACATACAGCGTAACCGGTGCCTTCGGCAATACCCCCACCGCGCCCACCGGCAATGTGACAGTAAGCGACGGAACCGATTCCTGCACCGCCTCGGCAGCGGCTGGACAATGCAATGTCACCTTCCGCACGGCTGGCGCGAAAACGATCATCGCCACCTACGCGGGCGATACCAACTTCAACGCCAGTCCTGCTTCTACATCTGCGTCTCACACCGTCAACAAGGCGGACACCACCACGACCATCACCTCTGACGCTCCCGATCCCTCCGTGACCGGGGAGACGGTCACCTTCAACGTGACAGTGGCCGCGGTCGCCCCGGGCGCGGCGGTGGCCCCGACAACGATCACCGGCTCGGTGACGGTCTCGGACGGCGGCACCAATTCCTGTATCGTCACGCTCACCGCTGGCGCGGGATCCTGCACGATTGACTTCCCCGCGGCGACATCCTACTCGATGACCGGGACCTACGGCGGCGATGTCAATTTCAACGGCAGCGCCTCCACAGCGAACTCACACACGGTCAACAAGGCGGATACGACCACAACCATCACGTCCGACGCTCCGGATTCATCCACCCCCGGACAATCGGTAACGGTCAACTACACGGTCAGTGTGACCTCCCCCGGGTCCGGCACACCGACCGGCAACGTCACCGTCAGCGATGGCGTGGATAGTTGCATTGGCACGGTTGCGGCTGGCACGTGCAGTCTCAGCCTGACCACCGTCGGCAACCGCACGCTGACTGCCACCTACGCCGGCGATGCGAATTTCAACGGCAGTACATCCGCCGACGAACCGCATACGGTTGGAAAACACGCCACCACGACCACCATCACCTCCGACCTGCCAGATCCATCTCTCGTCGGTGAAGCGGTCACCATCCAATATTCGGTGAGTGGCGGCAGTTCACCCAGCGGCAATGTGACGGTCAGCGATGGCACGCTCTCGTGCATTGGTACAGTGGCCGCGGGTCAATGCGACATTACCTTCACCAGCGCAGGCGCAAAGACCCTCACTGCCACCTACGCCGGTGACGCCACCCACAGTGGCAGCGTCTCAGCGAACGAAAGTCACCAGGTCGGCAGCGCAGATGTGACCGTAACCATCACATCGGACACTCCCGATCCATCCTCCCCATCCCAATCAGTGACCGTGGACTTCACCGTGACGGTGAACCCGCCCGGTGTCGGAACGCCGACCGGCAATGTGACGGTCAGTGACGGCGTGGATAGTTGCGTCGGCACGGTCGCGGCTGGGACCTGCAACCTGACCCTCACCACAAGCGGGGCGCGCACCCTGACAGCCACTTACGCTGGCGATGCCAATTTCAACGGCGCGGCCTCTGCGGGCGAATCTCACACCGTGGACGGAACCTCACCCGACGTGACCATCAACCAGGCGGCAGGACAGTCCGACCCGACCGGCGGCGCGACTATCAATTTCAAAGTGGTCTTTAACGAACCCGTCACCGACTTCGATGACGCGGCCGATGTGACCCTGAGCGGTTCCGCCGGGGCGACCACCGTCGTCATCACTGGCGGCCCCAGCACCTACAACGTGGCCGTCAGCGGCATGACGTTGGCTGGCACAGTTATCGCAGACATCCCAGCCGGTGTCGCGGCGGATGGCGTGGGCAACCTCAACAATGCCTCCACCAGCACCGACAATACCGTGACCTTCACGCTCGATGGCACGCCTCCCGACACAAGCATTGACAGCCAGCCTGCCAACCCCACCAGCAGCAGCACTGCCGCCTTCACCTTCTCGGGAACGGATAACATCACCGTGCCCGCTTCGCTGACCTTTGAGTGCCAGTTGGATGGCGGCGGATTCAGCGCCTGCTCCAGCCCGAAGAACTACACCGGATTGAGCCTCGGCAGTCACACCTTTGATGTCCGCGCCAGCGATGAAGCCGGTAACACGGATCCCACTCCCGCCTCCTTCATCTGGGAGATCGTCAGTGGCCCGAGCGTGACGGTGCTCAACGGCGTCTGCTCCAGGCCAACTGCCACCACCGGCAAACTCAACCTGAAACTTGTTGACCCCGAAGGTGATCCGCTCACATTTACATTCCTCTCCAGTTCGAACACGGCTCTCGTGCCAGCCGCCAACGTGCGTATCAATGGGCTTGGCGCGGTCCGCACCGTGGTCATCAGGGGCGTAGCGGGCGTGAGCGGCACATCGGTCGTCAGGTTTAAACTGAGCGATGGCGTCACCGTCACACAGGTCGTCATCACTTTCAAGGTTGGCACGAACGGCAACAACACCATCACTGGCACCGCCGGCATTGACATGCTCTTCGGCATGAACGGCAACGATGTGCTGAATGGCGGCGCGAACGGTGACCTGCTGTGCGGCGGCAACGGAAACGACACCCTGAATGGCGGAGCCGGTAACGACACTCTCAATGGTGAACTGGGCGACGACATCCTGAATGGTGGTTCTGGCAACGATGCCCTGTCTGGCATGAGCGGTGCAGATACGCTCACCGGTAGCACCGGAGCTGACTATTTCAGCGGCGGTCTCGGTCTCGATGTCCTCACGGATTACACTCCCTCTGAGGGCGACACCAAGGACAAAACATCCCCGTAACCGTTGATGAATCGTACTGGGAGCGCAGGATGAAAACTGCGCTCCCAGTACCTTATGGAGACACTATGAATCGTCGTGATTTTCTCAAACTGGGCGGAGCCGTTTCTGCCGTGCTTGTCTTCCCCCTTGGCGCGATCTTCAGGGAAATTAATTCCCCCGCCACCACTGAATTGAACGGTATCACCTATCGCGGCACCGAGGATGGCAAGGTCTATGCCTCCGCGGATGAAGGCCACACTTGGAGCCTGCTCACAAATTTTGGCCCCGGCATCACCGTCTTCAGCCTCACCGCGGTGACGCGTAACCGGATCTATGCCCGTCTCGGCTTTGCCGGCAAGAATTTTGGGCTGGTGTTTTCACCGGCCGATCGCACCTGGCGGACGAACTGAGTTAGACCCTCTCTGTCCAGATCTGATTTCCATATTTCTCGCGGACCAGTTCATCGGCTCGCGAGATTTCTTTTTGAGACAACTCCCCGCGCTCGAACTGGATTCCCAACTCCGCTTCGAACGCGCGGACCATCGCGCGGGCCGCGTCGTCCCAGGCCACAACCCGGCTGAGAGCGGATTCCACCGTCGCCGCGCGCGCCAGCAGACGCGTGGCCGCGTCCTCCCGCGCGGACTCGTCCGCGAAGGACAAGACCTGACAGATGCGCGTCAGATCGCCGACCAGCGGAAGCGATCCGTGCTGGAGCACGCCTTCCTTGCGACGCGCCTGCGCCGAGCCAATTAACTTTTTCCCGTTCACTGTAATTTCGTACGTCGAAGGCACCTCAAAGCAGACGGGATTGCTCTTGCCGCTTTCGTCCGCTTTGCCTTCTTTCATTTCCACAGACATGCCCAATACCTGCACAGCGTGGAGCAGGGCTTGCGCCAGTCGGCTGTAGGATTCGAGCACCGAGCCAGCCAGAATGGGATTCTCCGCGGGGCCGATGACGGAATAGGTCAACTCGTCGGTGTGGAGGATGGCGCGGCCGCCGGTGATGCGTCGCACCACGTCCCAGCCGCGGGCGCGGAGACGCGATGAGTCCACGTCCGCGAAGGGTTGGGCCACTCCCAGCGAGAGACAGGCCGGGGTCCACGCGTACAGCCGCAGGGTCGGGAGGGATGCGCCGCGTCCGATGGATTCGAGGATCGATTCGTCCACGGCCATGTTCCACGCGCCGGGGGCAGGGGGAGTTGAGAGAAGTCGCCAGAGTGTCATGTCGCTATTGTACCCGCTTGATTGGGTTGATTGGCACAATCCATATGGTGATTTCTGCTACTTGAATTCTGCCTCAAAGTGGCTTACAGTGATATTGATTTGGCCGCTATAAGGAGATTGAGATGAAGAAATGTCCCTATTGCGCTGAAGAAATTCAGGATGAGGCCCTTGTTTGCCGATTTTGCGGCAGGGATCTGAGCAAGCCTGTCCAGTTGGGGAATCCGCAACTTCAGCAGGGCGCCAAGGATGCGTCTTCTGCTCTGACCATGTCCATCATTGGCTTGTTCTGTTTCGGGATCATCCTTGAACCGATTGCCATCTATATGGCAGGTAAGGCTAAAAAGGTTCTTGGTCCCAATGATGCTGGATATGGCAAGGCACAGGCCGCACAAGTCATTGGCTGGATCGGCCTCGTATTGTATATCATCGTCATCATTTACAACTTCTCGAATCTGGGTTCTTCCTATTAGACGTCTGTCGTATTTACCCAGTCCAGTTCCCCGACATTCTTCTGCCGCGCGTTGCCGCGGTCGTTTTGGTATTTGACCTGTGATATGAAAAGCCGAACTTCCCTTTACCCTGCCATGGCGTTGACCTTGGGAGGCGTTCTGGTTTTCAGCCGAATTTATCAGCCTGATGCTTTGCCGCGTCTGTGTCTGTTCGAGTTTGTCACGGGCATCCCGTGCATGTTTTGCGGATTGACTCATGCCTTCCATGCGATTGCCATCGGTCATGTGCAGGAGGCCCTCGAGTATCATCCATTGGCACTCGTGGCGTTTGGATTGGTGATCCTTCACCTGGTCTTCGCGTGTGCGCGTTTGGTTGATGGGGAAAACAGGTTGCATCGAATCAAGGTGACCCCGCTTCAGATGACCTGGGCTACGTTTGGCTTGTTCACGTTGGTTTGGTTCGGACGTTTATTGATGGGGACGCACTAGCAACTCAGTTTGTCACGTATTCGCGCAATAGTTGTTCTTCGGCATCGGCAGATAATTCCACCAGCGGCGGGCGGACGGGCCAGCGCGGGAATCCGTGCAGGCGGTGGACGAGGGCTTTGAGCGTGGGCGGGAAGGGCGGATATTTTTCGAGCAGGTGGCGTTGATGCGTGACGCGTTCCTGTGCGGAGAAACCTGGTTTCTGAAATGTGTCGTAAATTTCGCGCAGGTCGGGGGAAATTAAATTGGCGGGCGCGGTGATGCATCCTGCCGCGTGATTTCCGAGCGCGAGCGTGAAATCGGAATCCGTGCCGGTGAAGACGGCGAGATCGGAACCGAATTTTTGTCCGAGGGCGCGGGCGAAATCGGCATCGTGCGAGGAATCTTTGATGCCCGCGAATTGGACGGGGAACACTTCTTTGAGACGCGCCAGCAGGTCGAGCGAGAATCCGATTCCCGCCACAGCGGGGAAGTTGTAGCCGAGGAGATAGCCATCCGCGGGGACGGCTTTTTGGATGAGTTCGCGGAACCAGTGGAAGAGTCCCTCGTCGGTGGCTTTGCGGAAGTAGTACGGCGGCAGCGTGACGACTCCGTCGTAGCCGAGGTCGAAGGCGACGCGCGTCAGTTCGATGGTTTCGGTCAGGCTGGGAGTCCCCGTCCCCGCGAGGAGACGGAAGTTGGGGAATTGTTCGCGAACGCGCAAGGCAGTTTGCCAAACCGCCCCACGTTCCGCGGGGGAGAAACTTGGCCCCTCGCCCGTTGTCCCGAAGATCAGCGCGCCGTGACAGCCTCGGGAGGCGAGAAAGGCCAGATACGGCGCGACTGCCTCGAGGTCCGGGGAGGAGGCGTCTTTCTTTAGCGGAGTCAGCGCGGCGGCGTAGACTCCGCTCAGCGGGTGTCTGGTCATGGATCCACCTCGTCAATGAAATCTTGCGCGGCTTCCTCTGGCGGCTGAAGCGGATGGCCTTCCTGCTCGGCCAGATAGTGCTGGTGGTCGAGAGTCCAAAGATACAGGTCGCCCTCCGTTTTGCCGGGAAACTCTTTCAGGATTTTGCTGGCGCGGATCACTTTGACGATGGGTTGGTAGACCGTGTCGTACCAGTGCATGACTGCCTCGTCTTCGTCGATGTGACGTTTCCACTCCAGGCCCATGAAGTAGCGATGGACGGCGATGTGTTCCAACATGCGGTCGAATCCATCTGGGACCGTGAGGCGGATCTTGGCCTTCGGACGGAGGCTGTCGAGGCGGGTGCGCTCGAGGAAATGCACTTTCTCGTGCAGGATCTTCAGGTCGTCGGGTTTGATATCGGGCGTGATGTTGACGCGCGTGGAGCATTCGCGGACTTCGGCGTCGATGTATTCCTGTCCCTGCCCGCGCGCCACCGAGACGCGGTGATGACCGTCCACCACGAAGTACACGTCCCCGACCTTGTAGAGCACCACAGGCGGCAGGCTGATATCTTCGTAGAAGGCGCGGTTCACCCACTGCCAGCGGCTGGCGGTGTCATCCTGTGTGGGCAGGAAGGCGCGGTCGAATGCGAGGTAGCGGTTGAGACTGCCCGCGATCTGGTCGAGGCGGACGGTCTTCACGCCGCGGTAGATGGGGCCGCCGATGTGCAATTTCTCTTTGACTTCGTCGTACGAGAGCAGGTTGGTTGGCTGACCCGAGAGGACAGACCATACACGATTGAGGAAGGCCTTGGTGCGGGCGCGGCGGTAATCGTCGCGGACGCGGGAATTGAGTTCGTGGGTCATTTTTTAATCTCGATCACTTGGTAAGGAAATACATTGATAATGGTGGTCGCTCCGAGTTGGGTGACGGAGGGTGTCAGGTTACGGCGTTGGAAGTGGATGTGTCCGTGCAGGTGGTAGCGCGGTTTGGCCCATTCGATCAGCCAGTTGATGGCGTGCAGGCCGCGGTGCGCCTGCGTATCTTCGTCGTGGATGCCCAGCGGCGGCGAATGGGTGATGAGGATATCGAGATCGCCGAAGCGCCGACGGTTCCACAGCAACGAAAGCGCCAGCCACCAGGCGCGTCGCGTCATTTCGGACGGGGAGTATTGGTTCACTCCCTGCGGGTGGTAGCGTGGACTGCCCCCCAGCCCGGCGATCGTCAGTCCCTGCGCGTAGACAACGCGCCCGTCCACGTTTTCGCATCCTTCGGCGCGGGTGTTCAGTTGGCTCGGCTTGAATTCTGGGTCGTGGTTGCCCGGCACATAGCAGAGCGGCACGTTGAGCATGGTCACCAGGTATTCGAGGTAGGGGTAGGGAAGGTCTCCGCAGGAGAGGACCAGTTCCACGTCCGCGAAATGACCGCTGGCGACCAGGGAGTAGATGCGCTCGACGATTTCGTCCGTCACCGCAAGGATTTTCATCCCGTCCATTTTGCCGCGAATTGGCTTCCCGCGCAAGCCCCCTTTGGCAGGGGATGGGATGGCCTCCCCAAGGTCAGGTAAACCTTGCGACTCAGACAGAACGAACCGCGCAGAACGCGAAGTTTAAGGTTTTCTTTGCGTTCTTCGCGGGCTTGGCGGTCCAAAAGGCTATTTTTGAGAAAGACATGCAAGGGATGGGATGGTCACCCTTGTCAGACAATCGGCCCTCGGCTAAAATTCTGCCCTAACCAGAGGAAGAAGAGAATCAATGGCGAAACAACGCATACTACTCGTGGATGACCATGAAGTCGTGCGGTTGGGACTGAAATCCCTGCTCGAACGGCATCCGCAATTCGATATTATCGGTGAAGCAGGTTCAGCTCGTGAGGCGATGGAGCAGGTGACTGCCCTGGAGCCTGACGTGGTGGTGATGGATATCCGCCTGCCGGGCACTTCGGGCATTGAGGCCTGCGAAGAGATCGTCAACCGCTACCCCAATACCAAAGTCATCATGTTGACCTCCTACGCGGAGGATGAGATGCTCTTTTCGGCTATAAGGGCTGGGGCATCGGGTTACATCCTCAAGCAGATCGGCAGCGAGGACCTTGTCAAGGCGCTCGAGGCGGTGGGACGCGGCGAGGCACTGCTCGATCCCGCGGTGACCCAGCGCGTGTTCCAGGAAGTCCGCCGCGCGGTCAAGGAAGAGGAAGCGTCGGCGTTCGCGCATCTCAGCCAGCAGGAGAAACACGTGCTCCTGCTCGTCTCGGAAGGCAAGACCAACCGCGAGATCGCCAAGAACCTATTCCTCGGCGAGGGGACGGTGCGGAATTACGTTTCGAGCATCCTGTCCAAGTTGGGTGTGAACAATCGGGCCGAGGCAGCGGCCTACGCGGTGGAACACAACCTGCGGGAATATATCACCATGTAATTCAGAGCCTGCGGAAACGCAGGCTTTTCTTTGCGATGTTCAGCCAGCCTCTTCTCACCGACAAAGTCGT
>JBMOMR010000021.1:0-17782 GCA_049324715.1 Chloroflexota bacterium | reverse complement strand
AATTTATCCCAATTGCAGGGCAGGAGTCGTAGTCGTACTTTACAGCAAGCCGGGCCGTCGAAACGGCGGAAAATGGTCAGAATTATCCTTGCAGATTTCTATTGATTATACATTAAAAATACCTGATGGGAGAAGGCTTCTGAATGGAAATTACCCGAAAGATGTGACGAAAAGAACTATGTGATTTGATTGGGTTGTGCGATAATTTGATAGGTTATCACCAATTCAATTGCATATCGGAGGTCCCATGGCCAACATCACTCGTGAAGATGCGCTTGAGTATCACCGCCTGAAAGGCAAACCCGGCAAAATAGCAGTCGTCCCGACCAAGCCGATGGATACCCAGCGCGACCTGAGCCTGGCTTATACGCCGGGCGTGGCAGTTCCCGTGCTCGAGATCGAGAAAGACCCCGAACTGGCCTACGAATACACGTCCAAGGGGAATTTGGTGGCAGTCGTTTCGAACGGCACGGCCATCCTCGGCCTGGGGGACCGGGGCGCATTGGCGGGGAAACCCGTCATGGAAGGTAAGGGGGTGTTGTTCAAGAAATTCGCCGACGTGGATGTTTTTGACATCGAGGTGAATTCACACGATCCAGACGAGATCATCAAAGTGACCGCCGCCATCGCCCCCACATTTGGCGGCATCAATCTGGAGGATATCAAGGCTCCCGAGTGCTTCTACATCGAGGAAGAACTCAAGAAGATGCTGGATATCCCTGTCTTCCACGATGACCAGCACGGCACAGCCATCATCTCCTCGGCGGGGTTGGCGAACGCGCTGGAACTGGTCGGCAAGAAGCACAGTGAAATTCGCGTGGTTATTTCAGGCGCGGGCGCTTCGGCCATCTCCTGTGCGGAACTGGCGATTCGCTGGGGTGTGAAGCGCGAGAACGTCATGCTATGCGACAGCAAGGGCGTTGTACATAGCGGACGAACCGACCTGAATAAATACAAACAACGCTTCATTCAGGACACCGATGCGCGCACCCTCGCCGACGCGGTGCGCGGCGCGGACGTGTTCTACGGCCTCTCGGTCGCGAACGTGATGACGCCAGACATGGTCAAGTCCATGGCGAAGGACCCGATCATTTTTGCCATGGCGAATCCCGATCCTGAAATCAACCCAGATCTGGCTAAGTCGGTCCGCAAGGACTTGATCATTGCCACAGGCCGTTCCGATTACACCAACCAGATCAACAACGTGTTGGGCTTCCCCTTCATTTTCCGTGGCGCACTGGATGTCCGTGCCCGCGCCATCAACGAGGAGATGAAGTTCGCCGCTTCGCAGGCCCTCGCCGCGTTGACCAAGGAGGATGTGCCCGATTCCGTCCTGCGCGCCTACGGCGTGGATAGTATGAAGTTCGGACGCGATTACATCATTCCCAAGCCGCTCGACCCGCGCGTCCTGCTTTGGGAATCTCCCGCCGTCGCCGAAATGGCCATGAAGACGGGCGTTGCGCGCAAACCGATCGATATCAAAGAGTATCGCGAGCAGCTGGCCTACCGTCAGGGCAAGGGCGAGCAGGTGCGCTACTTCTTCCAGAACAAGGCCCGCGCCACGGGTGGTACGAAGCGTGTCGCGTTCGCGGAAGGGGAGGAGCCGAAGGTCATCCGTGCCGCATATCAGATCAAGGAAGAGGGGATCGCCAGTCCGATTCTGATCGGCCGCCCTGACGTCATCGGAAAACGCGTCGAAGAACTCGGCCTGTCGTGCTGTCCTGATATTGTAAATCCCGCTGACTTTGCGCGCATTGACGAGTATGCAAAAGCCTATCACGAAATTCGTTCTCGCAAAGGCGTCTCGCTTGCCATTTCCCGCAACCGCATCCGCCAGACGAATATTTTTGGTTCGATGATGGTGAAGATGGGCGACGCGGACGCATTCGTTTCGGGCCTGACTTACGAATATCCCGATGTGATCCGTCCCGCGTTGCGCATCCATCACACGGCCCCGGGTGTGGCCCGCGCGGCTGGTGTGTACATCATGATCGTGGATGACCGCGTCTACCTGTTCACCGATGCGACTGTCAACATTGACCCCACGGCGGAAGACCTGGTGGAGATCGCCTGTCTCGCCGCGGATTACGCCAAGCAACTCGAGATCGAGCCGCGCGTGGCCTTCCTCTCGTTCTCCAACTTTGGTTCCACGCCGCACCCGCTCTCGGAGAAGATCCAGAAAGCCGTCGCTCTCACCAAAGCCCGCCGCCCCGACCTGGTGGTGGATGGCGAGATGCAGGCCGATACTGCCGTTACTCCAGATATCGTGGAGGAGCGTTATCCGTTCAGCACGGTCAAGGATGCCAACGTGCTGGTCTTCCCCTCGCTCGAATCGGCCAACATCGCCTACAAGTTGCTGGCACGCCTCGGTAACGCCAAGGCCATCGGGCCGATTCTGCTCGGCATGGGCGCACCCGTCCACGTGTTGCAGACGGGTGACGACGTGAACGCCATCGTCCAGATCGCCTCGGTCGCCGTGATGGACGCGATGGGACGCGGCAGTAATGGAAAAGTCGCGAAGCCAGCCGCGAAAAAAGCGCCCGCCAAGAAGAAGTAGACAAGTATACACGTACACAAGTAAAGCCCCAAGGATTTTTAAAATTCCTTGGGGCTTTCTGATTTACAGAATCATCCTCCTTTTACAGGGGATGACAATTTACTTTGTGTGCAAAGGGCTGATTACTGAAAACTGATCACTGCTCACTGACCTACTCCTGCCACTCCAACTCAAAATCTTCGCCAATATAGACGGTATCGCCCTCTTTGATGCCCGCCTTGCGGAGCGCCTCGTCCACGCCAAGTTTTTCCATCAGTTTCTGGAAACGTCTCAACGAGCCTTCATGCTGCCAGTACGTCATCTTGGCGGAGCGCTCGATGGCCGCGCCTGAGATGCGCCACTCGTCCTCGCCCTCGCGCGTGACCTTGAACTGGTTCGGGTCCTCCTCGGAGCGATAGACGGGCAGAGACGGTTCCACCTCTTCGAGTGTGGGCGTCTCGGCCAGTTTTTGCGCGGCCTTCAGCACCAGTTCGCGCGTGTTCGTTCGCGCCAGCGCGGAGACCGACGTCAACTCGACTTTTTGTTTTTTAAATTTCTTTTTCAGGTCGGCGAGTCGTTCCTGAACTTCGGGCTGGTCGATCTTGTTCAGCGCCACGATCTGCGGCTTCTTGGCAAGATTCGGGTCGAACAACGCCAACTCGGAATTGATCTGGCTGAAATCGGCCAGCGGGTCTTCGCCGAGTCCATCCAACAGATGGATGAGGACGCGCGTCCGCTGGATATGACGCAAAAAGTCGTGGCCGAGTCCCGCGCCGTCTGCCGCGCCTTCGATCAGGCCTGGGATGTCCGCGATCACGATGGTCGTGTCGTCGTCAATTTTTGCCACGCCGAGATTCGGCTCGAGCGTGGTGAACGGGTACGGCGCAATCTTCGGGCGCGCGTTCGTCAGCGCGGTGAGCAGCGTGGACTTGCCCGCGTTCGGCAGGCCGACCAAGCCGATATCCGCGATCAACTTCAATTCGAGTTTGAGGCGTTTCTCCTCGAACGGCTCGCCCTTCTCGGCCATGCGCGGCGCCTGGTTGCGCGAGGTCGCAAAATGCTGGTTGCCGCGGCCACCGCGGCCACCGCGGCAGACGGTCAGGCGTTGACCCGCCTGCGTCAGGTCGCCGACCAACTCGCGCGTGTCCGCGTCGAAGATGGCCGTCCCGGGCGGGACGAGGATCACCAGGTCCTCGCCGCCCTTGCCCGACTTCTGGTTGCTTCCGCCCGGCTTACCGTCCTCCGCCTGAAACTTTTGGTTGGGGCGGAACGCCGAAAGTGTGTTGAGCGTGGCGCGCACCTCAAAGATGAGGTCGCCGCCCTTGCCGCCATCGCCGCCATCGGGGCCGCCGCGCGGCATATATTTCTCGCGGCGGAAGTGCATCATGCCATCGCCGCCTTTTCCTGAACGAACGTAAATTTCTACCTGGTCTATGAACATGCGCCCATTATAACCGCCGCATTGCAAAAAACTTCCCTGTTACTTTTAGCGTACAATTGCAACATACAAGTGAGCACGGGATTCCGAAAGCTCTACTTTCGGAAAATCCTGAAGTAGGACTTCAGGATTCCATTCCAGTTTCGGGACGGTGCCATGAAACGCATTTGGACTCTCTCCGCTATTTTCATCTTCTTGGTTGGACTGTTCGGTCTTTCTCCACTCGCGCGGGCGGAGGCCTCTTCGGCATTTTCCCCACCCCAGCAGGATTCCGCCACCGAAACACCCCAGCCTTCGATGCCCACACCCGGGGAAGTGATCACTCTGGTCAACAACCTGCGCCTCTCACGCGGACTCTCCGCTCTCACGACCAACTCCATCCTGATGCAGGTCGCGGCGGACCAGGCCAACGCGCTGGCGCTTTCCAATGGCGCCATCGGGCACGAACGTCCCTGCGGCATGACCCTCGGCCAGGACCTGCTCCGCCGCGGATTTCCCCTCGCGGGCGCGCTCTCGCTCGATGGCTATCGCTCCGAAAACTGGGGGACAGCCTCCACTGCGGAGGAAGCCATCCGAATGTGGCTGGGCGACGAGCCGCACACCGACACGATGGTGGACCCCAACCGCAGCGACATCGGCGCGGCCGTCGCGGTCAGCGACCAGACGTACGTTGTTCTCGAGACCGCCCTCAGCACCGCCAGCGGACAGATGCAATACGAAGCCGCGGCCATCCTGACTGGCATCCCGATGACGGTCAGTGCCTGTTACGGCGAAGCGACTCAATACGCGGAAAACAGCCTGCTCCCGCAATATTCCGTCCCCGTCGCGCGCGCTACCGCGCTCCCCAATGGAGATGTCATCCACGAAGTGAAATACGGACAAGCCCTGTGGAGCATTGCCATCCAATATGGGACGACCATTGATGATCTCCGCCGCTTGAATAATCTGCCCGCCACACCCGTCATCTATCCCGGGCAAAAGTTGGTCGTGATGAAAGGCGCCACCCAGCCTCCCCCCGACGCTGCACTGACTCCCACACTCCCTGCCGCGAACGTGGCCTACGATTTCATCATCACGCCCATCGCGTCGTACACGGCCACGACCACAACCGCGCAACAAACTCCCATCTCTTCTGGCGATTTTGTCCAGCAGAATGGAATGGTGCTCGCGATTTTGTTCCTGGCCTTCGCTGTTTTGCTGGTGGGGATGGGAGTGTTTGGGCGAAGGAAGTAAATTGAAGAGGACGCTTTTTAATTTTATTCCACGTCCTCAACAACTTCCTCTTCGACCTTTTTCGCCTTCCATGGCTTGAACTGTGCCGCCAGCCTGCCGGGGATGCGTCCCTGGATCAGCACGCCGCCGCGCTCATGCTCGATGCGCTCCACCTGTCCCATTTCGTGGAATAGTGAAATGAGCGCGCCCTGTTGATAGGGCAACCGCACTTCGACGGGAATGAACGACTCGTAGAGTTCCTGATGGACGAGCGCCAGCATTTCCTGGATGGCGATTCCCTTCGACGCGGAAACGGCCACCGATTTGGGAACCTGTCGCATCGTCTCCTGCGCGGACTGTGGGCTGTGGAGGCGGTCTATTTTGTTTAACACGCTGATGGCGGGGATGTGCCCCGCGCCGATCTCGTCCAGTGTCAACTGCACCGACTGGTATTGGTTCAACGCGTTGGGATGCGAAATATCCACCACATGCAGGAGCAGGTCCGCTTCGGTGATCTCTTCGAGTGTGGCATGGAAGGCCGCGACCAGAGTCGTCGGCAGTTTCTGGATGAAGCCAACCGTGTCGGTGAAGAGGGCGGTGGTCCCGCCGGGGAGGTCCACGCGGCGCGTCGTCGGGTCGAGGGTGGCGAACAACTGGTCAGCCACGTAGACTTCCGATTTGGCGAGTCGATTCAGCAGTGTGGACTTGCCCGCGTTGGTGTATCCCACCAGCGCGACGGTTGGGATGCGCGAGCGTTTGCGCTGGGCGCGGTAACGTCCGCGATGCGCCTCCACTTTTTCGAGTTCTTCCTTCAGGTGGTCAATGCGCTTGCGGATGGCGCGTCGGTCCACTTCGAGCTGTGTTTCGCCAGGACCGCGCAAACCCACCCCGCCCGCGGACCCCGTCCGACCGCCTCCCCCGCCCGCCTGTCGCGCGAGATGCGTCCATTGTCGGGTCAGGCGCGGCAGGTAGTATTCGTACTGGGCCAGTTCCACCTGCAACATGCCTTCGCGAGTGTGCGCGTGCTGGGCAAAGATGTCGAGGATGAGTCCCGTGCGGTCCATCACGCGGACTTTTTCACCGAGGATCTTTTCGAGTTCGCGTTGGTGACGCGGGTTGAGTTCGTCGTCGAAGACCACCACCTGGGCGAGGGTCTCCTCCACGAGGGCTTTGAGTTCCTCCACTTTGCCTACCCCAATGAAGGTCTCCACGTTGGGACGGTCCATTTTCTGGGTCAGTTCGCCCACCACGTCCAACCCGGCGGTGTCGGCCAGGAGGGCGAGTTCGGCGAGCGAGTCATTTAATGCAAGGATTTTTTTTTGTCCTTTGAATTCCACCCCAACGAGAAAGGCGCGTTCACGAGGGGGGAGCGTCGCTTCGGGTTTCTTTTTCGACATTGATTCCTTCTGTAGGTCTGGTCAGGTCACCGAATAATTTGGATAAGCGCGGGTCGGACGATTCGGTGCGGACGGGCAGGAGCACGTGGAAGGTGGAGCCGGGGCATTTCTTTTCGTCGTAGCCTTCCGATTCAACCCAGATCGTCCCGCCGTGCGCTTCAATGATACCGCGAGTGATGGAAAGTCCCAACCCCGGACCGCCACCCTTGAATTTTACCTTGCTGGAGGAATGCAGGTCGGCGCGGCCGAGTTGGCCGAATTTCTCGAAGATGGAGGCCTGATCCTCGGGCGAGATGCCGATGCCGGTGTCGGTGATGGTCACTTCCACGAAGCCGGGCAGGGTGCGCCCGTCCACGGTGATGGCGCCTCCATCGGGCGTGTATTTGATGGCGTTGGTCAGCAGGTTCTGGAAGGCCTGGTAGAGGCGCTCGGGGTCGGCGTACAGCCATTCCTGACTGCCGGGGAATTTCTTGATCTCCATGTTCAAGCGGCGCTCGCGCATGATTTCGCCCAGGTTTTTTTGCAAGAGGTCCAAAATGTGACTCAGCCAGAGCGGCTGGGAGTTGAGCGAGAGCATGTTGTTGTCGATTAGCGAGACGTCGATCATATCGTCCACGATCTGGCGCAGGCGCTGGATGCCCGTCCGCACGCCGTGGAGGAGCGGGTCCATGTTGTTCGCCTCGGGACTGGTGCTCGCGTCCCTCATCATGGACGTGTAGCCCTCGATGAGTGTCAGTGGAGTTTTCAATTCGTGCGCGGCCACCGAGATGAAGTTGGATTTACTGCGGTCCAGTTTTTCCAGTTTTTGCTGGACGCTGGCGATCTCGTTGGCGAACCACGCCACGCGGTTTTCCATTTCGAGGCGGGCGGCTTTATCGAGCGCGTAGGTGAAAATGGGCTGGATGGCGGTGATCATATCCAGCGCCTCGCCCTTGTTGAGCGATTCCCGCGCCACTTCGGTGGTGATGGTGAACAGGATGTTCAGGAGATTGGAGGCGTTCTTCTGTCCCTCGGCGATGTCGGTCTGGGTGTTGGCGTTCACCCAGTCGAAGATGACCGCGTCCAGCCAGGCGGGATCGCCCGTCACCAGTGCCTGTTCGAGCAGGTCGTAGAACCGTTCCAGTTGGCCTGCAAAGTTCTCGCGCACGCCCGCGCCGCGCGCCAGGGTTTGCAGCGCGCGGTGGATGAATTTTTTGCGGGTCTTGGTGTAGTTGGACTGGACGTTCGAGGGGCTCATGCTTATAGTTTAATCGCGCTTGCTCAAATTGTGCGTTTCAAGCGGATTACGAAAATGCAAATTTTTCCTTGCTCATTTTTCCTTTTGTTGTCCCAACCAGACCTGCAGCGTGGAGCCGACGACGCCCAGGCTGAACGGTGAGACGTGATCGGGGGTGTCGTAGGAGGTGTGCCAGTAGCGGTATTCGATGTCGATGATATCCACCGCGGGGATTCCCGCCTCCAGGAATGGGACGTGGTCGTCCATGATGGTGTATTTCTGCTCGTCGATGAAGTATTCTCCATAGCCCAGATCGGCGGCCACCTGCCAGATCTCGTTGACGAGGCGTTGGTTGGATTGTTTCTCTTTCAGGATGTTCAGGTTGTAATCACCGACCATGTCCACGATCACCACCGCGCGTGGTTTCAGCGTAAAGGTATCCACGAAGCCGCGTGCTCCCAGCGACCATTCCTCCCAGCCGGGGATGCCTCCCTGATCCTCGCCATCGAAGAAGACCAGCCAGACGGGGACCGAGTTCGACGGCAGGATGCGTCCCAGCTCGAGCAGAACCGCCACGCCCGAAGCACCGTCATTGGCACCGGGCACGGGCTCTTGTTGTTTTTTGGGATCGGGGTCTTTATCGGCCATCAGGCGGCTGTCGTAGTGCGCGCCGAGGATGATCTTGGGCGGCACGTCCGAGCGGCGGGCGACCACGTTTTTGAGGAGTTGACCATTCACCTCCACGTATTGCACATCCACCTGCCAGTTCGCTTTTTGCAGTTCGCTGCGGAAATACTCGATGGCTTTATCGTGCGCCTCGCTTCCCGGCGTGCGCGGTCCCAGTGAAACCTGGTAGACCACATCCTGATAGGCGCGTTGCGCATCGAACAGGCGGGGACGCGTGCGGTGCAGGCGGGAATACTGCCAAAGGTAGAGTCCGCCCAGGATGAGGGCGATCGCGCCCAGGGTCAGAAGGATGCGTTTCGTCATTTAAGAAAATTCTCCAATTCGGCAAGGGCGCGTTCGGAGTGTGCGCGGGCGCGGTCGCGTCCCTTGAGTCGTTTGTCTGATTCGATCGGGGGAAAAATCCCGAAGTTGGCTTTCATCGGTTGAAAGTCGCGCAGGTCCGCGTGGGTGACGTAGTGGCAGAGCGCGCCGAGCATGGTCGTCTGCGGCAGTTCGAGCGCGGTCTCTCCGCTGAGGACGCGCGCCGCGTTCCAGCCCGCGAGCAGACCCGTGGCGATGTTGCCCATGTAACCTTCCACGCCTGTGATCTGTCCCGCGAAAAAAAGATCGTCGCGGCTGACGTGTTGCAGGGTGGGGCGCAAGACTTTGGGCGAAGCGATGAACGTGTTGCGATGCATCTGCCCATAGCGGACGATCTCCGCGCGCTCGAGGCCTGGGATGAGACGAAAGACCCGCTTCTGTTCTGGGAACTTGAGGTTGGTCTGAAACCCGACGAGGTTGTACAAGTCCCCAGCAAGGTTGTCCTGCCGCAACTGCACCACCGCGTAGGGACGTTTGTCCGTGCGCGGGTCGCGCAGACCCATCGGTCGCATCGGCCCGAACGACAGCGATTGTGCGCCGCGCTCGGCGATGATCTCCACGGGCAGACAGCCTTCGAAGAACGTCCCCGCTTTCACGCCCGTGCGGATGGCGTCTTCGAAGGCGCGCAGTTCGATCCGCTCGGCGGATTGGAGCGCGGCGACGAACGTCTCGTATTCCTCTTTCGTGAACGGACAGTTGATGTAATCGCCCTCGTCCTGCTCGCCCGTGTCGTAACGCGAAGCGCGGAAGGCCACGTCCATATTGATCGAGTCCGCGCTGACAATGGGTGCGATGGCATCGAAGAAATAGAGGTGCTCCGCGCCGTTCAACGCCGCGATGGATTCGGACAGCCGCGGCGACGTGAGCGGTCCCGACGCGACGATGACGGGCGCGGCGGGGATCTCGGTCATCTCCTCGCGGATGAGGCGGATGCGCGGGTGCGATTCGATCCGCTCGGTGACGCGTTGGGCGAAGATGCCGCGGTCCACGGCGAGGGCCGCGCCGGCGGGCAAGGCCGCGGCTTCGGCGCACTCCAACAGCATCGAGCCGAGACGGCGGCACTCTGCCTTGAGCAGGCCAGATGCGCGGTCGGGCAGGTTCGAGCCGAGCGAGTTGGAGCAGACCAATTCCGCGAGATGATCCGTCTCGTGCGCGCCCGTCTGGACGCGCGGACGCATCTCGTAGAGAGTCACGTTTAATCCGCGTTCGGCGGCCTGCCAGGCGGATTCGCTTCCCGCAAGCCCACTGCCAATGATGATAAGGTCGGTCATAGCGGCAGAATTGTACCATTTGGGTTTGCCCTTCCATACGCGCTTCCCAGCGTTTATACTCACGCCGATATGTCTCAAACTTGGAATCAAATAATTGCGTCGTTGCCTGATCCGCACTTTCTCCAAACTTACGAGTGGGGGCAGGTGAAAGCGCGCTACGGGTGGAGTCCGATTTACGCGGTGTGGACGCGCCAGTCATCAGTGATCAGTGATCAGTCATCAGTCATCAGTGAGCAGTTATCAGTAACTGAAAACTGCCTTGCCGCTTGCTTGATCTTGAAACGAACGATCCCCATCCGTGAACTCGCCGCCCGGCTTTCTGTGCTGTACGCGCCGAAGGGACCCCTGCTCGATTGGACGAACGAATCCCTCCGCAAGCGCGTATTGGATGATCTGCAAGCCTTCGCGAAGAAGCAGGGCGCGATCTTCTTGAAGATGGATCCCGACATCGTGCTAGGGACGGGCATCCCAGGCGCGGACGGTTCGGTCGAGGACGCTGGGGGCGCGGCCATCCAATCTGAGCTGGCGCGGCGCGGATGGGGCTATGCCTCCGACCAGATCCAATTCCGCAATTCGGTGTTGATCGATCTCCAGCCCACCGAAGACGAGATGCTGGCGCGCATGAAGCAGAAGACGCGCTACAACGTCCGCCTCGCGGAGAAGAAGGGCGTCGCGGTGCGCACAGGCACGACGGACGATCTGCCGATGCTCTACAAGATGTACGCGGAAACCTCCGTGCGCGATGGGTTTGTCATTCGGGATGAAGATTATTACATGACGGTTTGGAAATTGTTCATGTCAAACGTTGAACGTTTAACGTTAAACGTTCAACGCGATGCGCCACTCGTCATCCCTTTGATCGCGGAAGTTGACCATGAACCAGTGGCAGGCCTGTTTTTATTCATGTTCGCGGGACGCGCCTACTATGTTTATGGCATGTCGCGCGAAATCCACCGTGAGAAGATGCCGACCTACCTCCTGCAATGGGAAGCGATGAAGCGCGCCAAGGCCGCGGGATGTGCCGTCTATGACCTGTGGGGCGCGCCAGAGACCTTCGACGAGTCCGATTCGATGTGGGGAGTCTATCGCTTCAAAGAGGGACTTGGCGGCCGCGTCGTCCGCACCCTCGGCGCGTGGGACTATGCCCCGAATAAATTCTGGTACAAGCTATATTCTGAAATCCTTCCGCGCCTGCTGAATGTTATGCGGGCGCGTGGTAAATCGCGAACGAAACAAGGACTCGGCGCGTAGAATAAAACGTAATTCGTAAAACGTAAGTTACGCATTACGTTTTACGTTTTGAAAGGACTCCCCCATGCCCGCCATCCCCCGTCTCCACTTCGCCCATCTCCCGACCCCCATCGAAGAACTGCCGCGTCTCTCCGCCGCGCTGGGTGGGCCGCGTATCCTCGTCAAACGCGACGACCAGACGGGGCTGGCCTTCGGCGGGAACAAGACGCGCAAACTGGAGTTCCTTGTTGCCGAGGCGTTGAATCAGGACGCGCAGATGATGATCTCGGCGGGCGCGATCCAATCCAACCATTGCCGTCAGACGGCCGCGGCCGCGGCGCGCTACGGCCTGGAATGCACGCTCGTGCTGACGGGCGAGATGCCGTCCAATCCCACCGCCAATATTCTGCTCGATCAACTTTTCGGCGCGCGCATCGTCAACGTGTTGGACAGAAAAGACCGTGACCGCATCTTGCAGGAGACGTTCGATCAGGCCGCGGCAGAGGGGAAGAAGCCTTACCTCGTCCCGTATGGCGGATCGAGTTCCACGGGCGCGTTGGGGTACGCGTTCGCGATGGAGGAGTTGATGAAGCAACTACAAGATTTCCGAAGTTTTCGCGAAGCACCCTGGAAGGGCAAAGACTTCGGAAGTCTTGACTGGATCGTCTTCGGCACGTCTTCGGGTGGCACGCACGCGGGGCTGGTGTTGGGTCAACGCGTGTTCGGTTTCAAGGGCAACGTGTTGGGCATCAGCATTGACGAGCCCGTGGAGTGGTTGCAGAAAAACGTCTCGGCGTTGGCAACGTCCGCGAGTGAAAGGCTGGGGGAGCGGATCGAGTTCGCACCCGCCGACGTGGCCGCGAACGCCGATTATTGCCGCGCCGGCTACGGGGTCCTGACCGAGGCGGAGCGCGAAGCCGTCCACATGTTCGCGAGCCTCGAAGGTCTGCTCCTCGATCCCGTCTACACGGGGCGCGCCGCGGCGGGGATGATCGACCTGATCCGCAAGGGTTTTTTTAAGAAAGGCGAAACCGTGCTGTTCTGGCACACAGGCGGCCAGCCCTCGTTGTTCGCGGAAAAGTACGCGTCCATCATCGAATGAAAATTCTCACCGCGTTCTTCGCGCTTTTCATCATTCTGGTGATCGTGTTGGCAGATATCGATCGCCTCGGCGTTTTGGAAGTTTTGTACCGATTCCCCTACGGCGACAAGGTTGGACACTTCATCCTGTACGGGATCCTGACCCTCCTCGTCAACCTGACGGCGCTCCGCTCGTCTCGTTTCTCGGACCCGAAGCGGGCCGCGCTGACCGCAACTTTGATCCTCGCCCTGCTGGTCGCGGCGGAGGAATTCTCGCAGCGATATTTTGCCAACCGCACATTCAGCATTTCAGACTTGCTTTTCGGCTACGCGGGGATGTTACTGGGAATGTGGCTGGCATGGAAGATCGACCGAAAGCGGATGTAATATTTTTGGTATACCCTGCGTCATTTCTTGGTAAAATGCCCGCTTGAGGAGTGATACCACATGCCGATCTATGAGTTTGTTTGCAAGGACTGCGCCAGTAATTTTGAAGACCTGGTGATGATCAACCAACTCGACCAGGTAACCTGTCCTGTTTGTGGGAGCGGACAGGTGAAGAAGAAAATGTCCACATTCGCGTCCAAGCCCGCGGCGGATGGCGGCAGTTCGGTTTCGTTCAATTCCAGCGCGGCTTCATCCTGCTCCACAGGCACCTGAGGGATTTAACATCCTCGGCCGTGTGCCGAGTAGAACCAGATGCACGGAACCCTCGACGCTGGCTTTTTTGTCGAGGCTCGTTTGACAATTGACTTCTTCCACGAATTATTCCTGGCTTAAAACTATTGACAATTATCGGGGTTGTCCATATGATTTAGATTAGGCACGTTCAACTGGCGAAAAAAAGGTGAGGCTTTTTAGAGTTTTCGCAAACTTCCATCAAAATCATAGGAGAAGGCGATGCAAGACCAAATCGGCAAACTGTCCCGAGCCATTGTCGTTGTGCTACTGGCATTCGTGTCTGCGCAAGTTGGCAGTGTCCGCGCCGATGCAACGGCTCAAGCGTTACCATTTGCGCAGGATTGGAGCAATTCTGGCATCATTCCTGCCAACGATGATTGGTCGGGGGTGCCAGGGATTGATGGTTTCCTCGGACAGGGTCTCACTGCAACCACCGGGGTGGATCCGCAAACTGTCTTGACGGAGAGTGCCGTCGCCAATGATTTGACCGTCCTTGCCAACCAGACCAATCCAAACATTTCAAATGGGGACGTGGCCGAATTTGACAACGCCCTGCAGGTCATCGCATTGCAGGGATCGGGGACAGCCGATGCGCCATACATCCTGATCACGATCAGCACCACGGGACTGACTGACATCCATATTTCATATAACTTGCGCGATATTGACGGGTCGGTAGATAACGCCATTCAGCCGGTTGCCTTGCAATACCGCGTGGGGAACAGTGGTCCGTTCACGAACGAGGCGGCAGGCTATGTGGCAGACGCCACCACGGGTCCCAGCCTCGCGACCCTGGTCACACCCGTCAATGTGACCTTGCCAGCCGTTGTTGAAAACCAGTCACTGGTGCAAATCCGCATTATCACCGCCAACGCTTTGGGCAACGATGAATGGGTCGGCATCGATGACATTTCCATCACTGGCAAGGACACGGCGCCTCCTTCGCTGACCCTGCCGGGCAACTTGACCTACGAAGCCAACACGCTGGGTGGGCGAGTGGTTATCTTCTCTGCTAGTGCCGTGGATATTTTGGATGGTTCCGTCCCGGTCACCTGCGTGCCATCCTCCGACTCGCTCTTTTTGGTAGGATCAACGGTGGTCAACTGTTCGGCCGCTGATACGGCGGGTAACACTGTCAATGGCTCGTTTACCGTTTCTATCACAGACACGACGCCTCCTTCGCTAACCCTGCCTGCCAATATAAAGGTTTCCCAGAGCATCCCTGCTGGCGCGGTGGTCGCCTTCACTGCCGCCGCGACCGATACGGCTGGCCCGGCCAGTCCGACCGTCACATGTACCCCGCCTTCAGGGACTATCTTCCCGCCTGGCACGACAACCGTCAATTGTTCGGCCAGTGACGCGGCTGGTAACGTCACTGTGAAAAACTTCAAGGTCGTTGTGCGGACGAATGCGAACCTGCTTGATAAACCCGATTTCGGCAGTCCGTATGTGATGCCATACTCCTGGAATGTAACAGGTGTGCCTGCGCCTTTTGCGTCCGTGCTGGACTGCGTCATTTTTAACAGTGCAACCTGTTCTGTCCGCCTGAGTGGCGACAAGACAAACACCTACAAATCCGTTTTTCAACTTGTGAAACGCGGCGGATCGGCTGGGGACCGATATACGTTTGGAATCTCGAGCCGCGCCCTCTCCATCCCCAATAGCGGTGGACTGTATCAAGTGGAAATGACTTTCTATGATACCTGGGCTAACGCTCTCGGTACGACGGAACTGAAATTGACGCCCGGCTCGCATGACTTCCTGACCTTTAGCGGGGGCGCGACCGCCCCTGCGGATTACACCCATTTGACCTTCCGCATCGTCTTCCAGAAGAGGGCTGGCAGAGCATGGTTCGATGATGCTTTCCTGATGAAACTCCCGTAAACGGCACGATCCGATCAAGTCAAACGCGCCCTGAATTTCAGGGCGCGTTTTGAATTTGGATTGCTTCCGCGATTTGGGCCGCGATCCTCTCCACGATGAAGTTGGGGACGCCGTCCGCCGCGCGGGATTGCAGGCGCAGGTCGATCGGGTCGTTGATGTAATCCACCACGAGCAGACGGTCGTCCTCGGTCAATGCGATCTCGGTGGAGAAGAGGTCAAGTTCGCAGAGACGGGCGATCCGCCGCGTGACCTCGCGCAGGCTGCCGAGAATGGTTTGGGACAGACCCGCGCGTCCGCCCAACTCACCAACTGGTGTGTAAACGTGCGTGGCCGTGTTCCAGTAAGTGACGAAGATCTCATCGAGGCAGAAAATCACGCGGAACCATGCGGGGAGGCCATCCACCATTTTGGGCGTAACGTGTTCCTGCAAGAGATATTGCTGTTCGGGAAAATGCTGTCGGGCGGACTGGATTTGCTCGGGCGTGGATATTTCCATGATAACGCCGTCCCCGCCGCCGCCGAGCGCGGGTTTGACGGTGAAGTTCCCGCCGAGAGGCTGTAGATCGAGCGGGGGCAGTTCGGATTGATGGAGATACGCGGGCAGGATGATCGTCCGCGGAGTGGGTATTCCGTCTTCGAGAAAAAGATGATGGACGGTGGCCTTGTCATAGGCGCGGTCGGCGAGTTCGCGCGGGTTGAATCGGCGCGCCCCAAGGGACCTGGCAATGTCCACGAGGGGGAGGTAGGAGGAGTCCGCTTCAGAGGCGCGGTCGAGCAGGGCACGGAAACCCGCCTCCCCCGAGGAGAGACGCGAAAGAGTCTCCGCGAGGGTGGATGGGGTGACGGTCAGGAGTCTGCGTCCACGCGCGCGGCAGGTTCCATCCAAAATTTCGATAAAGCCGTCGTCATATTCCCAGTTCGAAGCAAGACAGAGATCGTAAAAATCCATTCCCGCCATTGTAAACGAAAGTCCCGCCCTATGGGTGGGCGGGACCTGGGGTTAGTCGGCGGCTGGTTCGGCCGCAGGTTTGCGAGCGAACCGTTCCTGTTTGTGAAGACGCAAATGCAGGGCGTAATAACTCATGGCAGAGACGGCGCTTAGGCCTCCGCAGATGAACCATAGCAGGCTGGGGTTGCTGAAGTTGTCGAGCACGTATCCTGCCGCCGCGAGACCGAACATTTGGGGGATCGCCCACGACAGGCCGAAAACCGCCATGTAACGGCCGCGCATGTCTTCGGGAGCGAAGTTGGCGGCGAGGCCCGAACTGACCGGGAAGACGATCATCTCGCCGATGGTGATGACCACGAGGGCAAGCGCAAAGAGCAGGTAAACCGAGACGTACCCAAACATGGAGAAGCCGATCAGGAAGAAAAGCGTGCCGAGGCCCATCATCAGGAAAGGCGGTTTGTCGCGTAGCCAGCGGCTGACTCCAAACTGGAACAACACCACGGTGATGGCGCTGGCGGTCATCAAGATGCCGTAATTTTGCGGATCGAGACCGTGTTCGTCGCGCAGGAAGACTGAAAGCGTACCGTACATCTGCTGGTAAACAGTTAGCATCAATATGTTGGCGACGATAAAAGCGATGAAGCCAAAGTCCTTGAAGACTTTGAAATATCCGACGATGGTCTTCCCTATCGATTCTGGCTGTGGGTGAGGGGCACCCGCTTCGACCTTGGCCTTGGGTTTGGTTTCTGGCAACAGGCGGAAGAACAACGCCGCGACAATGCAACTGACGACGGCGTCGCTGACGAAGAGGTAGAAGTAATCGAAGCGATTTGCCACAAAACCGCCGATGATCGGACCGATCAGCCAAGCCACGTTTGCCACCACGCGTAGGATGCCAAAACCCTCCTGTCGTTTTTCCTCAGGTAGGATATCGGCAATCATGGCGTTGTGGGCGGGCCCGGCGATTTCTCCGAGCAGGCCCACAACGATCACCAGCGGCCACATCATCCGAATGGTGGTGACGAGACCGAATGCCAGACTGCTGAGGGCGCTGAAGATCAATCCGAAGAGGATCAACTGCTTGCGTCCAAATCGGTCGGTGAGAGCGCCGCCGATCATGCCGCCGCCAAATCCAAAGGCCGACATGGTGCCCAGCAGGAGACCTGCTTCGGTCATGCCGACGCCGAATTTCTGGGTGATATAAAGGGCGAAGAACGGGAAGAGCATCGTCCCGCCAACGCGGTCAATGAAGGAGACACCCACTACGATCCAGAAAAGCCGTGGATAATCCTGATAAACAGTTCTAAATCTCTTGAGCATTCTCAACCTTTCGTTAGGGACACGAATCATAGCACGTGCGTTCTATTTTGAACAGGTGAAATCGCCTCTTTCCTATGGCTTTCTCAAAGTCGGAGATTTCTCAACACGAATGCCGCGAATTTGCGAATGGCGCGAATAAACCAAAGAAAATTTGTGAAATTCGCCCCGCGTTCCAAATCAGTCAATCTGTCAAGTGACTTTGATGAGACCATTATGGCTTTCTCAAATTAATGTCTGACAAGCCTTTCGAACCGCCAAGCCCGCGAAGAATGCCAAGAAAATCCATTAAACTTCGCGCTCTTAGCGGTTAATTTTGTCTATGTTGGACAAGTACTCCCGACTTTGAGAAAGCCATAAGGAGATCATAGCCTCTTTCCCTCCAGGGATGTGGCCATCGAGAAGAAAGTCCCGCTCCGGCGAGGGCGAAGCGGGACTTTCTCTAAGCGGATGCCGGCTGTTCGGCAGGCTGTGGTGCGAACCTTGTTTCCTTGTGGAGACGCAGGTGGAGCATGTAGTAACTG
>JBMOMR010000020.1:0-2215 GCA_049324715.1 Chloroflexota bacterium | reverse complement strand
AGTTTGCTCATGAGGAAATTATACACAGAGAAACCCGTTTTCTCGAAGAAAACAGGTTTCTGCTTTATAATCCGCCCCGCCATGCTTCCGCTGAATCAATCCGCTTATACCGTAGCCATCCCCGTTTACGAGGGTCCGCTCGCGCTTTTGCTCGACCTGATCGAGCGCGCCGAGTTGGACATTACCACCGTCGCACTGGCGCAAGTCACGGACCAGTATCTGGCCTACGTGCGCGCCCTCGAGCATGTGACGCCCGAAGACATCTCCTCGTTTCTGGTGATCGCGTCGAAATTGATCCAGATCAAATCGGAGGCGCTTCTGCCGCGTCCGCCGACGCGCGAGGTGGGCGAGACGGATCCTGCGGAGGATCTGGCGCGTCAACTGCGATTGTATAAACGCTTCAAGGAAATCGGCCTGTGGCTGGAGGATCGTCAGTCTAAAAACCTGCGGACGTTCCTGCGCGTCGCTCCGCCGCCCAAGGTGGAAGCCAAACTCGACCTTTCGGGCATATCCCTCGCCGACCTGTTGGAATCCGCCGAGCGGATCTTCGCCCTGGAGCAGGAGAAGCAATCGCTCGGGACGGTCATCACCGCGCCGAAGGTGACCATTCGCGAAAAGATCGAGTTGATCGCCACCCGTCTGCGTGTGGAGCGCGGTGCCACCTTCCGTACCTTGCTTGGCGAGAAACCGACGCGTCTCGAGATCGTCGTCACGTTTTTGGCATTGCTGGAACTGGTGAAGCGTTATCGCGTGCAGGCGCAACAGGAGTCGCTGTTCAGCGATATTGCCATCCAGCCGATGGAAGAGTTTAAGGAAGGGGAAGAATTCGATCTGGAGTTCGAGTAATTGGCGATTAGCGGTTGGCTGTCAGCGTTTAGGCGGCGTGGAAGCGTCGCCTTTTTGATTCCGCTTTCGAAACCGCGACCCAGCCCAAAGTCCCGCGAGCGCGCCGAAATTGTCGAAGAGCAAAACGTCCCAAACGGATGGGCCGCGTCCAGGCACGAACGATTGATGGATTTCGTCCGACGCGGCATACGTTACTGCCATGACCCACGCCAGCCACGGACGTTTTCCGCCGAGTCCGTGCAGGTAGGAATGGGCAAGCAATCCATATCCCAGCGCGTGGCCGAGTTTTTTGATCGAAAAATCGAGCCCGCCAAACCTCGGCATGGCCGCCGATGGGATGGAGGAAAAACCGAAGATGAGCGACATCAACAACAGGGATGGAAACCAGCGTTTAAGAGTGTTCATTTATTGAAAATTGGAGTAATATTGTCCAAATTAGCCAAAGGAGGCAGTCATGAAACAAAATCTCGATCCCATCCTCGAAAAATGGAATCTGCTCAAGCATCCATTTTATCAGGCTTGGAGCGCGGGCACCTTGCCGGTGGAAGCGCTTCAAGTGTATGCGCGGGAGTACGGCAATTTTATTTCCACTCTGCCGCGGGCTTGGGAAACGCTCGGTGATTCGGAGACCGCGCAGGAGGAGCGCGAACACGCCGAACTGTGGACGGATTTCACCGCGGCTGTCGGTGCGTTCACCGCCGACGCCTCGCTTCCGCAGACCGTCAACCTGGTCCGTGCTTCGGACGCGTTATTCGCCGACCGCGCGTCCGCTCTTGGTGCGCTGTACGCTTTCGAGGCACAGCAACCCGCCACCGCCCAATCCAAACTGGACGGGCTGAAGATCCATTACCAACTTCCGCGCGCGGTGGAACCGTATTTTGAAGTCCACTCGACCAACTGGCACGAATCCCAAAAGATCCTGCGCCAGCTGGACGCGCTCCCTGCGGAGGAGCAAGTCCAGGCCCTCGCAGCCTGCAAGCAGATGGCCTCCTCCCTGTGGGACGCGCTGACGGCCATCCACGAAGCGACTTGTGTCCAGTAGGGTTTTAGAACCCAGGCTTCTCTGAGAAACCTGGGTTCTTTCATGAAAATCTGGCTTTCATATTCCTTGTCTCTCTCGAACCTGTGTGCTATAATGCCCCGTCGCTAAAACAGAACCCATGTAAGGATGAATGAAAATGTCTGACCAGATCATGAAGTCTTTCGAAGCCGCCAGCAACGAAAATATTCCCGCCCTGCGCCCTGGCGATACCGTCAGTGTGCATGTGAAGATCAAAGAGGGCGACCGCGAACGTATTCAGGAGTTCAAGGGTACGATCATCCGCCTGCGCAAGGGCGGGAACGAATCCTCGTTCACTGTCCGCCGCGT
>JBMOMR010000019.1:0-2337 GCA_049324715.1 Chloroflexota bacterium | reverse complement strand
GAATGAAGTTGATGGGTTCGGGTTTTTCGATGCGTACAGACTGAATTTCCATAAGCCATTCTCCTTCTATGGAATGTATGATACAACATCAATAGCACAGCGTAAATGTCAGTTTCATAACGGAGGCCAGAATGATTCGTTCCATTTCTTTACCGTTGCTGGTTCTGCTTCTTTCTGCCTGTGCGGTTTCCACGCCAACTCCCACGCCGATCCCGCCAACCGCCACACCTCTCCCGCCGACAGCCACCAGCATGGTCACTCCTACGTTCACGCCCAGTCCCACGCCCGGGCCGCTGGTGCCAAATTTTGAGCACATTGTCATCATTGTTTTCGAGAACAAGGAATCCGACCGCGTCATCGGCAACGAAGACATGCCCAACTTCAATCGCTTCGCGCGGGACTACACCCTGCTCACCCAGCATTACGCGATTCGCCATCCCAGCCTGCCCAATTACCTTGCCATGATCGGCGGCGACACCTTCGAAATTGACCGCAACTGCGAGGATTGTTTCGTCGACGCACCCAGTCTGCCCGACCTGATCGAGACCAGCGGCCGCACATGGAAAACCTACCAGGAGGACATGCCGCGTCCGTGTTTCATCGGCGACTGGGGTGACTATGCCCAGAAACACAACCCGTTCATGTACTTCAATCCGATCCGATTGGACGCGGCGCGCTGTGAGGAGCACGTCCGTCCGTTGACGGATCTTCCTGCGGACCTCGCGGCGGGCGCGCTTCCGAATTTCGTTTTCATCACCCCGAACCTCTGCAACAGCGCCCACGATTGCTGGCTCGGAATCACGGACGATTGGCTGGGCGTGCAGATGCAGTCTCTGCTCCAATATTTTGGACAGCACAGCCAGTCGTTTCTCATCATCCTCACCTGGGACGAAGGCGACACCGACGCCTCGTGTTGTGGACTCCCCGAGAAAGCAGGTGGACGAATTGCCACCGTGCTGATTTCTCCCCAAGCCAAAAACGGTTTCGAGGACGGTACGCCCTACACGCTCTACTCGCTTTTAAAAACAATCGCCGAGGCATGGAAACTTCCCTACCTCGGCCACGCGGCGGACGCGAACAACGAACTCATCGTCGCGCCGTGGAAGTAACTCACCGCGAAGCCCGCAAAGTGCGCGAAGAAGATCCAAGATTTGCGAACTTCGCGTGCTTCGCGGTAAATTTCTAAAACTGAAATCCTGGGAACCACTTTTCGAGCAACTGCATGAACGCGGGGTCGATCCCGTTTCCGCCCAAAAAGTGGGGAGCAAGAGCGAGTCCGCCGATGGCATATTGCAGGGAGACGGCCAGTCCACCGAGGGCGACGATTCCGCCAACAGCGCCGCCGCCCAGCGCGGCCAGCACGCCGACAGCCAATCCGCCGATGGAAATAATGCCGAGACTGAATCCGCCAAACGTCACGCCGCCGAACGCCGCGCCACCGATAGCCAGTCCGCCGATGGCGATGTCACCGATGGCGATGACGCCCCTCGCCACGCGCGGACGTCCCGTTTCAGAGTCATATCCCTGTGCGATGTGGATGAGCGGCCAGCCGAAAAACTCCGCCTCCGATTTCCACTCGTAGCCCCAGCCAACTCGCATCATGGCGGGCAGTCCCACTATCGCTGGCGAGTTTGGCTGGCGGCCATCCAGCCACTCACCACAATAGCGGCATTTGACGGCGTTATCTTGAATTTGTTCGGCGCAGTAAGGGCAGTTTTTCATTTTGTCTCCTCTGGTTTTTTCGCTAATCATTCCTCACGTCCCCGCTTCGTCCGCCGCGTTTCTCCACAAGGCGGATGTTTTGAATCCGCATCGTCTTTTCGGCGGCTTTGGCCATGTCGTAGATCGTCAGCGCGGCCACAGAGACGGCCGTCAGCGCTTCCATTTCCACGCCCGTCTTGCCCGAGGTCTTGACCGTGGCCGTGATGATCACACCAGGCATGGATTCGTCGAGCGCGAGCTCCACGTCCACTTTGGAGAGGGGGAGCGGGTGACAGAGCGGAATTAAGTCCGAGGTCCGTTTGGCGGCGGTGATGCCCGCGATCTGCGCGACGGTGAGAACGTCCCCTTTTTTGACCTGTCCGTCACGAATCAGATCGAAGGTGGCGCGTTGCATGTGGACTTCGCCCTTCGCGATGGCGATCCGCTCGGTGACGGGTTTGTCGCCCACGTCCACCATGTGGGCGCGGCCAGTTGAGTCAATGTGGGTGAGTTTGCTCATGAGGAAATTATACACAGAGAAACCCGTTTTCTCGAAGAAAACAGGTTTCTGCTTTATAATCCGCCCCGCCATGCTTCCGCTGAATCAATCCGCTTATACCGTAGCCATCCCCGTTT
>JBMOMR010000018.1:0-112392 GCA_049324715.1 Chloroflexota bacterium | reverse complement strand
TCCCCAGACCACCATGCTGAGCACTGCCAGCCCGGCAATCAACAGCGCAACCCGACCCAGCGGCGAAATCAGCCACTTAAATACCTTCTGGATCATAGCATCTCCTGAATGGGTGGTATCACAAAGTTTCTGTCACGGATGACCGTGGAAGTCCGTTATCCCTACCGCTAAAACAGGCAATTTTCGCAACAAAACTTTCTCATACCAAATTAATCGCGCAAATTATAATGTAATTTACCCGATTTGACAGTATTAAAGTCACTTCCAAAAGGGTGATATACTCGTAAACGGATGGATTCTGTGCCATATTTCCTCGCCTCTTTCCTGACTTTGAGCCTGTCTGCCCTTCCAGGAGGCGGACTCTGGCTGACGCGCCTGTTTCAGGAGGGCGAATCCGTCCCCGGCACCACCGACGGCATCCTGCTAATGGGCATCATCATTGTGCTCATCGTCGTTCTCCCCATCGTGTGGACGCGAAGAAAGTGGATGAGATAAAACGGAGCGAGAAAATTCTCGCTCCGTTTTTTTTTTATCGGCGCTGCGAAGACTGAAGTAGTTCTTTTTCAGGGGAAATAGAATGGATGAGGGGAAACCCCTCTCAAGGCGGATGAAAATTCAACTGAAATTTGCTATCCTGAACAAGTGAGGACATTTGAACCGCTCACCGTGGAAAAAAACCGCCTGAAAAAACATCTCAAGGATGCACCATGAAAAAAATTCCCATCATCGTTCTAATCGTCGCAATTTTCATCGGCGCCTGTCAGCCCACTCCCACAGTGGCGCCACCCGCCAAGCCTGCCCACACGTCGACGGTGGAACCCACCACGGTTGTGCCGCCGACGCTCTCCCCCACGCCACCCGCGCCAGAACCGAATGGAGTCATCGCCTTCTACGCCGATTGGGAGGGCAACCCTGAGATCTACACGATTCACGCGGACGGGAGCGGGCTGGCGCGGCTCACAGACGATCCCGCCTCCGACGACAGTCCCGCCGTCTCGCCCGACGGGACGCGCATCGCCTTCCTGACATCGCGGCATGATCCTGCACCCAGGTTTCCCAACTTCAAATATGAACTCTTCATCATGGACATTGACGGCGGCAATCCGCAGCGCCTCACCACCACCGACGCGGCGGAGGATCATCCCGCCTGGTCGCCCGACGGAAACAGAATCATCTTCGATGCCGATTATGACGCGGATGGCTTCTACGAAATCTACACCATCCAGCCCGATGGCTCCGACCTGACCCGCCTGACCTCCAACGCGGCCAACGATCAATTCGCGGACTGGTCACCAGATGGCAAGAGGATCACGTTCTCGTCCTACCGCAACGGCAACTGGGACATCTACGTGATGAACGCCGACGGCAGTGACCAGCGTCCGCTGATCGACAGCACCAAGTGGGAACTCTTCCCCGCTTGGTCACCGGACGGGACACGCATCGCCTTCAATGGAATGATCCCCGGCACGGGCAATACGGATGTATTTGTGATGAATGCCGATGGAAGCGATGCAGTCCAACTCACAACCAACCCGGGCTTCGACGAAAACCCAACCTGGTCATCAGATGGGAAACAGATCGCCTTCCAGACCCGACGGGATGGGAACTTCGAAATCTACGTGATGAATGCGGACGGCACGGACCAACGTCCGCTCGCGTCGCACAGCCGCGGTGAACTCTGGCCTTCCTGGGGCATCTTGAACACCCAGACGATCTCCTTCCAAAAAAGCGACCAGCAATTCACCGCCCGCGAAACCTTCCAGGCTGGTCTCGGTGACCTGGACGGCGATGGCGACCTCGACGCTTTCCTCGCCAATCCGCAGGAAAATCCCGCACAGGTCTGGCGCAACGACGGAAGCGGCGGCCTGATCGACACCGGCCAAAAATTGACCCAGTATGGTCACGGCGTGGCGCTGGCCGATTTTGACGAGGATGGCGACCTCGACGCGTTCATCACCTGCCATCAATTCGTCTTCCCGAGCCGCGTCTATCTTAACGATGGAGCGGGCATGATGACCAACACCGGTCAGGACTTGGGCGACAAAAGCCTCAGTGGCACCGAGGTCAACCTGCTTGACATCAATGGCGATGGTCACATGGATGTCCACGTCATGTACTACGCGCCCGGCGGCCTGCCCGACCGGGTCTATCTCAACGACGGTCACGCCAATTTCACCGATAGCGGACTGCGCCTGGACGAGGAACCCATTGCCTGGGGTGATGTGGACGGCGACGGCGATGTGGATTACTTCGGCAAACGCCAGGGCGAGGGCTACCTCGTCCAACTCAACGACGGCAGCGGTCAGTTCACCTCTGGATGGCAACTGAACGACAGCCAGGCTACCATCGGCGGCATCGCCCTGGCCGACTTCGACAACGATGGCGACCTCGACGCGCTCGTGACAAACGGCTTTCGCAGCACCGGCAGTTTCCCCTCCCGCCTCTTTCTGAACGATGGGGCGGGTCGCTTCACCGACAGCGAACAGCCCCTCAACCCGACCATGGGAGCCGACCTGGCTGTCGACGACCTCGACCTCGATGGCGATCTGGATGTCTTTGTCGCCAACATCAGCCTGCCCAACGAGATTTGGCTCAACGACGGCAACGGTCACTTCACCGACAGCGGCCTGCGTCTCGAAGGCAACAACTCCGCCAAACCATCCCTCGGCGACCTGGATGGCGACGGCGATTTGGATATCTTCGTCGGCAGTTTGGGCTTCAAGCCGCTAATTTGGATCAACCTGACGATTAAATAGTTGGCAAAAATGGAATGTCGCTTCAAAAAGGCAAATGTCACGCGAATTCGGACTCTTCTGCATGTACCAGAGCGTGGTCAATGCCATGTGCGCGCTGTCGGATAGATCCATCCGTTATGCGTTGAGCATCCCGTTCGTGAAGTGACTATTTGAGGTCTTCGGGAAGATTCCCGGGGACAAAAAAACGGAAAGAAACCATGTCGAATCGTCGTCGGCTGGCGCGCGAACGGCTCGAGATCTATCTGGTGCATCTGCTCCTGGCGTATCGCTGGCTGATCGTCATTGTGGGTCTGCTCCTGGCCGCGTACGCCATCGCCATGATAATCATCTCACCGCTTTCCGGCCTCGCCATCGTCCTGCCCGCCATCTACCTGCTCCTGCTGGGCAATTCATACAACATTGTGGTGTACACCGCCCGATTGGGAGCGTGGATTGCCACGCTCTGGGGGCAGGAAGAATAAACCAAAGAGGATATTCCCATGACCATGACAGACAAAACGGACTCCATCCATGTAATCCTCGCCCAATACGCCGACGGCCCCTCGCTTCTGGACACCGCCCTGGCGGGACTCAGCGAAACCGACCTTGACCTCGCCCCCAGCGCGGACGAATGGTCCATCCGCCAGATCGTCCACCACATCGTGGATGGTGATGACCTCTGGAAGACCTGCATCAAGATCGCCCTCGGTAATAGCGACGCAGTATTCAGCCTGGGATGGTACGCAGTCAAATCGCAGGAGGAATGGTCCGAGAGTTGGGCCTATCCCCGCCGCAGCCTCGACTCATCCATCGCCTTGTACCGCGCCAACCGCGCCCACATCGTGGACTTGCTGGAACACGTCCCCGGTGCGCTCGAAAAGTCCATCCGTTTCGACCGACCAGGCAAAGAGGAAATGCGTATCACAGTCTTCGACGTTGTGGAACTGCACGTACAACATCTCGAAGAACACATCGCAAGCATCAAGGCTATTCGGCAAGGCAACCAGCGATGAGACATCACTGGACAATAATCGTGTTTTTCTTTCTACTACTTGCTTCATGTAGTACCGCACAGGAGGCGGTTATGCCACTCGCCACAACTCCAACGCAAACATTGCAGGTGATTACCCCTGCCAATGCCCAAAACGTGACCTTGCTCAAGACGCTCCCAATCTCCGGCTTCTCCAAAAGCAACCTCGCTCAATGCAGCGTCGCCTTCAGTCCCGACGGAAACCTCCTGAGCGGCGTCTGCTACCAAAACACAATTCCCGTTTGGGACGCGCACAGCGGAGAACTCATCCGCTCGTTGGAAACGATCCCCGTTCGGGAAGTGGCGGTCGCGTTCAGCCCGGACGGAAAACAGATCGCAACCGGTGGATTCGCGGGAAATATTCGCGTATGGGACGCCGCGTCGGGTCAATTGATTCGGACGATCGACGCGCGCCCCTCTCCGATCTGGGAAGTGGCGTTCAGTCCCAATGGTACTCGTCTGGCCGCGGCAAACTTTGATTACAACATCCCCACCGCGGTCAATACACCAGGTATTCATCTCTGGGATGTCTCGAACGGCGAATTGCTTTGGGACTATAAAGGAACCAAACGCCTGCGCGTCCTCAGTGTGGACTACGCCCCCGACGGAAAAACCATCGCCTTTGGGACATTCGACAGCGCAGTGATACTGGACGCAGAAACCGGTGCACTCATTAAATCATTACCCATCCCCAACCACGTCGGTGACCTGGCATTCAGTCCGGACGGAACCTTGCTGGCCACGGCCAGCGACGATAACAAGATTCGTCTCTGGCGTACGGACACATACAATCTTGCCTCCACACTTGAGGGTCACACGCATTACGTCAACGGCGTGACGTTCAGTCCCGATGGGAAATTTATTGTTTCGGGAAGTCACGATAAAACCGTCAAAATTTGGGATGTGGAAACCAGTAGGCCATTGGCCGCGCTGAAAGGTCACGAAGCTGAGGTTCTGCGCGTGGTGGTCAACCCAGCAGGAACGTTGATCGCCTCTATCAGCTGGGACGGGACAGTACGTCTTTGGGGCATTGACGCAATCCGCAGTATTGAAAGGACGCCAATCGAATGAACATCATCATCCCGAACGCAAATGATCACCTGCGCGCCATGGGACAACTCGCCGCGGACGCGTTCTCCAACGGCCAATACGTGGACGCGTTTTGCGATAACTACATTGGCAACAGTCATTACGATTGGAATGTCTCGCGGCTCGTGATGGACAGCGAATCGCTTGTTCATCATTGGGGCGTGTGGGGATACCAAATGCGCCTCGAGACGATTCAACTCAAAGTGGCGGGCATCGGCGCAGTGGTGACGCGGGAGGGATATCGCAAGCAGGGATGGATGGTTCGCGCCGCGCAAGCCTCCTTCGACACGATGGAACGGGAAGGGTACGACCTGAGCATTTTACGCGGCAGGCATTACATCAAGATGGGATACGCCCGCGCCTGGAATTATGTCACCTACCGCTTCACCCTCGACGATATTTCGCAGGTGGAGATTCGGAAGCCCTACCAGCCATTGGACGCGTCCCGCGTCCCTGAAATGGATGCGCTCTACAACCAAACTCACGCCCACTTCACAGGGACGGCGGTCCGCCCCACTTTTCGAAACCGCCATCCCGAAGACATCGGCGTTTACGCGTGGTTCGCTGATGACGGCAAACTGGAAGGCTACATCCGCGCATTGCCAACGGAGGAAAACCCGAAAATGCTTCAATGTCTCGAAGCCGCGGGCGATCCGCAACAGGGATTGGCGGTGTTGGCTGACCTCTTTAAAAAAGGCGAATACGAAAAAATGACCTGCTTCACCCTGCCGCGCGAGCACCCCATGCCGCAATTTCTACGAAAAGGCGCGTGCATTGTGGAAGACCGCTACTTCGATATTTCGGGCTGGCGCGTGCGGATCGTCAACCTGCAAAGCGCATTGAAAAAGATGACACCCTTGCTGGAAGCGCGATTGTCGCAATCACAGTTCGCGGCGTGGAATGGATCACTGCATCTTGACGGCGGTCAGTGGAAAGCGACCCTGCAAATCGAGAACGGCAAAATTGAAGTCACTGACAAAACGGCAGTGGAAAACTTCATACGCGGCGGCGCGGATATCGCCCGCTTCCTCATCGGTTCGGACGAACCCGAGGAGATCATTCACCAGGCGAATATGGAATGTGCAGGCATCGCCATTCCACTGGTGCGCGTCCTCTTCCCGAACCTGCATCCGATGATGAGTCATTGGGACGAGTATTGATCGGCAGGATCACTTATGACCACCGTTTTGCAATTTCCCCCGATGCTACCCGCCTCGCCTTTGACGTGACGGGTGACGGCCATCCCCTCCTGCTTCTACACGGCGGAGGCGGCTCCCGCCTCGAGTGGCACACTGGCGGATACATTGAGCACCTTCGGGACGCGTTCACCGTCATCACCATGGACTTGCGCGGCCACGGCGAAAGCGACAAACCCAACGACCCGTCCATGTACACCACCGACAAAATGGGCGATGACATAATCGCCGTCGCCAACGCGTGTAACGCAGAAAATTTTCTCCTCTGCGGCTTTTCCTTCGGCGGGAATATCAGCCGCTACCTGGCGTCCCATTCCGACCGCATCTCGAAACTGGTCATGCTCGGCAATCGCCTGGGGCCGGGAGTCTCTGGGCAGTTTCGCCAATTCGTCTTCGATTTTCGTGAGCGGTGGGAACCCGCTGTCAGGTCCGCGCGAGGCGGGAAATTCGATCCCGAATCCCTATCCAAAAAAGATCAAGAAGACTTGCGCCAGTTGAGTTTCCCCGGCGAGTCGCTTCCTCGTGTATTGGCTTGGTCAACAGCCATGCTGGATTGGGGGACGGTCACGCCAAAGGACCTGCTCTGTCCCACCTTGTGGCTGATCGGCACGGAAAATGATAAAGCGCTGGAAAGTTACAGGGAATACGAAACGGAAATTCCCCACTCAAAAGTGCAAGTCCATTTGCTTGAAGGGCTGAACCACGAACAGGAATTTGAAGATATCGAACAGGTGCTGCCGGTCATTCACGCGTTTCTCAAGGCGTGATTCGGATGCGCTGCCCTATTGTTTCCCCTGTTCTGCCGCCAACATTGCGATCACCTGCTCGGTCGTCATCACCTGCCCATAGGATTTCAACGCCGCCAAAAACGCCTTGTGAACATGCTCCGCGGGGATGACCGTCTCGCCATATTTCAGGTCGCGCGTCGCACAGGCATCCTCTGCCACGATGACCTGGAAGCCGAAGTCCGCCGCGGCGCGGGCGGTGGCATCTACGCACATGTGCGTCATCATGCCAGTGATAACGACGCGCTCGATCCCCCAGCCTTTCAACAGTTCAAGCAGATTCGTTTCGCGGAACGAGTTGGGGTAATGCTTCTGCACCAGCGGCTCGCCCTCGAAATGCGCCGCCGAGTCGTGAATGTCCGTGCCGCGATCTCCCGAAATGAAAAACGCCGCATCGGGTTTCAACGACACATGCTGAATGTGGACGTGGTGCCCTCCATGCTCGCGGAAACACTGAAGCAGTCCATAGGCCTTCTTCGCCGCGGCGAGAGGCTCTACCAGTTCCATCTTGCCACCGGGAAAATAATCGTTTTGGATGTCGATCAACAAAAGCGCCGTTTTCATCATTTAACCCTGATCTCCACGTTTTTACTTTCTTCCAAAATCCGCGGGATTCTCTCCCCACGCTTTCGTGTCCCATTTCATAATGCGGAACGACCTGAAATTCTTCAGGCTTTCCTCTGCCCGCGCGATCAACTGGAACAGCATCGCATTCGACGCTGTGCGCGCCAGTTTGGTGTTGCACTTGCGCGCCCGAATCCACGCGACGGCGGTGTCAGAATCAGAATAGATCACCCAGTCCAATTTGTTACGCGCCAGCCATTCCATGCCGCGCACGATGGCGAGAAATTCTCCGACGTTGTTCGTCCCGCCGGGGAAGGGTCCGGCACGGAAGACCTGTTCCCCCGTCTCGGTGTTGACGCCGCGATACTCCAACGGTCCCGGTGACCCCGAACAGGCCGCGTCCACCGAAAGGCTGGGGAGCATCGGCGGGTTCGGCGTGAACAGCCACTGTCGCACTGCATGTGGCTTGCTCTTAAAATCCTCGTAATTTCCTTTGAATGCGATCTTCGCCGCCTCGCGGCTTTCGAACCCCTTATACTGCGCGCCTTCGAATCCTTTTACCTGTGCTTCACAGTCTGCCCATGAAGTATAAATCCCCGGTTTCTTTCCTTTCCAAACAACGTAAAACTTTTGCTTCCGCATAACTCTATTTTATCTCGGTTTTGGCGTATACTCGCATTGGAAACAAAATTGAAAACCATGAAGACCAAATCCATCATCGTTCTCATCATAGGAACCGCGCTTTTCATGGGCGCCGCTCTTCTCGCCATCCCCCCCGTTCGGGCACAATCAGATACTCCCACGGCCACGCCAACCTACGATCCCTTTGCACAGCCGCCGCTCCCTGACAACCCGTCCCAACTTGAATTGGGACGCTACCTCTTCTGGCGCTACTGCATGCCCTGTCATGGTGACGTGGGTCAGGGACTCACCGACGAGTTCCGTCTCCTCTGGGAACCCGAACACCAGAATTGCTGGGAGGCGGGATGCCATAGCGGGAAATATTCCTACGATAGTTTCCCCGTCGCCACCTACGTGCCGCCGAACGTGGGTCCCGGCCTGCTCGATAAATACACGCCCGATTCCCTCTTCGAATATCTGCGCACCACCCATCCGCCCGAGGACCCGGGCCTGCTGACCGACGAGGAATACCGCGCCGTGGTTGCGATCCTCTATCATATGAACGATGTCCCGCTTCCCGAGCAGAGTGCGACTGCAACTCCCGTGCCTTCTGCCACGTCCACGCCGCCCGCCTCGTTCACCCCGACCTTGAGCGGGACTCCGCCTACGGAAGCGGATTCGCCCTTTGGCATCTGGCCCATCATCGGGCTGGCGGTCATCCTGACCCTCATTATCCTGCTGCGCCAGAAACGCGAACAAAACTGACGGCATCATTCAAAGAGACAGTCCCTTCGAAGTGACTGTCTCTTTGCGCGTCTATTGGACAATGATCTCCACCGAATCCATCGCGAGCACGGACCCGTCCGCCGCGCTCAAATCCGCGATGACGATCCGCATACGTCCCATCGGGAATGTACTCGTATCGAGCGTCGCTGTGAACGTACCAGGCGCGCCGAAATCCGCCGCGCTGACTGTGATCGGCCCCGCGAACATTTCGTTTCCCTGCTCGTTGTAAACGCGATACGTCAACGTGTTCTCGAAGGGCGCGATCGTCACACTCCCCGTGATGACCAATTCGCCGCGTATCTCCGTGCCATCGGATGGAGACTCGATCGTGATGGAACGTTCCTGTCCGCTGGGCAGGCGCGTGGTGGCGCGGACCAACGTCAGCGAGGTGCCGCTCAACTTAAAGGAACGCGTCACCGACAGTTCGGGGCAACAGGCGGGGTCGTCGAACGCGTGGACAACCGCATCCAAAAATATTTCCCCATCACGAATATCGAGATTCACGATCTGCGGACGGTCGTCGATCATGGACGAGGCCGCGTGGCGCGGCTGGCCGCCATCGTTCAACACCGCGTTCACCGAGACGAAGACTCCCGTCCCGCCGAAATTTTCCGCCAGCAAAACCGCCGCGTCGTTCACGCCATCCTGGTTCAGATCGCCGAACGCGAAGGTGTCGAGCAGTGTCACTTCCACGAAACCCGTCACGGCTGGATCACCGAGGGTGTATTTCCCGTCCGTGAGTTGATACGAGAACAGGTCACCGGTGAAACTGGGCAGGGTGTAGGACGCGTTGCGGAGCGCATCCACCGTCAGCGCGGGGACGACGGGAGTCTCTGGCGTGGGGTAGATGTAGGGCGTGGACGTCGGGGTGAGTGAAAAGATCGAAGAGACCGAGCACGCCGAAGTCCAGAGAAGAAGCGAAAACACGAACAGGAGTCTTTTCATCGGTAATTCTCAACGTTTAACGTTAAACGTTGAACGTTCTCATCCCATCCACTCGAAAATGGTCGCCTCGCCCTGGCCGACGCCGACGCACAACGTCGCGACGCCGTACTTCACGGGCGAGCCATTCTGTGCGCGCATGCGCATCTCGTGGATGAGCGTGGTCGCGAGCCGCGCGCCCGAACAGCCGAGCGGATGCCCAATGGCAATGGCGCCGCCGTTGACGTTGACGATTTCTGGATCCACGCCGAGGTCTTCGATGACCGAGAGCGCCTGCACGGCAAAGGCTTCGTTGAGTTCCATCAGGCCGATGTCGCTCATCTTCAAGCCCGCGCGCTGTAACGCTTTCCGCGTCGCGGGGACGGGACCGTAGCCCATGACGCGAGGCGGGACGCCCGCCGCGGCAGACGTGACGACGCGGGCCAGCGGTTTCAGGTTCAACGCTTTGGCTTTTTCCTCTCTCATCACAAGCAACGCAGACGCGCCGTCGTTGAGTCCAGACGAGTTGCCCGCGGTCACCGTCCCGTCTTTTCGGAATGCAGGCTTCAACCTGCCAAGCGATTCCATCGTCGTGTCGCGACGCGGACGTTCGTCGGTGGTGACCAAAACAGGTTCGCCCTTTTTCTGCGGGACGGGCACGGGCATGATCTCCTCGGCCATGCGTCCCGAATCAATGGCGGCGATGGCGCGTTGATGCGAACGAACCGCGAACGCGTCCTGCTTTTCGCGCGTCAAGTGCGGACGCTCCGCGGCGATGTTCTCGGCGGTCTCGCCCATCGAGTCCGTGCCGTACATTTCCTTCATTTTGGGATTCGGATAGCGCCAGCCAAGGGCGGTATCGTAGGCGGTTAGGTTGCCGAACCCGTAACCCGACTCGGCTTTCGGGAGCGAATACGGCGCGCGGGACATGGACTCGACTCCGCCTGCGACGAAGACATCGCCCTCGCCCGCGCGGATGGCGCGCGCCGCCTGATTGATGGCCGCCAGCCCCGAAGCGCAGAGACGGTTCATGGTCACGCCCGCGACCTCGACAGGCAGGCCCGCCAGCAATGCGGCCATGCGCGCCACGTTGCGGTTATCTTCGCCCGCCTGGTTCGCGCATCCGAAGTAGACTTCTTCCACCAGCGCGGGGTCCAGTTTGGAGCGGGTGACAATTTCCTTGATAACAAGAGCCGCTAGGTCGTCGGGGCGAAGCGAGGCGAGGATCCCGCCCAGCGCGCCGACGGGGGTACGAATGGCATCAACAATGACAGGTGTGGTCATGGGGAACTCCAGTTTTCAGTTTTCAGTGTTCAGTCAGATTGTACTCCGCAAATCGCGCTTCGGTCATGCGCGGCGTGCGGCAAAGTCGGCGCTCATGGCATGCAGGTCAAGGGGTGGCGTCTTTCCATTTGCGAGGTCGGCCACCACCTGCCCCGTCCCCGGGCCAAGCGAAAGTCCAAGCATGGCATGGCCCGTGGCGAGGATTAAATTTTTGTGCTTCGGCGAAAAACCGATGATGGGCACGCCGTCGGGCGTGACAGGTCGCAGTCCCGCCCATGTTTCTTTAACATTCAGTTTCTCGTCCAGGCGAAGGTATTCACGCGCGAAATTTTCCAGCCGCGCGATCCAGCGCGGGTCGGGTTCCATGCTGTAGTTGCCCACTTCGAGCCGCCCCGTGACGCGGATCAAATCTCCCAGCGGCGAGACGGCCACGCGGCGGTCGCCGAGGATGAGCGCCTGCCGCGGCATGTTCTGGATGGCCGACGCGGTGAGACTGTACCCGCGCGCGGGCTGGATGGGAATTTTAAGATTCAGACTGCGCGCGACGATGGGAGTCCACGCGCCCGCCGCAAGGATGACCTGCCCCGCTTCGAACTCCCCCGCAGCGGACTCCACCACCCGGACCTTTCCCTCCGCTGACACGAATCCCGTCACGGACGCGTTCTCGTACACCTCCGCGCCCATCGCACGGACGCGTTCGCCCAACGCCTTTAGGAACAACGCGGGGTTGAGATGCCCGTCGCCCGTGAAGTGGACGCCGCCGATCACAGCCTCGCGCGCCGCGGGTTCTGCGTCATGTACTTCGGATCTGTCATACACACGGACGGGGATGCCGTGCTCCTGCATGAATTCCGCTTCGTGTCGCCCCGCATCAAATGCCTGCTGATTTTTGTACAAATTCAAAAAGCCATTGGCCTGATAATGACAGGCGATCTTCTCTTCGGCAATGATTCTCGCGAAATTTTCCGCGCTCAAATGACCGAGTTCTTTGAGCGGTTTTACGCTCCTCAAAACATTGCCCTGACTACACGCAGATACAAATTGCCACAGCCACGAAAGGTAAGTGGGGTCGAGGCTGACCTTCATCCCAAACGGGCTGCGCGCGGGATCGAGCATCCACTTGAGGGCAGAAGTCACCACCCCCGGCGCGGCCAGCGGGATGATGTGACTCGGCACGATATGCCCCGCGTTCCCCGATCCGCTCCCCTTGCCGATCTGATTGGCTTCGAGGATGGTGACTTTCCGCCCCGATTTCAAGAGGTAATACGCGCAACTCAATCCAACAGGTCCGCCGCCGATGATGAGAATATCTTTGTTTTCAGTCATGACATCTTTCCTTTTGAACCGCAAAGCCCGCGAAGATCGCTAAGAAAACCGAATGAATCTTCGCGTCCTTCGCGCTCTTCGCGGTTAATTTATTCCCTTTCCAAACGGATCGCGTTCATCCACCAAAATCGTCCCTTCGGACATGACCCACGCTTCGCCCGTGATGGTGGGGATGATCTTGTCGCCATCGAGTTGGATGCTACCCTCGAAGATACTGCCGACGACGCTTTGTTGTATCCAGGTTTGGCCGACCTTCAATTTTCCATCGCTGTAAAGACAGGCTAGTTTGGCGCTTGTCCCCGTGCCGCAGGGAGAACGGTCGTAGGCTTTGCCTGGGCAGAGGACGAAACTTTTGCTGTCCGCGTCTGGTGTGGATGCGAACAACTCGACGTGGTCGATCTCCGCGCCGTTCGCGCCAGTAACGCCGCGGGCGGTCAACTGCTCGCGGACGCGCCACGCGAAATCGGTGAGGGACTCGAGGTTGGACATGTCCACGTCCATGCCGTGATCGTGGACGAGGAAGAACCAGTTCCCGCCCCATGCCACGTCGCCGTGGATGGTCTTGTCGTCAATGGTGACGGGGATGTGGGCGAGGTGGCGGTAGGCGGGGATGTTTTTTACAGAAACTTTATTTGGATAGTGAGTCGGGTCTCGATACGCCGCTTCGCGGCTACTCGACCCTCGGTGTAATGTGGCCTCGACCACCCCAACCGGAGTCTCTACCCGAATGATGCCAGGCTTGACTTTTCCCAAATATGCCAGCGAGGCGATGAGACCGATCGTGCCGTGTCCGCACATGCCGAGGTAGCCGACGTTGTTGAAGTAGATCACGCCGAACTGACAGGTCGCGTCCGCGGGCGGGACGAGGTACGCGCCAACGAGCACGTCCGAGCCGCGGGGTTCGAGCAGGACGGTGCGGCGCAGGTCGTCGTGATGGGCTTTCAGCGTGGACAACTTGTCCGCAACGGAACCCGCTCCAAGGTCGAAGGGAAGCGAGGGGATGAGGCGAGTCGGTTCGCCGCCAGTGTGGGAGTCCAAAAATGGGATGCGTTTCATGTTTGGGAGTCGAAAGTCGAAGGTCAAAGGTCGGGGGCAATGTTGAACGTTTAACGTTAAACGTTTAACGCTCGGAAGATGTGTTCAAACTCCGCGCGGTCTTCGTCGGTAAGAGGCAACAGCGGACGGCGAGCGACGCCGACGGGGATGCCGAGTAGTTCACAGCCGACTTTTACTTTTTGCAGATAACTGCCGCTTTCGACACTGCGGAGGAGCGGCATGAGTTTGTCCATGCGGGCGCGGGCGGTGCCGAAATCGTTGGCGAGCGCGGCTTCGAGGATGGCGTGATGCTGACTTGGCGCGCAGGAGGCCGCGCCGCCGATCCACGCGGTGGAGCCCCAGAGGAAGTAGTCGAGGGCTTGGTCGTCGGAGCCGCAGATGATCTGGAAGCGGTCGCCGTAGCGGGCGCGCATGGCGTAGACGCGCGACATGTCGCTGGAGGCTTCTTTGATGCCGATGACATGGGCGTACTTGGTGAGGCCGTCCATCACGTCGAAGCCGACCTCTGTCCCTGCGCGCCAGGGGAAGTTGTAGAGGACGATTGGAATGTTGACGGCTTCCGCGACGGCGGAGAGATGCGCCAATAGTTCGCGCTGGCTGGGACGCGAATACGGCGGGACGGCCACCATCAGCGCATCATAGCCCATCGCTTCGGCCGCGACCGAGTAGCGGATGACGTCGCGCGTCGCGCCAGAGTTGGTGCCTGCAATGAGCGCCACGCGTCCGTTGACCTTCTCTTTGACGAATTGGAAAATGTCCAACCGTTCCTGATCGGTGAAGGCATAGACTTCCCCCGTCGTGCCGCCAGGGACGAGCCCCGCGATCTTGTTCGCGATCAGGTACTCGATAAGTTGTTCTAGGACAGAATAGTTAACGGACTCATCCGCGTGGAAGGGGGTGACGATGGGGGCGTAGATTCCTTTGAGGTGCATGGAGGCTCCTGTAGCAGGTTCAGGAATGGGTAACGAAGGTATTGTAATGGAAAATGGGGGATGACAACATAAAAAATGAGACGGGTATAATCAGCCCATGACCCAAAAATCCCTCGTCACTGACATTCAGCAGATTTTGCACACAGCGCGCACAAAATCCTACGCGGCGGTCAACTTCGCGATGGTGGAAGCCTACTGGCAGGTTGGCAGGCGCATCGTCGAGGAGGAACAGCAAGGCAAGGGACGCGCGGAATATGGGAAGCAGTTGCTCGTGTCCCTTTCTCAGTCATTGACAAACGAACTTGGTAAGGGTTTCTCCATTTCAAATCTATGGAACTTTCGTCAGTTTTACTCGACTTTTCCCGACGAGAAGATTCTCTACACACTGTGTAGAGAATTGACTTGGAGCCACTGCCGCTTAATTATGCGCGTGGAAAACCCCAAGGCGCGGGAATATTATCTGAAAGAGGCTTCCGAACAAGGCTGGAGCGTCCGTGTTCTCGAACGCAACATCCACACCCTTTACTACGAACGCTTGCTTTCCTCGCAGGACAAAAAATCCGCGCTGGCAACCGAATCGCAATTCGAGAAACACAGTCCCGCTGATTTCATCAAAGACCCGTTCGTACTGGAATTCTTGGGACTCCCCGAAGACCCTTCCATTTCCGAAGCAGAGATGGAAACAGCCATCATCACCAAACTCCAGAAGTTTCTTTTGGAACTCGGCAAGGGATTTTCGTTTGTGGGCAGGCAGGTGCGTGTCAGCACGGAGACTTCCCATTTCTACATTGACCTCGTTTTCTACAACTTCATCCTCAAGTGTTTTGTGCTGATTGACTTGAAGGTGGACAAGCTGATTCATCAGGACATCGGGCAAATGGACATGTATATGCGCCTGTACGATGATCTCAAACGCACGGAGGGGGATAATCCCACCATCGGCATTATCCTTTGCACGAACAAGGATGAGACCGTCGCGAAATATTCGGTGCTGAAAGATAGCGAGCAGATATTTGCTTCAAAATATCGTCTGGTTTTGCCAAGCGAGGAAGAATTGCAGGCAGAACTCGAACGCGAAAAACGGTCGTTCCTGCGCGAACGCGCGGGCGAATATCAGGCATAGTTTCCACGGAGATTCCCATGATCCTCTTCAACCCCAACACCCCCTCCCGCTTCTACCCCGACGAAACCTCCCGTCAACTCATGCTCAAAACGATTTCCTTCTTTGAATCCAAAGGCAAAGGCCGCGTCAAAGAAGACGACCGCAAGCGCGTCTGGTACGCGGACTTTCTCGAATTCCAGAAAAAAGAAAAACTCTTCGCCACGCTCCTCACGCCGACTCCATACGGCGACGCAGACTCCCGCTGGGACACCTGGCGCAACTGCGAGTTCAATGAGATTCTCGGCTTCTACGGCCTGGCGTATTGGTACACCTGGCAGGTGTCCATCCTCGGGCTGGGGCCGATCTGGATGTCTGCCAACGAGGGACTCAAACGCAAAGCGGCGGATTTGCTTCGAGCGGGCGAAGTCTTCGCCTTCGGCCTGTCCGAACGGGAACATGGGGCCGATATCTACTCCACCGGCATGACCCTCACCCCTCAGCCCGATGGCACGTTCCTCGCCAACGGCGAAAAATATTACATCGGCAACGGCAACGTCGCGCCGATGGTCTCCACCTTCGGCAAGTTCGCCGACACGGGCGAGTACGTTTTCTTCGCGGCCGATTACCGTCACCGCAACTACAACCTGATCAAGAACGTCACCGACAGCCAATCCTACGTCGCCAACTTCGCCCTCACCGACTACCCCGTCACCGAAGCGGACATCCTCCACCGCGGTCAGGACGCGTGGGACGCGGCGCTGAACACGGTCAACATTGGGAAGTACAACCTGGGCTGGGCGTCGATTGGGATCTGCACCCACGCCTTTTACGAGGCGATCCACCACGCGTCACACCGACGCCTGTACGGGTTCGCCGTCACCGACTTTCCCCACGTCCGCGGCATGTTCACCGACGCCTATGCCCGCCTCGTGGCGATGAAACTCTTCGCCCTGCGCGCCGCCGACTACATGCGCGTCGCTTCGCCCGATGACCGCCGCTACCTGCTTTACAATCCGACCGTCAAGATGAAGGTGACCACCCAGGGCGAGGAAGTCATCAACCTGCTGTGGGACGTGATCGCCGCCAAAGGCTTCGAGCGCGACATGTACTTTGAGATGGCCGCGCGCGACATCCGCGCGTTGCCCAAACTCGAAGGGACGGTACACGTCAACATCGCGCTGATCGTCAAGTTTATGGCGAATTACTTTTTCTTCCCTGGCGAGTATCCGCCCGTGCTGACGCGTAGCGAGGCCGCCAACGACGACTTCCTCTTCCAGCAGGGACCCGCCAAGGGACTCGGCAAGATCCAATTCCACGATTACAACCTGGCCTACGGACTCTACGACCTGCCCAACATCCGTCTCTTCCGCGAACAGATCGAGACGCTGAAAACCTTCCTCGCAACCGCGACCCCGTCCGAGGTCCAGCAAAAGGACACGGATTTCCTCCTCGCGTTGGGCGAACTGTTCACGCTGGTCGTCTACGGACAACTCATCCTCGAGAACGCACGTCTCTACAACGTGGACGACGACACCGTTGACCAGATCTTCGACTTCATGGTGCGCGACTTCTCCAAGTACGCCCTGGGACTCTACAGCAAACCCAGCGCCACCTCCCAGCAAATGGACATCTGCCTCAAAATGATCCGCAAGCCCGTGACAGACATGGCGCGCTTCGAACGCGTCTGGCAGAATTCTGTGTTCTCCCTGCGCGACGCGTATGAGATGAAACCATAAGGAGACTCCCCATGTTTATTTCATTATTGCTCGTTGTGATTGTCTCTGCCGCTGTAGTCGTTTCGGGTTTCAAGAAACAGCCTGGCATCGGCATCACCTTCGCCGCCCTGGTCATTGCGACGAGTGTCTGGATTAACGGCACAGGATTACGCTCGCTCGGATTCTTCGCCCCCTCCGATTGGAGGATGACTATCCTCTTGAGCATCGTACTCGGAGGCGTGATCCAACTGGCGTCTACCATTTTCATCGAGCCGCTATCCGACAAACTGACCAACAGCGTTACCGACCACAGCGTTTTTGAGAGTCTGCGCGGCAACGTCAAGAACCTGCTTATCTGGCTGTTGACCGTCTGGGTGCTGGTCGCGTTCCTCGAAGAGACCATCTTTCGCGGGTTCCTGATGTCCGAACTCGCGAATATCACCGGCAAGGGAATGCCAGCCATGGTCATCAATTTAATTCTGAGTTCGGTCATCTTTGGGCTGGCACATTGGTATCAAGGCAAAAGCGGTACGCTCAGCACAGCCATCATCGGCGCACTGATGGGAATCCTGTTCATATTGAGCGGATATAATCTCTGGCTTCCCCTCCTGACTCATGGCTTCATTGACACCGTCGGCCTGACCATGATTTATCTCAACCTCGACAAGAAACTGAAGAAATTGGCGTAGTCTCATCCCAACGATCGATTTTGGTGCCTACGCAAAACATCCCAAACTCAGGCTGTTGGACCTGTCGAAAGAATTGCTGGGCGGAAAAGTTTTGAGATCCTGCACGTCTCCGCCAATGACGCCGCGCCCAAAGACGAGATTTCTAATTTTTGCGAGTTGTTGCGTAAAATATGGTAATGACGGACCAACACGAAAGGAGAAAAATCATGAACAAATGGGGTGTTCGTCTAATTGGATTGTTTTTCATTGTTTGGGCAATGCAGTTAGCAATTAGATTAATTACTGGAAACCATCCGCCACATGGCTTTTTGTTTTTAGTTGTTGACATTGATGGTATAGATCTTGCGGCGTGGATAGGGGTTTGTGTGCTAGTTTGTATAGGGTATCGTCTTCTTGCACTGGATCCGCATGGCCGTTTTTGGGCGCTTATTATGCTGTGGTTTCTCTCAATCGGTTATGGCTGGTACTTCCTTAAAACGATCATCTCTGTTTTCTCCCATTCCTCACTTGATCCGATTACCCTCAACTTTTGGCCATCTCAATGGAACTCTCCAAAGTTGGAATCAACTGAGATTCAATTGGGGGTCACCCTTGCAACATTCCTTTATTTTGCAATTCCCCTGTATTATCTGCTTAGAAAAGATGTGAAGCAATTGTTTCAACGACCTGTTACCAAAGTGGAAAACAATCCCGACCCCGAAGCGGCAATACCCTAACACCTTCTTTCCTCTTTCATCTTTCTTCAAGGACTCATCCATGACCTTCCCAAAATCCCCCGACACCCCCCACCATCTCCTCGCCCAACTTACTGGTAACTGGCGCGGCACCTCCAAACTCTGGTTGGAACCCGACAAACTGGCGGATGAATCTCCCATCGTCGGGACGATCCAACTCCTGCTCGAAGGCCGCTTTGCGTTGTATCTGTATCAAAGTTCCATCGAGGGAGAAGTCCAACACGGCATGTTCACCTTTGGCTACAACACCACCCTCGAGCAATTCGAAGCCAGTTGGGTGGATAGTTTCCACAACAACACCGCCATCATGTTCTGCACGGGCAATGCCACCGAGAAAGGCTTCTTCGTTCTCGGCAGTTACCCCGATCCCGCGGGTGGACCCGATTGGGGCTGGCGCACCGAAGTGGAATTGGTGGACTCAGACCACCTTCGTATCACCGCTTATAACATCACCCCCGAAGGCATGGAAGCCAAAGCCACCGAAATGAACCTCACCAGGAATTGATCCAATTTCCACGGCACGTACAAAATAAAAATAAGTTTCCGCGTCCGTCAGCGTTCTCAGCCTCCCATTTCTGGGCTTCAGTAGATAAACACCCAAACCGACACCCACCCCAAAAGCGGGTCGTCACTTTAATGGTAAAAATGGCGATAAAATACGAACAGGAATTTTACCGATGTCCTTTACCCGACGCGACTTCCTCAAACTCAGCGGCGCGGGCTTCCTCGCCCTCGCACTGGCCGAACTGCATCTTGATGATGTCCACGCCGAAGCGCCCGTCACGTTTCAGGGACGCGCCGCCATCAGCGGTGTGCCTGTGTACGAGTCCGCCTCGTTCAAGGCCAAACAAATCAAACTCCTCGGCAAGGACAAAGTCATTGACATCGCCTCGCAGTTGACGAGCGAGGGCGAACACAACCGCATCTGGTATCACTACGAGGAAGGCTACGTCCACTCGGCCGATATCCAGCCCGTCCATACCCAACTGCAAACACCCGTCGCCAAACTCGCACGCAAGCAGGCGCTCGGCGAGATCACCGTCCCGTTCTCCGACACGCGCCGCAGTTACAACATCTACGCCGACAACGCCTACCGCGTCTTCTACGGCTCGACTCATTGGGTGACCGCCATCTACACGGACCCCAACGACGGACGCATCTGGTACCAGATCGTGGACAATCACCTGCATCGGACTTTCTACCTCGACGCGCGGCACGTCCGCCTCATCCCGGACGAGGAACTGGCCCCGCTTTCTACGGACGTTCCCGACGCCCTGAAAACCATCTACGTGGACCTCGCCGCACAATACGTGATGGCCTTCGAGGACGAACGACTCGTCCTGCAATCGCGCTGTGCCAGCGGCGCGGGGCGGAGCAAAACGCCGACAGGTCAATACGACACCTACCACAAAGGCCCGTCCGTCCACATGACGAATGACGGCGACCCGAAGACCAATCTCTATGACCTGCCCGGCGTCCCGTGGTGCAGTTTCTTCACCGGCACGGGGATTGCCTTCCACGGCACCTACTGGCATAATGACTTCGGCCAGCCGCGCAGTCACGGATGCGTAAACCTCCCCAACAGCGCCGCGAAATTCCTCTATCGCTGGACCCGCCCCTCGGTCCCGCCCGAAGCGGATTACCTCCACAAGCCGGGGACGGGCACGAAAGTCCACGTCCGTTAGCGAGTGCGTCGCACTATCCAACCCCCAAAGGAGTCCTCATGTACTCAGCCTTCATGCACAACAACTATCTCATCCGCCGACAGGTCTTCGCATTGACGGGAAAGTTCCGCGTGTTCGACCCTTCGGAAAATCTCGTCCTGTTCAGCGAGCAGAAAATGTTCCGCCTGCGCGAGGACATCCGCGTGTATTCGGATGAATCGAAAACGCAGGAAGTGCTGACCATCAAGGCGCGCCAGATCATTGATTTTTCCGCCGCGTACGATGTGATGGACTCGATGACGGGCGAGAAGGTCGGCGTGTTGCGCCGCAAGGGTTGGCGATCCATGTTCCGCGATGAATGGGAAGTGCTGGACGCGTCCGACCAGCCGCGCGGAATGCTCTTCGAAGATTCCATGCAACTTGCCATGCTGCGCCGTTTCCTGCTTGGATCCCTCCTCCCGCAAAATTATGACCTGACCATCGGCGAGACGCGCGTCGCTGACCTGCGCCAACGCTTCAACCTCTTCCGCTACGAACTCGACCTCGATTTCAGCATGGACTCCGCTCGCACGCTGGATCGCCGTCTCGGCATCGCGGCAGGCATTTTGCTCGCCACCGTTGAAGGCAAGCAAAGTAATTAAACTTACCGCTAAGACCGCGAAGGACGCGAAGAAAAACCCAATATAATTTTTTACGGCCTTCGCGTGCTTTGCGGTTCACCAAAGGTGTTCATGAAAAAACAACTTTTTACTGGCCTCGTGTTCGATGAATCCAACCGTCCCGCCGAGGCCGCCTACGTGGGCGACGAGCCCTGTTACGTGGTGGACGACGCGGGCTTCAAGCGTCACATCCCCTCCGAGCAGGTGGATCGTCAGGTATTGGCGCAGATGGCAGAACTCATCAAGGGGAGCGAGGACCTCGTCAGCGAGCAGACCGCCAAAATGATCGGTCAGGAAGACCCATTCAGCGTGGCAGCCATCGCCAACCAACTCAAGAACATGGACAAGCAGTTCGATCAAATGCTGCAAGTCGGCCTGCCCGAAGACGCCCGTGCCTACCTCGGCATGTTGGGATTCAAGATCATCATCAACTATCACGGGGATGTCATCAGCGTAGAACAGCCCGGTGTTGCCAGCGATGATGATGGTGGTGAATAACATCGAAGGAAGAAAAACGTTCAACGTAAACGTTGAACGTTTTTTGTTGGAGACTCAATGACCACCTCAGAGAACATCAAAAAACTTCCCCGTAACGTGTGGGTCGTCACGGCTACTTCCCTGCTCACCGACATCTCCTCCGAGATGATCGTCTACCTCGTCCCACTTTTCCTCTCCAACGTGCTCGGCGTCCGCACCGCCATCATCGGCCTGATTGACGGCGTCGCCGAGACGACCGCGTCCCTGCTCAAAATTTATTCGGGTGCGCTCAGCGACAAACTCGGCAAACGCAAATGGCTCACCGTGGCGGGCTATTCGCTCTCGACCATCGCCAAGCCTTTCCTCTACATCGCCAACGCCTGGGGATGGGTGCTCGGCGTCCGTTTCGCGGACCGCGTCGGCAAGGGGATTCGCACCGCGCCGCGCGACGCCCTCGTGGCCGACTCGATTGACTCCTCCCAACGCGGACTCGCCTTCGGACTCCACCGCGCAGGCGACACACTCGGCGCCTTCCTCGGACTTGGGCTGGCCGCGCTCATCGTCTGGCTTTCCCAATCCCAGGCGGAATTCCTGACGCGTTCCACGTTCCAAATCGCCATCCTCGTCAGCATCATCCCCGCCGTCCTCGCGGTCATCGTCCTCGCCCTCGGCGCACGCGACGTGGCGAAGGCCAATCCGTCGGCGCGTCCTACTCTCTCCCTCGCGGGATTCGACTCGCGTTTCAAAACCTTCCTCGTCATCGTCGTGCTCTTCACCCTCGGCAACTCCTCGGACTCCTTCATCGTCCTGCGCGGACAGGAACGCGGACTGAACGTGTTACAGGTGATGCTGATGGTGATGACCTTCAACTTCATCTACGCGCTTCTGGCGGGTCCCCTCGGCGCGCTCTCGGACAGGATTGGCCGACGACGGATCATCCTTTTCGGCTGGCTGGCCTACGGACTGGTCTACCTCGGTTTCGCGTTCTCGCAGACGGGCTGGCAGGTGTGGGCACTGTTCGGACTCTACGGCATCTACTACGCCGCCACGGAAGGAGTCGCGAAAGCGCTGATCGCGGACCTCGTCCCCGAATCTCAGCGCGGGACGGCCTATGGTCTCTTCGCCGCGGCGGTGGGACTCACGGCGCTTCCCGCCTCGCTCATCGCGGGTCTGCTCTGGCAGGGACTCGGCGCATGGACAGGTTTCGGCGCGTCGGCCCCGTTCTTCTTCGGCGCGGCAATGTCCCTGCTGGCGGGAATCCTGTTCTGGAGACTGGTCAAAGCGTAATGTAAGTGATCGGCATTAAATGGCTATAATCGGTGACAAGATTTGCGCAATCACTTTAGAGGAGATTTGTATGGACACCAACACCTTTTACGCCCTGTTCAGCACAACCTGTTTGGCGCTTGTCGGCTTGTGGTGGAATGCAGTCGCGGGGCGCATCAAAGCCTTCAAAGAACCTGGAATGAAACAAGCCGCGACGGGAGTCTACTTTTCATTCCTGATCCCCGGCATGATGGGACTCGGTGCGCAGATCGCTGGTGTGGACAGCACCTGGTGGCGCGCGGTCTTTATCGTCGGTGCGCTGGCGGGTATCATCGTATGGATGAACATCATCCGCAACGCGCAGAAGATCGGTGCAGGATTCCTGCGCGGCAAACGCTGGATCGTGATTGCGTTGTATGCCCTCATCCTGTTCGGCTCTCTGGGTGCGGATAAGTTGCTGAGCGGAACAGGCATCACCCCCATTCAAGTGGAAGCAATCTGGTTGTGCCTGCTGGTGTTGGCGGGTCACGCCATGTCGTGGGAAACACTGATGGTAATGCCCCTGCCCGAATCTTAAAGATTTTCCGCGTCGATCTACCCAGTCCGCGTAACCCGTGTACGAAAGATTCTAAACAGACTCACGCACCGCATTACACCGCGCGCAATCCCTGCGTTCGCACAGGAGAGCGCGCGGGTTGGCTTTAAGCAGGATCTTCACGCGGTCGATCAGATTGTTCAACTGAATGGCTTGCAATTTTGCGTCACCAATGGTGACGGTCTCCACCCCCGTTCCAAGATAATTGACAATTTCATTGAATCCCGATGAGTCACCGGGGAAGCCCGGGCATTGGACAATACGTCGGCGCGCCAGCGCCCAGCGGACGAATTGCTTGCGCTCCGCAAGTTTCTCGGCGTAGTGGATGCTGGTGTTCACCGTGTGGTCCACACCGATCAAAACGACCCAGCCGTTTTTCTCCGCCAGCGCGCCGATCGGAGCGAGCGGATCGTAAAGGGTCTGACGGTCGAGCGCAAAATCTGCGTTGATGCCCGCGAAGGAGAGGATCGGGTGGAAACTGCGCCTCGCCGAGGGATGCTTCCGCAACGTCTCGGCCAGGATGCCCATCTCCTCGTCCGCGGGCATATCGCGTCGAAACGGGAGCGCGTCGAAGGTCCCGAAAGAAGCGAGATTTCGTCTGGAATCTTCCGCGGCGTAATCCAGCGCGTTGTTCGGTGGTCCCACAAGCGGCGTCACCATCGTCTCATACGTGAACGTCGGCATGACGAGCGAGCTGCACGTCCGCGCCAGCGCGTCGATCACCACGCGCGGCCCGCCCTGCACCTGCCCCAGCGACTTGAACGACCCGTGCGCAATGACGGCCTGCCCGCGAATCGGCAGGGATTGAAATCCCGCGAGTAACTCCCGAACCGTTATCATCTACTGCCTTCCGCCTTCTGCTCTCTGCCTTCTGAACTGCTTTCTGCCTTCCGCTTTCCGAATCACTTCCCCTTCCACTCAGGTTTGCGTTTTTCTGCGAAGGCGCTCATCCCCTCTTTTTGGTCTTCGGTGGTGAACAGGTTGTAAAATTCTTTTTTCTCTTCCTCGAGCGACTCGCCCAGGAATCTTTCGTACGATTGGTTGATGACTTTCTTCGCCGCGCGGATCGCGACGGGCGCGCGGGACGCGATCTCCCCAGCCAGTTTCAACGCCTCGTCCAGATACGCCTCCACCGGGACGACGCGGTTGACGAGGCCGAACCCAAGCGCTTCCTGCGCGGACAGAGTCCGATTGTTGAGCACCATCTCCATGGCGATGGCCTTGCCCACCGCGCGCGGCAGACGTTGCGTGCCGCCCGCGCCGGGGATGACGCCGATGGTGATCTCGGGCTGTCCGAATTTGGCGGTCTCCGAGGCGATGACCATGTCGCACGAGAGTGCGATCTCACACCCGCCGCCGAGCGCCCATCCCGACACCGCCGCGATGACCGGCTTGCGGATGGTGCGGATGCGTCCGAATTGGGCAATCGGGTCGCGGTCGTACATTTCCTGCACGGTCTTATCGGCCATCTCTTTGATATCTGCGCCCGCGGCGAAAGCTTTTTGATTCCCGGTGACGACCATCGCGCCGATGGCATCGTCATTATCGAATGTTTCGAGTGCGTCCATCAGTTCACGCATGAGCGTGTTGTTGAGAGCGTTCATCGCTTCGGGTCGGTTGAGCGTGACGAGTCCAACCCGTCCGCGCGTTTCGGTGAGGATGCTGGTGTAGGTCATGGGGAGTCTCCTGTCACTGCACGGAAATGAAATTGCCGTGCTAACTATGCAAAGTTTTTTGGCTGGTTCGATTCTACACGAGAAATGGAATTATGCTAACATTGGCAAAATTCAGAAATTGGTTTCTGCCAAAGGAGACACACCATGGAATTTCTTCTCACCCTCCATTCCGTTCTGCGCTGGATCATTATCGTCGTCGCCGCGCTGGCGGTCGTCAAATTCGCCATTGGCTGGGCCACGAACGCCTCCTTCAAAGGCATGGATCGAGGGCTGGCGGCTGGCTTCAGCGGTCTGCTCGACATGCAGGTATTGCTGGGACTGATCTTCTTCCTGTGGAGCGGATTCAACGGCGCAGGTTTCCCCGGTTATCGCTGGGAACACATGGTCATCATGATCGTCGCCGCGGCGCTGGGACACGTCCCAGCGCGGTTGAAGGCCTTGGGCGACAAACAGCGATTCTTCTACTCGGTGGTCGCCATTCTCGGCGCGCTGGCGCTGGTCTACGTGGGCGTGATGCGCCTGCCCGGTGGGTGGACGCGATAATCTAGAAAAACAAACCCATCGTCTGCCTGCGATCACATTCTTGCCAAGGAAAGGGAAATCATCATGACATCCTATGCAATTTGCCCGTCCTGTAATGAAGAGAACCCTGGAAGCCTGCTCATGTGCAGGAAATGTCAGGCCAGCCTGATAGGTGTCCCCCGCATTCATAAGGAAGAGCCTGAAACGGCAACCGACTCTCCTGTCTCCACTGACGCGAGCATTGGGACAGCCAGCCCAGCCGCGGCGGTGAATTACAGTCACGCCGCGATGCTGGCGGAAATCCGTTCATGGGCTTTCTGGTCGCTGGGACTGGGCGCGTTGCATCTGATCACGTTGGGATTTTTGAGCACCCCTTGGGGAATTTTGCTTGTGATCGTCGGCCTGGGGTCCTTTTTATTCCAATCCGCATCCATGTTCATCATTTATGCCGTTACGCTGGCCTGGGCGGGACTCTCGAATGTGCTCAGCCTTGAAGCAGGATGGATCTTTTTTGGGCTGTACCAATTCTATCTGGCGTTTCGCGTCTTCCAGCGATTCCGACTTTTTCACAACATGGAAACTGAAGCCAGCGGGTTGACCATCGATTCGGCGCCAAAGGAGCGTGCGGATCAATTCTTCCCCTGGCTGGGTTCTGTCTTCGGCTGCTCCTCCATCGCTGGATTCGTTTTGTTGGTTCTGGCGGTCATTTTCATTGCCGTCGGCTCGAATGGGACAGCGACTCCCCCCGATTATTTTGGGTTCATCGAAGGCTTGATCGTGAACTTCGGTGTGCTGGGCGCATCCATTGGATTGGCCTCGTTGTTATCGAAATACAAATTGAAAGCGCTGGTATGGATCGGCCTGATCGCGGGCGTTTTGACGGTGGTACTGGAGTATGCTCTTATCTACTTGTTGTAATCTGCAAACACGTCACCTCTGCCGTTCGTGGAAGAATATGGTTGCATACAGATTACAGCCACGCGAAAATGAACATTTGCGATAATAGCAAAGGAGAAGTTATGAAATCGCTCCTGATACCCCTGATAGCCCTTGCGCTTTGTGTTTCGGCCTGCACTCCGCAGGTTTCTCCAACCGTTCAGTCAACAGAAACCACTGTGGATTTTTCCACTATCACGCCAACTGTACATCTTTCAACAGATACGCCTACCCCGCTTCCAACTTTAACTTTCACCCCTGCCCCAACCTCGACCCCTGAATTGGGTTTTGAACTGCCAAGCGATTGTATAAACTATGATCCCGCAGTGGAACGAGCTTACTATTCTGATTTTAGTAATGGGGCTTGCGATCGTCCAATGTTATCGCCAGACGGTGAATGGATTGTGTACTCAACATTATTGCCGGGGACGCCTACCGACAGTTACCGTTTGGTGGTCAGACTGGTTTCTGCATCAGATCCATCATCCACACCTATACTCATCTATAACTCTGAGTGCAATATTATCCATCCACAATGGACTACTTCTGGTTATCTTGTGCTTTCCGATAGTCCGCAGGATGTCGGATGCGGATACACAGCAGTGTATGATCCTGGAAAATCAAAAATATTGGCAATTCTTGATGGCGCGGTATATAGAAGAGGAGATTGGGCAAAGGATAAAAACGCTTTTTTTACACTTTCGCCTTCAGTATTTGGTCCTACTTGCGCCGAGACTCTCTCTGGTTATGATTTACGCACGTTGAAAACAATTCCCAAAATAATACCTGTCACACCTGGAATGAATATTTATGTTGTTGTTGGCCAACCCATTTGGATGCCTGATAATCGGACACTACTAGCGACCATTCGGGATGGAACCTGTTCGCAAACAGGCAAGCCTTGTTCGTATGGCAATTCTTACATTCTTGCAGTGAGTTTTACTGGATCAGCGCCAAAAGTCAGTCGCCCATTTTATGATTCCAAGATAGATTATTCGGTCAGACAAACAGAAGAAGGCAAGATAGAATTATCTTCAGAAGAATCCAAATCGGTCACTTGTATTGATATAGATATGGAAGAAGCAGTGATGCCGTAATCGGTAAATTACTGCAATAGCGATTGTTCCACCTCCGCCGTGGACTTGAGAATCGCGTCCGCACCCTATTGCTTCAACCCTTGAGAGGAGGTTTCCATGAAAAAGCATTTCCAAACCATCGTCACTTGCTTGTTGATCAGTTTCATCGTCTCTGCCTGCGGGCCGGGGCAGTTGTTCGGGCCAACGTTCACATCCACACCTTCCTCTACCCTGACGCCCACATCCACAGTGACGCCAACTTCTACGCCCATACCAACTTTAACCCCAAGACCTTCGTTGACGCCCACCTTCACACCCGAGTCTGCCTGCACAGAGGCAGGCTGCAGTTTTGAGACGGCAGTAGTCATTGAGGCGGACAACGAGTCGGATGGAATTGCGATGGAATACCAGTGGCTCGCGGATCACTATCCTGGCTATCAAAACATAAGCCAGGCGATTTCCTTCGATGGCAACAAGATCTATGATGTGCTTACCATCATCACAGCCGATGGAGTGGAGAAGACCATCTACTTCGACATTACTTTATTCTACGGTCACTTCTAACCAGGGCCTGCCTCTTTCCCTCTCAACAACACATCCCCCACCTCCGCGGTGGACTTGAGGATCGCGTCCGCGCCCGCCCTCTTCAACTCATCATCATCCCCAAAACCGCACAGCACACCCAGCGTCTGCGCGCCAGCGGATCTGCCCGCGCGCATGTCCACGGTGGTGTCGCCGATCATCAGGCAGGATGCGGGCGCGACGCCCATTTTTTGCGCGGCGTAGAGGATCGGGTCGGGATAGGGCTTGGTGTGCTCAGCCGTCAACGCGGTGACGACCACATCGAAGTAACGCGTCAGATTGAAATGGTCGAGGAAGGCGCGCGTCCCGCCCTCGTCACGCGCGGAGACGACCGCCATCGGGAAACGTCCGTGCAGGGAGGCCAGCATCGCATCCACGCCGGGGACGAGCAGGTATTGCTTCCAGTGCTTCTTTCGGTGGCGATACATCCAGTTGACGAGCGCGGCCAGCTCATCGTCAAGACCGAAGCGGTCGGGAATCCCCATCAGCGCGTTGCCCGGGGATTCGATCCACATCACGAGGCGGCGGGCAGTCCGCTCGGGGTCACGGAAGAGAGAGCGAGGCAGGAAACGCGCCACTTTTTGGGCGTAGAGATCGTCGGTGTCGCTCAGTGTCCCGTCCACGTCGAAGCACAGAGCACGAATTTTTGAAACATCAAGAGACATGATGCGATTTTACCGCAGAGGGGTGAATGTGCTATACTTTCGCTGGGAACCAAACCTGTGTTTCGTTCACGCTCAAAATCCTCAGACGATACCCGCTCGCTGCTGGAACTGCTGTATCACGTCAGCCGCGAAGTAGCCACCGCGCTGGACCTGCGCACGGTGTTGCAACGCGTTTTGTTCGAAGCCATGCGCAACGTGGGCGGCGAACGCGCCAGCATTGTGGTGCTGGACGATAACGGCAAGCCCGTCGATGCGACCATCGTCTACGGACAGCAATTCCACGAGCACACCACGCAACAATTACGCGATACGGTCGAGCGCGGACTGGCGGGCTGGGTGGTCACGAACCGCAAACCCGCCCTCGTCGCCAACACCATGCAGGATGATCGCTGGCTGCGGCGTCCCGATGACTCGACAGAGAAGACCGGAGCCAAGTCGGCCATTTGCGCGCCCCTGCTGGCCCGCGAAAAACTGGTGGGCGTGCTGACGCTGGTCCATTCCATCCCCAACGCGTTCAACGAACAACATCTCGAATTGATGCAGGCCATCGCCGACCAGGCGGGTGTGGCGGTGTTGAACGCGCGTCTCTACACCGAAAGTCAGCGCCAGGCGCGGGTGATGACCGCGCTGGCCGAAAGCGCGGCCGCCATCAACACCTCCCTGCGGATGGAAGAGGTGCTGCAACGCATCCTCAACCAGGCCATGCAGGCCCTCCAGGTGGAGACTGCAGCCGTGGCCCTGAGCGAACCGCAGACCGGCGAACTGGTCTTCCGCGCCGCCGCGGGACAGAACGCGGGCAACATCATCAACCGACGCGTGCCCGCGGGACAGGGACTGGTCAACCTCGTGGCGCGTGAAGGACGCGGGCTGGTCATCCCCTCCGTCAGCGCGGACAAACGCTTCACCGAAGCGGACCGATTTGGCGGCATCAAGACCAAAGCCATGGCCGCCGCCCCCATCCAGACCCAGGCCGGGGTAATCGGCGTGATCGAGGCCATCAACCCCGTCAGCGGGACGTTCGATCCCGATGCGCTGCTGGTGATGACCGGCCTCGGCAGTCTCGCGGGGACGACCATCCAGAACGCGCAATTCTACGAACGTCTCGACGCCGCGCACGCCCGCTACCGCGAACTGTTCGAAGACAGCATCGACCCGATCCTTATCACCGATTGGGACGGGAAAATCCTGGAAGCCAATCGGCAAGCCGTCCAATTGAGCGGCCTGACCGACGAAGAATTACGCACCCAGACCATTGCCCAACTCCACGATGTCAACTGGAATCGCGTCGGGCAGAAGTTCGAATTCCTGCGCGGCAACGAGCCGAGCAGTTACGAATCGTCCATGCGGACGAAGGAGGGGGGAGTCGTGCCGGTTGAGGTCCACGTGCGACGCGTGGAATTCGAACGGTCCGATTCAGTCCAGTGGCTGCTGCGCGATATCACCGAGCGCAAAGACCTGGATGCCCTGCGCGAAGACCTGACCTCCATGATCTATCACGACCTGCGCTCGCCGCTGGCTAACATCGTTTCGAGCATTGAGGTGCTCTCTGCATTAACCAACGAAACCGACGCGCAGGCTCATTCCATCCTCAGCATCGCCTCCAATTCCACGGCGCGCATCCAGCGGCTGGTGGATTCCCTGCTCGATCTGAATCGCCTCGAGGCCGGTCAGCCCGTGGTGGACCAGAAAGTAGTGGATCCGCTTGCCCTCGTCCAGCAGGCGTTCAATGACGTGTCCCCATCCGCGGAGGGACGCCGCCAGAACCTGATCTCCAAACTGCCAGAACGCCTGCCGCTTCTGTGGGTGGACTCGGGCATGGTGCATCGCGTGCTGGTCAACCTGCTCGAAAACGCCATCAAATTCACGCCCACCGAGGGAAACATCGAGGTCGGTGCGAAGAGGGACGGCGAGTGGCTGCAATTATGGGTGCAGGATAACGGTCCGGGCATCCTGCCTGCAGACCGCGAACGCATCTTCGACAAATTCACCCGCCTACGCAGCAAGAACAAACCCAGCGGGCTGGGCGTGGGACTGGCCTTCTGCCGCCTCGCCGTGCAGGGACATGGCGGCCGCATCTGGGTGGAGAGTCAGGATGGCAAGGGGGCGGCCTTCCACTTCACCCTGCCGCTGGCCAACCCGCAACAAATTGTAACAACCCCAGCCTCTTAATTTTTTTGGAGAACATCATGCAATCCATCGCCAATCGAGTGTATATCGAAGATTCCTTCCCCGGCGTCACACTTGGCGCCATCAGCACCCCGCGCGGACTGATCCAGATCGACGCGCCGCCCTCTCCCGATGACAGCCGCACCTGGCGCGCCTCCCTCATGAACGTGGGCGCGGGCTCCGACCGACTGCTGGTCAACCTCGATTCCCACCCAGACCGAACGCTGGGCGCGCGTTCCATGGATTGCACCGTCATCGCCCACGAAAAGACCGCCCACGTCTTCCGCAACCGCCCCACCACCTTCAAGGCGCAGGGAGACGAGACCGGCGCCAGTTGGGAATCCATCCCCGGGCTTGGCTCCGTCCGCTGGGCGCCGCCCGAGATCTCGTTCACGCAGGATATGGTCCTGTACTGGAGCGAGAATCCCATCCACCTCATGCACCGTCCCGGCCCGGCCGCGGGCGCCATTTGGGTCGTCCTGCCCGCGGATCGGATCGTCTTCGTCGGCGACCTGGTGCTCAAATCCCAGCCGCCTTTCCTCTCCAACGCCAACCTACCGCATTGGATCGACTCGCTCAAAGTTTTAATGGGCCCCGACTTCAAGGGCTACACCATCGTTAGCGGACGCGGCGGAGTCGTCACCGCAGCGGTCATCAAGACCCAGCTCGAAACCGTCAAACACCTGCACGACCGCCTCGAGAAAATGGCCGCCCGCAACGCCGCGCCCGAGGCCACCGAGCGCCTGGTGGACAACCTGCTTGGCGGCTTCAAAGTCCCTGCCGCCCGCCAGAAACATTTTGCCCAACGCCTGCGCTACGGACTGCACCAATACTACGTCCGCCACTACCACCCCACCAACGGATCAGACGACGAATAGCCATGTCTTATAACGAAGCCCTTCTCGAAATCAAACGGGGCGGTGTGATCGAGTCCACCCACCTCGGTTCCATCGCCATCGTAGACTCGCAAGGCACCCTGCTCAACTCCATCGGCGACCCGAACACGGTCGCCTTTTTACGCTCCTCGGCCAAGCCGTTCCAGGTGCTGCCCTTCGTGGAACGCGGCGGCGTGGAGCATTTCGGATTCACCCTAAGCGAACTGGCGCTCTCCTGCGCCTCGCACGAAACCGCCCAGATCCATCTTGATGCAGTCGCGACCCTGCAAGCCAAGATCGGCATCCAGGAATCGGACCTGCAATGCGGCCCGCACCTGCCCAGCGACGCGGCCATGCTAAGGCTGACCATCAAGAACGACCTCCGTCCTACCGCCAACTTTAACAACTGTTCGGGGAAACACACCGCCATGCTGGCCCACGCCAAAATGCGTGGACTGCCCCTCGACTCCTACCTCGACAACGACCACCCGATTCAACGCGACATTTTGGCGGCCTTCTCCGAAATGTGCGGACTCTCCCCTGAGGCCGTCTCCCTCGGCGTGGACGGCTGTTCCGCGCCCAACTTCGCGGTGCCGCTCCACAACTCGGCGCTGGGGATGGCGCGTCTCTGCGACCCGCGCGGGCTGGGCGAAGCGCGCACCGCCGCCTGCCAGAAGATCACCTCGGCCATGACCGCCCACTCCGAGATGGTCAGCAACTTCGGCGAATTCGATTGCGAGTTGATGAAGGTCGGCGAGGGAAGGATCGTCACCAAGCGCGGCGCGGAGGGATTCCAGATCGTCGGCATCCTGCCCGGAGTGGTTTCGGAGCGCGGCATCGGCATCACCTTCAAAGTGACCGACGGCGACCCCGGCCGCATGGACGACAAACTCGTCTCGCGCGCCCGCGTCCGCCCCGCGGTGACGCTGGAGATCCTGCGTCAGCTCGGGGCGTTGAACGAGGCGCAACTCAAGCAACTCTCCGCTTTTGGCCCGAGGAAGGTTTTGAAAAATTACGCGGGCATCGTGACGGGAGAGTCGTACCCGGTGTTTGAGTTGGGTAGGTAAACAAGTACACACGTAAACAGGTAACGTGTATCGCCTAACTCGCATCCCCTATCCCGCATCCCCCACATCCCATGTCCTCCCTCGCCCACCGCGCCCTCAAAATTCACGAGAAACTGCTGGAAGTCTTCGGCGAACCCATCTGGCGGAATCCGCTCCCGCCGGTGGATGAACTCGTCTCCACGATCCTCTCGCAAAACACGAACGACATCAACCGCGACCGCGCCTTCCATGCTTTGCGCGCAAAATTCGCGACGTGGGAGGCCGTCCGCGACGCGAACGCCGAGGAGGTGGTGGCCGCCATCCGTCCCGCGGGACTCGCCAACCAGAAGGGGCCGCGCATCCAGCAGGTGTTACGTCAGATCACGGAGGAACGCGGGGGACTCGACTTGTCATTCCTGGCTGATCTCCCGCTCGAAGAGGCGCGGGGATGGCTGACCAAATTCAACGGCGTCGGCCCGAAGACGGCGGCCATCGTGCTGTGTTTTTCGCTCGGACGCCCCGCCTTCCCGGTGGACACGCACATTTATCGGGTCAGCGGACGGATCGGTCTGCGCCCCGAGGCGATGACCGTCGAGCAGGCGCATCCGCATCTCGAAGCGTTGTTCCCGCCTGAGACGTATTACGCCGCGCACCTGAACCTGATCCGATTGGGGCGAGAGATCTGCCACGCGCGCAAACCCGATTGCCCGAACTGCCCGATACGGAAATTATGCGACACAGGAAGTAGGGCGAGATAGTATCTCGCCCTACGCATTTAAGTGGAATATTCCATTGACAAAATTCAGCCACTGAATTATGATTAATCCATAAAGTCCATTACATTAGTAGACTTTTCAGACGTCAAAGGACACTTCATGCGACTCTCCAAACGCGGCGAATACGGCTTGCGGGCCATGATCATGCTGGCGGGTGCCCCCCACGAAAACGATCCCCTGCCTGTGGTGCAGATCAAGGAGATCTCGGAACGCGAGAAGATCTCTGCCAAGTTCCTCGAGCAGATTCTGCTCACGCTCAAGAACGCGGGCCTGCTCCACAGCAAAATGGGCGTCGGTGGCGGGTATTACCTGGCCAGGCCTGCCAGCGAGATCACTCTCGGCCAGATCTTTCGCGTGCTCGACGGCCCGGTGGCGCCCATCAAATGCGTCAGCCAGATCGCCTATGAGCCGTGTGGTTGTCCCGACGAAGCCACGTGCGGACTGCGTCTCGTCATGTTCGATGTGCGACAAGCCATCGTGAACATCCTCGACAACACCAGCCTCGCTGACGTAACCGTCCGACAGGATGCCGTCCGCGCCTCACTTGGTTTGAAGTCCTAGCGTAAACCCGTTTTCTCACTTTTGGAAGAAAACGGGTTTCTAAGCGGCCTAAAAGCCTACTATTACAATAGACTTTATATACTTTCCGATAAATCGGAGAAACTAACTCAACAAGGAGCTACCTTCCCATGGAAATCGAAATCACCACCATCCTTCTTTACATTCTGGTCGGCTTTGCGGCGCAGATGATCGACGGCGCGCTGGGCATGGCCTACGGCGTCAGTTCGAACACATTCCTGCTCAGTCTCGGCCTGCCCCCCGCGTCGGCATCCGCGTCCGTCCACATGGCCGAAGTGGTCACGACAGGCGTCTCAGGCGCGTCCCATTGGCGGCTCGGCAATGTGGACTGGGGACTCGTCAAACGATTGCTCATCCCCGGCGCGATCGCGGGCGGCATTGGCGCGTACCTGCTATCATCATTCGATGGCGATGTCATCAAGCCCTACATTTCAGGCTACCTGCTCATCATGGGTATTGTCATTCTCGTGAAGGCCTTCAATCTCAAACAGCGTAAACCGACAGGCGTGCATACCGCCCGCGTCAGTGCGCTGGCACTCGTCGGCGGATTCTTCGACGCCATTGGCGGCGGCGGATGGGGACCGATCGTCACTACCACGCTGGTGGCGCGCGGCAAAGACCCGCGGCTTACCATCGGCTCGGTCAACTTCTCGGAGTTCTTCGTTACGTTGACCGAATCGATCATTTTCGTTATCACGCTGAGTTTCGGCGAATACTGGCAGATCATTCTCGGATTACTCATCGGCGGCGCGATCGCGGCTCCCCTCGCGGCACGCATGACCAAAAAGATGCCCGTGAAGGCGCTGATGATCCTGGTTGGCGTGCTCATCATCGTGTTGAGCATCCGCACGATTTTGTTGGCGGTGATGTAACATTTGCCCTCACCCCTGGCCCCTCTCCCGAAATCGGGAGAGGGGAGTATTTTTACCACACGCCCGGTATCAACCGATAACGCGTCTTCTGCGCGTACTCAGCGTAGCCGGGCAGTTCCTTTTGCAGGGTGGCATCTTCGAGCGCGGTGCGGACGAAGACAATGATCGTCAACAGCACGGCGGGGATGAACGCCCAAAGCGAATCGAGCAGGAGGGGAATCAGCACGAATCCAAGCAATGCACCCGCGTAGCCCGGGTGGCGGACGAAGCGATACGGTCCATCCGTGACCACGTGATGGCCGCGCTCGGTCTGGATGCGCACCGTCCCTGAGAAGAAACGGTTCACCACCAATGCCCACGAGGAAAATGTGTATCCCAGCACCATGATAATGATCGCCGTGACGTGAACCCAGCCAGGGAAGGCAGACGTCCAGCGATAGAGATGGTCCACGCCCGCCACGATGGCAACGACGACCGACCCAAGCGCCAGCATCGGCGCGAGAACCTTGTCCCAGGGCTTGGTGTCCTGTGCGTCCATGAAGCGGGCGCGCTCCCGTATCAGGTCAGGATGGACGCGTCGAACGACCAGTCGGCTGAGGATAAAGGAGAGAACGGTCAGGGCGAAGTAGACCCATCCCTGCCACCAGCCCCAATCCCCGGAGATGATCATCGGAAGGAGCGGGAACAGGATCAACACGATCAGCAACTGCACCAAAACACGGACTAGATTGACTTTGGGTTGTTCTGTCATATCGGCCTCCGTAAACCATTATAATATCAGCCAGATAGGAAAACCCATGAGAAAAATAAACCTTGCCGCCATACTGACCTTGTGCCTGCTGGCCGTTTTCTCGGGCCGAATCCACGCCCAAAGCGACCGTCCGCTGGTGATCGTGATGGACGCCGAAGGCCCGATCATGCCCGCCATGCAGGAGTACATCGAGCGCGGTATCCGCATTGCGGAAGATAGGGACGCTGAAGCGTTGATCATTCAATTGAACACGCCCGGTGGATCCATTGACACAATGAATCAGATCACGGAAGCCATTCGCGCCAGCAACGTGCCCGTGATCGTTTACGTTTCTCCGCGCGGCGCGTGGGCGGCCAGCGCGGGCTCTCTCATCACCATGTCTGCTCATGCAGCCGCCATGGCCCCAGAGACCATCATCGGCGCGGCCAGCCCGGTCGGAGGCTCGGGGGAAGATCTTGAAGAAACGATCAAAGCGAAGGAGATGGAAGCCCTTGCAGCGAAAGCGCGCGCTTTCACCGCACAGCGCGGGGAGGAGGCTGTTAAACTCGCGGAGAGCATGATCTTCAATGCCGATGCAGTCACCGCGCAAGAAGCCCTCGACGCGAATTTGATCGATTTCATTGTAGATAACACGGACGACCTGCTCGAAAAACTGGATGGATTCACTGTCCAAATGTCGGATTCTCCGCGTGTTTTACACACGTTGGATGTGGAGATAGAGACGCTCCCGATGAGTTTGATCGAGGAGCTTTTGTTGATCATCACCGATCCAAGTATTGTTTTTCTACTCGGCACAATCGGTTTGTTGTTGATCTGGATGGAAATCTCCAGTCCGGGAGGCTGGGTCGCGGGCTTCTTTGGCGTTGTTTTCCTGGCGTTATCTGGATACGGACTTGGCGTCCTTCCCGTGAACTGGTTTGGGATCGTTTTTATCCTTACGGCCTTTGTCTTGTTCCTGCTCGACATCAAGGCCCCAACGCATGGGGCGTTGACGGCCGCGGGAGTGGCCTCCTTCATCGCGGGCGCTTTGATTCTATTTAACTCCTCAGCCACGCCATCATCGCTCAAAGTTCCTGTGCCCTTGATCGTTGGCACGGGGCTTGTGTTTGGGGCATTGTTCTTCGCGATCATGTGGATCGCTCTGCGCGCTCGTAATGCTCCCGTCCGCGTGGGGGAGGAATCACTGATCGGGAAAATGGGGACCGCCCGAACGTCGGTGGACGAGGCGGGAGGTCAAGTACAATTGCAGAGTGAGTTATGGAGCGCCGAATTGGCCGAAGGCTCCGCGAAAGTCCGTAAGGGAGACGCGGTCGAAGTTGTCGAAGTCAAAGGATTGAGATTAAAAATCAAAAAACGTTGAGCGTTAACGTCCGACGTTGGTATTGAGAGGAATTAATGTCAGTTACACCCACACGAGATCGAGTTACCCCCGAAGCCGAAGCGCGGCCCCTGCGCCGCCCCGAATGGATCAAAGTGCGCGCGCCGGGCGGCGAAGTGTACGAACGCCTGCAAACATTGATGCGCTCGAAAGAGTTGCACACGGTTTGCGAAGAGGCGATGTGCCCGAACATGGGCGAATGCTGGGGCAGCGGCACCGCCACCTTTTTGATGCTGGGTGACGTGTGCACGCGCACCTGCGGCTTCTGCGACATCAAACACGGCAAGCCCGCCCTGCTCGATTGGGGCGAAGCGGAACGCGTGGCGCAGGCAGTGAAGTCCATGAATTTGAAGCACGCGGTCATCACTTCGGTCAACCGCGACGAACGGCGGGACGGCGGCGCGCCCATCTTTGCGATGGTCATCCGCCGCATCCGCGAACTGTTGCCTGGCTGCTCCATCGAGGTGCTGATCCCCGACTTCAAGGGCAGTGTGGAGGCGCTCAAGATCGTGATGGAAGCGCGCCCTGAAATTTTGAACCATAACGTGGAGACAGTGCCGCGCCTGTTTAAATCCGTCCAGCCGCAGGACAACTACGAGTGGGCCGCGGCTACGTTATCCAACGCCAAGAAACTCGACCCCGACGTGCTGACCAAGAGCGGAATCATGGTCGGCCTCGGCGAGACGATGGATGAGGTCAAGCAGGTGATGCGCGACCAGCGTTCGTGGGGCGTGGACATTTTGACCATCGGCCAGTATTTGCAACCGAGCAAGAAACATCTCGCCATGCAGAGATACTACACGATGGAAGAGTTCGCTGAACTACGCGACTTCGGCAAGGAGATCGGTTTCCAGTGGGTGGAGTCGAATCCGCTGGTGAGGTCGTCGTATCACGCGGGGGAGCAGGTGCGGGCGTTGAGTGTGGTGCATCGGAAGTTGTATGGGGAGCAGGTCAGCGATTAGCTTTGGGCTGTTAGCTGTTAGCGATTCCTCCCGTCGAGTCTCGGCGGGAGGATTTTTTTATTACAAATGACACATGAAACAAAGAGGGGATTGGTATATCATAGAAGTGAGAAAAAGGAGTGACCATGTCTCTATATTCCAAATGGGCGCAAAAAGAACAGTCCGAGCCGAAGCGGATCATCGCCATGCTCCTAGCAGGCGTGCTTTTCCTGTACCTGCTTCCGCGTCTCATCGCGAGAGGCGGCTCCTCACTCGACCTGCAACTTGGTTTGCCATCCGTACACTTCGGGACAATCAATTTCATCCTCGGGGTTTTATTCCTGGTGGTCGGCTTTTATTTCGCCCTCTGGTCGATCTACTCCCAAATGGCTCGCGCCAACGGCACCCCCCTGCCGATCATCCCCACCCAGAAATTGCTGACAGACGGTCCGTTCCGCTTGTGCCGCAACCCAATGACCTTCGGGACCATCGTTGCCTACACGGGAATCGGTATCTATGCTGGCACCATCTCCGGGATCGCCTTTGTCCTTTGCTTTGGCTTGATTTTGATACTCTATCTCAAACTGCTCGAGGAAAAGGAATTGGCCGAACGGTTTGGAGAAGATTACCTGAAATACAAACAGGAAGTCCCCTTCATGATTCCGCGGTTTCCCAAGCGGCGCTAAAAAAACGGCTTCCTCACGGAAGCCGTTTTCATTTACACCTGCGGCAGACTACGCCGCAACACGTTATACATTCCAATGGCTTTCGCCGCTCCTTCCACCACACACGTCAGCGGGTTATCCACCAGATAGGCAGGCACGCCGAGAGTCTTCGTCAGCAGTTTGTCCACACCGCGCAAGAGCGCGCCGCCGCCACAGATCGCCACGCCGCGGTCGATGATATCCGAGACGAGTTCGGGCGGGGTCTTCTCGAGCACCTTGCGGCAGCACTCGACCATCTGTTTGAGCGGCTCCTGCAACGCCTCCACGATCTCGCCCGTGGACAATGTGACGGGACGCGGCAGACCCGTGACCTGGTCCTGTCCCTGCACTTCCATGCTTTGTTCGTTATCCTGGGGAACGGCCGCGCCGATCTTGACTTTGAGCTGTTCCGCGGTCACCTGGCCGATGATCACCCCGTACTTTCTCCGCACGTACGTGACGATGGCCTCGTCGAGGTCCAGTCCGCCTGAGCGAAGCGTATCCGCAGAGACGATGCCGTACATCGCCAGCACCGCGGCTTCCGTGCAACCACCGCCGAGGCAGATGACCATGTTTCCAGATGGCGAACCGATCGGCAGGTCAATGCCGAGCGCGGCGGCCAGCGGTTGCTGGATCAAATGCGCCTCGTGACTGCCCGCCTCCATCACGGCTTCATAGACGGCGCGTCGCTCGACGCTGGTGACGCCGTACGGGACGGAGATCATCACGCGCGGACGGATGAAGCGCAGCGATCCGCTCACACGGCGGAGCAGGTACGATAACAGCGTCTGTGAAACCTCGTAGTCGGCGATGACCCCGTTCTTGAGCGGGCGCGCCACTTCAATGGTGTCGGGGACGCGTCCCACCATGTCACGCGCTTCCGCGCCGACAGCCACCATTTTCTGCTCCGCCACTTCGATGGCAACTATGGTCGGTTCTTCGAGAATCACCTGGCCGGGGTCTGCGAGACGCGTGTAGATCGTCCCCAGGTCAACGCCTAGGTCTTTCGAGAACATTGCCACGGATTAATTTTCTCCTGAAAGGTTCGTCGGACGGGAACCCTTCCGATAACGCTTGACCGCCTCAAGTCGAAGATTGGAGCGGCGCAAGGCGGCTTCGATGGCAAGGTAGGCGTCCGTATCCTGCGGGACACCCTTTGCCAACACTTCCTGTGCGCGTTGGCGCGCCTGTTCCGCGCGGGTCACATCGATCTCCTCGATGTTTTCCGCCGCGTCCGCCAGCACAGTGACGATATCGGGTTGAACCTCGGCCACGCCACCTGACACGGCAAAGATCTCCTCGTTCCCCTGTTTGCGGACTTTGATGAATCCGTATTTCAGGGTAGTGAGCAGAGGCGCGTGGTGTGGAAGGATGCCCATCTCGCCCGCCGAACCCGGCAGGACGACGATGTCCACATCGCCTTCGAACACCATGCGGTCTTGCGAAACAATTTCACAACGAATGGTCATATTCTTCCGTTTCAACGCTGAACGTTAAACGTTCACCGTTCTTACGCCGATTTCGCGAGCTTCTCAGCCTTCTCGCGCACATCTTCGATGGTACCAGCCATCATGAAAGCCTGCTCGGGCAGGTCGTCGCATTTGCCGTCGAGGATCTCGCGGAAGCCGCGCACGGTTTCCTTGAGCGGCACGTAGCGGCCGGGGATGCCGGTGAAACGTTCGGCCACGAAGAACGGCTGGGAGAAGAAGCGCTCGATCTTGCGGGCGCGCGAGACGATGAGTTTGTCGTCTTCGGAGAGTTCGTCGATGCCAAGGATGGCGATGATATCCTGCAAGTCTTTGTAGCGCTGGAGGACGCGCTGGACTTCGCGAGCCGTCTTGTAGTGCTCGTCGCCCACGATGTTGGGATCCAGAATGCGGGAGGTCGAAGCGAGCGGGTCCACGGCGGGGTAAATGCCCTTTTCCACGATGGAGCGCTCGAGGGCGATGGTCGCGTCGAGGTGGGTAAACGTCGCCACCGGCGCGGGATCGGAGTAGTCATCCGCGGGCACATAGACGGCCTGCATCGAGGTGATGGAGCCGGTGCGGGTCGAGGTGATGCGTTCCTGCAACTCACCCATTTCAGTCGCCAGCGTTGGCTGGTAACCCACCGCGGACGGCATACGTCCGAGCAAGGCCGACACTTCGGAACCCGACATGGAGAAGCGGAAGATGTTATCCACGAAGAGCAGCACATCCTTGCCATGATCGCGGAAATATTCCGCCATCGAGAGGGCAGAGAGGGCCACGCGTAGACGCACGCCCGAAGGCTCGTTCATCTGGCCGTAGACCATGACCGTGTCTTTCATAACACCCGACTCGATCATTTCACGGTAGAGTTGTGTCCCTTCGCGGGTGCGCTCGCCCACGCCCGCGAACACCGAGTTACCTTCGTGCTCGGTAGCCACGGAGCGGATGAGTTCCATGATGATAACGGTCTTGCCAGTGCCTGCGCCGCCGAAGATGCCGGTCTTGCCGCCTTTGGTGAAGGGGGCGATCAGGTCAATGACTTTCACGCCGGTCTCGAACACTTCCACGCGGGTGGATTGTTCAGAGAACGGTGGAGCAGAACGATGAATGGGATAGTGGGTCGCGGCTTGAACCGGTCCCTTCTCATCCACGGGTTTGCCCAACACATTGAAGATGCGCCCGAGTGTGGCAGGTCCCACTGGCACCTGGATCGGAGCGCCGGTCGCCACCGCGGGAACGCCGCGCTGCAGACCGTCGGTGCTGTCCATGGAAACGGTTCGCACCCAGTTATCGCCCATGTTCTTTTGCACTTCCAGAACGAGCGGCTCCTTGCCTTCGCGCTCGACGGTGATCGCTTCATAGATTTCAGGGGTTTGACCGTGGGGGAATTCCACGTCCACTACACCACCGAGGATTTGCGTTACGCGCCCGATTGCTTTTGCCATTATTCTGCCTCCAAGTTACTGAGCCAGCGCGTTCGCGCCGCCCACGATATCCAAAATGTCGTTGGTGATCGCCTGTTGACGCACCTTGTTGTACGCCAGTTTGAGCTGTTCCGCCAGTTCGAGCGCGGCGTCGGTCGCGTTGCGCATGGCGATCATGCGCGCGGCGTGTTCACTGGCTTGCGATTCGAGCACAGCCTGATAGACTTGCAGGCCGGTAAAGCGCGGGATGATCTCATCCAAAATTTCGCTCTCGCCCGGTTCGTAGGCATACGCCGCGGCGGGGCCGGTGCGATGTTCGAACTCTTCCACGCGTTCGCCGCCGTCCACTTCCAGCGGAAGCAGGCGCTTCATCACCGTCTCCTGCCTGGCCATGGAAATGAAATCAGTGTAAACCAGATAGACCTCGTCGGCGCGGCCCTGGAGGAATTCCTCCACGACCATGCGGCCGATGGCAGATACATCCATGAAGGTCGGCGCGGCGGGCAGGTTGCTGAAGTCGGCCGTTACGTTTTTTCTTCGGCGGATCATCAGGTCGCGCCCCTTGCGGCCAACGGCAACGAAATGAACAGGATGCTGATAGTGATCGAACTTGCGCCCCACAAAGCGGATCACATTGGTGTTATAGCCGCCTGCGAGGCCGCGGTCACCGGTGACGACGACGGTCAGTGTATTCTTGATTTCGGCCCGTTTCGTCAACAGGGGGTGCAGGGATTCGCGTCCCGGCTGTTTGGCCACGTGCGTGAGCACCTGCCAGGCTTTGCCCGCGTATGCCCGCGTGGCCGTCACGGCCGCGACAGCCTTGCGTACCTTGCTCGCGCTCACAGCCTCCAGGGCACGCGTCACCTGCGAGATATTTTTTACGCTCCGAATGCGGAGCCGCATTTCTCGGGCAGATGCCATGGCTTAACCCTGCCAGGAAACTTTGAACGCTTCGAGCGCCTTGACGAGCGTGGCGCGGTTATCGTCGGTGATTTTGTTTTCGGCGGTGATGCTCTTCCCAACTTCGGGATAGGTTGTTTCCATGTAACGGACAAGGTCCAACTCCCACTGACGCATCTTTTCCACAGGGACGGCGTCGGCGTAGCCATTGGTGCCCGCGAACAGGACGATGACCTGGTTCTCGAGCGACATCGGTGCGTACTGCGGCTGCTTGAGAATTTCCTGCATGCGCTGGCCGCGTCCGAGCTGGGCCTGCGTCGCCTTGTCCAAATCCGAACCGAATTGGGCAAAGGCCGCGAGTTCGCGGTACTGAGCCATGTCGAGGCGGAGGCGGGCCGCCACCTGCTTCATGGCTTTCGTCTGGGCGTCACCACCCACGCGCGAAACCGAGATACCCACATTCACCGCGGGGCGAATACCGGCGTTGAACAGGTTGCCTTCAAGGAAGATCTGTCCATCGGTGATGGAAATAACGTTTGTGGGGATATATGCAGAAACGTCGCCGAGCAGGGTTTCGATGATCGGGAGCGCCGTCAGCGAACCACCTGTGCCTTTGACTTTGACGACCTTGTGGCCGTCCATGCCCTTGCAGGCTTCGTCCGCTTCATGCTTGGACAACGGGCCGGTATACACCTTTCCGTTGACGCTGTCCTTCGCTTCGGCCACCGCGTCGTTGAAATCCTTCTTGACGATCACATATTGAGTGGCGAGACGCGCGGCGCGTTCGAGCAGGCGGGAGTGGAGATAGAACACATCGCCGGGATACGCTTCACGTCCAGGCGGGCGGCGGAGCAGGAGGGAAACCTGTCGGTATGCCCAGGCATGCTTCGAGAGGTCGTCGAAAATCACGAGCGCGTCGCGTCCAGTCTCCATGAACTCTTCGCCCATGGACGTGCCCGCGTACGGGGCAATGTATTGCATGGCGGCGGCTTCATCGGCCGCGGCCACCACAATGATGGTGTGTTCCATCGCGCCGGCACGTTCCAGAATGCCGAGCGTGCGGGCAACGGCGGCTTTCTTCTGGCCGATGGCCACGTAAATACAAATGAGGTCTTTGCCTTTTTGATTGATAATCGTATCGATCGCGAGGGCGGTCTTGCCGGTCTGGCGGTCGCCGATGATCAGTTCGCGCTGGCCGCGGCCGACGGGGATCATCGAGTCGATGGACTTGATACCGGTCTGCACGGGGGTGTCCACATCCTGGCGATAGACCACGCCCGGGGCGATACGTTCGATCGGACGGTACCCGCTAAACTGGATGGGGCCTTTGCCGTCGATCGGCTCACCCAGCGCGTTGACGACGCGCCCCACCAACCCGTCCCCGACCGGAACCGAGGCGATGCGTCCCGTGGCACGCACGTTCATGCCTTCGGTCACCTCGGCGTAGTCACCCATGATGATGACGCCGACGCTTTCGCTTTCCAGGTTGAACGCAATGCCCATCACGCCATTGGCAAACTGCACCAATTCCTGTGACTTAACGTTCGCCAGCCCAACGACACGGGCAATTCCATCGCCAGCCTCGGAAACCGTACCGACGTCTGAGATGCCGATTTTCGGCTCGAATGCCTCGATCTGCTTCTGAAGATCGCCGGCGATTTGCTTGATCAAGTCTGTCATTATGCCTCCACACCGCACTTGGGGTTTTGCAGGCAGGTGCCTGCGGGATTGGTGTTACGTACAACTGCCCGGATAGACTCTATCCGGGCGAACCGGGGATTTTCAAGAGGCGAAATTCCCGGCAATATCCTGTTTTTACGAGCCATCCTTAAATACAGCCCATTGGTACCAGAACGCACTAATGATAACTGAAACGGGGGTGATTGTCTAGTTACTTTCATCGCAGTCTCATGTGAGCGCGTCATTTGCGCCCGGGCGGGCTCGTACATTCTCCCGGCGAAATTTTAATACTTCGCACCGACATAAAACCTTGTCAGATTCCCACGATGTTTTATACTCACCCTTCAGAGTTAATCATGAAAGTCAAGGAGTAACATCCAATGGAGAAACCTCCCAGTTTAAAAATGAAACGGTATTGGAAGATCGCCGTCATCGCCAACATCAAGGACGAAAGCCAGCCCAAACCCGAAGGCGTCCCGCCCGACGCGTTTGCCGACTTCGACCATATCGAGACCATCCATCACATTCAAGCGGGACTCGAAAGCGACGGCCACGACACCAAATTCCTGATGGCCGACCGCACTCTGCCGCAGACGCTTCAGGAATACGAACCCGACATCTGCTTCAACATCGCCGAAGGACTCGGCGGCGACGCGCGCGAGGCGCACGTTCCCGCCCTGCTCGAGATGCTCAACATCCCCTACACCGGCTCACGCGTGTTGACGAATGCCATCTCGCTCGACAAGACCCTGACCAAGCGCATCTGGCGGGACCGACGCCTGCCGGTCGCGCCCTTCCAGGAGTTCATCGTCGGCGACGAGCCTCTCCGCCCCGACCTGAAATACCCGCTCTTCGTCAAGCCTGCCCGCGAAGGGACAGGCATGGGCGTGGACACGAAAGCCATCGTCAAGAACGAGAACGAACTGCGCGAACGCACCAAATACATCATCAGTTCCTACCAGCAGCCCGCCCTCGTGGAAACCTTCCTCTCTGGACGCGAATTCACCGTCGGTGTGATGGGCCGCGCCGACGCCAAACTCTACTCCCGCCATCCCGACTGGTACGACGAAAAGGACGGCTTCCACCGCTTCCCCATCCTGGAGTTGGACGCGAGTCGTTCCGTCACCCCGCAGGTTTACAGCCAGGCCGCCAAGGCCAAGGATGTCGGCGAGAAAGGCGCCCCCGACTACATCTGTCCCGCGGATATCGATCCCGAACTCGAAAAGAAACTCAAGCACTTTGCCTACCGCGCCCACGTTTTGCTCAACGCGCTGGATGTCTCGCGCACCGACATCCGCCTCGACGATGAAGGCAATCCGCGCCTGATCGAGATCAACACCCTGCCCGGGCTCACCCCCGATTACAGCGACCTGTGCCTGCAAGCCAATGCCGAGGGCATTTCGTACAACGACTTGATCCTCGACATCCTCTACCTCGCCGCCGGTCGCTGGGGATTGCTCGAACCACGCGAACTGACTCCCAAGCCGCGCAAATAGTCCATGAACCGGCCCATCATCCAAAAGATCATCCGCTGGTTCGTCCCTCTCGCCGCGCTGGCCGCCTTTGCCGGGTGGATCTACATCGCCCCGCCCGGCATCCTCGGTAAGGCGGACGCGGTCGGCTACGCGGTCTGTCATCGCATTGACGAGCGCTCCTTCCACATCGGCGACCGTCAACTGCCGCTCTGTGCGCGCTGTTCGGGCACGTTCACATCTGCCGCGCTCTCCCTGACCTTCCTCGCCTTCACCGCACGCAAAAAGAGCGGCATGCCCGACAAAAAATTCTACATCCCCTTGGCGCTCTTCTTCCTGGCCTTTGGTGTGGACGGCAGTAACTCCTATCTTTACCTGCTCAAACAAACAACAGGGGCATTCCAGCAGATCCCCAACCTCTACATCCCCAACAACACCCTGCGACTCTTCACCGGGACCGGCATGGGAATGACGATGGCGGCGTTCCTCTTCCCTGCCTTCAACCAAACGGTCTGGCGGGACCAGAACCCGGCTCCCGTTTTCGAGAAGTGGACTCACCTCCTGGCGTTGATCGGCATCCTGCTCGCGACGGACCTGCTCATCCTGACAGAATCGACCATCGTGCTTTATCCCATCGCCCTGATCGGCCCCCTCGGGACACTCTCCCTGCTGACGCTGATCTTCACCATGGTCTGGATGATGATCATGCGGCAGGACAATACGTTCACCAGCCTCAAAGAGATCTGGTTTCCCCTGCTGGCAGGATTCACGTTGACCCTGTTGATGATCCTCGCGATTGACCTGTTTCGATTACAATTGACGGGAACGTGGGGAGCCTTTCCCCTTGAATAGTTTGTGGTGCGGCATCCCGCAAACATGAAGGCGGAATACCATTCCGCCCCACAAATCAGGAGAACGAATGGAACTACTCACCGGCATCTTTTCCGCTTTTGGCCTCTCCGCCAGCGCGGGACTCAATGCCTACATCCCCCTGCTGGTGATCGGCGTCATTGACCACTACACCGACCTGATCACCCTCCAAAAACCCTGGGACACCCTCTCCAACCCGTGGATTCTGCTCCTGCTCGGCATCCTGCTCATCATCGAAATGCTCGCGGACAAAATCCCCGCCGTGAACCATATCAACGACGCCATCCAGACGGTCGTCCGACCTGTGGCGGGAGCGATCGCCTTCGCGGCCAGCGCCAACGTCATCACCGACGTGCATCCCGTGCTGGCGCTCGCGATGGGATTGCTGGTGGCAGGCGGCGTCCACGCGGCGAAGGCGGGGGTGGTGCGTCCCGTTGTCACCGCCACCACGGGCGGCGCGGCCAACGTCCCTGTGAGCGTGGCGGAGGATGTCACCGCGACGGGTGTGTCCATCCTCGCGATCTTCGTCCCCATTCTGGTTGGCACCCTGCTCATCGTGGCCGCGTCCCTCGTCATCTGGTGGCTGTGGCGCAGGTCCATGCGCGAACCGTCCAATTCGTAGCACGCGCGGATGTGCATCCGCAATTTTGTAATTCATTTTTCACGATAAGGAGAAGAGAAAATGAACGAGACCATTGGAACCCCCGTTAGCCCCACCCCCGAAGCACCGAAGAAAAACAACACGGTAATGATCGTTGTGATTGTCCTTGTGGTGATTTGCTGTTGTTGTCTAGTTGCAGGCGGCCTGGCCTGGCAGTTCGGCGACCAGCTCCTCTATCAACTCGGTATCTACTAAACCGATCAAAACGGCCTGCGCTAAATCGCAGGCCGTTTTGATTCAAACCTTTTCCGCAACTCGTTCAACGCTTTCCGCGCCGCGCGTCTCGTTTGCTCGTCCAACTCCGCGGCGAGGAATTCATCCTCGTCGAGCACGGTCTGACGGCCGTCCGCACTGATCCAAAGATCGAGAAACAAATCCACGTATTCCACGCGCCCGTCCGCAAATTTGGATGGGCGCGTGATGTTGCAATACCAGCCTTTCAACGCGCCATTGTCGCGGTCGTAAATTTCAAAGATGTTGTACCAGCGGTTGGTGAAATACGTTTCCACAAAGCGGTCGCCGCGCTTGAGGGTGGTATCCATGAACGGCATGTCGTCGCGGTCGAAGAAGGCTTCGAGCACGAGATGGGTTTCGCCACGCTCGATGACCTCGCCCGCGTAACTCCACTTCAACTCGCCCTGCGGACTCAATTTGTCCACGATGACTTTTTCACGCATGGCCGAGGCACTCCATGCGGAACGTCGCCAGAATGTTCGACCCGACCTTTGGGGGCTTCTCCATCTGGATGACGATCCCGCCTCCCAACCTGACCTCGAACCGCTCCCGATTAAACAGCACATCCTCCACTGACGTTCGTACGCGCACCAGCCGCCCATTCTTAACTCCCTGACGCAACAGCAAGGCGACGCGTTCCCCCATGATATGGTTATGCCTGCAATGCGGATGCAGAAGACCCAACTCCGTCTCGACTCTACCACTGCCGTTTATCGTCCCCTCGATGACGTTCCCCACGCCGAGGAAACGCGCCGCCCACGCGGACTGCGGATCGTTCCACACTTCGGCGGGAGTCCCCGCGCGGACGATGACTCCCGCATGCAGGAGGAGAATCCTGTCCGCGATGGCGAAGGCCTCCTCCTGGTCGTGAGTCACATAAATGGCGGGAATCTGTGTGCGATGCAAAATGGCGCGCAGTTCGTGGAGCAACTCTTCCTTCAGGGCGCGGTCCAGTGCGCCGAGGGGCTCATCGAACATCAGCAGGCGTGGATTCGGCGCGAGGGCGCGCGCCAGCGCCACGCGTTGCTGTTCGCCGCCAGAGAGGTCGGTGACGCGACGGTTGCCAAAGTTTGAAAGATTGACCAACTCCAGAACCTCGGAAACACGAGAGGATATTTCGGTTTTCTTTGTTATCGTCATTGCGAGCGTTCGTCGCGACACCTGCCCTGGCAGGCGGTGCCAGGGAGCGATCTTTTCATCGGAGCCGAGATTGCTTCGTCGCTTTGCTCCTCGCAATGACGATAGACCACGCATCCGCAAGCCGAACGCGGCGTTCTCGAAAACCGTCAGGTGCGGAAAAAGCGCGTAGTCCTGGAAGACCAGCCCAAAGTCACGCGCGTGAGGCGGGATTGGGGCGAGGTCGGCGCCATCCCAGAGGACGCGTCCTGTTTCGGGAGGTTCGAGTCCCGCGATGATCCGCAACAGGGTGGACTTTCCGCTCCCCGACGCGCCCAGCAGGCAGATGGTCTCGCCCGCATCAACAGTGAAGGAAACGTCGGTAAGCAAAGGTTGGTTTTCGTAAGTTTTGGAAATGTGAGAAAGAGTGAGCATGGTAGTAATTGGTAAATGGTAGTTAGAATTCGCCACTGCCTGGCAGGCGGACGCGCTCGATGAGAAGTATGCCGAACAAAGTGACGACCATCAGGATCGTGGACATGGCCATGGCCTGCCCATAGTTGATGCCGCCTGGCTGGGAGAGGAAGCGGGCAATGGCGACGGGCAGGGTGGGGTAGTCGGGACGGGCGAGCAGGGTGGCCGCGCCGAATTCGCCGAGCGAGACGGTGAACGCGAACGTGGAGGCGGCGAGGACGGCGCGCGAGAGGATCGGCCAGTCCACGGTCTGCCAGACGCGGAAGGGAGAGGCGCCGAGGGTGGCGGCCGCGTGGCGGAGCCGTTCGGGGATGGAGGCGAGCGCGGGCTGGAGAGTCCGAATCACAAAGGGCAGGGCGATGATGGTGTGGGCGAGGGGGACGATGAGGGGGGAAGTGAGGAGGGAGAAAGCAGAAGGCAGAAAGTGGAATGCAGAAGGGATCAGAGATTTGTTGAAGGTGATGATGTAGCCGAGGCCGAGGGTGACGGCGGACGCGCCGAGGGGGAGCATGATGAGCGGGTCGAGCAGTTTGGTCAGGCGGCTGGGACGGGTGAGCGCGGAGGCGGCGGGAAATCCCAGCGCGAGGGAGAGGGCCACGGTGACGGCCGCGTACCCCAGCGAGTTGCGCGCCGCTTCGATGGGCGGGACGTAAAAGACCGAGCCGCGGCGGTTGACGAACAATTCGGTGTAGTAGTCGGAGGTCAATCCGTATTGGATCTGTTCGCGCTGGCCGCGGTCCGCTTCGAGGCGGGTGATGGAGCGGGCGGGGAGGGAGATGAGAGGCAGGATGAAAAAAGCAGAAAGCAGAAGGCCGAAGGCAGTCACAAAGACGCGTTCGCGCAGGGTCTTGGGCGGACGAGCGGAGGAGGGTTTGGGCGCGGTCGGGACGAGAGAACGCGTCACGACGCGGGCGTAGAGCGCGGAAAAGGCGAGGGTGCAGAGAAGTTGGATGAGCGAAAGCAGGGCGGCCATCGGCAGGTTGAGCAGGTGCATGGCCTGGGTGTAGATTTCCACTTCGAGGGTGGAGAATTGCGGCCCGCCCAAAAGGAGGATGACGCCGAAACTGGTGAAGTCGAACAGGAAGACCAGCAGTCCCGCGGCCAGAAGGGGACCGCGCAACATCGGCAATGTGACACGCGTCCAGACGCGGCGGCTGTCCGCGCCGAGAGTCCGCGCGGCCTGTTCGAGACGCGGGTCGAGATGAGTCAACGCGTTGCCAACGATGCGGATGACGATGGTGGTGTTGTAGAAGACGTGGGCGGTGAGGATGGCCGTGAGGGTTCCAGAAAATTGGAAAGAAGAAAGATGAAAGATGAAGGGAAAAAGTCCACGCGGGCCGAGGAGGGCGTTGAATCCCGCCGCGACGACAACGGTCGGCAGCATGAACGGGACGGCGGTGAGGGCGCGCAGGATGGATTTACCGCGAAAATCGAAGCGGGCGAAGAGGATGGCAGAGGGAAGTCCGAGCAGGAAGGTGAGGAGGGTGGAGAGGAGGGCCTGGTAAAGAGTAAAACGGAAAACGGAAAGTGCGCGCTGGAAGTTGACGGCGGTGAAAACGGACGCGTCGAGGCTGGTGACGAGGATGCGGATGAGCGGGAGGAAGAAAAAGACCGCGAGGAAGAGGAGCGCGGGGAGAAGGAAGAAAGAAGAAGGCAGAAGGCGGAAAGCAGAACGCAGGGAATGGAAGCCGCCCCCTTCGGCTTCTTTTCCTAAAATTTTCGTGGACTTCGTGTCTTCGCGGTGAAACATGACTCTCTGGAGGCAAGGTAAATCTTGCGTTACCGCAACACCGCGTCGGTCCATTCCTGGATCCAGCGTTCGCGGTTGGCGGCGATGACGTCAGGTGCGAGGGTGGCAGGCTGTTCGGGCAGGGCTACGAATTGGTGGAACGAGTCAGGCCAGAAGGCCATCGGGTCCACGGGCAGGACGAACATCTGCAACGGCACATCCTCCTGGAACGACAGACTGAGCATGAAGTCCACGAAACGCTCGGCGGCGGCGCGTTGCTGAGTCCCCGCCAGGATGCCAACAAACTCGATCTGGCGGAAGCAGGTGTCAGGTCCGATGATCGAGGCGGTGGGAGATTGCTCCAGTTGCACGTCGGAGTAGATCACCTCCGCGGCGGGACTGGTCGCGTAAGAGACGACCATCGGCTGGGGGCCGCGTCCCGACGATGCGCTGAAGTTGGTGTAGTAGGCTGTCTCCCAATCGTTGACCACCACGAGTCCGTTGGCACGCAGGGAGCGCCAGTAATCGAGGTAGCCTGGCTCGCCGAAATGCGCGACCGTGGCGAGCAGGAACGCCAGCCCTGGCGAGGAAGTAGCAGGATTTTCCACCACCAACATGCCGTTGTACTCGGCACGGACCAGGTCGCCGAGCGTGGTCGGGACGGGGAGTTCGTTCTTGGCGAAGAAGGCCACATCGTAGTTTATGCACACGTCGCCGTAATCCACGGGAATGGCGCGGTTTTCGGGATCGAGACGGAACTCAACAGGCACGTTGACCAGCGCGGGCGACTCATATGGCTCGAAGATGCCCGCTTCGAGAGCGCGCGATAAGAAGGTGTTGTCCACACCGTAGAACACGTCCGCGAGCGGCGCGTCCTTAGACAGGATGGCCTTGTTGAGCGCTTCGCCCGTGTCGCCGCCGTCGAGGAAGGTCACCTTGATGTTGTTGGCCTGCTCGAACGCAGCCAGCACAGACTCGCTGATGGCGAACGATCCGTGAGTCATCACGGTCAGCGGGACGGGGTCGCCCGTCGAGAGCGGGGCCACGGCTTGCGTAGGCGCTTCGGTTACGATGGTCACGTCGATGGGTGAAGTGGCGGTGGCCTGCGGTGCGCAGGCGGCGAGCAGGATGCAGAAGGCAGTAAGCAGAAGAAGTTTTTTCATGGGGTCTCCAGTTTTCAGTGATCAGTTTTCAGTGATCAGTCTTCGGTGGATGACGAGCAATAGGCCCGATTCGATTTGGACATGTGCAATGTCGCCTGTCATTTCGTTGCTGATGCCGCGCGTCTTGTGCGGGACCAACATCTCATTGGACAGCGGCCAGCGCAGACCCTCTGTGCGGACGCCAGTCACTTCCCCGCCCCAGGGGATGAGCGAGACGAGGTCACCGCGTCTTCCCTGGACCTCGGAGCGGGCGCGGCAAAATTGAGCGGATTCCACGCCGTTGTCGAGTCGAAGGTCGAAAGTCGAAAGTCGCTCGTCGGAGAGGATCGCGATGTTACCTAGCGTCTGGTCGAGGCGACCGCCCAGCGCGGCGAGGATGACGATCTCGTGGCAGCCGAGTCCGACGGCATGGTCAAGGGCGAGTTCGAGGTCGGTCTCGTTTTTGTCGCGCGGATGCTGGATGATCTGGGTGCCTGCGTCGGTTAAAGGTCGGAGGTCGAAGGTCGCGGAGTCGAGGTCGCCGATGATGATGGACGGAGTCCACCCCAAGTCCAGGATGTGACGCGTGCCCCCGTCCGCGGCGATGAGAAGGTCATCGGGGCGGAGGAGTCGGCGGGCGGCGTCGAGGTCGGGAAGGGTCCCGTTGGCAAAGATCAGACAGCGTGACATAAAGACCTCACCCCTTCCCCTCTCCCAATTGTGGGAGAGGGGAAGGGAAAAAGAAAACCATCCTCAGCGGAGGATGGTTGGTGAGACGAGGTTCCCTCCGCTGGCATTAACCAGATCAGGTGTTGCGGGTCGAGCGGTTACGCTCCTCTCAGCCTGTAGGACAGGCTCCCCGTTCAGTTGTGAGGCGAGTATATGACGTGCGGGAGGGGATGTCAAGTCAAAAAAGAAAAACCAGGTTTTTTTGAAAAAACCTGGTTTCTATCTCACTCTGCGCTTCCATTCCTCTTTGAGTTGGAGTTCCTGCGGACTAGCGCCCGAGTCGAGGGCGAGGAAGTCGATCAGGAGGCGGTTGAATTTCTGGGTCTCGTCCATCATCGGGAAGTGTCCCGACCCTTCGAGGGTGATGTTGTGCATCATGTGTGAAAACGCGGACTGTTTTTCCGCGGCAGGAGGCGGAATGGCAGGGTCATTCTGTCCGTAGACGAAGAGACAGGGAATGCTGGTCTGACGTGCCGCGCCGAAGAGGTTGTTGGCGCGCAGTCCATCCAACGAGACGGCGATAGCCTGCGGATCGGTCTTGGCGGTGTCGGAGAGCGCGGCCGTGGATTCGGGCGTGCGGATCGAAAGCCAGTCCACCAATTCGGCGGGCTGGGCGGTCCACAGTCTGGCATGGACGGCTTCGTGATCCATCGGGCAGGTGACCACCATCATGCGGTCCACACTTTTGGGCCAGCGTTTGGCAAAGTTGAGGGCCACCAATCCGCCCAATCCATGCCCAACGATGGCGATCTTGCCGATGCCCATTTTGTCCATGAAGGCGTTGAGCATATCCGCCTGCTGGTCGAGATTGTAGGCCTGCTGGTTGTGGGCAGTCTCGCCGAAGCCCCACAGGTCGAGTGCGTAGGCGCGATAAGAGGTGGAGGCCACCTGCATGGCGGGAATCCAGTATTTCCAGGAGCCCACCCAGCCGTGGAGAAAGAAGACAGGGCGTCCCTTCCCGAGCACCTCATAGTGAACGATCGCGTTATCCAGAAAAACGACACTCATGATAATTCAACGAGTCAGCGAGTCGATGTGCAGGATCACTTTCCAAATTTCGCCAGGATGGCTTTGACGCGTTCCGTCAATTGATCGGGGGCAAAGGGCTTGAGCAGATATTCCTCCGCGCCCACCTCCAGCCCGGTCTGGATCTCGCTCTCCTGTCCCTTGGCGGAGAGGAAGACCACGGGAATATCCTTCAATTTCGGTTCGGCCTTGATAATGCGGCAGGCATCGTAGCCCGTCATGCGAGGCATGCGCACATCCATAAGAATCAAATCTGGATTTTCCTTGGGAGCCAGTTGCACGGCCTCCTCACCATTGGAGGCGGCCACCACTTCATGCCCTGCAAAACGCAGGGTGAAGGCCACCAGATCTCGAATATCTCGTTCATCTTCAGCGATCAGTATTTTTGCCATTCTTGCCTCGTCCGGAGGAACTGGTTTGATGTGAGGGGAGTGTAAAGGAGAAGGTGCTGCCTTCGCCCGGTATGCCTTTGCTGGTCATCCAGATGCGCCCGTGGTGCATCTCCACCAGCTGTTTTACGATCGACAAGCCCAACCCGGTGCCGGGGGTCGCCAGCACCAGTGGATGCTCGCCGCGGTAGAACCGTTCGAAGACGCGTTCCTGATCTTCGGGAGCGATGCCCACGCCGGTGTCGGCCACGTCCACCTGCACCTCGCCATTTTCAGAATGGAGGCGCACCTGGATCTGTCCATCCACGGGAGTGTAGTGGTAGGCATTGTCCACCAGATTGTCGATGATCTGCCTGACCCGTTCCGAATCGCCGAAAACGCGCGGCAGTTCCTTCGGCGCTTCGAGCGAGATCGCCATCGGTTTGTTCTCCTCCTGCGAACGGCGGAGAATGTCGGCCAGAACGTCTTCCGCCACGTCGCGCAAGTCCAGGGGTTGCGGCGCCAGAGTCACCCGTCCAGCCTCGATGCGGGAAATGTCGAGCAGATCATTGACCAGGATGTTGAGTCGCTCGGTGTTGTTCTTGATGATCTGCAGGAAGTGCGACTGGTTCTCGTTCAACGCGCCCGCCGCGCCCAACAGCAGGATGTCCGCGTAGCCGCGGATGGAGGTCATCGGGGTGCGGAGTTCGTGACTGACGGTCGCCACAAACTCGGACTTGAGGCGGTCCACCTCGACCTCGTGCGTGATGTCGCGGAAGATGGACACCGTGCCGAGGAAGTCGTTCTGCAACATGACCGGCGCGAGGTGCACGAGCACGATGCGTTTGTTGTCCAGTTCGATCTGCTCGGCGTAACTGTCACCCGACTGATAGGAAGCGGAATCCTCCGACCAGCCGCGGATGGTCTGCATCCAGGTAACGGCGGCCTTTCCAAAGAGTCCGCCAAAGGTATCCAGCGCCTTCCCAAGGATGTGGTCAGAGGGCAGATCGAGAATGTTCTCGGCAGAACGGTTGATGAATGTGACCTTGTTATCCAGGCCGGTCACCAGCACGCCATCGGCCACGGCTTCGAGGATGGCTTGGGAACGGCTGGCCTCTTCCTGTTGCTTGCGGAGCATGGTGCCGAGGCGCTCGGCCTGATCACGGATGAGTTCATACAGGTGGGCGTTGTTGATGGCAACCGCCACCTGCCCTGCAATGGCCTGCACCAGATTGAGGATTTCGGGACTGAAGTGCGCCACCTTGCGATGGAAGACCATCAACACACCGATGACATCCTCACCAACCATCATGGGCGCAACAATCCCGGATCGATGTTCGCGCGAGCCGGCCGAGGCGCGCACCCAGCGTTGGTCCTGGTGCAGGTCCTCGATGAGCACCGCCTGACGGTTTTCCAGCACCCAGCCAGCCAGTCCCTCGCCGACGCGCAGGGTGATGGCGCGGCTCTCGTCCACGGCCTGACGCGTCAGATAGCCGTATCCCGCGCGATAGTGGAGCATGTTGTCGTCGGGCTGCAACAGCATGATCGTTCCCTGCTCCGCGCCGATGGCATCGTTGAGGAGCGCCAGCGTACGGTTCAGGGCGCGGTCCAGATCGAGACTGGAGGATACCTCGGTGAGGATGCGCAGGAGAGTCTCGGTGTTCTGCTGTTCGCGCTGTAACTGGGCGGTACGTTCCACCACGCGCGCTTCGAGTTCCTCGGCCAGACGCTGGGTCTCGGCGAACAGACGTCCGTTCTGGATGGCGACGATGGCCTGGTTCGCCAGCGTGCTGAGGATCTGAAGGTCATCCTGGTTGTAAACATTCGGCTGGTAACTCTGCGCCGAAAGGACGCCGATCGTTTCACCACCGAGGTTCATCGGGACAGCCAAAATGGAGGAGGGTGTTCCCTGTTCTCCATACGTGACGCCGCCCGCATCATCCACCTGCCCCATGCCGTGCAGAAGCAAAGGTTCGCCGCTTTCGATGACGCGTCCGCTCAAGCCGGTGCCAAGCGGCAAGTGCTGCGTGGGAGAACGCTGGTCCCCATCGATGAGATAAACGCCCTCGATCTCCTGATTTTCCTTGTCCAGCAAGGCGATGACGAAGGCTTCCACCGGCATCAAACGCTGGACGGCCTTGTGAATGAAGACATAGATCTCTTCAGGATCGAGGCTGGAATTGATTTCGCTACTGACCTGATTAAGGACGGCAAAGCGTTCCGCCGTCTGGACAGTGGACTGGTAGAGACGGGTATTCTCAAGAGCGATCGAGGCCTGGTTGCCGACGGTGCGCGCCAGTTCGATCTCGTTCACGCTAAAGTGGGTCTCTTCGCCGCCGTGGACGAACATCAACATGCGCGTTTCGGCTGTACCCACCGGGAGGATCATCAATCCACGCGTATCGCTCCCGAGGAAGTCGCGCAGAGGGAGAGTCTCGTTTTCGAGACGCACATCCTCGGTGGTGTACACGCCCTGCGATTCGCGCATCCGCGCGATCAGCGCCGCGTCGGGAACCGGGCGGGACAGGCCGCGTCGGACGCGCGGCAGGGCGGCCTTCAGGATGGCCTTGCCGCGTTCGAATGCGACGACCGAGACGCGAATTGCGCCGAGAGCGTTCAACAATTCCTGCGCGGAAAGTTCGATGATCTGGTCCCCATCCAGCAGGCCGCTCAAGGCGGAAGAATATCGGTTGAGCAGTGCCAGACGCTGGGAACGCTGGTCCAGTTCGGCGGCGCGGTTGAGGCTGTCTTCGAACAGGCGGGCATTTTCCAGAGCCACCGCGGCCTGCGAGGCAAATGTGGTGGCAACCTGGATATTTTCACTGGTATAGGAATTCGCCTGCGATTTTTCGAGGGCGATCAAACCGATCACCTCGCCCTTCGCCATGAGCGGGATGCCCAACCAGGAGAGGCGCGGATTCTCGAGCGTCGGGAAGCGCGGGTCTTCGCGCACATCTCCCACCGCCACGGGCTGTCCCGCCTGGATCATTTGCTTGAAGAGGGCGCTGTCCGCCAGTTTAACGTTCAGGCCGAGGAGCCGCTCCGAGTCCGGGAAGCCGCGGGCCGCCTGCACGGTCAACTGGTCCCGCTCGCGCATCCACAGCGTGGCGGTGTCGTATCGCAGGACGGGGGACAACTGGTCGAGCAGGGACGCGATCAACTCGCGGCGCTGCAGGCTGGACGTGATGGTGGCCGCGACATTCGTGAGGGCTTGCAACTGCCCGGCGCGTTCCTCGGTGGCCTGCACCAGACGGACGTTTTCGAGCGAGAGCGCCACCTGTTGCGAAAGCGAGACCAGCAGGGTTTCATCTTCGGGTTTGAAGGCGGCGGGCGTGTTGAAGTTATCCAGCACCAGCACGCCCAAACTTTGCTCGCCCGCTTGAATGGGGACAACGAGGCTGGAGACGGGCAGGCGCCCGCCGGTGACGCGGCGATAAAGCATCAACCCGTCGGTGCTCATGGGGTAGTCGCGGGTCAGGTTCAACTCATCCACGCGGCGGGTCTTGCCCGTCGCGAAGACCACGCCCGGCAGGGCCTCGCCAGCCGCGAAGGAGATCTGTTTCATGCCTTCGTTATCGGCATAGCCCGAAACGGCGCGCGGCGCCAATCGCAGAGACTGGGCATCCCACAGCAACACCGACCCGGCGTGGGCGGCGGAGATGACGCGGCGGGCGCTATCGAGCAGGGCGCGCACAATGTGATCGGGATTCAATCCGCTCAGTTGGCGGCTGAAGTCGAGCAGGAGGTCCACTTCCTGGAGGCGGCGGCGCGTCTCACCGAGCAGGGAGATGTTTTGCAGAACCACGCCGGTCTGACGCGCGATCTGGTAATACACCTGATGATCCTCGCCCGTGAGTCCGGCCAACGGTTCGGGTGAGACCGCCAGAATACCCGCCTCGATGCGATTGCCAACCTTGATCGGCAGGCAGACCACACTCTTGGCGCGCAATCCCGAAAGGAGGGCGGCATCGCGCCACTCGTCATTTTCTTCGAGCGTGGGGATGATGATGGACTCGCCCGTCTGCAGGATCGTGCGCAGGGGATTTCGCTGACCGAACAACGCTTCGGGGTTGACGGCCTTCGGTACGCTTCCCAGGACCTGGAGCAGGCGCGGCCCATCGGACGATTCCTCGGCGATGAGCGCGGTGGACATCCCCAACTGCGTCAACATTTCGCGGCCCAAAGCAAGGAGTGCAGACGGCGCGTCGATTTGGCTGCTGACTTTTTCGGTGATGGCCAGGCCTGCGCGGATGCGCTGGGCGCGACGGTCAAGATTGTGGATCGAGATGGTCTGGTCGAGGTCCTTACGCAGGAGCGTGGGCAGGTCGTTCTGGGTGACGGAAAGCAGTCGTTGCTGGCGTTGCAGGCCCGAGGTCAGGGAATCAATGCGGTTCTTCAATTCCTGTGTGCGGCGATGGGTGAGGATCGCCAGTTCGGCCTGCGCGGCGAAGATCTCCAGTGTATCCAGTGTGGCGCGGTCGGGACGCAGGTTGTTGCGCGGTGCGTCCACGCTGAGCAGGCCAAGCGGCTGTCCCTGCGGATCTTCGAGCAGAACGAGCAGAAAATCTTCGGGATCCCATGTGCTCTCGGTCTTTTTCTTGTCGGTGGCATGAAGCGATGTGACCGTATGCGCCTCAGCCGGCATTACGGGGGTTTGGTCAGCCGGGACAAAATAGGAACGCCCGATCTTGAACTCGGGACGAAGCAACTGCTGGATGCTTTGAAGCGGTTGCTTGCGCGAGAGCAGTTCCTGCAGGGTTTCATCGGGCATGCCCACGCCCGCCATGCGCTGGAGCAATCCGCTTTCGGGTTCGTAGATGCTCAACAGCGCGATCTGGAACGGGGTGGCCTGCTGAATGGCAGAGGCAATGGCAAGCAGGGACTTGTCGATCGGACGTTCAAAATTGGAGGCGGAGGTGATCTCCGCCAGGCGCGTCAGGGCGGTGGCGCGGTGTTGCAATTGTTCCGCCGTGACGGATTGGTCCTGGAAGCGGTGCGCGTTGCCAAGCGCGACCGCGGCCTGCAAGGCCAGCGTCTGCAGGGTATCGAGCGCGGACTGGTCGAAAAAGTTCGACTTGTGCGAGTGCAGGTTGATGACGCCCAGCAACTTTCCCTGATAGGCGATCGGCGCGGCCAGCGCGGAACGAACGTCAGCGTGCGGAGGCAGGAGCAGGTCCGATTCGAAATCGTTGACGAGGATCGGTTCGCGCTGGGCGAGAGTCTGCCGCGTCAGCGCGGTGAGCGGCTCCTCGACCGGGCAACCCAGCCGATGGGTCACGCGCGGTTCGATGGCGTCGGAAACAGAGTCGAATAAAAGGATGGTGCCGCAATCGGCATGAGTCATTTGAATGCTCTGCTCGTGGATGACTTCGAGCAGGCGGGATGGGTTCATCGAGGCGTTCAGTTCGCGCGCCACGTGCGTGATGGCCGTCAACTGGTCGACGCGGCGGCGCAGGGTCTCGTCCGTCTGGTTGAGCAGGGCCGCGCCTTCCACGGCCGCGGCCAGCAAGCCAGCCGCAGTGGAAAGCACCTGCAGGTCATTGGAATTGAAGAAGTCCGCCACGCGGCTTCCGAGCATGAGTTCGCCCACGCTGTGTTCGCGCGCCAGCAACGGGACAACGACGACCGATTCGACGTGCACCGTTTCGATGATGCGGCGATAGGCCGGGGAGACTCGGTCATCCACGCTCAGGCGGCCAGAGAAGAATGGATGCTGGGAACCAGTGACGGTGGAGCGATGCAACTCGCGCTCATCCACATCCATACGGACCAACAGGCGGGCGGCTTCGGGCGATACGCCCCAGACCGATTTGAGATGGGCGCGCAGTTCGTGGGTTTGATCGTCCAGCAAATAAATGGCGGCCACATCCGCGCGCAGGAGGCTCGCCAGTTCCTGTACAGAGAATTGCAGGATCTCGTTCAGCGTGGCCGAGGAGGCCACCAGGCTGGCAATGCGGCGCAGAGACTCGGAACGCTGTCCACGCTGGCGCGCATCCTGAACGAGCAGGGCATTGTCAATGATGATGGCGGCCTGCCCCGCGACAACATTCGCCAGTCGCAGTTCTTCTACAGAGAACGGAGTCAGTCCGTTGCGATGATTGGATAATTGCAGATAACCGACCAGCCGTTCGCCCGAGATCAGCGGAATCAGCGCCAGTTCGCGCACGCTGGCAAGTTGGGCAATATCGTGCAGTCCCAGCGCACGCATCGAGGGGTCGGCGGGCGCGTCCATGCTCAAGATGGACCGCTGGTCCTTCAGAATAGTTTCGGCCTCGCCCCCCGGCTGGATCACCGACCGATACACGGCCACCACATTCGAAGGCAACCCCTGGAACGGCACCTGCCCTGCGAGCAGGTTTTCCGCCTCTTGATAAAGAAGGAAACCCACCATCTCGACATCGAACAACGGGACGATGGTCTCCACCAAACGCGTGAATAATTCCTTCGGTTCCTGGATGACCCCCGCGGCCTGCGACAATTTCGCCAGACCGCTCAACTCTTCCACCCGCTCCTGCTCGACCTGGAAACGGCGCGCGTTTCGAATGGCCACCGCGGCCTGTCCGCCGATCAATTGCAGAAGTTCGGAATCCTGCTTGGTCAACCCGCTGGTCGTGGTCTGACCGACCTCCAGCGTGCCGAGCAGTTCGTTGTCCGCGAGAAGCGGAATACCGATGTACGATCGGACGAGACCGGACGCTTCGTTCTCGTTCAGTCGGCCGTCAGGCGCAAAAATGGGACGCCGCTCCGACTTGAGAACTTCGTGGAAACGTTCGCCCAACTGACCGCGCTCCATCCGCACAGCCCGCGGCCCCGAATCGCTTTCTTCGTAACGATACATCGCCAGAGACTTCGACTCTGGCTCCTCCAGTTTGATCTCCATCACATCCGCGGAGACCAGCCTCCCCACATTCTGAAAGATGGCGCCCAACGTGGCATCCAGGTTGAGACTCGCAGGAATGGTCTGGCCGAATTCGGAGACGATCTTCAAGACAGAACTGGAAAGAACTCCACCCTCCACACTGCCCAGCGCCGCGCCCAGATCCATGCTTCGCAGGGAAATGAGCATCACCGGGTTGTAGCCCGGCACGCGATACGAGACCGCGTCTGTGAGGCGGCCGTTGACCGAGAAACGTTTTTGTCCCTCGGAGGCACACAATTCCAGGAATTCCTCCGACGGGCGAACGCGGCGCGCCAAGCGTTCCAGGTCGGCGATCTCGCCTTCCAGCAGACCAAACCACTCGCGCGCCTGCTGGCTCACGTACTCCACGCGGCCGCCCATCTGGACGACGAGCACCGCGTCGGCGGACTGGGATTCAAATTTGTATTCGGGGGCGGGGATGATTCCACTGGCTGGATCGCGGTGCGGCAGGATGCGCAAAATGACCAGGAACAGGACGAAGATTACCAATCCTGCCAGGAGAAAGCCCAGCCCGAGACCAGCCTCAACAAACATGACGCGGTTGCCTCACAACTCAGGCCGCGGCGTCAAGTCGACGCGCCTCGGCCGCCAGTTCCGTGATCTCGCGAATATCGGAGAAGGACTGCTGCGCGGGCGAAACCATGCCCACCGCCAGCGTCATGAACGGGACCTGTGTCACACCGCCTTCCGCCTTGGGCACCTGGATAAATCCCTGCTGGCGATCCATGAAGTTGTAATGCGTCTGCACTTCCTCGGCGAAGCGCGCCTTCACGCGGTCGCGAATTGCATTGGCCACATCGTACTTGGTGATGATGATGAAATTGTCGCCACCCGCGTGACCGATAAAATCGCTGGACGAGCCAAGTTCGTCCACCACCTCGCTCAAAAGCATGGCCGTGAAGCGGAGCACGTCATCGCCCGCGACAAATCCGTAGACGTCGCGGAACGGCTCGAAGTTGTTGACGCGCAGATCGAGCAGGGCCCAATCCTCCTGTCGGATGATGCGGCGGAGCTGCTCCTCGATCAGCCGCCCGGCTGGGAGTCCGGAGCGGGGATCGGTGAGGCTCTCGCGTTCCGAGCGTCGGATGGCGCCCTGCACGCGCAATTTCAATTCTTCGATATCGAAGGGTTTGGTAATGTAATCGTCCGCGCCCAATTCCAACCCTTGCAGTTTGTCACTGCGCTCATCCTTTTGGGTCAGGAAGATGACCGGGATGTGGCTGGTGCGCGTGTTCGTCCGCAATGTGCGGCAGACCTCATACCCGTCGATGTCGGGGAGCATGATGTCCAGCACAATGAGGTGCGGCAGGACGGTGCGCGTCTTTTCGAGCGCCAGCCCGCCGCGCGGCGCAATATCCACCTCATAGTCCATGCCGCCGAAATAGATCTTCAGCATGTTGGCGATGTCGTTGTCGTCTTCGACAACCAAGAGTCGAGGTTTTCCCATACGAGCCTCCCAGAATTAGTTGCGCCCCGCCCGTCTGGCGTTGCGGCGCACGGCTTCGATCTGTTCCAAAGTGACTTCCTTCTCGAACGAACGGAATCCGCTCAAGCGGAATCCGTGCTTTCTCGCGATCGCAGAGATCTCATCCACGCGTTCGCGCGTGATGTGTTTTCCAAGTGTGTAATCTTCAAAGCGGCCTTCCAGCGTCAGTGCCATCGTCTCTGCCATGCAGGCATAAGCCTTGCCGGGTGGGAATCCGAAGTTAAAATGGAAATCAACGGGGCCTGGAACGTCTACCATTCCGCCGTCAATCACAAATATATCATCTCTTGCCGCCGCGACCATTGCAGAAACATCGCGAGGGCGGGCCACGTCGCAGACCACACTGCCCGGGCGCAGGTGCTCGGGCTGGATGACCGCGTGGACGGCGCTCGTCACCGTCAGAATCAACTGGGAATCGGCCAGCGGGGACATATCTGTGCTGACGAGGATCTCGCTTCGCGCCTGACCTTTGAGCCGGGCGCGCAAATCCTCGAGCGCGTCTGCCCTTCGGCCGATGATCGCCAGCCGTCCCGCCTCTTCCGCCAGCAACTCGGCACAGACCTGGCCAATGGCGCCCGTGGCGCCGACGACCGCGACGGTGGCGTTCGGCAGGGAAATATCCATCAATTCGGCCGCGCTTTTGAGCGCTTCCACCGCCATGGCTACCGTGTAGGAATCGCCCGTCGTGACGGGGACCGCCAGACGGTCCGCGATGGAGACGCCCGCGTCGCCCACCACCGAAGTGAACGCGCCCAGTCCCAGCATCTGCGCGCCGAGATTCTCTGCCTTGCGTCCCGTCTGCACGATCTTGTTGTAGACGCGTCGCTCGGGCAGTTCCAGCATCTGGCGCGGCGTGAACGGACAGGCGATGAGCCAGCCTTTGATCTCACGCCCGGTGGATGCGGAGGTGATGCCTTCGATTTCGGAAAGGTAAACGGGGGGAAAGTGTTGCGAGAAGAACTCGATCTGGCGTTCGCTCAGGATGCGCCCGAGGAAGGGGTATTTTCGTTGGACATCGCGTTTGACGCTGATCGGGTGAATGATGAAAGCAAAAGAGTCCATCACCAGGATTCCAGCACCGCGCTGTGAGAGTCGTCTTCGCCACGCGGGTAGAGTCGCCGATGCAGGCTGGCATTTCGCAACTTGTGGTGGTCGCTGTCTTCGTAGCGGACGTCGCGGTCGACCACGCGCCGTTCGGAGGAGGCGAACAGCACCACATCCGATTCGATGGTGCGCGCGGGGAAGACGATCATCCCCGAACCGAGGCGGCAGTTATGGCCCACACATCCGCCCATCACGGGGCGGTTGGAGTAATTCAGTTCGTTATGCCCGTCACGCGCAAGGATGGGAGCGGGGATGAGGTTGTAATCGGTAAAGGTACTACCCGCGCCGATGAAGGTGTTGCGTCCTACCACGCACATTTGCAGGCAGGTATTTTGTGCGATCATGGAGTTTTCCATGACGGTGGTCATAAACAGGGAGGCGCGGAACGGCAGGAACGCGCCATCGCCAACGACAGATAACATCAACTGCACATCTTGAGAAATGTTGACATTATCGCCAATGATGCAGTTCTCAATGACCGCGCCCGCGTCTATGCTGACATTGTCGCCGATGGTGGTCGGTCCGAAGATCTGCGCACCCGGGTGGATGTTGCAGTTTTTCCCCACTTTCACCAGTTCGGAACATTCCAACACCTGGCGGCCTTCATACAATGCCTTGGCCAGCACCTTGAGTTTGAACGGCAGTTCATGGCCAAGACGGTCTTCAATTCGCAAAGCGCGTCCAAAGATCCCGAACACAACGTCTGCGATGTAAATGTGCACCCACGAGTCGATGGCGATGAGCGAGCGGCGCGGCACCTGGTAGGTGAGGTCCCCGCTTTGGTCGGCCATGTAGGTGGGGACGTGGTAGTAGCCCACCTCTTTGGGATCGAGTGGAATGACAAGCGGATCCACATCAGCCACGGGGCCATGCGGGTAATACCACAGGTCGGCCAGGTAAAGTCCGCCTGCCAGGGTGTAGGAGGTGGAAAGAGGCAGGGCGTGTTCGCGGAAGGCCGGGTCTTCGGAAGAGAAGGCGGCGCGGCAGGCGCGTCCCTTTTTGCGCGCGGCAGTGACGAAGGCTTTGATGTACGCGTGATCGAAAAACAGGTTGTTGCGATGTACGATCATCGCCTCGCGCAGACGGGGCAGGGGCTCGCGCGGGGCCAGTTCCATCTCGCGGGTCACGTAGGGCGCGAGGACGTTCCTCTGCCACAGCCAGAGCGGAGCGTTCTGGATGCGCAGGTCGCGCGCCAATTCGTTGAACGGCGGGATACGGTTGGTGGCGGGGAGAATGACTTTCAGCATAATGGCTAGGCCAGCGGGGTCAGGCCGACCTCGATGGTGCAGGTGGGATCGCCTTTGGCAATGCAAAGCGTCTCTTCTACATTAAATATCTTACCACCGCTCACCCAGTAAAGCGATTCCTGCAAAAGTCCCACTGCGAGATGGCAGACAGCGTCTTCTGAATGGCGTTCCCAGCACAGGGGACAACGCTCGATCACCCACAGCAATTTCCCGTCTTCTTCTTTAATGGAGACGCGTTGGTCGGTCGCCTGATTGAATAAGTCTGCCAGCGCCTGTCCGCCCATGCGGATCTTGGCGCCGAGCGGCAGGAGTCGAAACGTGGTCTCCATCAGGCCGATCTGCTGACCGAATTCGCGAATGCCATATTTGAAGGCGACGCGTCCCGTGCGGATGGCGAGGCCGCGCCCGCCTCGAGGTCCGTAGGCGTTTTCGAGCTGGGTCATCAGTCCACCGATGGTGGCAAACGAAACATCCATCTTCGCATCGAAGGGAGGGTAGTTGCCGATCAAATCGCCGCGCCCCGAAAGGTTCAAAACATGATTCAGGCCATTTTTGCCGACCACTTCTTCCATCGATTCCAAAATGATTCGCCCCATGCGGTTTGGATAATAGAATTCGGTATCGGGTTTCATAAGGTGATATTCTCTGGGATATTCTTTTTCAAGGGGATGGTGCGATGCTCATCCAGAAACATTCTGAGTTTGTCGATAAAGACCTGCGGCTCCTCCAACATGGGGAAGTGCCCCGCGTTGTCAAAGCGGACGATCTGTGCTTGTGGGATGCCTGCCTTCATGGGCTGCCACTGTGTTGGATGGACGACCTTATCCCTGTCGCCGTAGATTCCCAACGCGGGGACTTTGATCTGTCCGAGCATGGGACGCAGGTCGGTGCGGCGAAGCGAGGCGATGGAGAGCAGGAAGGATTCAAGCGTGGTCTTCGAGAGGTCATGATCCATCATCTCGGGGAAACGCGGGTCACTGCAGATCACTTTCGAGTAATAGTTCTTCATGAAAGAGCGGAAGGGTCCCATCATGTTGAACAGCAGGAAGGCATTCAGGCGATACCCCGCCAGTTTGAGCAGGGGAGCCAGCGAGGAGCCGACAATGGGCGAACCGACCACCACCACCTTGCTGACACGTTCGGGATAGCGGATCGCCACTGAGAGGCTGACCGTCCCGCCCATGCTGTGACCGACGAGCGGGGCGCGAAAAATCCCCAGTTGCTCCATGAACTGTCCCACCAGGCTGACGAAGTCCTGCACAGCATAGGTATCGCGCTTCTTGCCCGATTCGCCAAATCCCCAAAAATCCAGCGCGTAGGTGCGGTAACTCTGTCCCAAAACAGACATGGTCTCCTGCCACAAACCCCAAGAGCCAAGCCAGCCATGCAACAGAATTACAGGTCGCCCACGTCCATAAACCTCGTAGTGGACGATACCTTGATCAGTGGTTATCGATGACACAGAAACCTACGCCGGAGAGGATTTACCCACCGGACTCCATTTCAGCAAGGATACTGTACAACAACTCCAGCAACACATCTTTGACGGATTTACGGTCGGTGGCGGTGCAGGGCAGAAGTTTGGTCTTGGCGTCCAGGCGCAGGGCGTGACGCATGTCATCCACATCCCAGGCATCCTTCTTGTCCTGCTTGTTGGCGGCCACTACATACGGGGTGGGCGCGTACGCGCGGAAGGTCTCGAGGATACTGCGGGCCTCGCGAAAGGTTTCGGGACGGGTGCTGTCCACCATCACGATGAAGCCGAGCATCCCCTCGGAAAGAATTTCCCACATGAAGTCAAAGCGCTTCTGTCCGGGCGTGCCAAACAGGTACAGGACCAGATCCTCATCCACGGTGATGCGGCCAAAGTCCATCGCGACCGTGGTGGAATCCTTGACAGAGCGTTCTTCGCGGCTGCTGATCTTGCGTTCGGTGGAGACCACATCGATCTCGCTGACCGATTGGATGAATTCCGTCTTGCCGGCGCTGAAGGGGCCTGTCACCACCATTTTGACTGTTTGCATAAATGAGTCCTTCTATCGAAATTTACAGCGAGCTACAATGAGCGGATGCGCCCGATCAATTTATTGACGAGGGATTTCTGCTCTTCGCGATTCTGGGTCGGGAATGTGCGCGCCGGGACGGGAACACGCGCACCCTCGGGGCGGACGATCTCCACCAGCCCGGCCTGCAACAAGCCGTACACGATGCGGCGAACTTCCATCTCGTTCATCTTGTTCGCGCTTCCGATCTGGCGCAGGGTGTTCTTGGGATTAATGTAAGAGACCACCCGCCATTCTTCCACGCTCAGGTTCACGTTTTTGAGTGGGCGTTCGGTGAACTTCAATGCCATATCGAGGCTGGGAATCTCGTCCTGCAATTGCTCCCACTCGCGCAACTGACGCGACCCCTCGATGATGAGATTCTCCAGGTCCAGCCGCACGTTGATGCGGTCCTCGGGAGCCAGCAATTCCGCCTCGAAGCGGAAGAACCCTTCCACCCACGTGAACAGGCGGCGGATGATTTCCGTGTAATAACCCTGCAGGTTTTGCAGGATCTCCTCCTGCATCACATACCCGGCGTTGATCAACATCAAGCCGAGTTCCTTGTCGGTCAGCTTTCCCGCGCGCTCCATGATGGCGCGATATTGATTCACAGACAATCGGTTGGCCTTGTGCAGGATCGTCGCGAGGCGGTTATCCTCATTGCCGATGCGGGCATACGCCAGCTTGCCCTCACGAAATGCAACATGCGCCTGCTCACTCGGCCCGTCCACCACCAGCGTACCGGTTTTCTGGGCCAGGTTGATCAGGTTCAACAACTGGGTGACTGTAAAATCCCTAAGATTTCCGCGTAATGCCATTTAGCCTCAAGAAATCCCCATAACCATGGGGAGATGGAAAATTATACTTGCAAGGGAGGGATGAGTCAATTAAGCCGCTTATCACAATTGTTGGGATGAACTACGGCCGCGCTTCCGCGAACACTTCCACTCGCGTCACGCGGGACCCGAGGCTGGATACCGTCAACTGAAACGTGAGACTCGCCCCGGGCTGGAGTCCGCTCCCCTCCCAGCGGCGGAATCCCACCACGCGGCCCAACGCATCGTAGGCCACCGCCGCCACCCAGACCGTCTGCGCGGGCGCGGCATCCGCGGGCAGGACCACCTCCCCGCTGACGCGCGCTGTACGGCCATCCGCGGCGATCTCGATACGCGGCGTGCCAAGCGCGGCGGGAAGGTAGCGCGCGTCGTTGGGAGCAAGGATTGTGGCCGAGAGAATCTGTACACGCGGACGCGCGTCGAGGGGCGCGGGAGGCGGGAAGAAAACCGTCAGCGGCAGGGAGGCGTGCGGCGGAATCACGTTCAGGGGCGGAAGCGCGTCCTGCGCCGCGACCACTCCCCCGTCCGCGGAAAGAAGCGAGAGCCGCGCAGAGAGATTTTCCAGTGTGGAATCAGAGTCGTTCTGCGCGAGCGCGAAGCACCACATCCCGTTGTCCAGGGTCGGATAGCAGTCGATCTGGGTAATGAGAAAGGGAACGGGCGTGGGCGTGGATTCGCCCGTCGGGTTGTCTTTGTCGGTGGGGATGAGCAGGGCCGCACCGACGGGCATGGCGTTGGGCGAGATGGTCGGGTTGGCGGCGACGAGCGCATCGAGCGACACGCCGAATTTTTGAGCAAGCGCGCCCATGGTGTCGCCCGCTTGAATAATGTAGGTGAACGGTGTGGGAGTGGGGAGCGCAGTTTGCGCGTCCTCTTCCACAGGGAGCGGGGATGCGGTGGCGCTGGGTGTGGAGGTGAGGTAGGGAGTGAGCGCGACGCCTTCTCCCGCAGGTTGGGGAAGTTTGGACGCGCAAGATGATGTCATGAGTATCAAGAGCGCGCCAAACGCGAGAAGGGATTTGCGAGGCATGTGGAGATTATAAAGGGGTTTAGAACATCACCCCGCAATCATACGGGACGAGGTTCTCATCTTTCACTTCCACCGCGTGGGGAAACGATCTGTCGATGGTGTACGTGCGCCTGAAAAATCCGCCCCACTTGGAGAAGACCACGATCTCCAGAATGGCTTTGTCCTCAGTCATAATGATGGCTGGTTCAACGTTTTTCATCGCGCGGATTTGCGCCTGCTGTTGGAGATCCATCTTCATTCCAAAGTCTTGCGAATTGATTCTGTCCACAATCGCCGCCGCGGCCTGTGCATTGCAGACGATCTCGGTGTCGTTGTAATTGGCGTGCCAGACGAGATAGAACTGCCGAGCCATAATGTCCATCACCGCGTATTCGAAATATCCCTGCGCCACATCCTCGACCTTGAGCTGGTCGCGGTAATTTCCGAGTTCCGCACCTTCAGGGATATCCAGCAAAGAGGCGTACGGTGCCTGATCCACAGGACGCGCGTACAAATACGGTAACGAACCCAAAAAATCGACGGAATAGACGTAATCCAGAACGTATCCGTCCTGCATGGAAATGTGTTTGAGCACCGTGAAATAATCGTTGACGTCGAACTCATCCCCCTGCTTGATGCCTGTTTCCATTAACTGGTCGGGGATGTCCGTTGGCTGGATGGCGGTCACCGCGCTGACGATCTCCGCACAATCGGAAATCACCGTCCCCTCGCGCGCGGTGGTCGGGACGAATAGTTGGCAGGCGAGAGAAACCAGAAAGATCAGCGCAGCCAGAACGATGATTCGATTTTTCATGGAACCTCCACTATCCAATCAATTTTTTCAATTCCTCTTCCCCAATGATTTTCACACCCAAACTTCTTGCTTTCTCCAACTTGGAGCCTGGATTTTCCCCCAGCACCAGATAACTCGTCTTCTTGCTGACCGAGTCCATCACCTTGCCGCCGTTGGATTCGATGAATGCCTTCGCTTCTTCGCGGGACAACGTGGGCAGGGTTCCCGTTACAACAAACGTGAACCCCGTGAAAACGCCTTCCTGCTTTCTGCCTTCTGCCTTCTGCATTTTTGGCCAGACGCCCGCAGTCTTCAACTTCGCGAGCACTTTCCGATTGGCTTCCCGCCCGAACCAATCCACGATTCCCTCGGCAATGTTCGGACCGATCCCCGCGATCTGCTGAAGATCGTCCACACTGGCCGTGGACAGCGCATCCAGATTGCCGAAGTGACCCGCCAAATCCGCCGCGCTGACTTCGCCCACACCGTGGATTCCCAGCGCGGTGATCAGACGATTCAAAGGACGATTCCGCGAATCAGCGATGGACGCCAGCAAGTTATCCGCGATCTTGCCTGGCGGTTCCTTCTCGGTCTTGCGATCCTTTTTCGTGACCGACTCGAGGATGTCTTCGCGGCTGAGGGTGAAAATGTCGGCCACATCGCTGACTTTGCCCGCCTCGATCAACTTCTCGACGATCTTCGTCCCCATGCCCACGATGTCCATCGCGCCGCGCGAGACGAAGTGCTCCACATTCCGCACCAACTGCGCGGGACAGGCCGCATTGACGCAGTACCACGCCACCTCGCCCTCGAAATGCTCCACAGGCTGGCCGCACGCGGGACAAACGCTCGGCGGCTGGTAGGTCTTCTCCTTGCCTGTGCGCGCGTCCACCACGGGGCCGATCACGTACGGAATCACCTCGCCCGCGCGTTTGACGAGCACGCGGTCACCGACGCGGATGTCCTTCTCGGCGATGTAATCGAAGTTATGCAGGGTGGCATTCTTGACGATCACGCCGTTGATCTCGACCGCATCGAGAACAGCCTTGGGTGTGAGCACGCCCGTCCGTCCGACTTCCACGTCAATGCCCAGCAAAGTGGTCGTCACCTCGCGCGCGGGGAATTTGAAAGCAACCGCGCCGCGCGGGTCCTTGCCCACGAAACCCAGTTCCGCCGCGAGAGTCAGGTCGTCAATTTTGATGACCATGCCGTCGGCTTCGTAAGGAAGGTCATCGCGTTTCTTGTCCCATGTCTCGGTATAGGCGATGGCAGACTCGATATCGTCGAACCGCTTTGCCACATCGGTGACGGGAAAACCCAGGGCGCGCAGGTATTCCAAAATCTCCCACTGGCTCGTCGTGACTTGTCCGCCCTCCGCATGGATAATTTGATAAACCAGCAACGTGATTGGACGCGAGGCGGTCAGTTTCGGGTCAAGTTGGCGCAACGAACCCGCCGCAGAATTTCTGGGATTCATGTACGTCTTCTCGCCCACTTCCTCCAATTTTTTGTTGAGTTCTTCAAAATCATTGATCGGAATGAACGCTTCTCCCCTTACTACCAAATAATCTGGCGGCGTCACTGCCTTCTGCTTTCCGCTTTCTGCCTTCTGATCACCAGATACTGGAATGCGAAGCGGAATGGATTTCACTGTCCGCAAATTGCTCGTGATGTCCTCGCCCACCTCCCCATCTCCACGCGTCGCGCCCTGGACGAAAAGTCCGTCGCGGTAATGCAGGATGACAGACAGCCCGTCAATCTTCGGCTCGACGACGAATTTCGCCTTCTCCACGCGGTCATCCAGCTTGCGGACGCGTTCGTACCAGGCGCGCGCATCGTCCGCACCAAACGCGTTCGCCAGACTCAAGATCGGCGCGGGGTGGCGGACCTTGTCGAAACGGTCAGCCGGCTTGGCTCCCGCGCGTTGCGATGGCGAGTCGGGGGCGATCCAATCGGGATGTTCGGCTTCGATCCGCTTCAGTTCGATGTAGAGTTTGTCGTATTCCGCGTCGCTGATGATGGGGTCATCCCAAACGTGATACCGATTAAAGTGATAATTCAATTCGCGAACGAGGTCTGTGTAACGAGTTTTGGAGTCCATGAGATGATTATAAAACAAAAGACCTCCGGTAGTACCGGAGGTCTGTCTGGTTATAAGCCGGCGGCTTTCTTGATCGCCGCGGCCCTGCTGGTATCCTCCCACGGGAGTTGGATATCGTCGCGGCCAAAGTGACCGTAGGCAGCCGTCTGCCGATAGATCGGGCGGCGCAGGTTCAGGTCACGGATGATGGCGCCCGGGCGGAGGTCGAAATGCTCGGTGACGAGGGACGCGATCTTCTCGTCCGCGATCTTGCCCGTACCGAACGTCTCCACATTGACGGAGAGCGGGTGCGCCACACCGATGGCGTACGCCACCTGGATCTCGCAGCGATCGGCGAGCCCCGCGGCGACGATGTTCTTGGCGGCCCAGCGCGCGGCGTACGCGGCGGAGCGGTCCACCTTCGTGGGGTCCTTGCCGCTGAACGCGCCGCCGCCGTGACGGCCCATACCGCCGTAGGTATCGACGATGATCTTGCGGCCGGTCACGCCCGCGTCACCCTGCGGCCCGCCGATGACGAAGCGCCCGGTCGGGTTGACGTAGACTTTGATGTCCTTGTCCACCATGCCTTCGGGGAGCGTGGGCATGATGATCTGCTCGGTGACGATCTCGGCGATCTCCGCGTGCGAGACGTCGGGCGTGTGCTGGGTGGAGATGAGGACGGTGTCGACGCGCTTGGGCTTGCCCATCGAATACTCGATGGTGACCTGGCTCTTCGCATCGGGACGAAGCCACGGGATGGTCCCGTTCTTGCGGAGTTCGCTCTGGCGGCGGGTAAGTTTGTGCGCCAGATAGATGGGCAGGGGCATCAGGGTGGGCGTCTCGTTGCAAGCATAACCGAACATCATGCCCTGGTCGCCCGCGCCAATGGAATCCACTTCGGCATCGGTCATTTCGTGGCCGCGCGTTTCGAGGGCATTATTCACGCCCATGGCAATGTCACCCGATTGCTTGGCAATGGCGACCAGCACACCGCAGGAGTTGCCGTCGAAGCCTTTTTCGGAGGAGTCGTAGCCGATCTCAAGGACGGTCTTGCGCACCAATTCGTCGAAGTTGATCTGGGCCTTGGTAGTGATCTCGCCCAACAGCATCACGTATCCGGTCTTGGTGGCGGTTTCGCAGGCCACGCGCGAGCGGGGATCCTGCTCGAGGCAGGCGTCCAGCACGGCGTCCGAGATCTGGTCGCACATCTTATCGGGATGGCCTTCCGACACGGATTCGGAGGTGAACATCAGTTTGGGGGAATTCATGAAGGTATTGCTCATTGAGGGTGGGTCTCCTTGTGAAATGAAATTGCCCTTCCGGTCTCGCGAAAGGGCAATTTGCACAAAGGCACGGCTGCCCTCTCATCTCCCAGAATATCCTGTCGGAATTGGCACCGTTCTCAGTTATCAGTTATCAGTATTCAGTTTTCAGTGACTGGTCACTGATCACCGATTACTGCACACTGGTGAGTGGTTGTCGAGGCATCATAGGGCCGGTCCCTCCGCCTCTCTGGATAAGAGTTGCCGATCGGGGCTTTGAAATTGTGGGCGCAGTTTACCACATCAAAATGGAAGCGTCAATTAAGAAACAAAAAGCCGCCGGGGATACACCCGGCGGCCAACAAAGAACGAGGAGATTAGTTATCCGCGGCGCAACGGAAACCAACGCTGGGGGCAGAGTCACCATACCAGCGATCGGTGCCCTGCTGTGCGGCAGGATTGGGTCCCATCATGCTGGCGCGGGCCGAGACGCGGAGCATCATCCACGCATCGCCCCAGTGACCGCCGCGCACCACGCGCGAGAAGACGTCCGCGCGAGAGACCGGGCCGGTGGGATTCAAAACCATGCCCAGGTCATAATACTTCGAATCGAAGAAGTCGTTCACCCATTCCGACACATTACCAGCCATGTCGAGGATGCCAAAGGGGCTGGCACCCGCCGGGTAGCTTCCGACCCGCATGGTGTCACCCACCATCGAGTTGAAGTTGGCGTACGAACCGTCCGGGCGCTGATCGCCCCACGGGAAGGTGTTGAGCGAGGGAAAGGCGCCGCGCGCGGCATATTCCCATTCGGCCTCACTCGGCAGACGGCGGCCGGCCCACTTGCAATAGGTATCCGCATCGCCCCAACCCACGTAAACGACGGGATAGTCCGCAAATTCAGGGTTGCGGAAATATTCCGGGCGGCTGGCGGATTTGAGGACGGTCTGATTGAAGGAGTGGGGCAGTTCACATGCACCAGCCGTCACGCACAGCATGTACATGCCGTTGGTGACTTCGGTTTTGTCCATCCAAAAACCCGTCATGGTGATCTTGGCGTTAGGCATCTCGGCGGTACGGGCTTCCGGGTCCACGCCACCGCGCATGAACGTGCCATCCGGGACGTACACTTGTGTCATGCCATCTGCCGCCGCGACTTTCTCCGTGCTGGCTTCCGGCGCGCCGCCCTGCGGACCGGCGGTCGGGTTGACGGCTGCGGTCGGGCTGGGGATCGCTGTAGCTTCCAGAGGGATGGGGGTCGGTTGTGCCTGCCCCGCACCACCCAATTGACAGGCCGAAGCAACCAGCGCAAGGGCCATTAATACAACGTAAAGTTTTTTCATTTCTATCTCCTTTTCGAAATGTGTACTCGAAGTATAAAAGTTGATGGTAATTTGCCATATCACCCAAAGGTCATATTTTGGTGTTTTTTTGTGACTTTTTATGACCAAAATCGCCGTTTTTGCTTATAATGACCTTATGCAAAACACGCCCGATCCCGATAACCGCCCTCCCCTGCGCGTATACGTGGTCTGCGACCAAAGCGCCACCGCTCCCATCTGGGGATACTTGATCCGCGAAAAGGGGTTGGTCGCCATCCTCGAGACGGTGGTGACGCGCGCACTGGATCATACGCTGGAAGATATCCCGGACTTGATCGTCATTGACATCAACGCGCCTCACGCGCAGCGCATCGAACTATGCAAGCGCTACCGCACTCTCAGCTCCAGCCCCATCCTGCTCTTTCTGCCGGCAAACAATGAGACCGAAATCCTGGAAGCCTACCAGGCTGGCGTGGACGAGTGCGTGGTGAAACCCGTCAGCCCGGCGATCTTTCTGGCAAAGATTCTGGCGTGGGCAAAACGCAGTTGGTCGCAGCCAATGAGTCCGCTTCGCACCGGACCGTTGAAACTGGACCCCGCTCATCGGTCCGCGGTGGCGGCGACGGGACAGGAAGTGCGATTGACCAATCTCGAGTTCCGTCTGCTCCACTTATTGATGAGTCGTCCGGGCGCCATCTTCAAAGCAGACGAGATCATGCAGGCAGTGTGGGGCATGGAAGAAGCAGACCTGGGCCTGCTAAAAAACGTGGTGTATCGCCTGCGTCGAAAACTGGAGGAAGAAACAGGCAAGGCGGCTCTTATCCAGACCCGCCCGGGCGGATACAGTTTTATCGATCAATAAGTCGTTCCACTCCACAAAATCTGGCGTGTATAATCACGTCATGCCAGCAAAAACACCCACTCCCCTCCCCGAAGAATTTCTCGCCGCCGAATTCGAATACATCGCCAACAGCGCCTTCCAGGCGAACGAAGACCGAAGCAAAGCCGCTTCGTTCTTCCTCGTTTCGGTCGGCTCGCTGGTGGCGGCGATCTTCGGCGCGCAATTGCTGAACGGAACACCGCAACAACTTGTGATCGCCTATCGCTCGCTGGCGGGATTGTTTTTAATATTGACCATTCTGGGCGCGCTGACCGTGGCGCAGTTGGCGCGCTTGCGCCTGGCCTGGCTGGAGGCTGCACGCGCCATGAACCAGATGAAGGATTTTGTAGCAAAGCATCATCAGGAATTGAAATTGGAAGAGGCGTTCCGCTGGCGGACGTCAACCCTCCCAAACGAATTCAAAGCGGACAGCATCTCGTTCTATTCCGCCATGGAAGTGGCGCTGTTGAGCGCGCTCACGTTTGGTTCGTTCGTTTATTTTTCAATGTTGAGCATCAATCTATCGGATTGGATCTGGCCGATCGCTATCGGCGCGGGGGCAGTGGCATTTTTCATCCTATTCTTTTTATACAAACACCTGTTGACCCAAAAGAGGAAACCATGAGCACATTCCACAATGGCACAGAAGAGTTCCGCGTAAATGGTGAGGAACTCGTCGCGAAGATCAAGCAATTGATCCACGAAGGCAACGTCCGCCGCATCATCATCAAGGACAAGGAAGGGCGCACGCTGATCGAAGTCCCGCTCACGCTGGGGGTGGTGGGCGTGATCCTCGTCCCCGTGTGGGCGGCCATCGGCGCGATCGCCGCATTGGTGGCGGAAGCGACCGTGGTAGTGGAAAAGAAGACCGACGAATGACGCGTGACTACGACCTGACATCCCAGCCGCCGACGGCGAATCAACGCCTGCCCGAATACACGCGTGACGATGAGTGGATTCGGAGATTCTTACGCGTCGCCCAAGTCGGACGCGTCGCCTCCGCTTGGGACGACCAGCCATTCGTCACGCCTACGATGTTCTGGTATGACGAGGCGAATCAGCGCGTCATCTTCCACTCCAATCTGGCGGGACGCATCCGCGCCAACCTCGAGCGGAATCCGAAAGTCTGTCTCGAAGCCAGTGAGATGGGACGGTTTCTCCCCTCGAACGTGGCGCTGGAGTTTTCGGTGCAGTATCGGAGCGTGATGATCTTTGGGACGGTCCGCATCCTCGAATCGGATGAAGAAAAACGCGCCGCGCTGTACGGCTTGCTCCAGAAATATTTCCCAAAAATGGAAGCGGGACGCGAATATCGTCCGATCACGGATAAGGAACTGAAGCGAACGTCGGTTTACGAGTTGCAAATCGAATCGTGGAGCGGAAAAGAGAATTGGAACGACCGCGCCGAGCAATCCGATGAGTGGCCTGCGCTGGAGGAAAAGTTTTTCAATTAATGCCTGGTACACGGATTTCACGGATTGGACTGAATCGCACGGATTTTTTAATTTTTTTTTAAAAATCCGTGTTCGACCGTAAAATCCGCGTAATCCGTGTACAGGTTTTATTTCGCGAAGTCCCAAAACGCGAGGGCGGATTGTTCGATGGCCGCGGCCAGTTTCAGGTCGTTGGTGGGATTTTCCCCAGGATAGCCGAAGATGACGATGACGTAGGCTTTCGAGTCCCACGTCACGATGACGGCGTCGCCGATGACGAGACGTCCGTCGGTGATGGTGCCGCGCTTGTTGTAGAGTTTTCCATCCGCGGGGAGGAGCGGACGCAACACGCCGAGCCGCGAATCGTCACTGGGAGTGTATTCAGACATCCAATCGAGGATCATCTGCCGTCCTTGCGGTTGGAGGAATTCACCCTGATAGAGTCCCGCGAGCAGATGCGCGATCTCGTCCAGAGGCGCGGTGCGGCGGGAGAGGTTCACGTTGGGCGCGCCCCACTCGGACAGGGTGGTTGGGATGTTCAAGCCTGATTGGCGGACGTATTCGAACAGGTCTTCGGTGGCTTTCTCGTCCGAGTCGACGAGCATGTCGTGGAGGGCTTGCGAGAGCAGGAATCCGTTTCCGTGGGATTCGAGATAGGAGGGCAATTCGTCCGCGGGAATGCCTTTGGCTTCGAGACTCTTGAACAGCAACATCGCGATGGGGACTTTGACCACCGAGGCGATGTGGACCGCGTCCGTGCCGAGGCGGTCGTGGACGACGCGCCCCGCCTCGAGGTCCAGAATGACCGAATGCCATTCGCCGCCCGCATCCGCGAAGATGGAGTCCAATTTGTCGGCAAGTTGAATCTCGACGGAGGAGGAATCCTGCACGGGATTTTTGAACCGCCAGACCTCGAATCCGCCGTAGCCGGTGAGACCGATCCAGTTGTTTTTGGATCCGTCCGTCCACTCATAGAATTGACCGACGCCCGGCTGGCTGGGATCGTAAAGCATCACTTCGCGGATGACGTAATAGTAGTTGGGGAAGGGCTGGGTGTTGAGGTTGGTGACGGTGTAGGCGCGGCCCGCTTCGTCCACACGGGTGACGGTGATGATGTGCTCGAAGGTGCCGCCCTTCCCCGCGTAGAGGTAGAGGAAATCACCCGCCTTGAGGGGAAATTCCTTGAAATCGAATTCGTTCGTGGGTTGCTTGAACCGATAATGCTCGAAGCGGTCTTCGGGAAACACTTTGAGGAGCAAATCGGCATTGGTGTCGGGACGCATGAGCCAGAAATCGTGCGGGTCCACGTAACGGCTGAGGAGGCCTGCATCGCGCAGTTCAGCGATGGCAAGCGGTCCGCACATGTTGGAGGGATCGGGATAGATCATGTAGTTGATGCGCTCGGCCACCTGCTGGGCTTCCTCCTGCGTGGAGGCGAGGAAGGTCTGCGCCACATCCGCGAGACGCTGCTTCTGGGCGCGGGTGAGGATATCGTCTTCGGGAAGTTCGGTGGGTGCGGGAGTTTCAAGTTCCACGTTCCACGTTTCAGGTGTGGGTGTGGGTGTGGAAGTGTCAAGTGTAACGGTGTCAAGGGTCAGGTGCGGAGTGATAGTTGGCGCGGCAGTGGAGGCGGGGGCGCAGGAGGAAAGCAGAATGAAGAAGGCAGAAAGCAGGAGGAGGGATGAGCGCATGAGGCGAAGTTTAACATGGAAATTTCCGCTTGACATCTCTTCTTCTCCGCATATAATCACCCCATTGCGCAGAGACAAGTAATTCCGCAACGGTACAGAGAGTCGTCGGCTAGTGCAAGACGACCCGCCAACGAATGAAATCCACTCTGCCTTATTCTCTCGCAGGTGCGGCAAAAATCGCCGCAGTAAGAGAGACGGGTTCGCCCGATAACGCGATCCTAAGGCAGTAGCGCAAATTGCCAATTTGCGCCACAGCAAAAGCAGGTGGCACCACGAGACGCCCCCTCGTCCTGCGAACGGACCGGGGGCGTATTCTATTTCTGGACCGTAGACCGTGGACGATGGACCGTCAATTTCACGGTCAACCGTCTACAGTCCACCGTCCGCCCGCACTGGAGGTGCATCATGCTCGACATCAATCTGATCCGCGAAAACCCAGACATCGTCCGCAAGTCATTGCGCGACAGGCAGGATAACCCGTCGGTGGTGGATTCCATCATCGAATTGGACGGCAAACGCCGCAACCTGCTCAACGAAGTGGAAGCGCTCAAGGCCGAGCGGAACGCCGTCTCGAAGGAGATCGGCAAGCAGAAGGACGCGGCCGACCGACAGTCGAAGATCGAAGCGATGCGCGTCGTCGGCGACAAGATCACGGCGCTCGATTCGGACGTGGCGGCGGTGGAGGCCGAACTGACGGGTCTCATGTCCACCCTGCCGAACATCCCCGACCCGCGCACCCCCTACGGAAAAGACGACAGCGAGAACATCGTCATCAAGACGGTGGGCGAGCCGCGCAAATTCGACTTCGCCCCCAAACCGCACTGGGACCTCGGCCCTGCGCTCGGCATCATTGACTTTGAGCGCGGCACCAAACTGACGGGTTCACGCTTCTACGTGCTGAGCGGACCTGGCGCCCGCCTGCAACGCGCCCTCATCGCGTGGATGCTCGACCTGCACACGCGTCAGGGTTACCGCGAACAGTACCTGCCGTTCATGGTCAAGACCGCCACGGTCTACGGCGCGGGACAACTGCCCAAGTTCGCGGACAACCTCTACAAAGACCACGAGGAAGACCTGTACTTCGTCCCGACCGCGGAGATCCCGCTGACGGGCCTGCACATGGACGAGATCCTCGACGAGACCAGCCTGCCGCGCATGTACACCGCCTACACACCCTGCTTCCGCCGCGAAAAAATGAGCGCGGGCCGCGACGTGCGCGGCATCAAGCGCGGACATCAGTTCGACAAGGTCGAGATGTACATGTACTGCAAGCCCGAAGAGTCGGAAGCCCTGCACCAGAAGATGCTGGCCGACGCCGAGCAGACCTGCGCCGACCTTGGCATCCCGTACCGCGTCAAACAACTCTGCACGGGCGACATCGGCTTCGGTTCCACGATGACCTACGACCTGGAGTTGTGGGCGCCTGGCTGTGACGAGTGGTTGGAAGTCTCCTCGGTCTCGAACGTGACCGACTTCCAGGCGCGCCGCGCCAACATCAAGTATCGCCCCGCGGACGGAGGCAAGACGCGCTTCGTCCACACGCTGAACGGCTCGGGGTTGGGTCTGCCGCGCACGCTGATCGCCGTCATGGAAAATTACCAGCAGGCCGATGGCTCCATCGTCGTGCCCGAAGTGCTCCGTCCATGGATGGGCGGGATTGATATAATCAGGCCGTAACGGATAGGCAGGTAAACACGTATACAGGTACACAAGTACACATGTACACACGGAACTGATCACTGATGACTGAACACTGGAACTCACGATGACTCTCGAAACCTTCCTCCAATTCGGCCTGCAAACCATCACCCTCTTCGTCCTGTTTCTCGGACTGATCGGGTTGATCGTCCCCGTCTTTCCCGGGCTGACGGTGATGTGGCTCGCCACGCTGGTCTATGCCCTCATCCAATGGGCCAGCGGATCGATGGACGGCTGGGACTGGTTCCTGTTCGCGGTCATCACGCTTTTCATGATCGGCGGTAACGTGCTCGATAACATCATCATCGCCTCCAAAATGCGCGGACATGAAATCCCGTGGAAGAATATCCTGCTATGCTACGTGGTGGGGATCGTGGTCAGTCTCTTCTTCACCCCGCTGGTTGGACTCGTCGCATCCCCACTATCCCTGCTTGGACTGGAATACCTGCGCTTCCGTGATTGGAAGCAGGCGCGCGAGTCCGCCAAAGTGTTCATGATCGGCTGGGGCACGTCCTTCGCGGCGCGGTTTGGCGTTGGCATCCTGATGACCGCCTGCTGGATGCTGTGGGCCTGGTTATAATTCAAATCAAAGGAGTAACATATGGACGGCTTTCTCTACACCATGAAAGACATTTTCAGCATTTTCGGCTACCTCATCCGCATCGCTGGCTTCCTGCTCGTTGGGCTGGGGCTGGGACGTTTCTTCCTCGCCAACTATCCCAAGAGCAATTGGCAGCTGCAGATGGCGCTCGCACTTGGCTTCTTCGGCTTGATCATCGCGCTGACCGTCTACTCCAGCGCGGGGTCGGCAGGCGCGTTCGCCCTCGGCGCGGGCATCGCCTTCCTCAATATGAAGAAGGAGGAAGCGCCAGAGGCGGAAGCCACCCTCGTGGAAGAACCGAAGAAAAAGAAATAATCAAACAGGCTCCCGAACTTGGGAGCCTGTGCTTTTCAATGTGGGGCGGAATACCCTTCGGGCACGATGTGGCATTCCGCCTTATGCCTCACGCAAAAACGCGGCCAGCAACCGCCCCGCGTTGTTCACGTCGGTCATATCGATCATCTCCGACGGTGAATGGAGATACCGCAATGGGATTGCGATCCCGCCTGCCTGCGCACCCAGTCCCGTCAGTTGCATGGCACGCGCGTCCGAAGCAACGCCCTCGGCGATCTCAAATTGATGCGGGATGCGATTCTCCTCCGCGGCCCGCGTCAACATCTCGACCAGCCGCGGGTCCGCGACCACGCCCGCATCCTTCAACTTGATGGCTGGCCCGCCGCCGAGCGCGAGCGGATTCCGCTGACGCGTATTCGGCGTGTCGTTCGCGATCGTGACATCCACCGCCAGGCCGATCTCTGGATCGATCCCATAGGATGCGGGACCCGCCCCGCGCGCGCCCACTTCCTCCTGGACGGTGAACACATACCAAATCTCGTTCCTTCCCGACTTGAGGCGGGTGAGGCTTTCGATGAGCAACGCCACCCCGATTCGGTCGTCTAACGCGCGGCCGATGATGCGGTCTCCCAGATCCTGAAACTCTGCATCGAAGACAGCCACGTCCCCCACCTTGACGGGAGGGTTAGAAACCTGGTTTCTTGCGCCCGTGTCAATAAAAAACCTGTCCATGCCGGGGACGCGTTCCTTTTGCTCGGCATCGCGCTCCAACCCGATGACTCCCCTCGCACCATTGAGAAATCGGACGCGCATCCCCACCTTGCGATGCGGCGCAAATCCGCCCAATGGGCTGATGCGGGCAAAGCCGCGCGCGTCCACGTGCGAGACGATAACGCCGACCTCGTCGAGATGAGCGGCCAGCATGATGCGTTTGCCATCTTTGGCCTTTTTGCCTTTACGCGCGATCAAGTTGCCAAGCGCGTCCACGCGGACTTCGTCCGCGTAGGGTTGGATCATCTTTTGGACGGCCGCGCGGAGTTCGTCCTCGCGGCCAGAGGGGGCAGGGATTTGAGTGAGGGTTTGGAGGAGTTGTTTCATAGCTTTATGGTTTTGTAGTTACGTAGTTTCGTAGTTCGCGATAGCTTGTTCTTGTATACGTGTTTACCTGTGTACGTGTCTACCTGTTTACTTGAATCTCACTTCCTCGCCCACAGAATGAACCGTTTTCCTGTCGCGAGAAATCACAGAGACTGTCTTGTGTCCATGCACGCGCCACTCTCCACCGAACGTGCCGATGAGGGCGGTTTCCTCGTCGAGGCCAAGGAGGGATTCGCCATCCTTCAACTGTCTCTGGAGGGCAAAGACCAGCGGCTGGCGGACAATGGGAATGGCGTCGAAGTGCGGCATGATGAACGCGGCAGGGACGATCCCAAACGCGGGGAGAGTCCCGAAGCCCGCGCGGCGGAAATCGGGCATGGACCTGCCGAGGATCATCGCGCCCGCCGAACATCCCGCGTAGGCCGCGCCACGAGCGAAGGCCTTTTGCGCCGCGTCCCACACGCGGCTGCCATTCATCGTCTGGTAGAGGTAGTTCGGGTCGCCACCCGAAAAGTAGACGAGGTCTGCGACTTCGACAACGGCCGCGTGCGCCGCGTCGTCAGCCGAGACTCGGTCAATGACGGGAAGCGACTTCACGTCCGCGCCGAGGCGGGTGAAATGCTCGTCGCCCATCCGCATCCAGCGTCCCCACGAACGTTCGCCCTCGCGTCCCGAAGCCGTCGGCAGGCAGACCACGCGCGGGGCGCGGCCGTTCGCGTTGCAATTCGCGAGGAGGAATTTGTCCACCTCATCCATCACAGGGAGATATTCGCCAGAACCAAGTAAGGCAATCAGTCCATTCATTTTGCACCATTAAAGAGAGAGAAAGTCTATCGTGTCAACAGGGCGGGAGTCATGTGCGACAATCCCGCGTGGATCAGACGCAGCGTGTTCTGCCAATCGCTGACACGGCAAAGGCCCGTGGGCGTGTGCGCGTATCGCCCGGGGACGGAGATGGAAAGCGCGGGGATGCCTTCCAGTTGTTTGTGCATCGCGCCCGCGTCGGTGCCGCCGCCGCCAGGCTGGCGCAACTGATACGGAATCCCATCCACATCACCAACGGATGTGAAGTGACGGATCAATCGCTGGTCGGGGAGGGTGCGCGCGTCGGCGATGTAAATGGCGGGGCCGTGATCAAGTTTGGTATTGTAAACCACGTTGTCGCGGCCGTCGTACGCGGGCAGGTCGCGGGCTGGGGTCGAATCCACGGCAATGGCGATGTCGGGGGCGAGTGCATGCGCGGCCACTTTTGCGCCGCGCAGTCCCACTTCCTCCTGCACCGTGAAGGCCAGCAGAAGTTCGATGTTCGTCGGCGCGTGTTTCAGCAGTTCGATCAACGTGGCGACGCCGAGACGGTCATCGAGCGCCTTTGAAAAGATCGAATTTCCCGCGCGGCGAAACTGCGTGGCAAATCCCACGCGGTCGCCCACGCGGACTCCGACGCTCCCGCCCGTATCCAAGCGCAGGGAATCGAGCGTCACTTTTTGCAGGCTGTCCCCACTGCCAGCAAGGTGGATCGGCTTCAGCCCGATCACCGCGGGGACGCGACCTTTTCCAATGAACACCGACTTGCCCGCGATCGTTGAGACGTCCACGGCTCCGACTTGTTCAAAGCGATAGAATCCATCGCCATCCTCCGCGACCACCATGAAGCCGACCTCGTCCATGTGCGCGGCCAGCAGGACTTTGAGCGCGTTCCGTTTCGAGGCGCGTTTCCGCACGAGGACGTTTCCCAGCGCGTCCACGCGGACATCGTCTGCGAGAGGTATCACCTGCTCAAGGACGATCTTCCGCACTTCGCCCTCATCACCAGAGATGGCGATGGCGTTGCAGAGACGTTCGAGGAGTTTGAGGGAAGGAGTGAGGGGCATGGTGTTGGAAAGAGGTAATTGATGATTGGTAATTAGAGATTGGAGGATGCGAGTTAGGGATGCGCATTACGTACTGCGTATTGCGTAACTGTTCTCTGCTCTCTGTTCTCTATTCATCTGGTATTAAGACCACAAAATCACCTTCTGGAAATTCCGCGATGATCTTGTACTCGCGCAACATGGGGATGCTGACGCGCTTGGCCCAGGCATTGTTCTCTTCGGCGAAGGGATCGTCTCGCGTTTGTAACTGGCCTGGAGGAGTCGGCGCGATGATGAGGGCGTATTTATGCGCGGCAATGTCGGCATGGAACTGGTCAATGAGCGGGCGGTAGTTGCTCATGGCGAATTCCATCAACGCGATGTTGTCGTATTCAGGGACGAGGGGGACGCCCGTGATGTAGCCGAAGGTCAGCAGCTGGCGTTGGGAGATGAAGAGGACTTGTCCGCCGTTCGCGACGGTTTCATCTACGAGTTGCTGGAGGCCAGCGAGGGAGTCTTCGTGACGGTCGCGTGCGGGGATGGAGGGGAAGGCCGTCGAGACGGTGAAAAACGTCACCGCGAGGATGGCAAGGGAAATTGTCAGCGGGGAAAAGGCGCGGGGCGAGGAGTCCGATTGAAGGTCAGGGGAGAAGCGATCCGTCAGGAGGTAGAGTCCGATGACGAGGGAGAGGGTCAGATAGCCGTCCAGATTGTGGAGGTTGCTCCCGCCGCCGATCTTCGCGCTGACGATGAATCCGCCCACGAGCAAGACGAACATCATCGAGATGAGCCCCGCGACGCGTATCCAATGCCAGCGGTTTTGACGGAGGTGACTACCCATGAGGAGGATGAGGGGCGCGGTCATCAGCAAGCCCGCGAGAAGGATGCCGAGCGGCTGGAGCGCGCTGGGGAAGAGACGATACCAAAGCAGGAGTTGCCAGAACGCGGCGTTGAACATTTCGGGAGAGATGTCGGAGATGGAAAAGTACCACTGCCGCGCGGCGTAGGCCGTGACGAGGCCAAGGATGGCGTAGAGTGCGGGGGAGGCGAGGTAGCGGAGGATATTTTTTTTGAAGGGAGTTTCGAGCAGGTAGAGCGCGATGGCGAGCATGGCTGGAACGGGAATCCAGTTGACGCGGCTGATGCCTGCCCAGAACGACGCGGCGAGCAGTGCGAGGATGGAGGGAATTGGTTTTTGTGGATGATAAAAAGCGAGGACTGGGATCGCGGCGAATAGGAGATAAAAGTAAACGGGGCCTTGCAGGAGGTAGAGCGTCCCCCAGAGAAAGAGGGCGATCCAGATGGCCCGTGGGGCGGGATGGTATCCCGCCTGGCTTTGCGGAGTACCACTCCACATCACGCGGCGAAGGGCGAGCGCGGATGTCAGCGCAGGAAGAATGAAGGTGAGCGAAAATTCCCAGAGGCGTTCGAGCCAGAGCGAGGGATTGGGCAAAAGCAGGGGAACCGCTTCCACAACGTAACGGCTGAGGTCCTGATAGAAAGGCGGGAGGGAGAGTCCGTAGTAGTGCTTGGAGAGGAGCAGTGAGGCGTGGTAGAAGCGCGTCCCTTCGGACCAACCGCGTGAGAAGGGGGAGAGGGAAAGTGATGAGATGGAAGAGAGCAGAGAGTAGAGAATGGAGAGCAGTAAAAATGCGAAGATGAAATTGTAGAGAAAACTTGAGGATGCGTTTTTTGTAGATAAGAAAAATGTAAAGAGGAGGCTGGCAATGAAAATAAGGAGGAAGCGCGCGGGGAGGGGTTGAAAGGTTTGGGAGAGGGGGCTGAGGAGAGTGAAGATGAAGAGAAGGAAGATGATGGCTGAAGACGGGACGCGGAGAACGCGGATTACGCGGAAGGACGCGGATTTTTTGATTATTTTTTCAACGAGGTTGAAAACTTTTTCGCGATCGAGAAAATAGGCGAGAACGAGAAACGCAAGCGCTAGGCCCGCGACGGCGAAGACGAGCAGGGTGCGCCGCCAGAAGACGAAGAACACTCCGCCAGAGCCAAGATGGACGGCCAGCCAGAAGGTGAGAAGCGAGGCGAGAATTAAGACGAGGCGCAGAAACCAGCGCGGGGAGACTTCGCCCAACCTGCGCGCGAAGACGGAGAGGCCGTCAGTCATCCCAGACCACCGTTTGCAAAAAATCCGCGTCGAGGCGCGCGGTGAATTCCGTCAGCAGGCGGGCGGCGCGTTGGATGTCCGTGAGCGCGGCCACTTCCACGGGCGTGTGCATGTAGCGGATGGGGATACTCACCACCGCGGTCGGCACGCCTTCGCGCGAAAGTTGAATGGCGTTCGTTTCGGTCAGCGAATCTTCGGGCATCGGTTCGATGGAATAGGGAATCTCCAACTCGTCCGCGAGCGAACGCAAACGCTTCAACAGGAACGGGTGGATGTGCGGCCCGATCCCCAGCGTGGGACCGCCGCCGAGCGGGAAATATTCCCAACTGCTGGGGCCCGCCCCTTTCCCATACGTGACATCCACGATGATGGCGAGATCGGGACGAAGCGCGAAGGCGGACGTGGCCGCGCCCGCGTACCCGAGTTCCTCCTGCACGGTGGCCGCGAACCACGCGTCCCACGCGTGACGTTTGGCCTGCATCGCCTCGAGGACGAGGGTCAACGCCGCGATGGATGCGCGGTTATCGAGCGAATGCCCGCTGATGAATCCGTCTCCCAACTCCAGCGGTTCATTCGCGAACGAGACGAGGTCTCCCGTCCGAACGCGTTGACTTACCTGACGCGGCGTCAAACCCACATCCACGAGGAGGTGGTCCCAGCCAGCGGCGTCCTTGCGTTCGTCATCGGGACGGAGCATGGGCGGACGTGCGAAGATGATGCCCTGCAATGGCTGGCGCGCGTGGATAGTCACTGGCTGGCCAGGCAGTAGACGCGGGTCGAGACTGCCGATCTCCGTCAGGCGCAGGAAACCATCTTCGATGCCCGCGACCATCATCCCGACCGCGTCCATGTGCGCGGAGAGGAGCAGGCGTGGACGCGGCTCGGAAGCAGTCCCCCGCTTGAGGGCGTGGATCGAACCGAGTCGGCTGAGATGAATCTCGTCGGCGAGAGGTTTCCAGTGCGCGTGAATCAAGTCCGCCACTGGGGATTCGTGGCCTGAGATTCCTGCGGTGGACAACAGGGATTTAAGGAGTGAAATTTCCGTCACGGAAGGTGGGGGTGGGAGTTGGAATGAGGGAAGAACTCGACGAAGTCGGTGTGGATGTGGCCGTCGCGGTTGGGGTTTCGGTGGAGGTGGAGGTCGGCGTCACGGATGGCGTCTCGGTGGGCGAGGACGTCCAGGTGGCGGTGGGGGTCGCGGACGGCGTCCACGTGGGAGACGGCGTAAAGGTCCGCGTGGGAGGCAGGAAGGGGGTTGGGCTGGCAGGGAACGTGGACGTGGGCGTGGGGGTGAGGCTAAGAGTGGCGGTCACCGTCAGAAAGGCAGGAGTCGGACTGAAAGTCGGGGTGAGCGAGGCGAAGGGGTCGAAGGTCGGCGTCTCGGTGACGATGGTCGTCGTGGGAGTCGGGGTCGCAGTCTGCGGGCCGGGCGCCGAGACGATCGCCATCCATCCGAGGCAATAGCACGGGATGGTGGAGAGGATAACGGCTGTGAGAGTCCAGCGGCGACGGGTGCGGACTGCGATTGGATCGTCCATGGGGGAGATGATAACATGGGGTTGGTTAGTTGGGTAGTTGGTTAGTTACGTAGTTGCGTAGTTTCCGTGTGACCTGTCTACTTGTGTACCTGCTATAATCCCAGCCATGATCCCCCTCAAACTTAACATTGCTGGATTCCTTTCGTACCGCGAGCCCGTTGAACTGGATTTCGAGGCGTTCGACCTGGCGTGCATTTCGGGACAGAACGGCGCGGGGAAGTCTTCGCTTCTGGACGCGTTCACGTGGGCGCTGTTCGGGGAGGCACGCGGCAAGGACAAGGACGCGCTGATCAATTTGCAGTCGAAAACTGCGGAAGTGGCGCTGAGTTTTGGCTACGAGGGAAACATCTACCGCGTGCAACGGACAGTGACGAAAGGCAAAAGCACGGTGCTGGAGTTTCAAATTTGGGACGGTGGACCGTGGACAGTGGACGATGAAGGGAATTGGCGTCCGCTGACCGAACGGTCCACGCGCGAGACGCAGGCGCGCATCGAACAGACCTTGCGACTGGACTACGACACCTTCGTCAATGCCTCGTTCTTTTTGCAGGGCAAAGCGGACGAGTTCACGCAGAAAAAAGCCAGCGAACGAAAGGCTGTGCTTTCAAACATCCTCGGGCTGGAAATTTGGGAGACCTATAAAGACCGCGCCGCGAACCACCGCAAGGACATCGAAAAAGAAATCGCGGGCATCGACCGTTCCATCGCGGACATCGACCTGGAACTGTCCGAGGAGGAGGAACGCAAGCGACGATTGAAATCGCTCGAAGCGGAGTTGAAGCAACTGGCCGCAGCGCGCAAGACGCAGGAGTCCGCGCTGGAGAGCATCCGCAAGGCCGCTTCGGAGTTGGATCAGGAACTGGCGGCGGAGAAGGCGCGGCTGGAGGAGGAGAGGCGGGGGTTGAAAACACAGTCATCAGTGATCAGTGACCAGTCATCAGTGGTCAGTGGACTGGCAAAACAGATTGAGGGAGCGAAGAAAACTTTGGCGGAGGCGGAGGAGACGCTCGCGAAGCGGAAAGAGTTGGAGGAAAGTCGAAGCGCGGCGCGGGAGGAGTTCGCCACGCTCAAGGCGGAGAACGAGTTGCGCAAACTGGAGATGGATGAACTCAAGGCGCGCATCGACCAGTTGGAATCGGCAGAGGGTGCGACCTGTCCCCTGTGTGGACAGGAGTTGAGCGAGGCGCATCGCAAGTCCACGCTGAAGCAACTTCAGAAGGAAGGAAAAGAAAAGGGAGACCGCTTCCGCACCAACAAGTCACGGATGGACGAGCTGACGAAGGTCATCGCAGAGACCGAATCGCAGATCGCGAAACTGTCCAGCGCGGAACGGGAGCGGCTGACCCTGTCCAACTCGATCACACAATGGACGGAGCGGATCGAGTCCGCACAGAAAGCCGTCCAGCAGTGGGAGACGGGCGGCGCGGCGCGGCTGAAGGAAGTGGAAGCGCTCCTCGCCAGCGAGAAATTCGCGGCGGAGGTCAGGAAGCCAGCCGTCAGTCTGGACGAGGCGGAGCGGTCCCTGCTCGAGTTGCAGGAACAGGAAAACAAGAAGAATCAGGAAGTGGGCGGCGCGCGTCAACTGGTGGAAGTGCTGGATTCCCTGCGGGCGCGCAAGAAAGGACTTGTGCTGGAACGCGAGGAATTGACACAGCAGGTGGCGCGTCACAAAACGTTGGAGCGCGCCTTCGGCAAGGACGGCGTCCCCGCCTTGCTGATCGAACAGGCACTTCCGCAGATCGAGGCCAAAGCCAACGACCTGCTCGACCGTCTCAGCAACGGGACGATGTCCATCCGCTTCGCGACACAGGCCGAGTACAAGGACAAGAAACGCGACGACCTGAAAGAGACGCTCGACATCCTCATCAGCGACGGCGCGGGACTGCGCGATTACGAGATGTATTCGGGCGGGGAGGCGTTCCGCGTCAACTTTGCGATCCGTCTCGCCCTGTCCGAAGTGCTGGCGGGACGAAAAGGTGCGCGCCTGCAAACCCTGGTCATTGACGAGGGATTCGGCTCACAGGATGCGCTGGGGCGGCAAAGACTCATCGAAGCGATCAATTTGGTGAAGCCCGATTTTGCGAAGATTTTGGTCATCACGCATTTGGATGAATTGAAGGACGCGTTCCCGACGCGGATCGAGGTGGAGAAGACGGAGCGCGGGTCAACGGTGAGGGTGATATAAAATCTTTAACCACAGATGAAAAGGATGAAATGGATGAATCGTTTATCAATAAACAATGTTCACCCTGTTTATCTGTGGTGAATCTTATTGATATAAGGAGAGTCTCATGTTCAACCCGCCCAATTCCATCCCCGAATTCGGTTCGTATGACAAGACCGAAAAGAAGATGCTCCAACGCGTCCGAGCGGCGAAATTGGATGAAAAGATTCTGGCTATCGTCCAGGCAAAGTACGAGGAAGAGTTGGCGCAGAGAAATGTCATCCTTTCGCGGCCCGAAAGAAAGCGTCTGTACAAGGCGGTGGTGAAAGCAGTTCTGAACGATGTGCTCGGAAAATTGGGCGTTTGATTTCCAGGGAACGGATGGAATATCTGGGACGTTAACTAACAAATCAGCAAACTCAGCAAACGGAGGATAATCATGTCATCGAAATTTCAGAACGTCATGTTGATTGGGATCGCGATTGTCGTGATCGCGCTTTTCCTGCGTCGGCCAGAGAAGCAAATACCTATTGTGCAGGATATTCAGGTAACGCAACCAGAAGAAAGAACGATAACGGTCTCAAGCGAGGGTGAGGTTATTACCAATCTGGATAAGGTAGAATTCGTGCTCATCTTTGAATCTGAAGAAAAAGAATTGGCGGACGCAAAACTAAAAACTGAAGAATATTTTACGGATGCGGTGAATATTCTCAATACACACGGCGTTGAAGAAAAAGATATGATGATCGGCCCCTTGCAGGTAAGGGTAAAAACTGGTTATTTCACTGTGGAAGAGAAGGTTGTTGGGTATATTGTTTATAGAACGATGAGAGTGACTCTGCGACATATGGATGAGTTTATGCCTCTCCTTACTGACATTCAAGAAGAAACACACTATAAAGTCGAAGACATTGTCTTCAGCGTCTCCAATATCGATGGATATCGTGAACGGGTGTTACAGATGGCCATCCAAAATGCCACCGCAAAGGCAAAAGCGATTGGCAGGGAAATCAACAGCGAGATCGGTGAAGTGATTTCTATTCAAGCGGTAGATTCAATCTCATCTCCATCTTATTCTTTTGGTACCTTGGATGCGTTTTTCAGGGAAGGCACAAATCGGTGGGAGAAACCGCTTTGGATATATGAGGTCACTATCAGGGTTAATGTGCTTGTAAAATTCGAACTGAAATAGAATTTTGTAAACCTTCACATCCATGCCCTACTTCCTCGTCTCCATCCTGCTCTTCCTGCTCGGCCTCGGCGTCATCGTCTGGGTGCATTCGCAGTACCACATGGACATCGTGGTCACGCCCACCGAGCCGCCCGCCGACGCGCCGCTCATCAGCATCTGCGTCCCCGCGCGGGACGAGGAGAAGAACATCCGCCGCTGTGTCGAGTCCCTGCTTGGGCAGACGTATCCGAATTTTGAGATCATTGTTTTGGATGACCGTTCGACGGATTCCACGCCCGCGATTCTGGCGGACCTCTCCAGCCGCGACTCCCGCCTGCGCGTGATCCACGGCTCGGACCTACCCTCGGGCTGGGCTGGCAAACCCCACGCGTTGTACCAGGCCTCCGCCTCCGCCCGCGGCGACTGGCTGTGCTTCGTGGATGCGGACACCTTCTCCGCACCCGAGGCGATCGCATCCTGCTACGTCAAGGCCCTAGAGACGAAGGCCGACCTGTTCACCATCATGACCTTCCAGGAACTCGGCACATTCTGGGAAAAAGTGCTGATGCCGCTTGTGCTCACCGCCATGTCGGTTGGATTTTCGCCGCGCAAGGTCAACGACCCCAACGAACGAGTCGCGGTCGCCAACGGGCAGTTCATCCTCATCAAGCGCTCCGTCTACGATGCCATTGGCGGACACGAAAAAGTCAAAGACCAGATCGTGGAGGACAAAGCCCTCTCGGAGCAGGTGAAGTGGAACGGCTACCGTCTCATCGTGGCGGACGGGCACGCGGTGGCGCGGACGCGCATGTACACGTCCCTGCCGCAGATGTGGGAGGGCTGGACGAAGAACATCTACCTCGGCCTGCGCGACCACCCGTCCATGCTGCTGTTGGGCGCGTTCGGCGCGACGCTGGCGCTCATCGCCGCGTTGTTTCTCCCCGTCTGGCCATTGCTGGGATTACTGTGGTTCGTCAACGGCGGTGGGATGCTGGCAATCGGCGTCATCGCCAAGTCACTGATCGTCTGGGCGGCGTTGCTGTGGGCACGGGCGAATGTGTCCCGTGGACTCGGCCTCTCGAGACTGTACGCGCTCACAGTCCCGCTTGGGGCGGGTTTGTTCGCGGCGATCATGCTCACGTCGGCATGGAAGATTCTGTCGGGCCGCGGCGTCTCTTGGCGTGGTCGGGTGTATCATCCGCAATAATCCAATTCAGAGGAGAGACGATGAAACGCATATTGATTTTTGTCCTGCTGTCCGTGATGCTGTTGAGCGCCTGCGCACCCGCGGCGAAGGATGTCGAGGCGTCGGACGTTTGGGCGCGGACGGGAATGGCGGGCGGCAACAGCGCCGTGTACATGACGCTGGTCAACGGGACGGATATGCACCAGGAACTGCTCTTCGCCACTTCGGATGTGGCCGAGGCGGTGGAACTGCACGAGAGCAAGATGGGCGAGAATGGCGAGATGCAGATGATCCCGCAAGCATCCATTTCGCTGGAGGCGGGCGCGAAGGTGGAGTTCAAGCCAGGCGGACTGCACGTGATGCTCATCGGCCTGAAACAGGATTTGAAGGTGGGCGACGAATTTGAACTGACCCTGCATTTCAAGGACCACGCCGATATTACGCTCAAGGTGATTGTCAAAGAAGCCATGATGGACATGTAATTTCAGGTATGGAAAATCAGCCCGCTTTTCAGGCGGGCTTTTTTTATTCCTTTTTCTCTACCGTACAAAAAACAGATCGGACGCGGACGAGCGCGGACACCTGCACTTGCGCCAGGTGCAAGTAAAACGCGGAGAAAAGCGAAAAATCTGTGTAACTCCGCGTCCATCCGCGTTTTCCGCGTCCCAATTCTTAGAAATGTACGGAAAAGAAATTCCTTTTCGGAATCTTGAAGTGCCATCGCTTTTGCCGTCATTGCGAGACGCCGTAGGCGTCGAAGCAATCTCCTCGCACGCTAAAAGGCTGATCACCTGCACTGCACCACACCTGCCCTGGCGGGCGGTGCCAGGGAACGCAGTGCGGTGCAAGTGTCGCTCCGCTCGCAGTGACGCGCTTTAAAAGTGTTTGCAACCGACAGATTGAAATCCTGCAAATTTCCCCCATTCGCATTATGTGACAAAAGTCACAACAAACCCGATATTTTTTGTTATATTAGGCACACATTAACGAGAATCCGAAATCTCAGGAAGTGTCATGAAAAAAATCCCCCTCCCCATCCTGATCGCGCTGGCGGCGTTTGTCATCGCCATGGGCGTCTTCGTGGTGACAACGGACACGGTCGCGTACGCGGGCACACATGCCGAGACGTGCAACAACTGCCACGTGATGCACCCGATGTACGAGAACTACTACCACGCCGCGCACCAGCGCGCCGCCGAATGCGCCGACTGTCACCTGCCGCACGAAAACGTGATCGCCTACTATTTTGAAAAAGGCAGACAGGGCATGCACGATGTATACGTCTTCAGCACGGGGACAACGCCCGAACTGATCCGCGCCAACGAACATTCGCAGGAGATCATCCAGCAAAACTGCATCCGCTGTCACGAAGAGACGGTGGAAAGCATCGTCATGGGACCCCAGGTCTTCGACCGCAACTGCTGGGACTGCCACCGCGACGTGGCGCACGGACAGCGCGGCATGTCCACCTCACCCTTCCAGGATTCCGCCATCTACCCAGTGAAATAATTTAAAGAGGAGAACCAACCATGCAAAAATATTCCACCATCCTTCTGGTCGGCATCATCGTGGTGCTGGCCGCCGTCCTTGCAGGCGTGCTCATCTTCATGAAGAACAACCCGCCCGCGGAACGCGCCTTCGAGCCTCTCGTCGAGATCGCGCCGATGGAACCCGATTCCGCTAAATGGGGAGTCAACTTCCCCAACCAGTGGAACTCCTTCCAGAAGACCGAAACGAACAATATTGACACGACCTACGCGGGATCGTCCGCTTTCTCGTGGCTGGAGCGCGACCCGCGTCAGGTCATCCTGTTCGCGGGATACGCGTTCAGCAAGGACTACAACGACGACCGCGGTCACGGCAACGCGCTGACAGACGTCCGCGCCACGGGACGCCTCAACCTGAACGACGAGGATCCCAAACACACCCCCGCCACCTGCTACTCGTGCAAGAGCAGCAACAACCCCTCCTTGTGGGACGAGATGGGCATGGCCGAATACGACGCCATGACCTTCAACGAAATGACTCCCAACATCGAATACACCATCGGATGCGCCAACTGCCATGAAGCGGACACGATGCGCCTGATTGTCACCAACCCCGCGCTGGAAGAGGCGCTCGAAGCGCAGGGTAAGGATTGGACGACATTCACCCGTCAGGAAATGCGGACGGTCGTCTGCGCCAACTGCCACGTGGAATACTACTTCGCGGGCCCCGACAAGTACCTCACCTTCCCGTGGGCCAACGGCACGCGCATTGACCAGATCATCGAATACTACAACGAACTCGGCTTCAAGGATTGGGACTATCCCGAAACTGGCACACCCGCCCTCAAAGCCCAGCACCCCGAATACGAGTTCTTCACCGCGGGCTCCACGCACTACAACGCGGGCGTCTCGTGTGCCGATTGCCACATGCCCTATGTCAGCGACGGCGCGGCCAAGTATTCCAGCCACGATGTCCACAGCCCGCTCATCAACCCCGAGCAATCCTGCGGACAGTGTCACACCGACGTTGAATACGTCATCCGCCGCGTGAACCTGATCCAGGACCAGGTCGCGGAGACAAAGATCGCCACCGAGGACGCCATCATCGACGCCATCAACGCCATCAAGATCGCCGCGGCCAACCCGAACGCCGACGCGGCCCTGCTCGACCAGGCGCGTCAACTGCACCGCGAGGCGCAATACATGTGGGACTTCCTGTCTGCTGAAAACTCAACGGGCTTCCACAACCCCGAGTACGCGCTCAAGATCTGTGCGGACGCAACCAACCTGGCGCGACAAGCCCAGATGCTGGCCGCGCAGTCGGTGAACGACATGTCCCTGCTCGCGACGGGAACCTACTACGCCCCCGTCCCGACCCCGTAGCGGACTCTGTTTCGACGAGTTGAGACTCCCCTCCACCACGAGGGGAGTCTTTTTGTAGAACGAGATAATATCTCGTTCTACTGTTTTCAGGAACTCTTTGGGGACAAAGACGTCTACTTCCCAAAGGAGAAACCAAAATGAAAAAGCGAACTTTATTGATTGCAGTGCTAATCCTGGCGTTGACCCTCTCCGCCTGTGGAGCAAAATCGGACCTGTCGAAAAATCGCGAGAAATGGACTTCGGCTGGAGTTTCCCACTATCGCTTCGAGTTGACCATTTCCTGCTTCTGCCCGTTCTTTGAAGTCAATCCCGTCACCGTGGAAGTGAAGGACGGGAAGATCGTCTCGATGACCGACGCCAGCGGCCAGCCTCTGAAAGAGGAATTCGCGCAGACGTTCGAAGAGGCCGCGACTGTTGAAGGGCTGTTCGCCATCGCCGAGGAAAATATCGCCAACGCGGACGAGGTCGAGGTCACGTATGACGCGCAGTACGGCTTCCCCGCCTCCATCGTCGTGGACCGAATCAAAATGGCCGTCGATGACGAAATCTCATATCACGTCGAGGCGTTCCAGGTCTTGCAGTAAAAAAATCCAGGCTTCTTGAAGAAGCCTGGATTTTTAATTCATCCACTGACGGAACACTTCCTGGTCCACAATGCGGATGCGGCGATTCTCCACCTGGATGGCCCCGCTCCGCTCCAACTCTTTGAGGGAACGCGCCACCACTTCGCGCACTGTCCCCAATCGCGCCGCCATCTGCTCCTGAGTCATGAGCGAGGCGGCGCCCATTTCGTCGGGGGGAAGCTCACTGATAAGCCGCGCCAGGCGATGCGTCACCTGATAAAAGGCCATCTCGCTGACCTTGCGCACCATGCCGCGCAGCATCATCCCGAAGTTGGCAAGCACTTTCTGCGCGAACTGCGGATGGGCAAGGACCAACCCGCGCAGGGTTTCACTGTCGATCACCCAGACCAGGCAGGTCTCGAGCGCCTCCACGTTGACAGGATTGGTGCCGCCATCGAAGGCAGGCACTTCCGCGAAGGTATCGCCCTCCTGCAACACGCGCACGATGTACTGCCGTCCCTGGGAAGAGAGGCGGTAGATCTTGGCGCTCCCCTGCATGATGACGTACAACCCGTCGCACGGATCGCCTTCCCAGAAAAACACTTCGCCGCGTTCATATTCCCGCAATTGCATGTGGTCGCAGATCTGCTCCAGCAGGAAATTGGGCATGGTGTCGAAATATTCGTTCCCCCGCAACATCTCCATACGCTGTGACTTGTCGGTGTGTAGTGGTTTCATACCTGGTCAAGCATTGCCATGTCACCGCCGCGCTGAATCTCCCATGGATAAATGATGAACGCGTCGGTGACAGCGGCATAATAATCGGGGCGCGTCCCGCCAAACAGGTTGCGATACGGATTGAAATGCAGGACGCACGTTTCGGGGAATCCTCCCGCGGCAGAGACGCGGTTCTTGACCGCGGCCATCGTCCGCCCCGAACCCCACACGTCGTCCACGATCAGGGTCGGGCGTCCACGCAGCAACTCGTCCGCGGGGAATTGCAGGAATTCGGGCCAGGCCATCAGTTTGTTCTGTTCGCTGGCGATCTGCGCGGGGAAGTTGACCGCCGCCGTCAGCACGTGGGTGATATTCATGGCCTGTGCGAGCATCCCGCCTGGGATGATTCCCCCGCGCGTGACCATCACCATCGCGGTAAATTCGCGGCGAAATTGCGGGAGGAGGTGGTCGATGAGACGATCCACATCCTCCCAAGTGACGAGTTCGCGGCGGGAATTGGGTAAGGTCATAAGATTATGGCAACACAGCCGCCAACGGAGCGGGCGCGGCCACCTCGCCAGCCTGGCCCTTCTCCCTGGCATGTTCCACTTCACGCGCCCAGATATACAGGCATGTGTGATAGGCCGTGCTGGTATAGGAACTGATGACGCTTGCCACCACCACGAAAAGGAAGAAGATCAACACGCCGATGCCGATGCCGATCCCGATGACGATTGGCTCGCTGGAGACATACGCCGCGCCGCCGCCGACCGCAAACCCGATCACCGCGCCGATGACGCCGAGGATGAACCCGATCAGGCCTGTCACCCATTTCACGCCCACGGTGCTGATGCCGATGAGCAGAAGGTTGTTCTTGGTGATGTTCCAGACGCGTTCGAGACCCTTCTTGAGGTTCAGGTCGTCAATGACCATCGCGGGCAGGACGAGGAGCGCGGCCTCCGTCCAGAGCGTATCGAGCAGACCCGCGCCCGCGCGTGCCACCGCCGCGCCGATCCCGCTCTTCTTGTTTTTGTTGGCGGCATTCTTGATCAGGTTGACCACGGTCGAAGCCGCGGCCAGCGTGGCGATGTCAAAGAAGTCACGCTTCACGATGGCCCAGGCCTTGTCCATGCGGCCATCGCCTTCGGAGAGGTATCCGTAGATCAGGTACACGGTCATGGCCGAGAACACGTAACTGACGATGAATTGAACAAAAATGAGAATGGCTCCCAGCACGAACAGGATAATGTTCCCAACACTCGAGTCGCCCAACAGCATGGCAATGATGATGATGGGGATGATCCCGATCACCGAGATGATGCCGCCCACCACGAGTGCATAAATGGACGGCTTGAGAAGATCCTTGTCCTTGAACGCCATCCCCCAGGCCTGTTTCAAAAAGTTCCAACCGCGAGTGAACGATTCCATGTTTATTCTCCTCTTTTATGACCAAGTTACAACATTATAGCAAATTATTTCTTCATTGCTACAATCAACCCGTCGCGGATCGGCGTCAAAACGGCGACCCACTTCGAGTCTCGCGTGACGCGGCGGGTGAATTCGCGCACGCCCTCGGTGGCAGGAGACTGGTCAGACGCGTCGAAGATCCGTCCGTGCCAGAGCATGTTGTCGATGATGAGAATGCCGCCCACGCGCAGTTTCGATTCAATAACTTCGAGCGAGGCGGGATAACCTTCCTTGTTGATGTCGTTGAAGATGAGGTCGAACGAGCCTTCGGTCTCTCTTAACGTTTGAACGGCCTCGCCCACCCGATACGTGACCAGCCCGTCGTATCCCAGCGCGGACAAGTGGCCGCGCGCCTGCTTCGACAGGTCCGCGTCCCAGACAACGTGATGCACCTCACCGCCGCCGTTTTCTCTCACCGCCTTTGCAAACCACGCGGTGGAATAGCCATAGCCCGAGCCAAGTTCGAAGACGCGTTTCGCGGCGATCATGCGCGCCACGAGATAACACAAATATCCCGAAGCGGGACCGATGATGGGAAAATTCGTCTTCGCCGCGATCTCTTCCATCTTCTGCATTTCGGTCTCGCGCGGCGGGACGAGGCTATCGAGATATTGTGAAACTTGCGGGGAAATCAAATCACTCATCACTGCTCCAAAGAATTTTTTAGTGCGAGACAAATAGGTAGTCGAAACAAATTAGAAAATACGGTTGTCGTCATTGCGAGGAGGGCGTTCGTCCCGACGAAGCAATCTCTCGCAAAATCTGAGATTGCTTCACTGCAGCAAACGCAGCTCGCAATGACGGAATCCTAATTCTTTATGACTGAGTACTTTTATCTCGCGCTACAAAAACTAAAATGGTTTAAAAACCATCAGCCACAACACAACGGCAGGGATGACATACCCGATGACGGCTAATGTGTGGAGATTTATTTTCTTGAGATGTGCCGCGACTTCGTCCGCGCTGGCAGGCGCCTCGGCAGGAAACTCCTTTCCGCCAATCATATAGGGCAGACCCACGAGGCGGCGCAAATGTTTGAAGCCTTTTTCGTTGAACATCGCCATCCAGACAACAACCACCACCATCAACACAATGGACGACCAAACCCACCACTTGTCCCACAACTTGACCATGAAAGGCAAGGCCAATCCGCTCAGACCCATGACCAAAAAGGAAACAAACATTGCCATGAATGTCGACGCGGATAGGTCGAGCATGGCTCGGATGCGTGCAAAGTCAGTTTCTTTACGGATACGGAATGCAGTCGCCGCGGAGGCCCCGTGGGCGAGGAAGAACGTGATGGACGATAAAACGTGCAGGAACAAAATCCATTTCGTGAACATCGTTTTCTCCTTACCAATAAAAGTGATTCAACAAACAGATTATAGCAGACTAATCGGCTCCACCTCCACGCGCCAATCATCGAGGCGCAGGCCGCGTAAGAGCGAGGCGGGGTCAGGCCCGCGCAAGAGGATTTGCCAGCGATAGAGACCGTCCATTTTCGCGAAGAAACATGGGACGGCAGATGCAGTGGTCTGTGAGCGTTTTTCGGAGGATATTTTCTCTTGCAGGATTTTCAGGACGCGCTGGGATTCGGACTCCGCCTTCGCCGCGTCGCGGTGACGGTACTCCAGCCGCGTCACGCGACCGAACGGCGGGTAGCCCAACTGACGCCGATACTCCGCCTCGAGTTTCTGGAACCCGTCCACGTCATGTTTCGCGGCGGATTGGATGACGTAGTGGTCGGGCGCGAACGTTTGCAGGATCACCTGTCCGCCGCGCGCCGAACGGCCCGCGCGGCCCGAGACTTGGGTCAACACCTGAAAGGTCCGCTCGGATGCGAACGGGTCGGGCAGGCTGAGTCCCACGTCGGCGAGGATGATTCCCACGAGCGTCACCAGCGGCAGGTCGAGTCCCTTGGCGAGCATTTGCGTCCCGATCAACACGTCGGCCTGATGATTGGCGAAGTGAGTCAGGATGACTTCGTGCGCGTCCTTTTGACGGGTGGTCTCCCAGTCCCAGCGCAGGGTGCGCGCCTGCGGGAACATGGCCTGCACTTCGCTTTCCACCTTTTCACTGCCGAGGCCGTACTGGCGGATTTGGTCGCTTTTGCAAACGGGGCAGGTCTTCGGCATGTGACGGGTGTAACCGCAGCGATGGCAGAGGAGGGTGTCGGTTGAACGTTGCACGTTTAACGTTAAACGTTCAACGTGGTACGTGAGCGGCGTGTCGCAGTTGGGACATTTGAGAACAGCGCCACATTCACGACAGAAAATGTACGTGGCTGTGCCGCGGCGGTTGAGGAACAGGATGGCCTGCTCGCCGCGTGAAAGAGTCTCCGCGATGGATTCGGACAGGGCGCGGCTGAAGATGCCGCGGTTGCCCGACTTGAGTTCCTCGCGCATATCCACGATGGAGACGGGAGGCAGTCCAGCGTTCAGACTTCCGAAGTCTTTGGAGACCTCGGAAGTTTGCGGAATTCGCTGAGGGAGGGAGAGGAGGCGAGTACCCCCCTCGGCCCTTCGGGCCACTCCCCCCATTTTCTCCGCCCCTTCGGGATGCTCCGCGAAAAATGGGGGGAGACGGAGGGGGGTCGAGTTAAACCGCTGTTCAAGCGTCGGCGTGGCGGAACCGAGGACACAGACCGCCCCGCAGAGACGCGCGTATTCCTGTGCGGACGCGACCGCGTGATAAAACGGTTGCTCGGATTGGTAGTAGGAGGAATCATGGCACTCGTCCGCGACAATGAGGCCGATGTTGGGAAAGGGCGTGAACAGCGCCGAGCGCGCGCCGATGACGATTTTGAGTTTGCCCGCGCGGGCACGCCGCCAGGTATCGTAGCGCTCCCCTTCGGACAGTTTCGAGTGGACGAGTCCCACCTGGCCGGGGAAGCGCGCCAAAAAGCGTCGGACGGTCTGCGGCGTGAGCGCGATCTCTGGCACGAGGATGATGGCCTGCCTGCCCTGCTTCACCGCTTCTTCCGCGGCGCGGAGGTAGATTTCGGTTTTGCCTGAGCCTGTCACGCCGTGTAAAAGAAAAGAGAGAGCAGAGAGCAGAGAGTAGTTCGCAGTCAACGCAGTGATAATTTCTTTTAGAGCCACTTCCTGCTCTCGCGTCAGAACCACACTACTGTTCTCTAATCCTCTGTTCTCTACTCTCTCTAAAGGATCACGAAATATCTCCGACTCGAACAGGCGGATCAGACCCAACTCTTCGAGATGTTCCAGGTCCGCGAGGTTGCATCCGCTTTCAGCGTAGACCCACGAGAGGTTGACCGCGTCCACGGCGCGGACGAGGAACTGGAGCGCGGCCTGACGACGCATCAGCGTCTGCTTCGTGCCGAGGGACGGCATGGCCGCGTCCGCTTCTTCGGGCGTGACGGCGAGTTGCGCCACGCGGATGAACTTCGGCCTCACTCGCGGCGGAGGCAGGACGGATTGCGTCTTCAGCCAGCCACGTCGGACGAGCATTTGTGCGGTCTTGCGCCAGTCCACTTTGGCGAAGTGACGGTCGATCTGGCGTCCGCGCAGGGGGCCGCGTTCGAGGAGGAGTTTGAGGAGGCGATCCGCTGTCTGACCGTTGACCGTAGACCGTGGACCGTCTTTCACGGTCGATTGTCCACCGTCCACCGTCTGATAAAGCACGTCCGCCTGCTGACTCAATCCCGTCGGCAGCATCATCCCGATGACGGCGGCAAGGGGTTGCAGGTAGTGCGCGGAGATCCACTTCGCCAGTTCCATCTGCGAGACGGAGAAGACCGGCAGATGGTCTAGGAGAGATTCGAGCGATTTCGTCTCGGCGACGGAGGGCGAATCCAACAATTCCATCACCACGCCCTGCACGGTCTGATTCCCGAACGGCGCGGTGACGAGCGAGCCGAGTCCCACCTGCCCCGCGAGTTCATCGGGGATGGTGTAATCGAACATCCCGCTCACGGCGGGCAGGTTGACGGCAAGGCGCGCAAACATGGGGCGATTATACTGACTTTCGGTATATAATTCCCGCCATCAAACCAACATGGTAAAACGGAGGCGAAAATGAGTTTGTCTCTCCTGATTGCAGGGGGTGTGGCGATCGTGCTGATAGGCGCGATCTGGTTCGTTTTGTCAGTCAACGCAAAAAGGAGGGTTGCGGAGTCCCCTTCGGGTGAAAAGCCCGAATTCTTGCGCGAGATGCCCCCCGCCGAGACGGTGGCCGCGACGATGGCGGACAACGAGGGAATCACCGTCTTCGATTACGACCACGGCGAGAAACTGGCCGCGCCCTTTGCCGAGCAGATCGAGGATATTCTGCGGGCGAAGATCAAGGCCGACCCCGCCCTGCAAAAACACGAGATTGATTTCGGCACGAGCGCGGACCACGGACTGGAGATCTGGGTAAACGGCAAGAGGTATGGAAGCGTTAACGAACTGCCCGATGAGCGGCTGCGGGAGGCCTTCCGTTCGTCCGTAGAGAAGTGGAACAGGGTCTAGCAAAACGACAACCTCGACCTTTTGCGGGTCGAGGTCGTTTCTTTTTTAAGCGGGAGAAAATCAGAATGTCTGGGTGGGGATGGTTGGGATGTAGGGTGTAATCGAAGAGTAGATGAGAAATCCAATCGCGCTAATTATTATTGCAACTAACAAAAACACGCTGATAATTACGCCCGCAGAGCGAAAGGTATCGAGCCCATGTGCAGACTTAATCGCCTGGAGGTATAGTAAATAGAGATAGATAAGATACGGCAAAAACAAACACAGAGTCAAACAAAGGAGGGCGGGAGGAATAAATACAAACACGATGCCCAATATGGTCCCAATGATAGACAAAGGCGCGGAAAAGGCTGCTACCAGATAAAGGAACTCAGAGTATTTACCTTTTCCCCCAAATGCTATTGCGATTAGGTGCATCACGCCAACTGAAAAGGCGGTAGATATTAGATTCATTACACCTGAAAGAGGAACAAAACAAAAGAATAATGCGCCGACAGTCTGTGCAAGATCTTGAACTTGAAAACTCTGTTCAATCAATGAAATACTCTGCGAGTACTGAGGACTCAAAACACTACTCAATACACTGACCAGACCATTGAACATCCCCGCGCTGAGCAACCAAAGATACGTGCGGCTCGGCAGGGCATATGGATTGAGACGCAGGGTCTCGTAGGCTTCCAGGTTTGGCTGGGTCAGGGCCGTCAGCCAAACTTCGTACCAGGCCATGGGACGTCCGATATCCTTGCGCGATTTGACGTTGCCTTCCACGTATTCGCGCGCCTGCCGATCTATCTCCTCCTTCGACACGCGGGTGGGATCCTTGAATGACTGGGACGAGGGAACCTCCCATGCGGACTTGGGTTCCTCCCAACTCTTCGGTTCCGACTCGTGGAAGGCGGGGGCCTGGCTTTCGGACGCGGGGAGGCCACCCGTCTCTTTCAGGCCCGCCAGCCAGGACGGTGCCTGCTCGTCGTGGCTGGGAATCGGCTTGGGCGGAGGCGGCTGCAGAGGCGCCGCGGGGCGCAGGGTGGGAGTCTGCGCGGCGGCCTTCACCTTGTTCCTGAGATTCGTCAGCGCCTGTTGGACTTTGCTGTTGGTGGGGTTGTATTTCTGGCAGACTTCCAGCGCCTTGATCTGCTTTTCGACCGAATCCCACGATTTGACATACAGCGTCCATGCCTGCATATCGCGGGGATTCGCCTCCAGAATATTCTCGAGGCTGTGCTGCGCCGCTTCGGTATAACCACTCTCCAGCAGGCGCTTGATGCTATCAAACTCTTCCTGTTCCATAAGAAAAATTCCTCTTGAAAAATATTCTTCAATTTTACAATAGTGGAAAAATAAAAGTCAACAGGAAGAAGTTCCTGTTTATGGAACAGGGGAATGGTCAGCGCGTTTTCAACACCGCCGCCGCGCCGTAACCGACCACCTGCTCGAAATCCCCCGTCACATCGCCAGAGGTGGCATGGTGGAGAATCTGCACCTTGTCTGCACCGAGTTCGCGGGAGGCCCACAACACCGCGGCAACGGCGGCATGCCCACAGGCGAATCCCTTGCCGGTGTATTCGGCCTCGAAGACCTTTTCAGGCTGAAAGGATTCGATGCGCTTGAGCATTTCCGCATCGAACGCGTTGGCCGTTTTCTGATCGTAAAAATGGGAAAGGTCCGTGCTGGCGACGAGCAGAGCGTTCTTCCCTTTGAGGACGTTCGCGAGCGCAAGTCCCAGTCCACGCGCCACTTCGGGCTCCTGCGCGCGAACCATCACCGGCAGGAGTTTGAAATCGCCCGCGAGGGCGCGCTGGAGGAAGGGCAATTCGATCTCGAGGGAGTGTTCGCGGTCACGAAGAACAGGGGACAGGCCGAATCCAAACTCGGGCTTGAGCGCCTCGTCCAACTCGAGCAGGGATTCCTTGTCAGTGGGAATCTGTCCCAGCGGGGTGGCGTAGGCGGAGTGGGCCGTGGTGAGGAGCGGTTGCTGCGCGAGGTTGTGGAACGGCGAGATGACCGCGACGGTGGCAAAGGCGCGTCCACGGAGTGGGGCGAAGGCGTATCCCGCGACGGGACCGCTGTAGCGATGTCCCGCGTGCGGCGAGATGACCGCGACCACCTCCCCGTCCAGTGCGGGGACGCGTGCCGCGTCGAGGTAGCCATCCACCGCGCGGGCGAGGCGGTCAGGGTCGCCTTCGTACCACGTGCCAGCAATCGGCGAGGGACGAACGTCGGTGAGTGTCATCGAAAATATTGTAGCACTGAATCAAAAGCAGAATCCAGGTTTCTCGAAAAAAACCTGGATTCTTGTTCGAATTTCTGACAGGATTACGGGATGAGATAACTTTCCACAATTTGGTTGAGCGTATCGAGGTAGAGATCCTCGGCATCGTCCAGCCATTCGATGGTGAACATCAGGAAGGTGGTGCGGCCCGCTCGCGTTTCAAAATAGGACGCGCCCGAATATCCGCCTTTGGATTGCCAGAGTAGGCGCTCCGACCCATCATCCATCAACTGGTCACTGGTGATCTTGATGTCGGACGAAGTGCCGTCACTGCTGTAGAACTGATAGATCAACTGCAAGGCGAACTTGCCTTTTTGCCCGCCATTGAACGTGGTGCCATCGTCGTAAACGATATTCTCCACCAGCGCCTTTTCATCGGGCGATTTGAACTGGTCGATGTAATAATTCTCGCCCGTGTTCTGTTTGTAGACCCAGTCACTAGGCACCTGGATCTGGTAGAGGTTGTTCTTGTCGGTGAAGGTTTTCAAGTCGCCCGAATTATCAGCGGGCGGTTCGGTCGCTGTGGGCGGCACAGGCGTAGGGTCGGGAAGATTCTGCTGGTTCTGTTGGTTCTGCTGGTTTTGTTGGATGGGCGTGACCGCGGGCGCAGGGGCCGCGCCAGCGGAGCAGGCCAGGCTCACAACAAGCAAAAGAAGCATCAACGAGAACAGGGGAAAAAATCGTTTCATGGCACATCTCCTTAAAATTGGTTTGCCCGATTATAGTCGCGAACCACCGCCATCGCGTCCCTCTAGAACAACGCGCGTCGCTTTGAACGCCAGCGGCGGCAGGCTGGATCGCTCGAACCAGCGGACATCATCCGCATCGTCGCCAGCGGTCAGGATTCCCGATCGGACTTCGGCCGCGTAGACGATGACGAAGTCCGCGCCGCGCTCGTGTTCGCGTCCTGCGATGATGTCCACCACCCGCGTCACGCGGACGGTGAGGCCGGTCTCCTCCAAACATTCCCTCGCGGCGGCTGAGGCGGGATCTTCCTCCGCATCCACAAAGCCCGCGGGCAGAGTCCACAGGCCACGGAAGGGTTCGTTCACGCGGCGGACGAGGAGGACGCGTCCCTTCCGCTCCACGAGGACAGCCGCAGCCACCTTCGGGTCGGAGAAATGCATCCATCCGCACGCGGGGCAGACGGGGCGGACTTTGCCGAGTTTCTTCTCGAGATTGACGGCGGTCCCGCAGCGCGGGCAATAGTTGATTTGAGTGTGTGCCATGGGATGAAAAAAAGATGCGTCGCACCTTGCTCGTTGATTATCTTCAACGTGAGGTGCGACGCATTCGCGTTACTTTGCGCGCCACTTTCTGGCGGCGAGTTGACGGATGAGAAGCATGGCCGCCGCGCCGAGGACGGCAACGACCACGAGAATGACCTGCCATTGCGTGAGAAGCGGCGACGGGGGAGGAGTCTCGCCCGCGTTTTTGGCGGCGGATTCCTGCGGAGATTCGGCGACGCGGTTCTGGTCAGTGACAGACTCGGTGGGCGCGGGCAGGGCGAGCGCCATTTCGGTGGGAGCGGGGGCTTCGGTAGCAGATTCTTCGGGCGCGGCGGGAGGCTCGGTGGCGAGCGCCATTTCCATCGCAGGCGCCTCGGTGGCGGCATCTCCTCCGCCTCCGCCGATCCCATAGGCAGGCGCGGAGGCGGCCAGTTGACCGATGGGTTTGGCGACAAAAGACAGTGCGAAGAGAATCGTGGCGAGTGCAGTCGCAAAGCGAAAAACGGGATAGGAACGCGGCAGGGGCGGTTTCAGTCCAACCATCTGGCGCGTCAATGTGAAGTTGCGCGGGGCGCGTCGCTTGGGCATGCGGCGGAGCAACGCGCGGGATTCGCGCATCGCGTCCAGCGTGGAGGCCAGCGCGGGGTCGGAGGCGAGGCGAGCCTCGAGGCGCGCAGAATCGGACGAGTCCAGTCGTCCGTCTAAATATTCTGAAATTCTTTCAATGTCACGTTGATTCATGCTATCGCCTCGTTGCTATTGAGACGGAAAGCGGCGGGCAAAAGTTCCGCGAAGGATTGCAGGCACTCGCGCAGGCGCAGGCGGGCGCGGGCGAGACGGCTCTTGATGGTGCCGAGCGGGACGTGCACGGCCTTGGCGACCTCGGTGTAGTCCAGTCCTTCGATGTCGGCCATGACGACGACCGCGCGGAAATCGGTGGGAAGGTTGTCGAGGCAGTGCTGGATGGCGTGCTCGAGTTCGTCGGCTTCCATTTGCTGGGACGGGGTGAGCGCGGGATCGGCCAGCCAGCGCGGGGAATCCATCTCGTCGCCGTCGTCGGTTTCGGGTTCGAGCGGAGTCGTCGGTCGGCGCTTCTGACGGCGGAGTTCGTCGTAGCAGGCGTTGGTGACGGTGCGAAGCAACCAGGCCTTGAACGATCCGCCGCGATACGACTGGATGGCGCGGAAGGCGGAGATGAAGGCCTCCTGTGAGGCGTCCGCGGCTTGGTCATCGTCACCGAGGATACGGAGCGCGGTGTTGAAGACCATGTCCTGATAATGAAGGACAAGGGTGTTGAAGGCGTCGAGGTCGCCGTGTTGGGCATCCTGGATGAGGGCGGGTTCGTTCATGGGGGGAGGGGTAATTGGTAAATGGAAATTGGAGATTGGCTGGGGGTATTTTATCAGGGTTTGGGGATAGGAGAGAATGGTGTACTGATATTTGTAGGAAAGATCAGTAAAAGATGAAGGTTATAATCAAGTACGACAAAGGAGAGACCTATGAATAGAAAATCTCTTGATTTTTTTGCTAGCCCTACTTTTTTAATATTGTCTTTGTTGATCATGACAGGAATTGTAGGCAACATCGGTCTTAAAGAACCAGTTTGGGTAGGCGGACCTATAGCGATAGTCCTCATAATTATTTATTTTGTCGCAAACAATGAAAGAAACAAAGTATTATCTGATAAAGAAAAACGAGAAGAACGGGATTGGGATGAACCACATGGCCCTGCATAATGTCCTTGTAAAGATGGCTTGAAAATTATTGCAAACCCCATCTTTTATTTATAACAGTGTAGAAAGTTGATGATATTGAAATTCGCTAAAGAGTAACCTTATGCCAAACTATCTCGCAGCCCTGTCCATCCTCCTCATGATCATCATGGTCGTGACACGCGTCCAAATGTTGAAAAGGCGGGGCATCGTGGCGATGAACTTCGGCAAACTCGACAAGACGGATTTCCTAATCCCACCCTTCGCACTTTTCTACTTCTATACCATCTTTGCTGCGGCATTTCATCTCCCCAGCGTGAGCAGGCAGATATTTTTCCGGTCCAATCTCATCGCGTGGATCGGAGTTCTTTTCTGTTTTGCGGGAGTGGCGTTGATGCTGTGGAGTCTGGTCTCATTCGGGCAGAGTTTCCGCGTCGGGATTGACGTGGAACACCCCGACAAATTGATCACGAACGGGGCTTTCGGCTTTAGCCGCAATCCCATCTACGTGGCGTTCGGATGCTTTCTGATCGGTCAGTTCCTGGTTTTCCCCAACTGGGTGCTTTTGATATTTCTCGTTGCTGGCATTTGGTTATTTAATCGCCAGATACTACGGGAAGAGGATTTTCTTAAACAACATTACGGCAAAGAATTTCTCGAGTACTGCAAAAGAGTCAGGCGATATCTTTAAGAAGGCTAATGGTTGATTTTGAAAATGCAATGCTAAAATGGAAATCAAGGAGACCGAAGCATGAGTCAACCCAGTCTTTTATCCACGTGGGAGCGGATGTCGAAATGGGCGGGAGGAAAGTGGGTATTCTCCCAATTGGTCTGCTGGAAAGCGCCGTACTTCGGTAGTATCCGCCCCCGGTTCGTAGAACTGCGTCCCGGTTACTGCGAGGTGCGGATTCAAAAACGTTGGGCGGTGCTCAACCACATTGGGACAGTCCACGCCATTGCGATGTGCAACATGGCCGAGATCGCCGGTGGCATCATGACCGACGTCACCATCCCGACGACGCATCGCTGGATTCCCAAAGGGATGAGCGTGGAATATCTCAAGAAGGCCGGGACAAACCTGCGCGCTGTCGCCGAACTGACGCCCATCCCAGCCTTTGGAGAAGGTGCCGACTTGCCGGTGACAATCAACATTCTGGACGCGAAGGGTCAGGTTGTCTGCCGTGCGGTGATCACGATGTGGGTCTCGCCGAAGAAGGGATAGTCGCCATCCTGCTCAAAGCGCCACCAGTGTCGAATTCATCAACGCCGCGTCCCACATTCCTAACTCGGAAGGTGGAAGCGTATAGGATGGATATAGGATGGTAAGACCCAGACCGTGCCTAAAAATGAGGTGGAAGCGGGGGATGGGACTTTTTTGTTGACTTTGGGGAAGTCGGTATGTATAATCCACTTATCGGATTTTAACCTGTGGCGGTCTAATGTCCTACATTAATTTAGGGTTTTAGGCGGCGAGGAATCTATAAGCAGTTAGACCGCCAAATGGCGGGTGAACACCTAGTTGGCTGGCTTCGTGAAAAACTAAGGGATACAAAATGAATTGTCCTATTTGTTCATGGTCATCGGAAAATCCCATCTATTTATTGTTGTATGAAACGAAATATTGGCGGGTTGTGTTAGCACCAAATCAGCGCCTTGTCGGTAGATGTTTACTTCATCTCAAAAGGCATTGCGGCGATGTCGCAGAGACAACTCCTGACGAATTATTAGATAGGTTATCTATCGTAGGTGTATTGGAAAAGGCTCTTCGCAAGGCATTTGACACTACTATGTTCAATTGGTCTTGCTATATGAATCATTCATATCGGGAGAATCCGCCTGAACCGCATATTCATTGGTGGGCTGTGCCACGATATAACCATCAAGTAAGAATCGATGAATGGGTGTTTGAAGACACAGAATTTGGTAATCCATACAGCCATTACAATTTATTGGAAGTTCCACAAGAATTACACAATCAAATTGCAAAGCAAATCAAGCAGGCAATTTCACAAGTCATTTCAGGCTGATAAACCTTAAATTCATCATAACGGTATTTGATTTTAGAAATATAATGAGTCTTGCACAACAAAACGCCAGCCAACAAAGCGTGCACCTGACGTGTGGGATTCTGCGGCATTTTCAAGCATTTTTCTGGCTTCGGGTTTTTCCTGCTCCCAAGCATTGTCCACGCCCACCCACACGCAGGTAACGCAAACCGTTGGGCTGTTTGATACTTTCTGCGCAAGGAGATAAATTGTGACTATTGAAGAAGCGCTTCAATTATTGCGAAGTGGGAAAATAGCGATTTTTAATGATTATCGTAAAAGAAATCCTTCTTGGATTCCAAACTTTCAAAACATAGACTTGACTGGTATTGATTTGATAAATGGTGGGGTGGCGGCGGATTTTTCAAAAGCTGATTTACGTGGAGCAAAACTTCCTAACCCATTTTATTTAGCCAGATATGGAAGAACTGTAGATGTAACAAATGCTATTTATGATGTGAATACATCAATAAAAGAAGAGACATACGATTTTGAAGAAGAAGATAATGATGATGATGAAGAATTTACATTTGACTTGCACGAACAAGGTGCTATTTTTATGACTAACGCCGAAGCACAATTATACGCTGCACGTTCTTCGATCAATGTGTTTATCAGTTATGCTTGGGCAAACGATGATGTGGTTTTAGCAATTGATCAGTGGCTTCGCTTGAAGGGGATAAATACTAAGCTAGATAAGCGAGATTTTTTTGCTGGATCTAGGATTCGTGACGCAATTATGAATGTGATGAGTAATTGCGAAGTAATCCTCATATTTTACTCATTACAGTCAAAAAATAAACCTTGGACTCAATTTGAGCGTGAGTTAGCTTCTGATTTAGAAATAGTTGCACAAAGAGATGAAAAACAGCCGCCTCGAATTATTTATGTTGTTATCGATGATACTCCCCTCCCTACAATCTCAGAGCAAAATCGAATCGCCATAATGGCAAAGGGAAAGCGGTTTGAGTTAGTATGCGAAGAAATATATCATAGCATTTTAGAAATCCCGAATGTGACTGATGAAATAGATTTAAATAAATGGAGTAATTATGTGTTTTAGTTGGTATTTGCAATCAAATAGACAAAACGGCCCAACAAACCGTCCCGTAAGATCATCGGGATGATATGCCCTGACGTGTGGAATTACCGAGCGCCAATGCGCTCGGACTAGGCGATGCTCGCTGGCGGCTCGCTCGCCCGATCTGCGGCATTTTCAGGCATTTTCCTCGCCTCGAGTTTTGTCCTGCTCCCAAGCCTTGTCCACGCCCGCCCACGCGCAGGTAACGCAAGCCGTTAGCCCGTTCTTCCAAAACAAAAGTACAGGATGGTAAGTTATGACTTTGCCCACAGACCCGTACGCTCTCAAAGCGGTGGAGACCGCGACAAAAACAATCATTGAACTTCTTCATCAAGATGTTAAGTCTGGCGTCACAGAACTTCTCAACTTAATAAAAGAACGTGGCAAAGAAAAAGCGATAGAGAACGCTAGAAACTTTGAACAGGTGCTTGAGAAAGATATGGCGCAAAGAATAAGTATTGGGATTTCGCCTAATGGATATGAGCGAATCGAAGGAAATCTAAATGACCCAGACTTTGCGTATCTTGTTAGACAAGCAACAATAGCCTCTGCAAGAACCTCAAGCCCAGATAAGCACGCGTTACTGGCTCGCGCAGTTACAGAAAGATTAATTGCACAGCCAGAAGGATTGGTCGCTTTAGCAAGTTCATTAGCCTGTGAAATTATTCCGAATTTGACTCAGCTACAATTATCTTTTCTTGGGCTTCTTACAACTGTTATGGGTATCAGACCAACCATTACTTTTGATGTTTCGCAAGCGTCAGCAGAGATTCAACAAGATGTGTACCTCTCGTGGCTCAAAAAAACATTAACTGTCTTCTCACCATTTCCCAAAATGCGCCCAATTGATTATGACCATTTACAGGGAATGTCATGTATTGATGTAATGAGAATTGGTCAAAGGGATTGGCATAGTTTGTTAAAGCCACGCGACTTACCAAAATTTGCTTGGCCAGAAGGCTTTTTTGAAAAGGATGAGTTAATTCTTGAATTGAAAAAGATTGATGGTTTATTAAAATGCGCCACAACTACTGTTGGGGCTGTTATTGGCACTCACGTTCACGACATTAAGTCAAATGCAAATCCGACAGTTTTTTTGTGGGATAATACCGAATAAGCCAAAACGGGCTAACACAGTGTGCCCTGATGTGTGGGATTCTGCGGCATTTTCGAGTATTTTTCTCGCTTCGAGTTTTCCCAGCTCCCGAACAGAATCCGCGCCCGTCCACACGCAGGTACCGATTACTTGCAGTGTCAAGGGTAGAAGGCAAACAAACTGAAAATTTGCCGCAAATGGGAAAAACGGTTTCGGATGTAGATCATGCGGAGCCGTTTTTTGTTCGCTGTCCATCCGATCCCCCACCCAGAGACGGCCCTCCCTGCCCCCGTTTCATTTTGGCAAGGTGAGATTGCACAGACATCAAATCCGAGCCTATTGGATTGAAGTTTGAGCCTATCGGATTGGAATCCGAGCCTTTGGGATAAAATTTTGAGCCTTAGAGATTAAGTTTTGAGCCTTAGGGATTAAAGTTTGAGCCTTAGGAATTAAGTTTTGAGCCTATCGGATTGCAATTCAAGCCGCTCAGGGAGTTTGACACCCCCTCCGTTTTTCGTATAATGAACTCAGACATCGTCCACCCGCCAGAAGGTACCCCAAAGGGTGCTTCTCCCTTCGGGAGTGCTCCGCGACTGACGGGGAGTCCAAGCCTGTGCTGCGACCAAAGGGAGTGTCGAAGCGTCCCCCTGCGCTGAAATTCAATACAATTTATTGATAAAAAGGATTATTGTTATGACACCCATTTTCTTTCTGGCAGGTGCTCCTGCGGTTGGCAAAAGTACCGCTGCCCGCGCGCTGGCGGCGAAATTTCCCAAAAGCATGCACATCTCTGTTGATACACTCCGTGACATGGTCATTTCTGGAGCGATCCATCCGAGCGGCAATTGGAGTCCGGGCCTCGTGGAGCAATTGTCTCTGGCGCGTGCGAGCGCGATGCAGATGGCAATTTCATACAACCAGGCTGGGTTCGTTGTGATCATTGACGATTTTTGGGACCCGCACGGCCGCTT
>JBMOMR010000017.1:0-2399 GCA_049324715.1 Chloroflexota bacterium | reverse complement strand
CGCCCGCGGATTGACGGGCGATCAGCGCGAGGGCCTCGTCATCGGCCTGGAGTTTTTCGGCGTCGGCGATGGTCCTGAGCTGACCGACGATCTCGTCCACGGGGACGCGGCGGAACTCGTGACGCTGGCAACGCGAGAGGACGGTAGCGGGGATTTTGTGAATCTCGGTGGTCGCGAGGACGAAGATGGCGTGCGGCGGCGGCTCTTCGAGGGTTTTGAGGAGCGCATTGAAAGCGCCGCCCGACATCATGTGAACTTCGTCAATGATGTAGACTTTGAATTTACCCTGCGTAGGGGAAAAATTTATTTTTTCGCGCAGGTCACGCACATCGTCCACACCGTTGTTGGAGGCCGCGTCGATCTCGATCAGGTCGAGGAAGCGGTTCTCGTTGACGGCGCGGCAGAAATCGCAGGTGTTATCGGGGCGGGCGGATTTGTCTTCGTTCAGGCAGTTGACGGCTTTCGCCAACAGACGCGCCAGTGTGGTCTTGCCCGTACCGCGCGGACCCGCGAACAGATACGCGTGCGCGACGCGGTCACCGATGATGGCGTTGCGGAGTGTCGTCACCACGTGTTGCTGGCCGACGACTTCGGCCCATCCTTGCGGGCGGTATTTTCGGTAGAGAGCTTGACTCATTCAGTGTCCAGTTATCAGTGAGCAGTGAGCAGTCGGTATCGGATAGAAATTGTTCGAGTGAGAGACGCGCTGAGGATAAAATAGACTAACAAGTTATTCGTCCCAAGGAATAATTTCGGCATAGTATGCGGAAGCAGAAACATACATCACAATTCCTAGAAGAAAAACCACACACTGGATGGCAATCGGCCAGTCGTCAAACCAAAAAAACTGCACGACAAAAACAAAGCCGATGCAAAGAATGCCCAAAATTCGAATGTAGGATGCTCCTCCCAAGTGGATATTCATTCCACAATACGAGCATCGCCTTGGCCCAGGCAAGACACTCAACAACACCTTTTCCACGAAAGTGATTGTTTCCTTATCGCAATAAGGGCACTTACTGTTTATCATTTCACGGCACTTGATACGTCACAACCAAATTTCCGCTGGAATCATACAGGCTGGCGATCTCGCCCGAAGACCAGACGGGCGTGGACATATTCCAGTACAGGTCAACCACAGTATTTGTCCCGCTCGCAGTGTGGACTTGCACCGCGCCGCCGTTCACGAGTGAGATGGCAGGGAACAGGAACAGGTTGCCGTCTTCGTCCTTGATTTGCCAGTTGGACAAATCCACTTGACCAGCACCGAGGTAGCGCAGGATGACCACCTCCGCGCCGAGGTTGTCCGCGCCCACGATGCTGACGATCTGCACGTCACTGCTCGAGATGGCAACCGAGTCCGGGGACGACGCGTCCGCCTCGGGTCCGGGTTGAGGCGCATACGCGGGGACGGAGGAAGTCGCTTTAAGGTTGCGGTCGTACAGATAGAGGATCGTCCCCGTCACACAGGCGGAGACCAGGGCATTTAGAAGAAGGAAAAGAAGGAGACGTCGGCGATCCATGCTGGGCGAATCATAGCACAGATTGATGGATGGAACGGGTTTGTTAAAGTTTTCGACAGGCCAGCGCGACCCAATCCTTCATTTGACGTTTGTCGGTCAAAACCAGACCTTTGGCGGACGCGGCCTCGATGACCTTTTCCGCCTGTTCGGCCAGGATCCCGCTCAGGATGATCTCACCGCCCGCATCGACCAGATCGGCCAGTCCCGCGTCGAAGAGACGGATGATGATCGGCGCGAGGATGTTCGCCACCACCAACGGCGCGGACTTGTAGGCGAACTGCCCCGCCAGCACTTCCGTCACCGAGCCCTGCCCGAGGATGAGTTCCGCACCGATGCCGTTCTTGTCCGCGTTCTCGCGCGAGTTGACGACGGACTCCATGTCAATATCCACGCCGAGGGCGGAGGCCGCGCCGAGTTTCAATGCGGCTATCGAAAGAATTCCCGAACCGCAGCCGACGTCTATGATGGTTAATGGATCATGGTTAATGGCATTTTCCATTCTCCATTCTCCATTTTCCGTGATTGCTTTTTCGATGAGTTCAAGGCAAAGTTGCGTCGTCGGATGCGTCCCCGTCCCGAATGCCATGCCAGGGTCAATTTTGATCGGAATGCGTTTCGGCTCGGGCGAGTCCATCCACGCGGGGACGATCATCAGTCGCTTGCCGATCGGGATGGGTTTATAACTTGCCTTCCACGCTTCCATCCAGTTTTGGTCGGCGATCTGTTTATACGTCGGCGCGGGAAGCGGCTGGATCATGCCGAGGTAGAACAGCGACTCTTCCAACTTCTGGCGCGTCTCTTCGATCTGGTCGTTCATCTCCAGGTACGCGCGCACGCTGACAGGTCCGACCGCGACGCCTTCGTTTTCCTCATCCA
>JBMOMR010000016.1:0-20468 GCA_049324715.1 Chloroflexota bacterium | reverse complement strand
GCGTGGAGATGGTCATGCCGGGCGACAACGTGAACCTGACGGTGGAGTTGATCGTGCCGGTGGCTCTGGAACAGGGCTCCAAGTTCGCCATTCGTGAAGGCGGTCTGACCGTCGGCGCGGGTGTCATCACCAAGATCATCGAGTAGGCCAGCCATGACGAAACAGAAAATCCGCATCCGCCTTAAGGCGTACGATCACCGTGTCCTCGACCAATCCGCCAAACGGATCGTCGAAACTGCCGAGCGCTCCGGCGCCCATGTGGTTGGTCCCGTACCCTTGCCAACCAAACTGGAACGATTTACAATACGTCGCTCTGCCTTTATCGACAAGGACTCGCACGAGCATTATGAGATCCGCACGCACAACCGCTTGATCGATGTGCTCGACCCGGACTCGAAGACCATTGACATGCTCATGCGCCTCAACCTTCCGGCGGGCGTGGATATTGAGATCAAGATTTAGTTTCGCAGTCTGCTAGTCGCGTGGTCGAATAACGACAGACCGCGCGACAATAGACAAAAAACAGCGCAAGAACCGTTCTGTGTGTGGACGCCAACAACCCCGTCGCGTCGCACCGGACCGATTGACTGTGCTGTCTCCGAGATGATGCAGTCCAAGCCCGGGCTGACAGTCTCGAACCAAAATTTTTGAAGGAGAAAACTGAAATGTTGAAAGGGCTGATTGGAAAGAAGATCGGCATGACCCAGATCTTCGATGAGCAAGGCGTCGCGCATCCCGTGACGATCATCGAAGCTGGGCCATGTTACGTTACGCAGGTACGCACTCCTGAAAATGAGGGCTACTCTGCGGTCCAATTGGGCTTTGGTGAACTTCACCCCAAGCGATTGTCGGGTGGCGAATTGGGTCACCTCAAGGCCCGGGAAATCCCCCCATTGCGCATCTTGCGCGAATTCCGCTCCAAAAAAGTTGAAATGAACGTTGGTGACAAGGTGACCGTGGAGACCTTTGTCGTTGGTGAACGCGTGGACGTGATCGGCACCAGCAAAGGCAAGGGCTTCGCGGGCGTCGTCAAACGCCACCACTTTAACGGCCAACCGAAGACTCACGGCGCCTCTGACCGCACACGTGCGCCTGGTTCGAGCGGCGCCACCACCACGCCTGGCCGCGTCTACAAAGGGACGCGTCGCTCCGGGCACATGGGCGTCGACCGCGTCACCGTGCAGGGACTCAAGGTCATACTGGTGGACGCCGAGCGCAACCTGCTTGGACTTCACGGCGCGGTACCCGGCCCGAAGGGCGGGATCATCATGATCAAGGAGGCGCGCAAGCAGTAGGCGCGAGGGTATAAGCGATGAAAGCAGACGTTTTCAATATGAAGGGCGAGAAGGTGAAGCAGGTCGAATTACCTGCCGCCATCTTCGAAGCCAAAGTCAATGTGGATCTGATGCACCAGGCATACATCCGCCAGATGGCGAATGCCCGCCTTGGTACGCATAAGACCAAAACACGCAGTGAAGTTTCCGGCGGCGGACAGAAGCCGTGGAAACAAAAAGGCACCGGCCGCGCCCGCCAGGGTTCGCGCCGCGCCGTGCAGTGGGTGGGTGGCGGACGTATCCACACTCCCCAGCCGCGCAGTTATGTCCAGCAGATGCCGAAGAAGATGCGCCAGGCCGCCCTGCGCTCTGCGCTGACGGCCAAGGCCGCGGACGCGGGCATCATCCTCGTCGATGAGATCAAACTCGAAGAAGCACGCACCCGCCACATGTCCGAGGCGTTGAACCGCCTGGTCGGTGAATCCAGCGCGTTGGTGGTTATGTCCGAAAAGAATCAGGATTACGATGCCGTGATGCGCTCGACCATCAACCTGCCTGAGGCGAAAGTGTTGCTGGCCGGTTATCTCAACATCCGCGACCTGCTCGGTTACGACAAACTTGTCCTGCCGCTTCAAGCGCTGGATGCGCTGACGGCGCAACTTGGATAGGATGCGAACGATGACCACGATTTTTGATGTTTTGCGCCGCCCCCTGATGACCGAGAAATCCAGTTATCAGTCCGGCAAGTTGAATCAGTACACGTTTGAAGTCTCGGCAGACGCGACCCGCACGATGGTCAAGGATGCGATCGAGACCATCTATGAAGTCAACGTGGAAAGCGTCAACATTATTAATGTTGCGGCCAAGCGCGGTCGCCGCGCCAAGAGCCGCCGCCTGATGGTGCGCAAGCCCGGCTTCAAGAAGGCGATCATCACCCTGGCCGCAGGCCAGACCCTGAGTGTATTCGAAGGGGTGCAGTAATGGCTATTAAAAAGTACAAACCGATTACCCCCGGCCAACGTGGAATGACCGGCTACGCGTTCGACGAGATCACCAAGTCCACGCCCGAGCGTTCGCTGCTTGTGCCCATGCGCAAGCACGGCGGCCGCAACTCGTATGGCCGCGTGACCGTCCGTCATCAGGGCGGCGGGCACCGTCAGGCCATTCGTGTAGTGGATTTCAAGCGTGAGAAGCGCGGGATCCCGGCGAAAGTGGCGGCGATCGAGTACGACCCGAACCGCACCGCCCGCCTCGCCCTGCTCTTTTATGCGGATGGTGAGAAACGCTACATCGTTGCCCCACTGGACCTGAAAGTGGGCGACACGATCATGGCTGGCCCCACGGCGGAAATCCGCACTGGTAACAGCCTGCCGATCTCGAACATCCCAGTCGGTACGCTGATCCATAACATTGAGTTGAAGGAAGGCCGCGGTGGTCAACTCGTCCGCTCAGCGGGCGGCGCGGCGCAGTTGCTGGCGAAGGAAGGCGATTTTGCGCAGGTGCGCATGCCTTCTGGTGAGGTCCGTCTCGTCCGCCAGGTGTGCTACGCGACCATCGGTCAGGTTGGCAATCTTGACCACAGCAATATCAAGTTGGGCAAGGCCGGCCGCAAGCGCCATCTGGGCATCCGCCCGACCGTGCGCGGTTCTGCCATGACCCCGCGCGACCATCCGCATGGTGGTGGTGAAGGCCGCCAGCCCATCGGCAAACCCGGTCCGCGTACGCCGTGGGGCAAACCCACCCTGGGTTACCGCACGCGCAAGAACAAACTGACCGACAAGTACATTGTGCGCCGTCGCAGTAAGAAGAGCCGCTAGTAAACGAGGAACGAAGCTATGTCTCGATCACTGAAAAAAGGGCCATTTATCGAGCCCAAACTGCTCCAAAGAATTGAGGCCATGAACGCCAAGGGCGAGAAGAAAGTCATCCGCACTTGGAGCCGCGCCAGCGTCATCTTCCCGCAGATGGTGGGTCACACCATCGCGGTGCATGATGGCCGCCGACATGTGCCGATCTACATCACGGAAAACATGGTGGGGCACCGCCTGGGTGAGTTCGCCCCGACCCGTCTCTTCCGTGGCCACAGCACGAAAGAAGCCGCGGCGTAGGAGAAGTCAGCCATGCATGATATTCAAGCACACCTGCGTTTCCTGTCCATCCCTGTCCAGAAGGTTCGTCTGGTGGTGGACATGGTGCGCGGCAGGAATGCCAACGAGGCGCTGGAACTTCTGCGCTTCGAGACCAAAGGCCCCGCGATGCCGGTCCGCAAACTGCTGGCCTCCGCGGTGGCGAACGCCGAAGAGAACTTCGGCATCAGCCGGGACGATCTGTATGTGGCCCAGATTTATGCCAATGAGGCGCCGACTCGCAAGTGGCGACGCTTTGGGGCGCGCGGCCGCTTCAAACCTGTTCTGCGCCGCTCTTCGCATGTGACAGTTGTCCTGCGCGAGCGCGGGTCGTAAACGGAAAGGACTCAAGGAGAAATTATGGGTCGCAAAGTACATCCGATTGGTATGCGTCTGGGCATTAACACCATGTGGCAAGGCCGCTGGTTTGCCGAGGGTACACAATACCGTGACCAGTTGCACCAGGATATGTCCATTCGCTCGCTGTTGCTTGGAAAAGATTCCAAGGGCGGCGCGGCGATGAACTCCCAGGCGCGCACCCTGCGCCGTGAGTTGCCCGACGCTGTTCAGAGCGGCAAAGCAGGAATTTCCCGCATCGATGTGGAACGTTTCCCCGGCAAGACCAAGGTTTCCATTTACACCGCCAAGCCGGGTATCCTGATCGGCCGCAAGGGTGAAGGCGTCAAGCGAATTCGCCTGGCACTGGAGACCCTGATCGGCAAGAAAGTGGACCTTGATATCAAGGAAATCTCCACGCCCGATACCGATGCCATTTTGGTGGCCCGCAATATTGCCGACCAGTTGGAACGCCGCATTGCTTATCGCCGCGCAATGAAGCGCGCCATCCAGACCGCCATGAAGCAGGGCGCCCAGGGCATCAAAATCGAAGTTGCTGGCCGCTTGGGCGGGGCTGAAATGGCCCGCACTGTCTGGCTGCGCGATGGACGCGTCCCCCTGCAGACCCTGCGCGCGAACATTGATTTCGCTCGCACCGAGGCCACGACCACGTATGGTCAGATCGGCATCAAGGTTTGGGTCTATAAGGGCGAGGCAATGCCTGAAGTGGAAGAAAAAACCGAAGCGACCGAAGGCGTGTACGTCAGCGAGTAATCGCCGTCGTCTTCGAAAAGAGGTTGTCATTATGTTAATGCCAAAACGTGTCAAGTGGCGCAAGCAGATGCGCGGTCGTATGCGGGGCAAGGCCCTGCGCGGCGCGGAAATCTCGTTCGGCGAGTATGGTCTGCAGGCGCTGGAACCGGGGTGGGTGACCGCCCGACAAATCGAAGCGGCGCGCCGTTCCATCGTCCGCGAAATGAAGCGACGCGGTAAGGTCTGGATCCGCATTTTCCCGGCCAAGCCGTACACCCACAAGCCCCCAGAGACCCGCATGGGTTCCGGTAAAGGCAATGTGGAATATTACGTGGCAGTGGTCAAGCCGGGCCGCATTATGTTCGAGATCAGCGGTCTGCCCGAAGATGTGGCGAACGCGGCGTTGAAGAGCGCCCAATATAAGTTCTCCATCAAGACCAAGATCGTGGCCCGCCACGATGTAGGAGAGTAGTCATGAAGACGAAAGAAATTCGTGACCTCAAACCCGAGGAAATTGAATCCAAGCTGACGGACAAGCGTCAGGAGTTGATGAATCTGCGCTTTCAGCAGGTGACGGGTCAGTTGACCGACACCAGCCAGTTGCGTCTGGTGCGCCGCGATATCGCCCGCCTGGAGACCATCCTTGCCGAGGGCAAGTCGAGCGCCGTGGAAGGTGAAGCATGAACAATCGTCGTCGCATTACTGGTGTTGTCACCAGCAACAAAATGACCAAGACCGTTGTGGTCGAGATCAAACGCGTGTTCCGCCATCCGCTGTATAAGAAGGTTGTACACCTGAGCAAGCGTGTCAAGGCACACGACGAGATCGGTTGTCAGATCGGCGACGAGGTCCAGATCGTGGAATCCCGCCCGTTGTCACGCGAGAAGCGCTGGGTGGTCGAGTCGGTCGTCAAGCGCGAGGTCCGCACCGCGGACGCGGGCGTGGAAGCCGTCTCCTCCGCGGACGTGGATAAGTCTACCCTGACCGGTGTGGAAGAGAAACCCGAAGTCGCGACAGAGTCAGGAGAGCAGGCATGATCCAGCAGGAATCTTTTCTGAAGGTTGCCGATAACACCGGTGCGCGTGAGATCCAGGTGATCCACGTGCTGGGTGGTTCCACCCGCAAGTATGGTGCGGTGGGTGACGTGGTGGTGGCGGCTGTCAAGTCTGCCACGCCGCAGGGTTCGGTCAAGAAGAGCGAAGTGGTGCGCGCGGTAGTTGTGCGTTGCACGAAGGAATGGCGCCGCGATGACGGCTCGCACATCCGCTTCGATGATAATGCCGCGGTCATTCTGGACGCGGATGGGCAGAACCCCAAGGGCACGCGTATTTTTGGGCCGGTGGCGCGCGAACTGCGTGAAAAAGGCTTTATGAAAATCGTTTCGCTGGCACCTGAAGTGCTGTAGGCCAGCGTGGGAGCGAAAGCAATGAAAGTTAAGATCAAAAAAGGCGATACCGTTGAGGTGATCAGCGGCAAGCTGGAGGACAAGGGCAAGCGCGGCGAGGTCATCAATGTGATGCCGTCGGAGCGCCGGCTGGTCATCCAGGGCGTCAACATTCGCACCAAGCATCAGAAGCAGGTGCAGACGCAGGCCGGGCGACAGATCAATCCGGGCCGCATCAAGTTCGAAGCCGCTGTGGACATTTCGAACGTTATGCTGGTCTGCCCCAAATGCAGCAAGATAACCCGCATCGCGATCCAACGCGATGACACTGGTTCGCACCGCGTTTGCAAGCAGTGCGATGCCGTGATCGATTAGGCGGGTGGAGTGAAATCATGAACAAAATGATCGAACGTTATCAAAACGATGCGGTGCCCGCGCTCAAGAAGGCGTTTGCCTACAAGAACGTGATGCAGATTCCCCGCATCGAGAAGATCGTCGTGAACATCGGTGTGGGCGAGGCGCTGGATGACAAAAAGACGCTGGAGTATGCCGTGGCAGACCTGGCCACGATCACCGGGCAGAAACCCATCCAGACCAAGGCGACCAAGAGCATTGCCAACTTCAAGTTGCGTGCTGGCGCCATCGTCGGAACCAAGGTGACTTTGCGCGGAGCGCGCATGTGGTCGTTCCTCGACCGCCTGCTGAACGTGACCCTGCCGCGCGTGCGTGACTTCCGTGGTGTCTCCCCCAACGCCTTTGACGGACGCGGTAATTACACGCTCGGTTTGAAGGACCAGCTGGTGTTCCCCGAGATCGAGTACGACAAGATTGACAAACTGCGCGGTATGGAAGTCACCATTGTGACGACCGCCCAGAATGACGATGAGGCGCGCGCCCTGCTTCAATTGCTTGGGATGCCGTTCAGTAAAAAGGAAGCGTAATCTATGGCCAAGAAAGCTATGCAATATCGTGAACTTCGCCGTCGCCAGGCGGTCCAGACGCGCAATCGTTGCCATCGTTGTGGACGCCCGCGCGGTTACATGCGCCGCTTTGGCCTGTGCCGAATTTGCTTCCGTGAACTGGCATTGCAGGGCAAAATCCCCGGCGTGACCAAGTCATCCTGGTAACCGGTGGAGGTGAGATATGTCTGTAAATGACCCGATCGCTGATATGTTGACCCGCATCCGCAATGCTGTTCTCTCTGGACACGCCCAAGTGGCAATGCCCAGTTCGAACATCAAGGTGGAGATCGCGAAGATTCTTAAAGAGGAAGGCTTCCTCGATGGTTATGAAGTTGTAGACGGAGAGAAGCCGACCAGTAAGACCTTGCGTCTGAAGATCAAATACGTCGGTGAGCGCCGCGAGCGCAAACCTGTGATCGCCGGCCTGGAACGCGTAAGCAAACCCGGACGCCGCATCTATACCCGCAAACAGGACATCCCCTGGGTGTTGTCTGGACTCGGTGTTGCCATCCTGTCCACGCCCAAGGGTGTGATGACCGGCGTACGCGCCCGCCAGCTGAACGTGGGTGGCGAGATCCTTTGTAAAGTCTGGTAGGCAGGAGGAACGCAACTATGTCTCGTGTTGGACGCCTGCCCGTCGCCATCCCTGGTGGCGTGCAGATCACTATTGATGGTTCGCAAGTGAAGGTGAAAGGGCCGAAGGGCGAACTTCAACGGACGTTCTCGCCGTTGATCGGTCTTGCCCTTGAGAACGGCCAGGTCACCGTCACTCGTAACTCGGATGCCCCTGCCGAGCGCGCTTTGCATGGCACCACGCGCGCCGTGCTGGCGAACATGGTCCACGGCGTGAGCACTGGTTTCACCACTGTGCTCGAAGTGGATGGCGTGGGGTATCGTCCCGAACTGAGCGGCAAGAATTTGATGCTCTATGTCGGTTATTCGCATCCCGTCGAAGTCCCGCCGCCCGCGGGGATCAGCTTCGAGGTGGATCAGAAGGCCCGTCAGATCAAGGTGACGGGGTATGACAAGGAAGTGGTTGGCCAGACCGCGGCCGACATCCGCAAGGTGCGCCCACCCGAACCCTATCACGGCAAAGGCATTCGCTATGCCGGGGAGCGGATTCGTCGCAAGGCTGGCAAAGCCGGGAAAGGAGCCAAGTAAGTCATGGCTGACAAGAAACGTGCTGAGGCTCGTATCCGCCGTCACGCCCGCGTTCGCAAGAACCTGGCTGGCACCGAGGAACGCCCTCGTTTGAATGTCTTTCGTAGTCTTTCAGAAATCTACGTGCAGGTCATTGACGACCAGAAGGGGAACACCCTCGTTTCGGCCTCGTCAGTGGACAAGGAATTGCGCACAGAGATGAAGGGCAAGAACAAAACCGAACAGGCCAAATTGGTCGGTGTGGCTGTGGCCAAACGCGCCAAGAGCAAGGGCATCGATCTGGTCGTTTTCGACCGAGGCGGTTTCCGCTATACCGGACGCGTCAAAGCGCTGGCCGATGGTGCGCGCGAAGGTGGCCTGCAGTTCTAGGCCAATGGAGTGAAGAATGGCAGAATACAACAAGAACCCTGAACAGCAGGATTTCGAACAGCAGGACGCATTCGAAGAGCGCGTGATCGAGATCGCCCGCGTCGCGAAAGTCGTCAAAGGTGGACGCCGCTTCCAGTTCCGCGTGACCGTCGTTGTCGGTGACAAGAAGGGCACGATCGGGATGGGCGTCGGCAAAGCCAATGCGGTCCCCGATGCGATGCGCAAGGCGTCGGAACGCGCCCGCAAAAGCCTGCGACAGGTCAACCTGTCTGGAACGACTGTCCCGCATGAGGTGATCGGAAAAGTGGCCGGGGCTCGCGTCCTCTTGAAACCCGCCCACCTCGGTACCGGCGTTATCGCCGCGGGTGGCGTGCGCGCCGTGCTGGAAGTGGCCGGGGTGCGCGACATCCTGACCAAATCCATGGGCTCGGCCAATGTGCTGAACGTGGTGATGGCGACGTTTGCCGCCCTCGACCAGATGCGTTCTCCGCAGAAGGAAGCCCAGCGCCGCGGCAAGCCCGTGGAGGATCTGATGCCGTTCTGGGAACGGAGGAAGCAACATGCCTAAGAAAGAAACAACCGGCAAGATCCTGCGCGTGACCCTGGTCAAAAGTCCCATTGGTTATACCAAGGACCAGAAGAGGACCGTTCGCGCGCTCGGCCTGAAACGTATGAATCAAACGGTGGAACATACCGACAACCCCGCCCTGCGCGGAATGTTGGACAAGATCATCCACCTGCTACGGATTGAAGAGTAGAGCAACCATGAAATTACACGATCTTGTGCCCAATCCGGGCTCTAAAAAGAATCGCAAGCGCGTTGGACGCGGCTCCTCGGCCGGTCAGGGCAAGACGGCCGGACGCGGTACCAAAGGCGAAGGTGCTCGCGCCGGTTCGGGCGGACGCCTGTACCGTCAGGGCGGCAACCTGCCTTTCTACCGCCGCCTCCCGTTCATGCGTGGTGAGGGATTCCGTTCCATCAACCGCGTGGAATACAACGAGGTCAACCTGGACCAGTTGTCCGCAGCCTTCCAGGACAAGGCCGAAGTCACGCCTGAATCGCTGACCGAGTCGCGCCTCCTGCGCGACCCCCGCAATCCGGTCGTCATCCTTGGCCGCGGCGAGATCAAAATCGCGCTCAAGGTGCGCGCCCATCGTGTCAGCGCGACCGCAAAGTCCAAGATCGAGGCGGCTGGCGGCAGTGTGGAGTTGATCGCCTAGCGGCGTTCTCTCAGGAGACGATATGGCTCAAAAGGTAACTTCGAGATGGCGATTGTTGCGCCTCATGTGGAATGAGCGCGATATTCGCAATCGGGTGCTGATTTCACTAGCCCTGCTGGCGATTTATCGTCTGGCGGCCAATATCCCTGCGCCGGGTGTGGATCATGCCGCACTGGATGCGCTTGCCGCCACCCCCAACGCAGGTGGAAACTTCCTTGGTTTCCTGGACCTGCTCTCTGGCGGCACGATCTCCAACTTTTCTCTGCTTTCGATGGGCGTTTATCCCTACATTACCGCCCAGATCATCATCCAGTTGCTGGTGCCGATTTTCCCCGCCCTGGAAGAAAAATTGAAGAACTCCCGCGACCGCCAGAAGATCATGGAGAAATGGACCTACTATCTGGCAGTCCCGATGGCGGCCCTCTCATCGATTGGTCAGATCAACCTCTTTAACTCGTATGCCCAGACGCCGATCGTGCCTTTTGGGTGGAGCAGTGAACTTTTCCTTCACTCCCTGACGATCCTGATCTCGATGACCGCCGGCACGATGTTCGCGATCTGGTTGGGCGAATTGATCTCGGAATACGGTATTCGCGGGCAGGGTCTTTCCCTGGTGATCTTTGCCGGCATCGTTTCACGCATGCCGCAGTCGCTTTTTCAAATTCTGGCCGACGAGCAGACTCGTTGGATTATGCTGGGCTTTACACTGGTCGTGATCGCCCTGACGATTTTTGCGATCGTCATCGTTCAGGAAGGCGCCCGCCATGTGCCGGTGTTCTATCCGCACAGCCAGGCGAGCCTGAAGGCGATGCAGTCTGGCCGTAAGATCGGTCAGCGTGCGCAACCGCCCCGCGACCTGGAGTTGCGCGTCAACATGGCAGGCATGATCCCGCTCATCTTTGCGAGTGCCCTGCTTCAGTTCCCGGTTATTCTTGCCAGTTTCTTCCGCAATTCCGAAACTGTCTGGGTTCAGACCGCATCCGTTTGGGTTCAGAATAATCTCAGTGGAAGCGGAGACAGCGCACTCTATTGGATTCTGTACTTCCTGATGGTGGTCGCATTCACTTTCTTCTACACCACTGTGCTGTTCGACCAGCAGAAGTACGGCGAAAACCTTCAGCGTATCGGCGCAAAGATCCAGGGCAGATACACTGCAAAGGCCGCCCAGGATTATCTGAAGAGCATCCAGATCAAGATCACCCTGCCGGGCGCGATCTTCCTCGGCATCGTTGCGATCCTGCCGTTCCTCCTGCAGTTGATCTACCCGCCCGCAGGACAAAGCGCTGGCTTGCTCCTTGTCTCATCCTCCGGCTTGCTCATCGTTGTCGGTGTCGTGCGTGACACCTTCCGAAACATCGAAGCCGAGCTCAAGATCCACGGCATCAAGGAAAACATCCTCGTCAAATAGGAACAACATGGCAACTTTCATTGTTCTTCTCGGTCCGCCCGGTGTCGGAAAAGGCACACAAGCCAAGATTTTGGCGGAACATCTCAAACTTGCTCACATCTCTTCTGGTGACCTGTTCCGAGAGAACTTGAAAGGTCAAACTGAATTGGGTAGACTCGCCCAGACTTACATGAACAAGGGCGAACTTGTTCCCGATGACGTGACCATCGCCATGATCCGTGAGCGCCTCACCCGCCCGGACTGTAAAGCGGGCGCGATCCTGGACGGTTTTCCCCGCACGACGGCGCAGGCCGACGCGCTCGAGAAGATGCTGAAGGAATTCGGCGGCAAAGTGGACAAGGTCCCCTACATCACTGCCCCGGAGAGAGTCCTCGTGGAACGCCTCTCTGGACGCTGGACCTGCCGCGCCCAGGGGCATGTCTATCACGACAAGAACAACCCGCCAAAGCAGGCCATGGTCTGCGACATTGACGGTTCGGAACTCTACCAGCGCGATGACGACAAGTCGGAAACGGTCGTTCGCCGCATCCAGGTCTACCTGGAGCAAACCGCCCCGCTGATCACGTACTACCGTTCGCGCGGCACACTGGTCGAGATTGATGGAACGCAGAACATTGAAAAGGTGACCAAAGCCTTCATGTCTGCGTTGAAAAAATAGCATGGACTGGGCACGCCAGATCCACATTAAAACCCCGGCCGAGATCGCCATCATGCGCGAGGCTGGGCGCGTCAATGCGGAAGTCTTGGCAACAGTCAAGGCACTTTTACAACCGGGTGTTTCCACCGCCGACCTCAACGCGGCTGCTGAGGAAGTGTTGCGGAAACACAACAGTTTTTCACCGTTCAAGGGATATGGCCATCCGCCGTTCCCAACCTCCATCACTGTCAGCATCAACCGCGAGTTGGTGCATGGCATTCCGAAGAAAGACCGGAAGCTGAGAGAGGGAGACATCGTCTCGATCGACTGCGGGACGGTATTGGACGGTTACGTGGCCGACTCGGCACTTTCCGCCGGGGTAGGGGAGATCTCCCCGAAGGCCCGCGCCCTGCTCGAAGTCACGGAAGGCGCGTTGCACGCTGGCATCCAAATGATGCGGGTGGGCAATCGCACTGGTGACGTGGGAGCGGCGATACAGCAATACGTCGAAAGCCGCGGGTATCACGTTACGCGTGAATACACTGGGCACGGCGTGGGGCGGCAGATGCATGAAGGTCCCCAGGTTCCCAACTACGGGAAAGCGGGGACGGGTTTGCCGCTCAAACAGGGTATGACCATCGCCCTCGAACCGATGGTACTCGTAGGGACGCATGCAACCCGCGTCCTCCCGGACCAGTGGACGGTTGTCTCGGCTGACGGGTCTTTGACGGCTCACTTTGAGCATTCGGTGGCTGTCACCGCAGGAGATCCCCTCATCCTGACTGTCCCTTAGAGCGTTGGCAGACCAATCTGCTCACTGGACGGATTGAAATGGCACGTGTATAATCCAATCTTTGGCTGTCCAGGACGATGGACAAAACGAAGGAGTTTTTTGGAATGAAAGTCTCACCCTCGATTCGAAAGCGCTGCGCCAAATGCAAAGTGGTGCGCCGCAAAGGCAGATTGTTTGTGATCTGCGAAAATCCCAAGCACAAACAGCGACAGGGATAGGTGTAAACTATGGCTCGTATTGAAGGCGTTGATTTGCCCCGCAACAAGCGGGTGGAAGCCGGTCTGACCTATATTTATGGCATCGGACCAGCGCGCGCGCGTGAAATCCTTTCCGCCACCAAGGTGAATCCCGATGTGCGGGTGAAGGACCTGAGTGAAGCGGATACTGCCGCGTTGCGCGAATACATCACCAAGAACATCACGGTGGAAGGTGATCTGCGTCGCGAGATGCAGATGAACATCAAGCGTCTGATCGAGATCGGCAGTTACCGCGGCCTGCGCCATCGCCGCAATCTGCCCACCCGCGGTCAGCGCTCGCGCACCAACGCGCGCACCCGCAAGGGTCCCAAGAAGACCGTTGCCGGTCGCGGACGCCGCAAGGGCGGGAAGAAATAATAGGAGAGAAACGACATGGCTCAAAGTGTTCGTTCTACGCGGCGCGGCGCTGGCGCCAAAAAGGGCAAGCGTTCCCTGTCCTCCGGGCAGGTGCATGTCTTTGCCTCGTTCAACAATACCATCGTCACTGTGACGGATACGCAGGGCAACACGGTTGCCTGGGGTAGTGCCGGTTCCGCGGGCTTCAAGGGTTCGCGCAAAAGCACTCCCTTCGCCGCTCGTCTGGCCGCCGAACAGGCTGTCAAGGCCGCGCAGGCGCTGGGCATCCAGGAAGTGGACTTGTTCGTCAAGGGCCCCGGCCCGGGACGTGAAAACGCCATCCGTGCCGTGCAGGCTGCCGGGCTGAAAGTACGTTCCATTTCGGACATCACCCCGGTTCCGCACAACGGTTGCCGGCCGCCGAAAAAGCGCCGCGTGTAGTTTTGGTGAGGAAGTAGACTTATGGCAAAAAATATTGGTCCGGTATGTAAACTCTGCCGGCGCGAAGGTGAAAAACTGTTCCTGAAGGGTGAGCGCTGCTTCACGCCGAAGTGCGCGCTCGAACGACGTGCGTACGCCCCCGGTCAGCATGGCAAGACCGGCAGCCGCGGAAGCGCGACCCGCACCGGGCGTGAGTCAGACTATGCCCGCCAGTTGCGCGCCAAACAGCGCGCCCGCCGCGTGTACGGCATTCTCGAACGACAGTTCCGCCGCTACTACGAGACCTCGTTGACCCGCCGCGGTTTGACCGGTCTCAACCTTTTGCAGATCCTCGAGTCGCGACTTGACAATGTCATCTTCCGCCTCGGATTTGCCGCCAGCCGCGCACAGGCGCGCTTGCTGGTGACCCACGGCCACTTTGTGGTCAATGGCCGCCGCACTGACGTCCCCTCGATGATCCTCAAAGAGGGCGATGTGATCGCTGTGCGCGACGGTTCGCGCACCCTGGCCTATTTCAAGGAAATGGGCGATCTGGCTGAGAAGCGTACCTTCCCATCCTGGCTTGGACGCGACCTGAAGCAGATGAGCGGTTCCATTGCTCGACTGCCTGAGCGTGCCGAAATCGACGGCAACTTGAACGAGCAGTTGATCGTCGAATACTACTCACGGTAGTACTGGTCAATGCTTCGACCGGTTAAGTTGACGGTCGAAGCCTGTTCTCTATGCAAAGGGAGAGGTGAACCGTGACGGGTATCACGAACATGGTCATGCCGAAGATCGAGCGCGAAGCGGAAGCTCGAAACTACGGCAAATTCATCATCAGTCCGCTTGAGCGCGGTTACGGCGTCACCGTCGGGAACGCGCTCCGCCGCGTCCTGCTGTCCTCCCTGGACGGCGCGGCGGTGACTTCCATCCGCATCGTGGATGTCCTGCATGAATTCAGCGACATCCCCGGCGTGCGTGAAGACGTCATTCAGGTCACGTTGCAGGTGAAACAACTGCGCATGAAACTGGATGGCGTGGACAGCACACGCATGCATCTCGAGGTGCGCGGTGAAGGGACTGTGACCGCGGCGGACATCATCACGCCGCCTGAGATCGAGATCGTCAACCCCGACCTCTATCTCTTCACGGTGGATAACTCCAAAGCCAAACTCGACATCGAATTCATGGTCGAGCGTGGACGCGGTTATTCCCCCGCCAACGAACGTTCCGGGCATACGCCCATCGGTGAACTGCCGGTGGACGCCATCTACAGTCCGGTCAAACGCGTGAACTGGGAGGTTGGCTCGGCGCGTGTTGGTCAGAGCACCAACTACGACAAACTCACGCTCGAGATCTGGACCGACGGCACGATCTCGCCCGAACGCTCCCTCAGCACCGCGGCCCGCGCCCTCATCGACCACCTGCGCTTTATTGCAGGCATCAGCGAGGAAACGCTGACCGTGGCCATCGAAAAGGAAGCCTCCGGCACGCGTCTCACCAGCGAAGTGGCCGAGACCCCGGTGGAGGCGCTCGACCTATCGGTGCGCGTCTTCAACTCGCTCAAGCGCACCGGCATTACCAACGTCGGAGACGTGCTCGACCTGCTCGAAAAGGGCGAACAAGCCGTCATGTCCATCCGCAACTTTGGCGAAAAGAGCCTCGATGAGCTCCGTCAGAGAATGCGCGAGAAGGGCTATTTGAAAGACGATACGACATCTGCGGAGTAATCAGACATGCGACACCAAGTATCCGGCTACAAACTGGGACGCACCAAAAGCGCCCGCATCGGTTTGCGCCGAAATCTCATCAAACAATTCTTTATCCACGAGCGCATCCAGACCACGCGCGCCAAGGCCGCCGCGGTTCGCGGGGAGGCCGAACGCCTGATCACCATCGCTCGCAACAGCGCCGACAAGGATGACGCCGCCAAGGTCCATGCACGCCGCCTCGTGGCCGCCCGCCTCGGCGGCAACGAAGTGATCAAGCGCCTCTTCGACGAAATCGCCCCGCGCTTTGCCAGCCGCCCCGGCGGCTACACACGTGTGCTGAAACTCGGCCCCCGCCTGGGCGACTCAGCCGAAATGGTCGTCCTCGAACTCGTTGAGGAATAGCCAGTGATCGGTAGCCAGTAATCAGTGACCAATCACTGATTACTGAACACTGAACACTGATTACTGAAAGTGGCACGTTACCAGTTGATCCTTGCCTACGACGGCGCCAAACTCGAAGGCAGTCAAAGGCAGAAAAGCAAGCGGACGGCACAGGGCGAACTCGAAAAAGCCCTGCGGACCATCGGCTGGACGGGACGCTCGGTCCTCATCGCCGGGCGCACCGACAGCGGAGTCCACGCCGAAGGGCAATCGGTCGCGCTGGACTTTGAGTGGGCTCATGGCCCCGAAAAGTTGCGCGCCGCCCTGAATTCCAACTTGCCATCTGACCTTGCCGTGCGCGTAGTCAGAGAAGTAAACTCTGATTTTCAGCCACGCTTCGACGCCACCTCGCGCCGCTACCGCTACCGTCTCTTCTGCGATCCAGTCCGCGACCCCGTACGCGAACGATACGCATGGAGGGTCTGGCCGGCGGTGAATGGCAGCCTGCTCCAGTCGGTCAGTCCCGTTTTCCTTGGGAGGCATGATTTCGCGTCCTTCGGTTCGCCGATGACGCGTGGAGGCTCCACCGTTCGAACGGTTACGCTCTCAGCGTGGACCGAGTCGGAGGGGGAGTGGCAGTTCCAGGTCCGCGCGGATGCGTTTCTTTATCGCATGGTGCGGAGACTGGTGTTTGTCCAGGTGGCTGTGGCGCAGGGACGGCTGTCTGCGGAGCAAGCGAAGCAGGCAGTGGAGAATCAGATTCGACTCCTGTCGGGGCTTGCCCCGGCACATGGGTTGAGTCTGGTCGAAGTGACGTATCAGGATCAATCAAAAATCGAAAACAGTAAACCGTAAGTTGGAGTAACGATGTTCAAATCATATTATCCAAAAGCGAGCGAGATCGAGCGCAAATGGTTTGTGGTGGATGCCACCGGGCAGAACCTGGGCCGCATGGCCACCCGCATTGCGCATGTTTTGCTCGGCAAGCACAAACCCACCTTCACGCCCGGCGTGGAAATGGGTGACTACGTGGTGGTGGTGAACGCGGGCGCCGTGGCCGTGACCGGCACGAAGACCAACAGCCGCCTGAGCACCAAAAAGTATTACAAGCATTCGGGCTATCCCGGCGGGATGAAATCCATCACCCTGCGCGACCAGTTGCAGACCCGTCCCGACCGCGCCATCCGCGCCGCCGTGTGGGGCATGCTGCCGCACAACCGCATGGGACGCTCCCTGCTCAAGCGCCTGAAGATCTACGCCGAAGCCGAGCACCCGCACTCGATGCAAAAACCCGAGCCGCTGGCTTAGGAAAGGAACTGAATTATGTCTGTGCAATATTATGAAGGCATTGGCCGCCGCAAGGAAAGCACCGCCCGCGTCCGTCTGATGAGCGGTTCGGGCAAGTTCATCGTGAACGACAAGGAAGCCCAGGATTACTTCACCCGCCTTGGCGACCTGCAAGCCATCCTCGCGCCGCTGGCCTCGGTGGGACAGAACCCCGCCACCTACGACATCACCGTGAAAGTGGAAGGCGGCGGCGTCACTGGTCAGACCTCGGCAGTGCAGTTGGGCATGGCCCGCGCCCTCGTCAAGATCAACGCCGAATGGAACTCCGCGATGCGCAAGGGCGGTTACCTGACCCGCGACGCCCGCATCAAGGAACGCAAGAAACCAGGCCTCAAGCGCGCCCGCAAGGCTCCTACCTACACCAAGCGCTAGTCGGTGCCAGGTGTCACGTGCCAGGTGTCACGTGATGACTCGAATTGTAGACGTAATGCGTGACGAATGTTGCGCATTACGTTTTACGTTTAATCAGCCACAAATTTCACAGATGATTTGAGGACGCTGTTATGGACTTCTCCCTCGTTGCTTCCGTTTTTGACACGCTTCGCATCCAACCGCCCTCGCGGCTGGTCCTCCTCGACGCGCGGACTCTCGCTGAAGCGCACGTGCCGCCCTTCCCATCCGAGTTCCCCGCGTTGTTGATAGATGTGGACTCACCCGAATTGGCCGCACATCTCCGCGAGGTGTTGCTGGCTGTGTATCCGAGGGAGCATGAGATCAATCTGGTCGAAGGTCAAAGGCATGCCCTGAGGAAAGTCGAAGGGTCAAAGGTCGAGCGATTGAGTGACCTTGGACTTTCGACTTTTGACTCTGACTCGACCTGCCTCTACATTCCCCCATTAGCCGAAGGGACCGCCTTCGAATCCTTCCACGAGATCGTGGCGCATTTGCGCGCGCCGAACGGCTGTCCGTGGGATCGCGAGCAGACGCACACGTCCCTGCGGACCCATTTGCTCGAAGAATCCTACGAAGCGCTGGAAGCCATCGACTCGGGCAATTTCGCGTCCATGTGCGAGGAGTTTGGAGACCTGCTCTTGCAGATCGTCTTGAACGCGCAGATCGCCAGCGAGGAGGGGCAATTCAACATGAACGACGTGGTGAAGGGTATCCACGATAAGATCGTCCGCCGCCATCCACATGTGTTTGGAGATGTGGATGTGAAGGATGTAGATGGGGTGTTGCAGAATTGGGAGCGATTGAAGGAAAAAGAAAGGGGAAAGAAGAAAGAAGAGAAGGGATTGCTGGATGGAGTGCCGCTTTCCCTGCCCGCATTGATTCAAGCGCAGGAATATCAGGACCGCGCCGCCCGCGTCGGGTTTGACTGGCCCGAGATCGAAGGCGTGCTGGACAAGGTCCGCGAGGAGATCGAGGAGATCAAGGCCGCGCAGAACCTCGAGGAAGTGACCGCTGAATTGGGCGACCTGTTCTTCGTGCTGGTCAATCTCGCCCGCTGGCGCAAAGTGGATGCCGAGTCCGCGCTCAGGGCGACCAATTTGAAATTCAAGAAGCGCTTTGGCTATGTGGAAAAGGGAGCGAAGGCGCAGGGACGGAGTCTCTCCGATATGACGCTGGAGGAAATGGACGCGCTGTGGAACGAAGCGAAGCGGATGTGACACTGCAGATCTGTCTATAACACCCTGCTTTCTTTAACTTCCCTTTACAATTCCTTCTTGCCATCTTTGCCTGTTGCGGCTATCCTTGCAGCATGACAAAAGCCAAGATACTCGTCATCGACGACGAACCCAGCATCGTCAAGCTCGTGGAGGCATACCTCAAGCCTGAAGGTTACGAGGTGCTGACCGCCTCCGATGGCAACGCGGGGTTGAAATCCGCGCGGACGTTCAAGCCCGACCTCATCATTCTGGATGTGATGCTCCCAGGCATGGACGGCATCGAACTGCTCTCCCGCCTCCGCCGCGAATCGAACGTGTACGTGATCATGCTCACCGCACGCACCGAAGAGACCGACAAGATCGTTGGCCTCACCATCGGTGCGGACGATTACGTGACGAAACCTTTCAGTCCGCGCGAGCTGACGGCACGCGTCAAATCCGCGCTCAGGCGCATCCAGGTCGGGACGGGCGAAACGTCCGAGGCGGCCGTACTCGCCTTCCGTCACGTGCGGATCGACTCGGGCGCGCGTCAGGTCACCGTGGACGATCATCCCGTTGAACTGACCGCCCTCGAATTCAACCTGCTCGTGGCCCTGGCCGAAAACCGCGGCCGCGTCCTCACCCGCGAGCAACTGCTCGAAAAAGTGTGGGGCGGCGAATATTTTGGCGAGACGCGCGTTGTGGATGTGCATCTCGGGCATGTCCGCCAGAAAATTGGCGACCAGTTCATCGTCACGGTGCGAGGCGTGGGCTATCGGTTCGAAGATGAACTCCTGTGATCCCGTCCCTCATGAAAAAATGTTGAGGCACTATGCTTGAAACCTTCCGCCGTCGTTTAGGCGCAAAAATATTTATCGCGTTTCTGGGTGTTATCCTGCTTGGCGCGGTGGTCTTGGTGGTGACGATCCAGTTCACCGCGCCCACCGCGTTTGCGCGTCATATGGGGCAGGGGCTTGGGCAGGGCCAGGGGATGGGCATGGGGCAGGGACAGGGGATGATGCAAACCTTCTACCAGGATTTTCGCAGTGGCGTCAACGAGGCGCTTGGGGTGGCCGCGCTGGCCGCCATCATCGTAGCGGTGGGAGCGAGTCTCGCTCTCAGCCGCCGCGTCGTGGCCCCGCTGCGCGCAATGACCACCGCCAGCCGTCGCATTGCCGAGGGAAAATACGATGAGCGTGTGTCCGTGTCCAGCAAGGACGAACTCGGCCAACTGGGCGAAAGTTTCAACCAGATGGCTGAACAACTCGAACAGGTTGAGTCCATGCGCCGCCAACTCATCGGCGATGTCAGTCACGAACTTCGCACGCCGCTCACCGCCATCAAAGGTTCGATGGAAGGACTGATCGACGGCGTCCTGCCTGCCGACGCCGAAACCTACGAACAAATCCGCGCCGAGGCCGAACGTCTCAGCCGCCTCGTGGATGACCTGCAGGAACTCAGCCGCGTCGAGGCGCACGCCTATCCGCTGGACTTCCGCGAAGTGGACGTCTCCTCGCTGGTGGCGACCGCCATCAAACGGCTGACTCCCACCGCCCGCGCCAAACGCATCACCCTGACCTCCAGCCTGTCGCGCGACCTGCCGCGTCTCCTCGCCGACGAGGACCGTCTCGGCCAGGTGCTGACCAATCTCACCGCGAACGGAATCCAGTACACGCCCGAGGGCGGTATGGTGACGATCTCCGCAGAGCGGAAGAATGGCGAAATTCAAATTTCCGTCGCGGACACGGGTGTGGGCATCCCGCCTGAACATTTGGCGCACATCTTCACCCGCTTCTACCGCGTGGACAAATCCCGCTCGCGCGCCTCGGGTGGCGGAAGCGGCATTGGCTTGACGATCGCGCGTCACCTCGTTGAGGCGCACGGCGGTAGGATTTGGGCAGAGAGCGAGGGGGATGGAAAAGGCAGTCGGTTCGTGTTTACATTGCCCGTACGATAGATCCGAGACCCGATTTCACCAGAGATCGGGTCTTTTGATTCA